>DATMAU010000001.1:0-5748 GCA_035559775.1 Sulfolobales archaeon
CTCACCGACATCATATAATCCCCTGTGATACTTTGTTATCATGCTTATAAATAATAACCATATGTCGCTTATGGGTCGCTCTATCCCTGAAAAAGATATGCGTACTTATATCATCATTCTACGTAATATTATTAATATGTTGATTGTTAACTAGCTCACTATCAGCTCTGTGGAGATTTTTTTCACAACAGCGGGAATGTGCGGCGATGCTGCTTCCTTGCTAGCATTTTAGAGAGATTTAAATAATATGGGTCTGACTTAATAATAACCCTTGCTCGCTTGCAGTACTGCTTCAAATCTTCTGGAAAATGCTCTTTTTAATATCACATATAATCCTTACCATCGAGTTAGCATTGTGTGTGAGTTTAGTCAATAGATCTCTGGCGGGTTTTTGGATATGGGGAACGTTTGAAAATAATAGATACCAAAGGATAGGACGCTACAATCACCATGGAGGATCTGTTTCTAATTACTCTATAGTCTGTCTTGATAGCTATATAATGGTTGAACGGCCTTTACTGCGGATCTCTATTTTTACCATATTATCATTATTGTTTACCGCTGAGAGTAGTTGTCTGGAACCTATTGCCTAGGATATATGTTAGGCTGCTTCGAGAAGGTTACGAAACAGTTATTCTAATAAAGAAATATTATAGAGTTTTGGTATTAGTTTTAGCTGTTACCTATATTTAGCTCATATTTATATTTATTCTAGAATAAGTCTTATCGGGGTAAAAATACGGCTTCTGACATGTGTATATTTTCCTCGCTCTCTAGTGGTTATGCAAATCTACCCATGCTTAGGTGTTGATCCATGACCACCGCCAAGATAACAATAACAACGAGCAATAGCCCCGCTACTATTCTGGAAGCTCTGAAAGACCCCTCTCAAGACCTCTTTAAAGACATCCCCGACATTGTTTCCTTTAAGGCTTATCGCGAGCTAGGTATCTATGAGATAAAGATTAGGCTTAGGAGGTTTCTAGCAACTGTTATAGATACCATTAGCTTTGTAATTAAGGAGGAAGGGGGTAGAGTTATATACGAGTCACTAGAACCTGGCAAGTTTAGGGCTGTTTTCTCGGTTTCGGAGGAGGTTGGGATAACAAAGATCGATGCAGAGATCTCTTACGACACACCGCTCAAAGGATCAGCGGTTGACACAGCTGTCGCTATCACGTTTAGAAAGTTCATCTGGAACCTCGACCAAATGGCACCAATCATAGCTCAAGAGAAAGCCTTCAAAAAGGCTAGAGAGCCGCCTGGGAGAATCGAGGGGGAGCTTATAGTAAAGAAGATCACTGTTAAAAAGGGAGAGGAAGAGCCTAAACCATTAACACCTCAAGAAAAGATCCCTATGGCATCGCAACCAGTAACTACCACTAGCTATATAAGCTGTAAGACGTGCCTCTTATACGAAGCCAATGTGAATATGTGCATATATCTTATGAGGAAAGTAGAGGATCCAGAGAAACCCCTATGTGGGGGCGAGAAGTATATCAAGGCTTCCACATAGAATGAACCGGATCGTATAGAGGTATCATAGATAATGATGATAATAAAGATATACTGGCGTAGTAAGATCACGGTAGTGGGATGATGAGGGGGTTATGATCCGAACAGTGAGGATACCAGAATAGGAGCTGACACCAAAATATTTAGCCCCCAGATATCTATTGTTTCAATCTCACCCCCTAGGGATCTCTGTCCATATGGGTTGCGATTTGCCGTAACCTAACACAGAGGGCTCGCTCTAGATAAACGCCAGACGGCTTGGAACACGGATCCATAGCCACCCAGAATCAATGCCGAGGCTGCTTATCGTGAAAAGCCATACAGATCAATACTTATAGATCTCTCTGAATGACAAAGAGATAACAGCCTCTTGCAAATATAGCTATTTATATAGCGCTTTTTAACGATCATGTGGATCACTGTTAATTGGTAACAGGTGTGCTCTATATCTATACTTTTATCGGGATCCAGACGCATTAGAGGATCGTGTGTTTAGATCAGGCTGGGAGAGCTACGGAGCCTTTATTCCTTGATAGCCATATATGGATGGCGTATCCATATGAAGGGGTTTAGGATTGTTAGCGGCGATCTAGAGGGGATAGATCCCTTAGACTGTGTCCTAACATATGTTATAGCATCGACAAGAACCTCAACAATACCTGGGATCTCTATTGCTGGGGCAAGCCCTGAGCTAACTCTGTATACACCTGCGCTAGACGTCGAATATCTGGTGAGGGGCAAGCCAGTCTCATTAGATGTGATCCCGGTAACCCCTGACGGGATACCGACACCAGCGCTTCTTTCTAGGGCATGTCTTAGCCTTATGGACTCTAAACCGTTGATCGTTGATGCTGGCTCATATATAGATCCCCAGATATCCCATGTGGATCTATCAAGCAGGTGTGTTGGAGGAGCAATAGACTCTGAACAAGCACTCCCCTTAGGCACTTCGATAAGGCTTTTCAACGAGGGGATGGTTTTTGGAAGAAACCTTGGTAGATCTTTTAGATGCATCCTGATCGGTGAGAGCATGCCTGGAGGGACGACAACGGCCATGTCGATCCTAACCGCTCTCGGATATAAAGCAATGGTCAGCAGCGCCTCTAAAGAGAACCCGCTGGATCTTAAGAGAAGGGTTGTATCAAAGGCTATGGAAAGGCTCTCTAGAGCCTCAGGAGTATTTGAGATCAACGATATGGTTGGCGATCCTCTGCACATATCGATAGCAGGAATAGCCTTGGGAGCGCTTGAGAAGGGCTCGAAGGTCATCCTTGCTGGAGGGACACAGATGGCAGCGGTCATATCGCTTGCTAAGGAGGTCGCAGAAGATCTTGATGGGGTGTTTATCGCGACCACTAGGTGGGTTATAGAGGATAGGACAGCAGATCTTCCTGGAATGGTTAGAGAGATAGCGCCTGAGGTTGGGTTAGCGTATGTAGAGCTCGATTTCTCAGGATCTATGTATGAGGGGTTGAGGAAATACGAGGAGGGGTATGTTAAGGAGGGCGTCGGGGCTGGGGGCACTTGCCTCCTAGCCATGCTAAGAGGTGCTAGTATGGATAGTGTTGTGTCATCTATATATAAGGAGTATGGGGCTGTGATCCATGCTCTTAAGGCCAAGAATGGTTGATAGAGATACCCTTGTAGTGGATCTCGCAGAGCCTCTGAGATCCCTAGGGACGACTGTCTATGGAGGGGGGTTTAGATCTATAGAGTCCGTTATATTCAAACATGTTGACGAATGCATGGGAGACCCTATCAGCTATGCCCAGGGCGTTGCAGAGCGTCTCGGGAGACCTGCATCGGCTGTCTTTCTAACAGCAGCCAATGTTGGCGAGTATATCTATGCTACTAGGTCGAATAAAAACCTAGTTGTCGAGGCGATAGCCACTATAGGTCTGACCCACCCTGCATGTATAGGCAGCGAGAGAGAAGAAAGAGAGCTAGGGGGTGTTGGAACAATAAATATATTTCTAGCCATAAACGCTGGGCTTAGCGATATAGGGCTTATAGATCTATTTAGATCTGTTTCAGAGGCTAAGGCAGGCTTGATAGCGCTCCTAGGACTATCATGCGGAGGATCCGTAGCTGTTGGCACAGTGTCAGACGCAACTGTGGTTGCATCTAGAGAGGGGTTGGAGAGATACGCAGGGCTCGGGACAGAGGTGGGCCATCTAGCAGCAATGGCTATTCTAGAGATCCTGAGGAGCCATATGGGGAGGAGGGGCCCGCGTGATTATATAAGGTATATGGGTTACCGCGAAGACCAAAGAGGCCGTGATCAGGTGCTAGACGTTATTGGGAAGAGAGTGTTGCTTTTACTAAACCAGATCTCTGGTGTGAGACTGATACCATGGATCAGTGGGGATCATTTTAGGAAGATATACGCGAGGATCGAGGAGGCCTTAAAATCGTTAGGGGATGATTATGGTAAAGAGGTTTAGGATCATAATAATGGCTGGCGGTATGGGAAGGAGGTTTGGCGGGCCTCACAAGCTTGTAGCCGAGGTGTGTGGTGAGAGACTTATCGAGAGGGTGGTTAGGATAGCCACAATCATAGGAGAACCCATAGTAGTTGTGAGCCCCCATACGAAGGGATATCTAGAAGGAATCTGTGCGAAGCATAGATGTATAGAGACAAAGGGTGCTGGATATTCTGAGGATCTCTCGGAGGCTCTCTCCACCCTGGGGAGACCTGTTCTCGTATTGCCGGGAGACCTGCCCTTCATATCTGTAGATATTCTTATAGATTTTGTTAGAAAGGCTCTCAAAGCTCCGGAGCCTATAGCTACTCTGAGGGTCTGTAGAGATGGTTCGTGCGAGGCTATAGGCGTATCCTTTGCTAAGGCTACTGGGTGGGGGTGGGTTAATATCGATTATAGCTATTCCCCCGAGCTTATGGATATAGATACTCTTGAGGATCTATTGAGGGCTGAGGAGATATGCGGATCCATGGCGGGAGATATAATGTTGAGAAGGACTTTAGCGTGAACACAAACCCCCTTGGCCCTCCAAGGGAGCTTCTAGAGATCCTGAGGACTAGGTGCTCCCCAGAGGCTATTATTACTAGGTATCCTGACTACGAGTACACAGATCTTAGGGACTCTATATCGAGCTTCTATAACGTGGATCGTGAGAAGATAGTAATGCTCAACGGATCCTCAGAAGGCCTCCCACTACTAGTGCTAGCACTCAGACCAGCCAGGATCTATTCCCTCGAACCTACATTCGGAGACCATAGGGTCATGTGCAGAGCACTCGGGATAGACTGTATAGCGATAAGATACATGGAGGGCGACGATGGGTTCAAATTCGACGAGGATCTCTTGGACATAGCGTGTAGAGACAGATCCTCATTGATAATTATGAGTAACCCGAACAACCCAACCGGAGCCTATATAGATGTAAAGAAAATAGCCAATATAGCGTCAAGGTGCGAGGCTTTCATAGTTATTGATGAAGCCTATGCAGAGCTATGTGAAGAATGCCCCATAGAGCCTATCGATATGCCTGACAATACAGCGATCCTGAGATCCTTGACCAAATGGCTCTCAATACCAGGCTTAAGAATGGGCTTCATGGTATCGAGCAAAAGGATCGCAAAGATCATTGATTCCGTGAGACAGCCGTGGAATATCAACTCAGTCGCAGAGTGTATAGTAACCCGTCTATTATACAACCATGGAGAGGCTATGAAGAGGTTCATCAAGAACACAAGAGAATATATATCGATAGAGAGGAAATACCTCTCAGAAGGCATGAAGAAACTGGGGTTCATGGTATATAGAAGCTATGCAAACTACGTATTGGCAAAAACAGGAATAGATATAGATATGCTGCTCAAAACCCTACTCACACACGGTATAGCGGTTAGAGATTGCAGATCCTTTGAAGGCCTTGGCAAAGGCTATATAAGAGTCTCGATCAGGAGAAGAAGCGATAATGAGGAACTGCTTAACACAATATCAAGGATAAGTATCAGTAACTAGAACTGTAAAACAAGCACAGCCCCAATCATAAAGAGCCTCTGTTCATCATTAAAAGCCAAGCCTCCATAGGACTGCGAGATCTGAGAATAACCAGTTAATCAGAAACATATTAATAATATTACGTAGAATGATGATATAAGTACGCATATCTTTTTCAGGGATAGAGCGACCCATAAGCGACATATGGTTATTATTTATAAGCATGATAACAAAGTATCACAGGGGATTATATGATGTCGGTGAG
>DATMAU010000002.1:0-5085 GCA_035559775.1 Sulfolobales archaeon
TCGAATGAGTATACCTTGCTTATAATAGGTCTTATATATCCTTTCTTAACCATCTCTAGGGCTTCTATGAGCTCCCACTTATTACCCCCAGGGGTTCCTGTTATTATGATTCCCTTGAGATAGGCTTTCCTAATAGCTAGCCTGACCTCGCTCCCAGCCATCACTCCTATGAGAACCACAGCTCCTCCTGGTTTCAACATATCTATCGAGGCTATCACAGAGTCTCCCCCAATGCTGTTTAGCACGGCATCTACTCCCTCGCCCTCTGTGATCTCCATGACTCTTGAGACCACATTCTCTTCTCTATAGTTAACAACATGATCAGCCCCAATAGATCTCACAACCTTACCCTTCTCCTCACTCCCCACAGCAGCTATGACCCTGGCTCCGAAGAGCCTTGCTATCTGGATAGCATATGTCCCCACACCGCCGCTCGCACCCCATATAAAGACCCTCTGACCAGCCCTCACCTTGAGGAGAGTGGTGAGAGACCTCCAGGCCGTTACAAGGGATTGTGGAACAGCTCCAAGCTCTTCAGGCTTTGAAAAACCACGAACCTTTACAAGGGATCTTGCTGGGAGTGCTATATACTCAGCATAGGATCCCCATCTATTGAGACCAAGGATACGCCTCTCCCTACAGAGATTCTCAAGCCCAATGCTGCAGTAATAACACCTACCACAGCCGTAGATGAAGTTAGCTATAACAGGATCCCCGATCTCGAAGCCCTCAACACCCTCTCCGAGAGCCTCTATATAGCCGAAAACATCTCCCCCGAGGATGTGGGGGAGCCTCACCCTATACTCTGGATGCCCACTCCTAACCAGAAGATCCATCCTATTAATAGATGTCGACAAGATCTTGACTAGAACCTCGCCCCCACCGGGCTTCGGATCGCCTATCTCCTCTATCCTGAGAACCTCCGGCCCCCCAAAAGATCTCATCACATATGCTTTCAACACCAACACCACATTATTAGGGATCCATAGTCCTAAAATGCTTTAGAAATATGTTACATGAAGACAGCTATTATAAGCTAACAACACCACAGTCTATGGGAAAACCCATGGCTATAATGCCGAGAAGAACGTTAATAGCCATAGCAATAATAATCATCATAGCAGTGGCCCTCACCATATACTATGTTGCCCAAACAACCCAGATAGGTAGAGCGGGAACACAGCATGCTAAGGATGTTATAAAAATAGGATTCACAGTAGCCCTCTCAGGAAGCGGGGCTGCTTCGGGGATAGAGCAGCTCAGGGGTTATGAGATCTGTAGGGACTGGATCAATAGCCAAGGAGGGCTATATATAAGGGAGTATGGGAAGAGGATACCGATCCAGCTTATATATTATGATGACAGCTCCGATCCCGCTAAAGCGAGATCCCTTTACGAGAAACTGATCACAGAGGATAAGGTAGATCTCCTATGGGCCCCGTGGGGAACATCCATAGGACTAGCAGTAGTCCCCGTGCTTGATAAATACAACATACCGGTTATTCTTAACACCCACACGGTTAGTGAGAGCACCATAAAACAACTGGGATCTAAGAATATTTATGTGACATTCAGCGATCACGAGAGCGTTGGCATGGCATTCGCCCTCTTTATTAAGAAACTGCTAACGGATCACCCGGATCTCAGGAGGATCGCTATAATATATGCTGAAACCGATATGAGCGTGGGTCACTTCAGATGGACAAAAAAGGTTCTTGAGGATCAGGGGATCGGGGAGCTGGTATTCTATGGAAGCTATCCAGTCACAGCAACAGATGTAAGAGGCCTCCTCCTAAAGGTTAAGGAAGCCAATCCAGATATACTTATAGCCCACACATTTGCTGGAGACACATTTATAGTGTTTGCACAGCTAAGGGAGCTCAATATAAACCCAAAGGTCCTCATAATGGGTACAGCGGCTACAACCTCAGCCTTCTACACCAGGTTTGATAACAAGACCAAAGAGGGTACAATAGCATGGACAACCTGGCACCCAAGCCTTCACCCAGTGTTAAAGGAGTTCTTCGAGACATATAGTAAGAAATACGGCTACACACCCTCCAACGGCCAGCTCGGAGTGGTCTTTATGAGCTGCTTCATATTTAAGGAAGCTATTGAGAAAGCAGGATCTCTCGACCCCAACAAGATCAGAGAGGTTCTTAATAGCGAGAGCTTCGACACACCATTTGGAAAAGTGAGGTTTAGAAACCAGGTAATAGACCCCCCGCTGATCCTCTTTATACAGTATCAAGACGGCCTAGCCCAGCCAGTCTTCATAGCCTCAGGAAGGTATCCCGATACAAAGCCGGTGCAGATAACAGCCCTTGTTGATATTATATATCCTAAACCCCCGTGGTCCTAGCAAAACTGGTTTTTGTCTAGGATAGCCCCATTACTGGGTATTTTTTCTGTATTATCCATTTAAACGCTGCATCAGCTGCAGAAGCCCCCTCTGCTGCTGATACCACTACTTGTTGGAAGTAGTACTTGTTCTTCCCACCTGCACAGTCCCCTGCTGCGAAGATCCCTTCTATATTGGTATATCCTCCTGGCTTAACATCTATTAACCCGTGCTCATCTACCTCCAAGCCGATCTTTTTAAAGAAGTCTGTAGGTGGCTGGTTACCGATCTCTATGAACACGCCTTCTACATCTACTTTTCTCGTCTCACCCGTCTTTAGGTTCTTTATAACAGCGTATCTAACCTCCTTATCCCCTCCTATCTCCGATACTGTGCTGTTGAATATAACCTCGATCTTGTCCATATGCTTGTTGAGGGCTTCGACATATATTGGGAATGCTCTGAGCTTCTCACCCCTTGTAACAAGATAGATCTTCGATGCATAGCCAACAGCATGTATAGCTCCTGTAACGCCGGAGTTGCCTCCACCAACGATCACTATCCTCTTACCCTTGAAGAAAGGTACATCGCATACAGTACAATAGCTAACACCCCTCCCAACAAACTCAGCCTCTCCCGGGACACCTAGTTTTTTCCTCTCAAGCCCTATAGCTATTATCACAGCCCTAGCCCTGTAGACCCTACCACTCCTTGTATATACCGAGAAGAAATCACCATCCTTTTTCACATCCTCAACCCTATCCCTCTCTATCGGTACACCGTGTTTCTCAACATGTTTAACAAAGCTCTGGATCAGCTGTGGGGCCTCAACCTCTATAAAGCCTGGATAATCATCTACAAGACCCGCGTTTGCCAGCTGACCCCCTATTGTTTCGCCTATAAGGAGGGTTTTCAGTCTATATCTAGCTGCGTAGAGAGCGGCAGATAGCCCTGCAGGCCCTGCACCAACAACGATCACGTCGTATCTATCTTCGAGGGGTTTTCTCTCGAAACCCTTTAATCTAAACGACATCCGGGCCTCAACCTAGAATTATAAGTAGCATGGCTGCTTATATTATTTAACTATAAATGATCTAGATCTTATAGCACTAGGGTCTCTCCTCAACACCGGTAGATCTTCTAAGCATGCCCCTCAGAAAAACATCTTGAGGAGCATCTCTATAATGCTCAGCCTTCTCCGCAAGGATCTCGAGCTCCTCGAGGGTAGCATAGTCTAGGGGCTCGCCCCTCATACCACTCTTACTCCACTCATTTACAAGCCTATCCATGATCCTCTCAACATCCTTATCAGAGTAGAAGAGAGCCTTAACCCAGCTATTCCTATTCTCCTCAATATTCTCAACAATAATCCTGATAAGATCCTCCCTCCTAGGCAAACACACCATCCAGTATAGTTATACAAACCAAGTAATATACTCTTAATCCCGCCGAAGACCAGCTATATGTGTGAAACAGATCGCGAGAAATACTATGGATTATGAATATATTTGCTTGAGCAACACAGATCTCGGAGTGATGCCTTGCCAAAAGAAGTAAAACCCAGAATAGGTGTGCTAAAGCCTAAGAGGAGATACAGAGTTGGGCGCATAGCCATGCATAGGTAGGTGATCCCTCTGGGAATAAGGGTCAGGATCCGGATAGAGCTCAGAGGTAAAACGATCAACACGGTAGCCCTAGCCAACAGCGGTTTTGAGACAGACTCTCCACAACTTCTAGTGCCTAGGAGACTCCTTATAGCGAGCAACACGGATCCAAAAACTCTTGGGAGGCACAACGAGGTTGAACATGACACAGCTGGAGGATCTGTTGTTATGCATGTATACCCGTACGCATGCAAGGTAAAGGTGATCGAGGATGATAGGGTCTCTCAAGATGTTGTAAGCGATCTAGTGATCTCTCCTATAGAGAGGGAGGTTGTCATGAGCGATGCCCTTATAGAAGCCCTGGGCTTAGTGCTATTGAGCCCTAGGAGAGGGCTGTGGAGGTTTATAGATGATCCTCCAGATATTGTTAGAAACTCATATAACCCCGAATACTGGTGAAATGGGTTGTTTTCTTTTTGATATTCGTAGGAGTATTTATAAGCTTTGATTAATATGGTTTTGGCTATGATTCGATCTCAATATTGACTCTGGGTGGTGGGGCAAAGCTCCAAGCCATCCAGGGGATGATCTCTCGAAACTAGATGGAGAGCCCAGTGCCATTGGGCTAAGAGCAAACCGTGAATCCACAGGGTCACTCTACTATAGAATTGAAAAGGGAGAAACAGGGCATTAAGTCTGATTAATATACACATGAGAATAATATTTATGACTATTTAGCGCAAGGGCTCTCTACGGAAAGGGAGCTAGTGTTAAAAGTCAATACCGTGTTAAAACTATTAAGCCTTTTTATGAGCATCCCAGGTTGTTTAGTATGGTGTGGGATTATTATTGCCTTTAACCATATTTTAGTTTGGGGAAAGCGTTTTGTCTATGTTCAGAGAGGTGGGTAGGGGTTACCAGCGATTCATGGACTATGATATCGCTATGCTTGAGAAGGCTTTGAAGGGAACCACAACCGTTGGGCTTGTGACCAAAGATGCAGTGATCATGGCGGCTGATAAGAGGGCTACTGCTGGCATGTATATAGCTCACAAGAATGTTAGGAAGATAGAGCCCATAGATGAGAGATCTGCTCTGACGATCTCGGGGCTTGTTGCTGATGCACAGACCCTGGCTGAC
>DATMAU010000003.1:0-11073 GCA_035559775.1 Sulfolobales archaeon
GATTATATCATACCAATAGGGCTTGCCGATATAAAGAGAAAGGGATCTGATGTAACCATCGTTGCGATCTCTAGAACGGTGCTTGATGCCCTCAAAGCCGCTGAGATCCTCTCAGAGAAACACGGGATCGAGGCTGAAGTAATAGATCCAAGAACACTCTACCCACTAGATCTGAAAACAATATTCTCATCAGTGAGAAAAACCGGGAGGCTTGTAATCGCAACAGACGAGATTAGAAGCGGTAGCGTTGCCGCAGAGATCCTCTCTAGAGTTGCAGAGGATCCCGATACCCTCTATAGCCTAGAAACAGCCCCAAAGATAGTGTCCAGCCCAGATATGCCAGTACCAACCCCAGCCCCGCTCGAAAAAGCCTACATGGTTAACCCCGACAAGATCGTCAATGCTGTTATCACAATGCTTAGGTGAGGTCTGAGAACACCTTTATCAAAACTTAATGAGAAGATGCTATAACATTTCTGAACTGGGAGGAATTAAGATACAGCCAAGACTGTAATATGAAAAACACCCTTGATACTCTTTAAAACAAAACAAGCGGCAGTCTAGAAGAAACTGGGAGCAATTGAAGTAAGGAAAAGAGAATAACAAATAACCCTGAATATCATGTACCTCTTCAGCAACTGTTTCGCTGCATGTGGCGTTTTCTGTAATATAGCAAATTGTTTTTATATCTCTGTAGATTTCCACAGGATCCATATGCCTTCTGCTATCTCTTCAGCGTTCTCTCCTGGTTTTCCTATGACTATCTCTGGGATTCTGTGTAGATCTCTTATCTCCCTCTCTATATCTCTAGCATTCTGGTTATCTATATATAGTGTTGCGTTGAGTTTTTCTGAGAGTCTCATGTTCCTCTCTTTCTTATACTTCCACACGGCTGAGTTGATCTTTATCATGAGGTTGAGGGGTTCTTGGGACCAGTTTCTCCACTCTCTATGCTCTTCTGGGAATCTCTCTAGGTGAATTGATCTTCCTTTAAGTGTTCTCCATATATAGTCTGTTGAGAAGGGCATTATTGGGGCTAGGATCCTTAGGATCGCTTCTAAGGCTCTGTGTAGAGTGTACCAGGCTCCTCTCTGCTCTTCTTCGCTATATGTTTTCTCATTATTATAGGCTCTTGCCTTCACAGCCTCTATGTAGTGGTCTGCGAAGATGTTCCATGTGAAGTCATATATAGCGTGTATAGGCTCGTAGACATCGAATTCTGAGTAGGCTTTATCAACCCTCTCTATGGTTTCCGAGAGCTTTGCTAGGAGAGCCTTATCTATGGCTCTCAACACATAGCCCTCGGAGGGGTCGGGGAATCTTGAGATGAATCTAGAGATATTGATTAGCTTTGTTACGAAAAGAGATCCCGTTCTAATCATGTTCTCACTAAATCTATAGTCATAGCCGAGCTTCGCGGCCCCTGCAGCCCAGTATCTGAAGGCATCGGCTCCGTATTTCTCTAGCAGGGGCTCTGGATCTATAACGTTGCCCTTGCTCTTATGCATAGCTTCGCCCTTCTCATCGAGCCCCATACCGCTTATCCTAACCCATCTAAAGGCAGGGATGTTTAGGAGTAGATAGACCCTGAGTATTGTGTAGTAGAGCCATGTCCTTATAATCTCATACCCCTGGGGTCTCAGGATATTACCAACGGCCTGGGAGAAGAGCTTCTCATCCCTCATATATCCTGAGACATAGAGGGGAGATATGCTTGAATCAAACCATGTGTCGAAAACCCTCTTATCACCCTCAAGCTTCTCCTTACCAGCACCACATACCGGGCATTTCTCGAATGGGGGTGGGTCTCTCCACGGTCTATAGTATCTACCTGGCTCTGGGACTAGGTATGATCCGCATGATGTGCACCTCCAAAGCGGGATCTCTGTAGCGTAGTATCTAGTCTTGGAGACTGGCCAGTCTATCCTTAGACTCTTTATCCAGTCTATGAGCTTCTGTCTATGGAACTCTGGCTTGAACTCCATCTTGCTGCTAATATCTATGAGCTTATCAGCAAACTCGAGCTGTTTTAGAAAGAGTTCTTTCGAATGGATTATCTCAACAGGTGTGCCGCACCTCCAGCACGTGGGTGTTCTTCTAGGCCCTAGCTTCTCAACCTTCTCCAAGATCCCCATGGATCTCAGGATCTCGGCCATCTTTTTCCTAGCCTCGGCTATGGTGAGCCCCTTAAGCTCTCCTGAGAGCTCGTTCATCTTTCCACTCTTATCTATAACGATCCTCGCCTTATCGATCAGCCCGAGCTCTCTCAAGATCCTGAGATCCCTTGTATCGCCATAGCTACACACCATCTCTATCCCAGTACCAAACGAAGGATCCACCTCTGGATGGGCAATGACCGGGACCTCGTATCCATATATAGGAACCCTCCCCCTAGCCCCTTCGAGACCCTGGTATCTAGGATCGTTGGGGTTATAGGCTAGAGCCATCATGGCTCCCAGGAGCTCTGGTCTTGTTGTTGCGATAGTCACGCTCCTCCCACTGTTGAGCTCGATCCTTATGTAGTATAGCTCTGCGGGCTTCTCAGCATACTCGATCTCAGCCTCTGCCAGGGTTGTCATACATCTCGGGCACCAGTAGACAGGCCTCTCAGCCTCATAGATAAGGCCTCTCCTCCACATCTCTATAAATGTTGCCTGTGTCAGCCTTCTATACTCCTGACTATCGGTCCCGTTCTCCCAGTACTCGAAAGAGCATCCAAGCCTCTTCCAGATCCTCACAAGCTCCTTCTCTACCTCGTCCAGCTTCTCCTTACATAGTGAGAGGAACCTCTCCCTACCCTCTGGTGTTTTCGCAACCTCGTGGGGGTTGATCCCGGTCTGCCTCTCAACAAGGATCTCTACTGGAAGCCCATTCCGATCAGCATACCATGGTGCTATAACCCTATACCCCTTCATCCTTAGATACCTAGCCACCATATCGATCTGGGCATAATGTGCAGCACCACCAACATGCCATTTCCCAGATGTATATGGTGGAGGTGTATCGATTACTATGATCCCCTTATCCCCTCCATAGGTCTCCGATCTATATAGCCCCTCAGCCTCCCACCTCTCTAGAAGCTCAACCTCCCTCCTATGATCCCACCTAGTCTCCTTGATCAGATCCTCACCCATAGTCTCAACCTATACCGCTCCTCCAAGTTATAGCTAGTAGAACTATTTAGCTTTGCCCTCAATAAATAATAGCTAATCTAATATATTTTACAGCTGAAAACATAACTACAAAGAGCTAAGAATACCAGCAATGTTATGTTAATCTCGTTATTAACAACAATCTTTTAATTTACTTAATTGATCAGCATTGGCTTATCACAATTATATGGAACTATTGTTATAACAAATTTATATTAAGAATAGCAGCGCTAGAACCTAAGAGAGCAGATAGCAGAGCAATATAGAGGAACATCTCTATGGGTTTTCACAGCATTTATGATTTTAAGTGGAGCATAGGCTGACACCCTCAAGCCTGTAACAAGCTATCGCCATATAGAAAAATTAAAAAATATCCCCATATATATATATGGGGTCACCATGATTAGGCGGGTGTTAGGTGGATTATCCATTACATTATTGATATTGAGTGCTCAGTTGATAGCGATAGTATCCTTCTCAACCACAGAGGGCTCCGATGTTTTAGTGTTTAGAAAGATTGCTTTTGTAGATGTTGACACCAAGGGAGAGCCTGTGCTTCTAAACCTGACGGATGTTTATATGAGGTTCAACCTCACATCTCAACATAATACAACCATTTCTTGTAATACTTCCTGCAATGCTTCTCAGTGTGGCGGTTCCTCAATAGATCTTTCCATAGATCTTCTAGCTAACATCACGGATGAGAATAGAAGCCTGGTGTTTGTTGGGATCAAGTCCTCAAACGGAACTTGGTCTTATACCATGTACACCCTAGCCTATAAAGCTCGGGAAGAGGAATACAACTTAACAGTTGTTACAAGAATATATACCAACGAGAACAACACTAACGAGTATAGCCTCTTCCTAACAATAGCCAATATACAGCCTGTGCCAGAGAAGGCAGAGCCGATAATGGATGCTATATTGGTGGTGAATAGCACCAAACTATCAAGCCACTATAAAGTACTCGCGGAATCACTTAAGAGATACTTGGGAGATAACGAGACTAAATGGCTATGGAACAAGGTTTCAATAGAACTCGATAAACTATCAAAAATGGTTAACAAACACCTAGAGATCTATGATAAACCAGCTAAAGGAATGGCAGTAGTAATGGATTTTGGATGGTTAACCTGTGCAATTGCATGTATCACTTGTGGAGCAGCTATAGGGGCAGTGATTGGATGTGCGATTGCAACTATGGGAGCCGGATTTATAGCATGTCTAGCCACAATATTTGGTGTCTCTTCATCAGCAGTATTAGGTGCCTTGCTGACCGCTACAGGAGTAATATTCTTATGTGTACAGTGTTGCTGCTGCGCTGGTTATGCCACTTGTTGTGATGTATTATAGAGGGAGGTGAAATGTCTATACTGTTTACCCCATTAACTGCTGCGCTGATCATTGGTCTCCTCACAGGTATCCTTGTGGTTGTGCTGAGGTATAAATATAGATTTGATATAAGTCTTTCGAAAGTACTCTTTATTTTTCTGATAGCGGGTAGTATTACTGGTGTGATAATCAATGACATGTACGCCTCTTTTATTGGGATAATCCTAGCGCTAGCTTTCTACGTGCCAAACAAAGCTCTAATAAAAATTACTAGTGGCGTGGTCTTAATTATGCTATCAACAATCTTTATCGTCGGATTCGGTATCAATATGCTATCATTAACTGGACTTTTTAGTATGATGGCATTCATATTAGGTATAGCAAGAGTAGTAGAGACAGTAAGAAGAAAAGTATAAGCTGCTTAATAAATAATAGAGCAAATTATTTTTATAATATAATATATTTATACTAGGCTAGGTTGAAATGCGTATAAAAGTTATACAAAGCGAACGATGGTTTATAGTTTCGATTTCAATACTAGATGCACTAACAAGTGTTCCACGGGAATAAGCGATGATTTTACTCAGAGATCTCACGGTGATCCTGGGTGGCAGGGGCGTTCCATCATCTCTGTCAGCTGTACTCAAAGATAAATGATAATTCTAGGATCCAATGACTCTAGAAAAACAACCTTCCCCAGGTGAGTAAACCATCCTTCTTCAAAACCTTTCTAAGCTCTCTTGAGAGCCTTTACTCGAACATCTTTAAAGCTCATGAAATCACGCACTTCGACCGCTTAACACATGTCAACACAGCGATGACGTGATAAGCAAACAGGTGGAAAATGCTACTGTGAAACAGACAGAGAAGTTGACATAGCCAGCCAGATCATAGAGCTACAGGGCAATTAGGTACAACCCTTAACAGTAAGTTAAAAAAGGCGAGATAGCTGGCCGAGCAAGCGAGTACATAGTGAAGAGCGAGTACGCGATACCGAGCTAGGTAAGCCTGGATAAGCACAGATCCGTTTGAGGCGATTTAACTTACGTAGAATTCTTTAAAAACAAAGATAGAGGGGTCTAATAGCAACAGGATGTGGATGAATCGATATATTGTCAGGGGGATAAGCTGATGGGCATGAAACCTATTCCGGCTGGAATAAGGGGTATGGTTATCATAGATAGAAGCACACAGCTTATCAGGTATATTAGTGCTGTCTAAGCTAATATCTATATAAGGTAAAATTATAATATTTAATTAATAAATATAAGAGAAGATACTCACCTTCAAAGTAGTGTTATCCTTATCAGCCGTTCTCAGTCTAGCTGTTACACCGGTAGAGTATGTCTCTGGATACTTTGTTCAGTTTGGTTTCATATACATATTGCTGCGGGTTTTAAGCATAGCGGTACCTCTTATAGGGCTTATGGGGATCACACTATGGAAAGAGAGATTCGATGAGTTAACAGTAGGCTATGTTATTGCTCTTACCATGGCGTTTTTCTTTGCACCAACTATTATAAGAAATAGCTCCACATATGATTCCATTCTTAAAGTACTCAATAATATTATGGCCACCATAGTATCTGATATAGTTTCTCCAGTTATACCGGGTACTACAGCTAGATATGCTATAAACCCAGATCCCATGGTTATAATTACACATCCTCAGATCTTAGGTTAAGTTATTAAAGCGTGGCTTGTAATTAATATATTGATGATGAAGCCGCTCCAAACCAAGGGGTGAGGATCTCGCGACGAACTGATCTGTGGAACTTGGTTTCGTGTTGCTTTACTCGGAGTCTTTTCATAGGTATCGGGTCTTTTGGACTGCTTAGCCATAGTTACTATCATAGGGTTTTTCTCTCATTGTTGTAGAGGAGCCCCTGTATCATGAGTGTTGAGAAGAAATACGATGATCTCTTTTTCTACCCTCCTAGTTTAGGATTTATTGAGAAATACACACCAAATGAAGCTTGAAACACTCTGCCATGGCTTATCTAGCCCTCATGAGCATAGTACTTGGTCACATTACTGGGTGGAAGCGTGTCTAGCGAGAAGGGCGGTGTGATGCCTGGGGTGACCAGGTTATCGACGAAGATACCGTTAGAGAGGGTTGGGGTTGTTATTGGTAACAAGGCTGCTGTGCTCGATATGCTTAGGAGAAGGCTTGGTGTGTCTGTGAGCGTTGATAGCGCTTCTGGCAACGTGACCATAGAGCCCCTCTCTCAGGAAACGCCTGTCGCTAATCTTCTAAAGGCTAAGGAGTTTATAGAGGCTATAGGCTATGGCTTTTCCCCCGAGAGGGCTGAGAGGGTTCTCGACGAGGATCAGGTGCTTGTGGTGATAGATCTCAAAGGGATTGTTGGTGATTCGGAGAGCAGTCTGAAAAGGATCAAGGGGAGGATAATAGGGGAGGAGGGTAGGGCTAGGAGGAATATTGAGGAGATAACCAACACCTATATATCGGTTGCTGAGACAGCTGTAGCCATTATAGGGAGCTATGAGGAGGCTGAGGTAGCCAGACAGGCTATAGAGATGCTGATAGAGGGTAAACAGCACTCTACAGTCTATAAGTATGCTGAGAGGATGATGAGTAGGATGGGGAGGAGGCCGAAGATATGGTGATAATGGTCCATGGGTTCTGTGAGAGGTCTCGAACCGTGTATCGAAGATCTGGTAGAGATCTTTGAGAGATCTTCAAGAGTCCTTGAGGAGTCACAGTGGTTCCCGAGCGAGCCTAGATCGACAAGATGGTGGGGAGGTGTAGAAACACCCCTAGAGATAATAGTTACAGCAATTCTTGTTAAACTCAGTAGGTGGAAGACAGCATTAACAGCCCTTGAGAATATAAAGAGAAGAGGGCTTCTAGACATCTCAAGACTCTCAAGATCGAGTGTAGATGAGATAGCGGAAGCCATAAAGGGGGTGGGGTTTGCTAGGAGCAAGGCTGAAACCATAATAGCTATTTCGAGATATATAGAGAATATAGGTGGGGTAGAAGCTCTAAAGAGTATGGATACTGCTATTGCTAGGAGAGAGCTGTTAAGGATAGATGGTATTGGGAGGGAGACAGCCGATTCGATACTCCTCTTCGCCCTCAACAAGCCCGTCTTTCCCGTCACGAGACTCGCACTAAGGGTTCTCAAAAGATATTGTGGGGAGGATGCAGAGGACTATAGCAATGTTGGGGAGAGAATAGAGAACACGCTGGGGAGAGATCTTTATAAGCTTAAACTTCTCCACGCCGGGCTTACTAGTATAGCTAGCAAGTATTGCAGGAATAACAAGCCCCTCTGCGGATCTTGTTTATTGAGGGATAAATGCTCATATAGATCCTCTGGACAGGCTGGTCGATAGATTTATAGAGGTAACACGGCTCTAAGCCTGTTGGATATAGGATTGATAAATGAGCCAGGATGGATCGTTTGACAATAGTTTATATAAAAATTCTATTTATTATTCCCACCGGTTCTCATAATAACTATTTTACCGTTCTCCTGTTTGATCAGCAGTGTTTCTACTTCCTTTCTCCACCTGCAAGTGCATTTATATAGATATGTCACTCTCCTCATACCGTCAGAGATGTATGTTTCTATAACGAACTCTGCTTTTCTACCGCATCTGGGGCACAGCGTTTGCTTTGCTATGCTCATCTCACATGTCCCTCTATGCTTGCTCTCTATCCGTGGGAGAATATGTTTTCAAGGATAATATTTTCTATCGCTCGTCACGATTCTCAGGTTTCAAGAGATCCCGGCAGAAGATCCCTAAGTCTAAGAAACCCTATATCCTGTGAGGAAGTAATTCCGATTGATCTTGGGTTGATTAGGTGTTTCACTAGCTATTACTGTGTCGCATGTAGGCTTTATATATAAATAGCTATACCTTAAGCGATCTGGTCTGGAGATGCCTAGGCACCGAACCTTCTCTCACGCCTTTGGTATGATCTTATTGCTCTTAGGAGATCTATTTTTCTAAACTCTGGCCAGTAGGCTTCGCAGAAATACAGCTCAGAGTATGCTGATTGCCATAGTAGGAAGTTGCTTATCCTCATCTCTCCAGAGGTTCTTATAACCAGGTCTGGCTCATGATCCACTTCAAGGTATTTTGCTAGTAGATCTTCTGTTATCTCCTCAGGATCTATGTATCCATGCTTAGCGTCCCTAGCTATTCTCTTTATAGCGTCTATGATCTCCTGCCTGCCCCCGTAGCAGAGGGCTATGTTTACAATCCTCTCCCCGTTATCCCTGGTAGCTGTTTCAGCTTCTCTGGCAATTGATCTGAGGCTCTGGGGCACTAGATCTAGCCTCCCAGTCACCTTAATCCTAGCCCCTCTCTTCTGAGCCTCTTCTACAAGTTCTCTCAATCCTCTCTCTATGAGTGAGTATAGATATTTCTTCTCATCCTCGGATCTCTTCGTACAGTTCTCATAGGACATTGCATAGATAGTCACTATTCTTACCCCAAGATCGTATAGCCAGTTAAGCACCTCCTTCATCTTCTTATAACCACTCTCATGTCCAACATACTTTGGAAGACCCATCATGGAAGCCCATCTCCTATTACCATCAGGTATTATCGCAACATGGGTGGGGATAGATCCTCTGGCTACCTGCTCCTTCAGGCTCTCTTCATAGAGCTTATATGCTATACCCATGAGGGGTCTGGCAAGCCGCATTAGGAATAGCAGAAATCTTCTGCCTAGCTTGCCTCTTAACCCCATGCTCCCTATCCACTTAATGTTAAGTGAAAAATGTTAATAATAACGGTGTTAATCATCATAAGACTAGAGCTGGATCTGGATGATAGTCTTTCTAAAAATATGAGGTGCTTTTGGCGATAGAGAGGATTTTATCCTCAAGATCGACTCAAGCCTATGGCTTGCCGAGGCTTAATAGCATTTAAGAATGTCTCGTAGGCTTTATAGTAGGGTAATAGAGCCTTATCCTTATGATTACATATCCTAAATAGCCAAAACCCGGAAGTTTTTATCCAGGAGAATGTTCTACGTTCTTATCTATCCTTTTAGCGCAATACTGGGCGGATAGTCTATGTCATATGTAATTGCGATAACAGGTGCTAGTGGAACTATATATGGATTGAGGACCGTTGAAGAACTATCAAAGATCTCGAAGGTTGATGTGATAATAACCAAAGAGGCCTTAAAGGTGTCTGAGTATGAGTGTTTACCGAGCAGGGATCTAATAGACAGGATAAGATCTGTGGCAAGTAATTTATACTTCGAGGAAGAGATCGATGCTCCTCCAAGCTCTTCCAGCTATCTAGCAAGGGTGAGGGGTGTTGCTATCACCCCATGCTCTCTCACAACCCTTGCAAAGATAGCGTCTGGGATAGCCGATAATCTTGTCACGAGAACAGCTATAAATGCCCTTAGAATCAGAAAACCATTGGTTCTTCTAATAAGAGAGACACCGCTGGGTGTTATCGAGCTGAGAAACATGCTCTCAGCTGCTGAGGCTGGGGCAATCATACTCCCAGCATCCCCTGGTTTCTATAACTTACCGATGAGCGTAGATGATATGGTGAACTTTGTTGTGGGTAAGGTGCTTGACATGCTGGGTGTTGATCACGATATATATAGGAGATGGGATCCTAGAAGAGTCACTCGAGATCAAAACCTCTGCCGCCAAGCTTCTTCGAGAGCAGGCCCTTAAGCCTCCTAGCCCTTTCCTCCTCCTTCTCAAGCTCTTTCAACATATCATCACCACTCGATCTTCTCTCCCTCCCCACCGCGTAGAGGCATGAGCCGTCTGGGAGGAGGTAGAATTTCTCGCAAGATGCGAACTGGCATACTCCTCCGATACATAGATCGTTAACCCAGTTGCAGAAGGCAACGAATTTTATAGAACCGCCTATATCTCTCCTAACAATACCGATAGCTTTTTTACCGCATTTGAAGTAGGGGCATAGGGGGTTGCATTGTTTCCCATTGGGCATTGGTTTTAACTCTCCCTCTTCAAGGCTTACTTCCCTAGCTACCCTTCTATCAGCTCTTCCAAACCTCTGATCTCTATTTTCTCTGCGATCCTGGTATTGATATCCTCTATAATCCCTACCAGGATCCCTGTATCTTCTCTGATCCCTATCTTCTCGATCCCTAAAACCCCTATCCCTATCCCAGGATCTTGGCTTCCTGTTATCTCTATCCTGTTGGCTCAAGAATTCAGCCTCTGTTCCTCAGAATTTTATCCACTTGAAGCCTATATATCTTATACTTCCATTCTTACCAACTATAGCGTATATAAGTGTTTTCTTAACACTATGGCTAAGCCTCCCAGCCCTCACGATCGATATAGGATCTATCGAGCTCTCCATGCTAAGCACATCGACTAGATAGGGGGCATGCTCATAGCCTGGTCCTTTCTCGTAGACTGCAAAGGCTACCCCGAACTTCATGCCCGATCTAACTATATATCCTCTATCTCTCAGATCCTTGTACACAGCATATTCTAGTTCGAATCTACTCCCAAGCTTAGAGGCATATTCTCTATACTCCTCACAGCTTATCTCCTTAGCATTCATCACAAGCCTTAGAACTCCTTTCTCACATAGGTAGAGCGTCTCG
>DATMAU010000004.1:0-24517 GCA_035559775.1 Sulfolobales archaeon
TAGGACCTTCTCGGTATATCCTCGTAGAGGATCTTTATGAGAGCTATTGAGAGGAAGAGGATCGAGTAGCCTGCAACAGATATCGCTGCTCCCAGAGGGTCGCCGTAGAGGGCTAGGACGAGTGGTGATATTATGAAAGCCCTCTGGAGAATCTCTGCCGGGATTATGTATGCCTGTAGGAGAGAACCCCATGTTGGGAGAAGCCTGACCAGGAGGGAGTAGCTAGCCCCGGTGCTCCTCTCAAGAAAGATCAGGATCCCGCTTATGAATGGGAGAAAGAGGAGCAGGGCTAGGGGGACTGTACTCGATATAAGAGTGTTCTTAGTGATAATGCTGAGAGCCATTGCTATTGAGAAGAAAACCATGTTGGAATAGATATTAGCCACCAGGATCTTTGGCGCCAGATCTATCTCACCCTGCGGACCAAAAGCCATGGATGATGCTATGAGTGATAATATGAGGAAGAGTAATACGAAGAAAGCCTGTAACCCATATCCCCCGAGGAGCTTCCCCAAAAAGATCTCAAGCCTTGTCACAGGCTTTGTGAAGAGGAGCTCCGAGTGCCCCTTCTCAAACTCCTCAGAAAAAGATCCAGAGGCTATGAGGGCTGCAAGTCCTGCGAGGAAATAGGATGGGAGGAAATAGGAGAAGATCCATGCGAGCGAGGGCTCAGGAGCCGTGGGCAGTCCTGCGGTCCTCACAGTCCTCAGTATCTCTGAATATGCATATACACCAAGGATCTGTGAGGCAACTATGAGGAGCACGCCAGCAAGAACCTTCTTCCTAGCAAGAGCCCTCCTAACCTCATACCTAGCTATAACCAAAACACTTCTAAAGAGAACCCCCATAGTCACCAAAGGGGTTTAGGCTATAAGGGTATTAAGAACTTCCTAGTCACTAGGCTTGCAAACAGTCCTAGCCCCAGCTTATATCCCGTCCGAGGAAATAGAACCATGGATATGATGAGTGGCGACGGGGTTTGGGTCTCATAGTGGCTGATATCACAAGATATCAGCCCTAGACCCTTGGGGATCATCAGGCTCCCACCCCCTCCTGGGTTCCTCGGGGGCTTGTCACAGCCCTCTCCCCCATTCGCGGTAACCCCTCCCAGGAGCCTCATCCGCTCCTTCCACAGAGGGATCATTTTTCTGATCACCGCTCTGTAGAAGGTGCTCGGCTCCTGGGGAAATCCGCACATCCTAAGGTATATATTTATGGCACCACACAATTGCCTATCTAGAATTAGATTACATCTGGGGCATTTTACAACCTGCCCCTTTCGGAGCTTTATAACCCTATCCCCACACATGGGGCAGGTTGAAGAAGTACCCCTAGGATCTACTAGTTTAATATTAGACTTATAACTCATGTTCCGGATTATTTGTTTCCAGTTCTGCTTAGAGATCTCCCTATTATGTTTCTTGAAATTGCTATACATCCCTTGTTTCTCTAGATCTTCGAATCCGTGTATTGTGTGTGGAAACATTCTAGCCAGATCTGTAGTTAGTTTGTGTACGAAATCCCTAGATCTATTTTTCTCCCTAGAGCCGTACTTAGAGACTATATTCTTAATAGAGGGCTTTTTAGAGGCTATACTTTGAGCCCTGGCTCTCTTAATCTCATAAACCCTATGGATATGGTGTAATTCGGCTAGGCTGATCCTGATCCATCCAAGTTTTGGTGAGAACCCGTCTAGTGTGTGTATATTAATATCCCATCCTATTCTCAGTTGAGGCTTCTGGGATTCAGCATTCTTTCTATATGTTATTATTAGTTCTTTTTCTTTCAATATTAATTCTCCCATTTCAAGTCCCTTAACTCTCCTTCTAAACCATGCTTTCGATAAATCGAACTCTAGGTAGATCTTCTGAGGCTTTATCGTAACAACTACCTTACTATCCTTAACTCTGTATAGTGTTTCTTTTATTCTCACAAATTCTCTCTTAATAGTGGGCTTGCTCCTTCTTCTTAATCCTTTTAAGTAGTTCTTGCGCCACGAATTTATTATTGAGTATGCTGTCTTAATAGCTGAATCTATATAGTGAGCAGCATATCCCCAGTTTCTCAACAATTCCTCCCTTAATTTCCTCTTAAAAGAACGGGATCTTGGTATTTTTGGGATCAACCTCTTAACTTTATAGTATTTTTTCACTAGCTTTCCGTCATTCTTAACTATGTAATAGTAGTTCTTCTTCTCCCTCTCGATCCACTTAATACTATTCCATATAATATCAATAGCCCTCTGTAGAACACGCTTATACTCTACTAGAAAATCTTTTACCTCATAATTATGTTTTATCTTATAGCTGAGGATCTTATATTGATTTCCCCGCATCTCTAATCACCATATACATGGGATCTTATTCCATGGGTTTTCCAGCTGAGTTATTATTATAGCTAGAGTTTCTATACCATAGTTCGGCTTCTCCAGCCGAGATTTTTGAGAGCCCCCTAGCTCTTTGAACCCGAACCTCTTCCCCCAATATATTTGCAGGGTTTATATAACTTATCCCCCAACCTCTGGCAAACCTACTTAGGCCACTATAACATTTACCAACTCTTATAAACTTTTATGAAAACCACTACAGCAGGGCTATAGCTTGGCAAACCTAAGCCGTGTCTCCAATTTATATCCGCCTGAAGGAAGAGAACTTGGATGTGGTAGTAAATGATGAACGGTGACGGCTCTGAGCTGTGATGCGAGCAACGGGCTGATCCTGGGGATAGTTTAGTTATAACAGACCATTGCTATCCCTAAAAGCTGGGGCTCTCTTTTCCTCGAGGCTTTGGCTCCTATTTGATAAAGTCTTTCGTAGTAATAGTAGTGGGGTAGCCGGTTATAAGGAGGATAAGAGGTCTAGGAAGTTCTAGCGGAGATGTTGTGGAGGATCTGGTTAGGGGGGGTTGTTAGGGGGTGCTAGGGATTCAAAGGTATCTGTAGGGGGTGTGCTTGTTAACTTTGTCGATAGGGAGGTGGAGATAGAGAGGATCGTTGGGAGTGGTGTGACTGGCGAGATCGTTGGCTATGGTGCTGTAGCACTCCTCTATGGGCCTAAGGGGTGTGGTAAGTCGACTCTCTTCTCTATATTGACCCGGGTTTCTGCTAAGCTTTCAGAGGCTGGTGATGCTGGTTTTAGGCCGATCTATGTGGGGTATGATGAGCATAGAGAGGTTGTGGATATAGTCTCTTCTAAAGATGTGATCGAAGCGATCAGAGGTGTGTATGGAGGTATGGGTTTCGAGATAGGTGTGAGCACCAGTGTAGCGGGTGTCCATCACTCTCAATATCTATGAGGGTTAGGAGAAGCAAGGGTTCTCACGCAGCTATAGCTTCCGATATAGTATCTATACTTGAGCATAGGGGTAAGGCTGGGAGCTGGTATCTAGTGATCCTCGATGAATACAGGGTAGCAGATCCCCTGGGGCTTGCTGATTTTCTCGATGTGAGGCAGACCCATGTTAAGCTTGTAAATGAGAGGCTATACGAGGGTGGGAGGGACATCGTGATCGATATGATCGTTACCACAAGCGATGCTAGAGCAGCCAGGGCCAGGCGTAGGGTTGGGGGTAAGGTTCCATGGATCCTCATGTGGAACCTGCCTAGAAGAGCTGCTGAAGAGCTCGCAGGACAGCTAGAGATCAGGGAGGAGAAAGAACTCCTATGGAGGCTCACCGGAGGCAACCCAAGAGCCCTAGAGCTGATCAAGAGAGACGGGCTGAAGAGATGGATTAAGAGCGAGGTTATAGGGGCCCTTAGCGAGAGCCTCAGACCCCTGAGTGGTAAGAGCGAGCTCTGGGGATGGATTAGCGATATAGCCGAGGATCCCGACCGTCTGGTTACATATGAGGAACCAGAGAAACCTCTAGCAGAGGCATTATTGGGAAACAACATAGTTATCAGCACCGGAGTGGCCCACCACATGATCTCTGACATGCCGAATAAGCCGTGGGTAGGGGAATATTACGCATACCAAGTCCCAGCTTACCACTACGCTATAAAAGCAGCTGCCAAGAGGAGAGACCTAGCGATAACACCAGAGGAAGTGATAAGAGAAGCAATGGCCTAGGCCTTATCTAATATTAACTTATATCCTCCTTCATAGCTATTCATAGCAGCCCAGATCATCTTTGCAATCTCGAACCGTAGCATGATGTGACAGTTTTAATAAAAGTTTGTAATGGTTAGTATTAAGTATCTAGCAATGTTAAGATCTAGAGAGACTGGGAACTCTGCCTAGAGTTCAATTTAAGAAAAGGGTTAAAGGGTAGAGACGGCGAGGTTCGGGGGGGTGTATGAATATGATAACACGCCATGGGTTGGGTCCTATAGTCTTAATGATACTGTGACGAAGTTCAGTGTTGGGAGATACGGTTATAGGGTCGTGTCACGGTGGGTTCTAAGAAATATGTAGTAACAGCAGTCTATTGGGACACTTATGGAATAGAAGCGTTAAACCCTGGTGTTATCACTAACTCAACCTCAATCATATGGGATAGAATCATAGTTAAAACCCAGTCGGAGACCACGTTGCTTGGCAGTATAAGGGTATGGTTTATTTTAGCGTTCGAGTATGACAGTAGCCCGGTTAAAGATGCCTTGCTCGAGGTTAATGGTGTGAAGGCTAAAGAAATTATGGATGGCGTTTATGAGGCTATCCTACCTACATGGAGTCCCATAGTGGGGATCTCTGTTCATATCGAAAAAGAAGGATTCAAACCAATAGAGATTAGAGAAGTAAATTATGCCATAGGTAACATTCTTCTATGGATTATACTCCTAGTATTAACAATAGTATTATTGGCAATCGTGAGAGAGCGCCTGAGGCGCAGATAGCTCTTCGTTCTAGGCTATTTATAGGTATTAATACACCGACGGGACTTTCTTCGATTCTCCTTTACACCCCGGATTCAAAAGCCACGGTCTCCTAGTATTCAACATAGCACCAGGTAACACAGTCTAGCGACAAGGCCGGGCTGTTTTCTTTTTGATATACATAGGGAGGATTAATATGCTTTGGAAATTTTCATGAGTATTGGGGCATTGCCCGAAGATTATTTCCGCCAACACCTAAGGGTATCTATAAGCTTTGAATAGAATTGTTTCTGGTGTGGGTCTCCCCACACAGGTCTTGGGCGGCGATGGGAGCATTGCTCCAAGCCGTCTGGGGCAAACGCTAGATGGGAGCCACGTGCCGTTTGGCTCGACAGCCGCCCATGACCCCGCAGGATCTCTGATCTGTGGGTAGATGTGGAAGTCCCCGGACGGGACCATGAATAAAGATAAAATGATTGGAATGAAAATCCAGGGACAAACGGGATGATGCTATGGCTATGAGTGTGAATATGATTAGCATTTGCTCCACGTTCTCACAGAGGGAGATCTGGGTGAGTGTGAGGCCATATGCTGCTGCAGCTGTTAGGAGTAGGGTGCTTCTCCCACCATACCTATCCCTCACCCGGCCTATCAGCGGCTGGAGGGCTGCGTAGACGGCTGTCTCGTAGGTTAGTAGGAACCCTATGACCTTGACATCGAATCCCAATCCATACATATAGATAGGGGCGAGCATGAGCCACGAGTAGAGCATATACCACTCAAGCATATTGATAACATAATAGGTCGCCAGCTCCCTAGCCAATGCCGCCCTCAAACCCACCAGGATCTCCCGATAGCTTGGAATAATCCTAACACCATCCCGAGCAGGGATAGCGATGATCGCGAGGGCAGCCAGCAGGGACGCGGATACAATGAAGACGGCTTCAAAACCATAGGCGGTCACAATGATAGACGCAGCAGCAGGGCCCAGAATATTGGAGAGGCTTGTCGCAAAATTAGCCCAGGCAATATAGATCCCATGACGCCCAAGCCTCGAAGCTGCTTCAGATACCAAAGCCCAGGCAACGGGCGTTAGGAAAACACCGAATACACCGCTTAGCACCCTCCCCAGAACTATCAGCCCAAGATCCCCCGATAGAAGAAGGATCACGCCGAGAGCCGAGAGCAAAGAGCCTAGGGCTAGGGCCCTGCGCCTCCCCATAAGGTCAGCAAGCATTCCAGAAACAGGTGCTAGCGGTATTCTAACGATACTCAGCACCGCTATCACAAACCCTATAAGAGCCATTGAAAGACCGATCCTTTAGAGGAAGACGGGCAGGACTGGGAGGAGTAGAGAGCCCGAGAGATACAGGGCAATGATGAGGAGGGGCTCTGCTAATCTATATAGCATTTCAGCGCTTATCCCAAGTAATATATAGGTTGCTAGCAAAATCACCATTACCCAGCGATCCTTCCACCTCCCGGGTCTCAGCATAATATTTCTTATCCTGCTAAGAAGTAGATCTATATGTTATGGGATTAAAAACAAATCACTATAGATGCTCCCTAGGTCGGGAGAGAGCTGGGATTAATGGAGTAGAACAGATAGGATCATATGAAAAAGCATTATGATACGGGCAGACTTGTAGATTACGAGGCTTATAATCTGGTATGCATAGAATCCCTGGTATCTATATGAGCAGTAGAGTTTCTAGAGGTCTTGTTATCAATGAGGAGGTTTTGAAACGATACAGCGACCTCTTTGGAGAGAGGGTTATTAATGGTAGGAGGGTTAGTGTTGAGGGCTTGATCGAGGAGCTTGCAAGGGAATTCATGCCCGAGATAGATGCTTTGCTCCGTGCTAGGAGAGAGTGGCTCGACTCCAAAGCCCCTGCCCGTGTCAAGGGTTCTTTCCCAAAATGGGATGATATTTTCGTAGATGCTGATGGTAATAGGAGGAGTTTTCGAGAGATCCTCCAGGGTCTTGTTGATAACATCCTCGACAGGGATTCGGAGCTTAGATGGGGTTTGAATAGAAACGCCCCCGTACCCCGGGATGCTGATGCCCTAGCAAACCCTGGGCTCGAGATCACGGGTCCCTGGTACCCATTGAGCAGGGCTTTTAACCAGGTTAATGCTGATGTTGCCAGTGTTATGGAGGATGAGGAGGATGCCTCGCCAGCATGGTATATCCCCTATAACTCTGGCCTCGATGTAGCCCCTGTGTGGGAGGCTAGGAGGAATACCAAGCTTATCCTCTCCCAGAAGGTTTCCCAGCCTTATTATGAGAGGGGTAAGGAGTATAGGTTCTCTAAGCCTAGGGAGAAGTGGCCATCGATCTTCCACAGGATCCCGGGGCTTCACCTTATCGATCACGATATAACCCTCGATGGAAAACCGATCCCCATGATAATAACATCCATAGTGATCTATGTATTGAATAACTATGAATCGCTTAAAAAAGCAGGCTCAGGGATCTACTTCTACGTCCCCAAGGTCCAGACACCCCAGGAGGCGTTGGTTATAGAGAAGATCCTTAGGAGGGTTGAGGAGAAGCTAGGCCTAAGAATAGGCGAGATAAAGATCGCAATGCTCTATGAAGAGGCCAACGCGGGAAGATACTTACCAGTGATCTTCTGGATCTGGAGGGAGAGGCTGATAAAGATTAACAACGGTAGGTGGGACTATCTAGGCAGCCTAATAGAGATGTGGAAAGACGAGAAAGTCTTCCCAGACCCACAGGATATAACGATGACAGCACCAATAATGATGGCCTATCAGAAGTACAACGCCCTACTAACCCTCATGGCAGGCTATAGCAAGGAGGGCCTGAGAGCAGCCCCAGTAGGAGGAATGGCTGCCGTGATGCTCTACCCAGAGACAGACCCCTATGGGAGGAATAGGTATAACGCGAGGGCACTGAGAGGGATCTTCCTCGACAAGCTTAGGGAAAGACTCATAGGCTTGATATTCATCCCAGACGAAGAGATCCTCGAGGGTAGAAAGATCACGCTCGACGAGATCCTTGAGGGAAAGGTTAAGGGGAGACTCTTCGACCTATTCAGACAAAGCTGGGTAGCAACAAAAGAGGAGGTCTACGTATACTATGGGAACAAACCCCTAAGAGCAGATCTGAGAGAGCTCCAGGCATTGATAGACGCTGAGGTGAAATACATAGAGGTGGATGGGAAGAAGCTCCCAGCACCAGATAGCGGGCTAACAGAGGATGAGAGAAGACTCTTCCAGAGACTAGGGCTTATAGATGAGAGGGGCAGGATAACACCGTGGGTTATAGCGAGAGACATGATCGATACTCCCGAGAAGCTCCTGACAAACCCAAAGCTATGGGGTGGGAAAGATCTGTGGAGAGCCCTTTACGAGCCGCCTGAGGGGAGCATAACGCCTGAGCATATACAGCACGCATTCTACATGGCTGCTAACTATGGATTCCAGCTCCTAAACGGAAACCTAGCAGCAGCTGTAGATGATTACGAGCTCAACCAGAGATTCATGAACGACCTAGCAACCTACAGGATCTTCGTATCATGGCTCTGGACAGTGCTGAGGCACAGGGCTAGAGTAACAAGGAGGGGCTATCTATTAGCACCAGAGCTCACGAGAGACGGGGTAATCCCGGCTAAAAAGGCTGTAGAGATTATAGAGGGTGAGGAGTTCACAGAAGATCACTTCAGAAAACTATGGGAGCTCCACATGGAATGGACAGAGAAATTCTATAGAGAATACGATGAGAGGGTTGCGAAAAGGATCCTGGCTAGGGCTGGAAGATCCCCAGGTGATAAGGAGGCGCTAGAGAAAGTTAGAGAGATAGTATCGATAGCATACTCAGCAGGCCCGTTCAGAATATTATCCCTCGAAGAAGCCTCGAAAGAGATAGCAGAGATCCTCGGAATAAGTGTAAAGGAGGTAGCACAAGAGCTAGCACAAGGAGCACCTAGGTTTGATAGAAAATTCGCCCCAGTCATAATGGAGATCCTTAGGAGAAAGCTAACCTCACCCAGATATATACAGCATAGCGGGAGAGTGATATTCGAGCTAGCACCCCTAAACGATGAGGAGAGGATAAAGGCCATGGAAGCCATATTCAGCCCCTCAAGAGAACACGTAGTCAAAATGGTGGAAAGCGGGGAGCTGGATAAGAAATACCTAGAGCTACACGACTATATCTATGATTACAGATAGCCATGATAAAAGCCAGCGGGCTTGAAAAACCTAGGGAGAAAAAGGATCACGACTATTTCTTTGATAAAGCGAGAGCCCCCGCCACAATAAGCAGGATAAAGGATATCCCGAAGAAGCCGAAGAACACGGGTAGAGAGAGGATCCCGGCTAGAATGAGGAGAACTCCAGCAGCAGTCCTATCAGGAATAACAGAACCCACGATCCCGAGAACAATAGATGGAATCCCCACAAAGAGGAAGAATGGGAAGAACCCCATAGGCCACATCATAGGACCCATCATGCCGAAGCCAATGGACGTTACTGTCATTCCAAGCATCATTATAGCGAGGGCTAGGACAAGGAGGAGCGAGCCGACGAGACCCAGGATCTGGTATGTCTCCACATCACCACCAAATCATTAGGCCATGCTCCCTAATATGTTGGACAACGATCCCAACTATAAAGAGATCTTTTAACCAGCAACATAGATATTCGTTTTTAGATCTCGCATAGCCCTGGAAAGCCCGACCCCGCGAGTGTATGAGGGGGTTGATTTTCTTGCTGATTTTCCTAGTTAGAAAAGATTTAAATTAGGGTGGAAGAGCTTATACATATACTATCTATGTTTATATCATTATATGGGTATAAGTATATTGGGGTTAGTATGGGTCTCGATATATGTGTCCCATCTTTCTCTATGGTTATTATGTTAACATGTCTAGGCATGGGTGTTGATCTATGCCTGTCGTGAATATGGGCGTGATCTCTAATAATAATCCCAAGGTTGTTATGAAGATTCTGAAGGATCACTATCCAGACCTGGTTAGAGATATACCTAACATCGATATCTCGGTCAAGGGTTATCGAGACCTCGGTGTCTATGAGGTGAAGGTCGGATCTAGGATAATGGGAATAACTTTCACAGACACACTACATCTTGTGATCAGGATCGAGGGAGATAGTGTTATCTACGAATCACTAGAGCCAGATAGATTCAAGGCTATATTCCGGGTCTCAGAGGAGTCTGGTAGGACAAGGATCGATGCAGAGGTATCCTATAACCCGCCCCTCAGAGTACCTTTTAAAAAAGCGGCTGAAAGGGTTGTTGAGGATATGATCAGGAGGTTTCTTGAGAAGTTTCTCCAGAACATCGACCTCATAGCATCGATAGCAACCCTGAGAGAAGAGTCCGAAGACTCTGGCAAGGAGCTTGTAGCAAAAGAGGCCACGGCTAAGGGTGAAGCTGAGAAGTCTAGAGCTGTAGAGATTGGAAGAACCATCACAGAGCCACAAGTAGCGGTCGCTGCTAGCCAAGCCGATGGGACTAGTTGTAAAACTTGTCTTCTATATGAGGCTAGTGTGGATATGTGTACATATTTTATGAAGAAGATAGAGGATTCCGAAAAGCCTCTATGCAAAGGTGAGAAATATATAAGGGCGTCCGTGTAGAGCTAGGATCATCTATATGGTTATTATATGGAGCCGTTTGTCCCTGGATATTCATCTCAATCACTTTATCTTCGTTCATGGTCTCGTCCAGGGACTTCCACCTCTACCCGCGGGATCTCTAACCCTGCGGGGTCACTGCACCGAGAACCCCATTCAAAGCTTATTAAATACCTCCTACGAATATCAAGAAGAAAACAGCCCACTTATGCTGGGGGTTCGAGCCATCTTAGTTGTGGGGATAAACCTGCTTAATACTCAGCTGGTAGTGGAGATTCTGGTAATATGCTTAGTCGAGGGTCTCTAGAGATCTTTTGAGCCTCTCAACCCCCTCGGCTATTTTCTCCTTAGGTGGCGTGCTTATGCTTATTCTAGCAGCATCTATGGGTTTGTTCTCTATGTAGAAATCCCTTGCTGGTACAAAGATCACGCCGCTCTCTATAGCTCTTGGTAAGTGCTCCTCTGCATCTTTTCCGAGCCTCAATAACGTGTAGAACCCGCAATCCGGCTCAATATATCTCTCTGGGAATTTCTCGCTGAGAGCCTCTGTGAGGGTTTTTAGCTTCTCTTCATAGTGCCTCCTAAGCTTTGGTAATATGCCTTTCACAACACCTCTCCTAAGGATCCTGGCTACCGCTAGCTGTATTATTGTTGATGTTGAGAAGTCATGCTGCTCAAGCTTTGAGAGCTCCTCGGCTAGCTCTCTATTCATGACTGCGAACCCTATCCTGAGCCCTGGGGCTAGGACTTTGCTCATTGTCCCCACATATATGACCCTGCCACCCTTATCGAGATCCTTAATGCTTGGGGGAGGGTTTCTAGCTATAGGTCTGTAGGGATCATCCTCCAGTATTAGGAACCCATACTCCTCAGCAAGCTCGACTAGGTGCTTCCTCCCCTCGAGATCCATTGTCACCCCGCACGGGTTATGGCATGTGGGGATCGTATATACGATCCTGGGTCTCAAACCCCTCCTAAGGATCTTTTCAAGGGCATGGGTATCCATGCCATTCTCGCCAATCCCTACACCAACGATCCTTGCCCCCTGGAACCTCATAGGATCTATAGCCTCCCAGAAAGAAGGATCCTCTGTAACAACAACATCGCCAGAGCCTAGGAGGAGCTGGCTCAACAGCTTAATACCATGCTGGGCTCCCGACGTGACGACAAGATCCTCGTCATCTCTTAAACCAATCCCCAGATCTGATCTGATATATAGCTTGAGCTCCTCAACAAGCTCAGGCAAACCCCCAGCGCCTGGATAGCCTAGAGCGCTAGCCCCATACTCTAGCAGGGTCTGTTCCAAGGCCTCCATAATCTCCCTAACAGGGATCATAAGAGGATCTGGAGAACCGCTTGCAAAGTTAACAATCCCTGAGAGGCTTCTAGCCTTTCTCGAGGCGAGCTCCACAGGGGACCATGAGAGCCTTCTAACGATCCTGGCGGGCTCCATTTTTATCCCTAACTCTATAGGGATCCTCACATATATATCTGACTAGCCAGGGTTCTATCCTTTACCGTTTGTCCCTGGATATTCATTGATGTTTTTCATATCCAGGGACTTCAACCTCGCCCACAGGGATCTCGGGATGCTTGTGGGACCATGGGCGGCTGCCGAGCCGAACGGCACTTGGCCCCCATCTAGGCTTGAGAGATCATCCCCTGGATGGCTTGGAGCGCCGCTCCCATCACCACCCAAGACCTGTATGGAGAGACCCGCACAAAGGACAACCCCATTAAAAGCTTATAGAATCTCAGGTATCGATAGGGAAACAGCTTTCGGACATACTGCCCCCAGTGCTTATGAACATCCCAAAACTGTTAACACTCCCTATGTATATCAAAAAGAAAACAACCCCGCTATGAAGAGATATATCCAGCTATACATAGAGATATAGGGATTCTAGCTAACAATACTCGGGCTAGCTCCTTGAGCTTCGGTATAACCGCGGTTGATTATGAAGCTAGGGTTGATTTTGACAGGCTTAGGAGGGATAGGGTTAGAAGAGCCTTGGAGCAGCTTAGAAAAAGCGGTTTAGGATCTCTGGTGGTTTTCGACTATAATAACATTAGATATATAACCAGCACCCATCTGGGGGAGTGGGGTAGGGATAAGATGGAGAGGCTAGCAATACTAACAGCTGATGGGCATACAATACTCTTCGACCCCGCAGCCCCCTTTAAGAAGAGGTGGGTAACATGGCTTGACGAGATAAACCCCGTCATAACCCATTCGAGAAGCACCATGCCTGACGAGGCTGGATGGGCTGGGAGGGTTGCGGATCTCATTATAAACACTCTCAGAAAATACGGTGTCGCAGATCTTCCCGTGGGGTTCGATATACTGGATCCGGCTCTCATGCATGCTTTGAACAAGAGGGGCGTTAGGATCGAGGATGGTCAGAGGGTGATGCTTGAGGCAAGGCTTATCAAGACGAGGGATGAGATAGAGCTTCTAGAGATAGCGGCTGCAATGGTTGACGCCACATACTCAGAGCTCTCGAGATATATAAGGCCGGGGGTCAGGGAGAACGATATAGTTGCCTTTGTGCATAAAATGCTCTATGAAATGGGCTCAGAGGGTGTCGAGGCTGTCAACGTTGTCTCAGGCCCTCGTGGGGTTCCCCACCCCCACATGTTCTCGGACAGGATGATCAGGCCGAGGGATATGGTTTACATAGATATAATGCACTCATACCTAGGATATAGAACATGCTATTACAGAACATTCGTAGTCGGTGAACCCACAAGAGCCCAGCTAGAAGCCTATGAGAAGGCTTGGGAGTGGCTAAAATGCTCTGTCGAGAAAACAAGACCCGGTGTGACGACCGCTGAGATAGCTAGCTGCTGGCCCTCCGCACAAGAGCTGGGGTTTAAGAGCGAGGAGGAGGCATTCCTACTCCAATTCGGCCACGGGATAGGGCTTAGCCATAGGGAGAGACCCCTGATCTCTAGGGCTATATCTTTCAACTACCCAGTAAGGATCCAGGAGAACATGGTGCTCGCACTAGAAACATGGGCCCCCGCTAAGGATAACACCGGTGCGGCAAGGATAGAGGTTGAGGTGGTGGTTACAGATACAGGATCTAGAGTGATAACCCTCTTCCCAGCAGACAGGCTAATCTCAGTCCCAAGCGAGAGGCCATACTAACCCTTAGCTCAGCCAGTCTGGATAGATGATCACAACGCTGAGATCGCTGAAACACCTACCCTCATTAGCAAGATCCTCAACACTATACTCGCTAAAAGCTTCGTCCGAGAATGTCAGTTTCTCATAAACCCTCACACGACGATCCTTTGCAAAACCCGCTTTGACGAGAAACCTAGCAATCCTCTGAGGACCATCGGGATAGGGTTCGGGAAATACAACCGCAACTCTACCTAGTGCAAGGCCTCTCAGGATCTCGTTATAATCGATAAAACCACTTCTATGGAGAGATACAAAGATAGTGTTAGCAAGATCCAGCCCCTCCCTCGCAAGAGCCACGTTTACAGAGGAAACACCTGGAACTATCTCCATAGGGATCTTCTTAGAAAGACAAAGCCCCCTGATCTTCTCAATAAGCTGCCAATCCGAAACGGAAGGATCTCCATGGATAAGGATAGAGACATCGTTATTAGCAGCACTATCAACGAGAAAGGATAGGTCACTCTCCTCAGTAGAATAGCTGATCCTAACGACAGCCTTGTCTGAAAGGAGATCCGAGAATCTCTCAAGAACACTGCTCCAGCCACCTATAATAACAGATCTCCTAATGATCTCTAAACCTTTGAGGGTAAGAAACCCAGGATCCCCGGGACCGACCCCAACTAGGAAGAGCAAGATCAACCCCTAACTATAGAGGCTAGGAGGATTAAAATCATGCATAAATATGCTAATATATAAAATTATCAATGGTAATACTAGGTAAAAATAATAATTATATATGCTAGAGGTATTTATAGTAATACCCATGATCATATGGGATCAACGTAGAATTATTGGTACGAAAACATATACTAATCCCCCAACCACTACTTTTTTGGGAGGGGGCGACAGACAGGCGCCTCCTAACCTAAAAACCATACCTCGCAACCCTGGTAAACTCCAGGGCAACCCTAGGGGTAACCCTAGGATTGTCCTGGAGTACCTCTCTAGGATCCCGAGGATATCACCGCGGGGTATCCTCAGGATCCTAGAGAGACACCAGGGCCAAGAGGTATGGGAACTAGGTTAGGAACAATATGTCTGCCGCCCCCTCCCGCCTATTTTTACCCAACTTCTATAACCAAATCAACCAACGCTCTATCTTTAATAATATATATATGGATACCCCTTTTCACCAGCTCTATATTGATGGGATAAAGCTTTAGCTCGTCCTGGCAAGATCGGTTAGGTTGAAGAGATCTTGAGGAAGGTGCTGGTGTGGGGTTTATGGTGATCTATGTGTGGCTGGCGAGGACTGGTATCGGGTAGTATGGGTCGCTGGCGTCCAGTGATCCTTCTAGGTAGTATGCTCTGACCCTATCTCCCCCGCCACAGTATTGTAGGAATTGGCATTGGGCACATTTCCCTCTCCTCACATATCTCCAGGGTTCTATGAATATTCTGTAGGGTTCTTTCTCGAGGTTTCTTATTATGCTGCTTAGATGCTCTTTCCTAATATTCCCGAGGTCTATGAAGTCGATGAACTGACATGGCTTTACACTCCCATCGAGGAAGATCGATATTATTTTTCTCCCACAGCCTCCTGATCTTTTAACAAACTCCAGCATTCTCTTCATCTCTTCACCTTCTCTAGCTTTCTTTATAGCTATATAGATCCCGTCGAAGGGGCCTAGCGTTGTCTCGATCTCTATTATCCCGGAGTATCTCTCAGCAAGCCCTATCACCTTGTCCATAAAGATCCTATACTGCTCTTTTCAATTCTATAGTAGATCGACCTTGTATTGGCTTTTACCGCCGATGGGAAAGGCACGTGGAGAGATCCATTTACTGTCATAGCATGCCCGTTCGATCTGCACTCGCCATGTATTGGGCATGCTCCAAAGCTTCTCAAGATACTCATCACCATAAATATTAAGTGGTTTATATAAGGTTACCTAGAAGGTGTTAACAAGCCTTAACTGAGAGTATAGCTGAATGATCGTCCATGCTTATTACATAAACTATTTATAAAACTATTATAGACACATGCCTCCTCGATGCTCCTGAGTATGGGGGCAGTATGTCCGAAAGCTGTTTCCCTATCGATACCTGAGATTCTATAAGCTTTGAAAGGGATTGCCCCCCGGTGTGGGTCTCCCTACACAAGCCTCGAACAGCGATGGGAACAAAGCTCCAAGCCATCCGGGGCAGAGCTAGATGGGAGCCGCGTGCCTTTTAGCTCGACAGCCACCCATAACCCCCACAGGGTCTCTAACCCTGAGTATGAGATTGAAGTCTCTGGATAAGACTATGAATAAAATGATTGGAATGAACATCCAGGTACAAATGGCTTATTTATGTATTGCTAGAAACGTCCGTGACCGTGACGAGCTTTATTGCTCTATCTCTGAGGGCTATGTTGCTATTAAGGTTGGCTTTATCTTTCCTCTGTGGTGGTTCGGAAACATTGATATTTTACCTCAATAGACATTCTCTCCTATATAGCACCTTACTATTTAGCATCTCACTATATAAGGTGCAAGCCCGTGGAGTGGTGGTGGGTGTAATGCATAGGGTCGATGTTGGTGGACTTATCTTCGTGCTCAGAGAGCATCATGAGAAGATCTTAGAGGCTTTAGAGGTTCTCGAACAAGCCCTCTCCACAGAGAACCCAGATCCTGAGGATATATTGAAGCTCATACGCTTTGCGCAACATTCCGTGGGCTCCTGTCATCACTCCACAGAGGAGTATATCCTACTCTCCAATGCAAACAGACCGGACTCTTCCTAGAAGGAGGATCCATGGTGTTATAGTATGTGAACACAGTGTAGGTAGATATCTAACCAGAGTCATAGAGGAACTCTACCCAAGCCGCATCCAAATATATACCTTCCAGAACCTCTAAACGTGGCATGGAAGATGCTACGAGATCTGGAAAGGGAAATAACAAGCCTGGTAAAGAAACCTAGAGAAGTTATATTGGAGCTGATGAGCCTCAAAGAGGTTTTGATGGTGGAGCATATGTCGAGAAAGAGACCTAAAGGTCTTGTTGAGATAGAGCCCCATAAATACCGTGAGGCAATAGTTATAGGCGATATACACGGTGATCTAGATACGTTGGTTCAGATATTAAGTTATATAAATGTAGAGAAGATCCTTAAGGACGGCGGGCTCCTAGTATTTCTAGGGGACTATATTGATAAGGGGGATAAGCAGCTAGAAACAATGCTATTCATAGCCCTCCTCAAAAAGAGATATAGAGGGAATGTGATAACCCTTAGAGGTAACCACGAGATAAAGAGCCCTGATTTTCTCCCTGTATATCCTCATGATTATCCAGAGATCCTTAGAGCTATATATGATGGTGAGGGTGATGAGATATATAGGATTTCCAGAGGGGTATTTGATCTACTTCCATATGCTGCAATATATAGAGATACAGCAGTGTTCCTCCACGGAGGAATACCGGTTCTATCAACCACAAGTTGTTGGTCGGATTTTAGATGTATTCTAGATGCTGATCATGATGAGAAGACGTTGGAGGAGATCCTGTGTAACGATCCTACAGAGGATCCTAGTATAGGCTATGTGTCATCACCAAGGGGTGCAGGATTCCTCTGGGGGGAAGCGATAACAAGTGAGTTTATCAAGAAAATCGGTGTGAAGATAATAATAAGGGGGCACGAAGCTGTGCGGGAAGGGTATAAGCTTAATCATGGAGCACGGGTTCTAACAATATTCTCCAGAAAAGGGGCGCCATATTATAATATGTATGCAGCAGCATATAGACTAGATCTCGACGGCTTTAACGGTTTCTCAAAAGAACATTTAGTTCTAGTATAGTATTATTCCCACAGAGACAAATTCAATATCAACCCATATAAACCATCATGAAATCTGAAACGGCTGGCTACGGCTTAAGAGTCATGAGCGATCCTACGGGATCATCCTATCCTGGTATCCGAATAATCACACTACTATTACGCTAAACCTACCCTCTTACCAATAGCCTGGGATCGGGAAAACCTTTCTCAACGCGATTTATCTTTTTCTTGTCTTTCTTTCTCTTTTTTCTTTCTCCTCTTCCTTTCTTTTCCTCATCAATGCTTCTCACTATTATTGAAGCTCTATATTAGCCTCTGTGCGAAGCATATATGATGTGGTGCTATGCTCTCCAGAGAGCCCTTCAAAAGCATAGAGGAGATCAGGGGGGAGCTTAGGAGCAAAGGATTGAGGGGGTGGAGGATCACTAGGGGTAAGGTTAAATCGATAGTAAAGCGCTATAGATTCAAAGACTTCGTAGAGGCTGTGAACTTCATAGAGAGGGTTAAGGATATAGCTGAGGAGATGGAGCACCACCCAGATATATGTATACTCAACTATAACAACGTGAAAGTATCCCTAACAACCCACGACGCTGGAGGAGTAACACAGTGGGATATAGAGCTAGCGTTAAGAATAGAGGAGCTATATAGATCGATAAAAACTAGTCCCAAACCCTGACCAGGATCAAGCCCCAAGGATCAAAAACCCGATAGCCGGATTTCTAACCTCTAACCTGGGACTCTAAGCCCGAAATCCCGGGGAGGCTGGGGGTAAGTATGTCTTAAGTTGAGAGGATCATATCTCCTCCCAAGGGGCTTCCATACTACCTTGTATAGGGTTAGTGCACATCGAAAGTTTAAATCCTGAAAGGGTCGTATACCCTGTGGGTGGTTAGGGGCTTGAGTTTAGAGGGTTTCATTGGTTTCGAGAGACTTTTGAAGCTTTCTGAGGATCTCTATAGAGAATCTGTTTCGTACGGCATACCCACGGTGTCCTTTATTGACGGCCTCATCATTATGAGCCTGGCTTTCATAGCCTCTAAGAGTAGGAATACTCTAGCTTTGGATGCGGGAGCCGGCATAGGTTACTCAACACTCTGGATAGTAGCTGGGGTTTCTGAGAGATGCTTGGAAAACTGTAAAGTGGTGGCTTTAGAGATTAAGAACGATAGGTTTGAGAGGCTCGGTAAGAACTTGAAATGGGTTTTGGAAAGCCTTGGAGTGAGGAATGTAGAAGTAGATGCTGTTAAAGGCGATGCTGTCAATTACTTAGAAAATTTAGAGGAGGAGAGCGTGGACTATGCTTTTATAGACATTGAAAAGGATAGATACCCGGAGGTCTTAGACGCCTTAAGAAAGCCCCTTAGGCCTGGAGGAATAGCAGCTTTTCATAACGCTATATACCCAAGGCCTCCTCCAGAACTCTTTGAAAAAGCCAAGGATAAGCCCTGGAAATCAACAATAATACCAACAGAGGCTGGAATATTAATAGCTGTCAAAGAGAGCTTGTAACAATAAATCTATTTAGAGGGGTTCGGCTTTCATTGCGGTTAATATTGCTTGTTATCAACAGCTATCGAGCCTGAACCCTGGGCTCGTCATTTAGCTAGAGATAGTGATAGGTTGAGAGATCTAGACATCCAGCTCGATCCATCCACCATTAATCCTAGCATTAAATACCCTTAAGCCCATCTTCTCCTTAGGGAAGTTAGGAGCAACGCTTGGAGGCTCGATCATACTGCCACTCTTGAGATCAAAAACAGCGCCATGGCACCAACACCTAACCGTGAGCCTCTCCCTATCAAGGCTTCCCAGAATGCATCTCGCATGGGTGCACACAGCATCGATAGCGTATAGCTTATCCCCCACCCTTGCTATGAAGATCACCTTATCATCAACCTTAACAGCGACAGACCCTCCAGCGGTCTCGAGAGCTTTTTCAGAGAAAACCCTTCTCCATGCCATGCTACTCACACTCAAGATTAGCGATGATTTGGTTAATAAATATCGGCTAGAGAGCTTGGATCCGGTTTACCTGGTTTGTCCTTGATCCTCTCATATGCTTTGGGGAGCCATGTTTTTATAGCCTCTATATCGCTTCTCACGATCCCGTGGTCGGCGGCTATTACTCTGAGCTCTACAGAGGCTCCTAGGGCTTTGAGTTTCTCGCCAAGATCTAGAACTGATCTTAGAGGTGCTATGGGATCCTTCTCCCCGGCTGTTATGAGGATCTCCTTACCCTTTAAATTGGGTCTTACACCGAGATCTACGGGGAAATATGGTCTTACGAGGATCGCTCCAGCCATAGATCCTGGTCTCAACAGCATTGTTGCAATAGCAATGTTAGCCCCGTTTGAATAGCCCAGAGCTATCAGTCTAGATCTATCGAAACCATGTTGGTGGGATGCTATTTCTATAAAATCACCAAGCTCCTCAGCCCTGTACCTAAGATCCTCAAGATCATATACCCCAGGAGCGAGTCTGCGAAAGAACCTAAGCATTCCGTTCTCAACAACCTTACCCCTAGGGCTTAAAACACCTGCACCAGGGTCTATGGCTCTTGCTAGGGGTATGAGATCCTCTTCACTCCCTCCTGTCCCGTGTAGGAGGAGCAATGTATAGCTATTCCTAGAGCCTATGTATATATATTTATAACCAAGGATCTCTCCCCTTACTGGTTCCAACCAGATCCCCCCGATCAACACAATAGCTGGTTTATATATAGCGACATGCTAGCTACCAACGCTAACGCGGATCCTTATCAGCATATCTAGAAGGGATCTTCTTACCATTGGGCAGCCTTATCTGGGGCAATGCTCTCTCTATCCAGCTTCTCTGGGGTTCAAGCCATTCTGGGAGTATTAGATCGCTGCCAAGCCTCTCAGGAGGCTCGTCAACATCAAACCCAGGGCCTTTGGTTGCTATCTCGTATAGCACGTGGCCAGGTTCTCTGAAGTATATTGATCTGAACCACTTCCTATCAATAACAGGGGTTACTCCAAAGCCCAGTCTCGAGAGCCTTTCTCTATAGAATACCTGCTCTCGATCCCCGTCAACACTCCAAGCAATATGATGCACAGTCCCAGCACCGACATAGCCCTGGCTAAGCCCTGGCGGGCATAGGACATCTATGATAGATCCCGAGCCCCCATCCCCGGTAACATATCTAGCACTATCACTCCCCTCACGGATCTTTCTAAACCCCAGCACCTCTTCTAAGAACCAGCCGCTATGCTTACAGCTTATAACAGTGATCTCAGCCTTATGGAAACCCCTGAGGAAATGCTCGCTAGGAACAGGACTATCCTTCCACGGATAGATCTCCTTATCATCAGCCTCTCTATGGGCTACAAGGGCTAGGGGGAAATCATCAGGCCCGCTGAACTCAACCACAACCCCGTCCTCAGTCCTCCTAGGCTCATTATAATGGATACCAAAGCCCCTGAGCCTCTCAAGCCAGTAGTCAAGCGAGTCGAGGGGTATCGAGAAATAAACCCTAGTGGAAACACCATAGCCAAGCACACCCCTATCGATACCAACATAGGGGAAGAAGGTAAGATCAGTCCCGGGAGAGCCCTTCTCATCGGCATAGAAGAAGTGATAAACACCAGGATCGTCCTGGTTAACACTGATCTTAACAAGCCTTAGCCCTAAAACGCCCACGTAGAAATCGAGATTAACCTGAGGATCGCTGGCAAGAGCAGTTATATGATGCAGCCCCCTAATCACACAACCACACCACAATAACCACCACTCCGCTCCTATATATTTTATAAAGTAAACCGATTAAAAGAAACTTGGAGACAAACACACAAGCAAACTTTACATACTAAACGCATTGACTGCTATAAAACCACGCCACAGAGCAGGCTTAATAATAAACAAAAGGGAGATACAGACTGCCCAGCATAGCTATAGCTATCGAAACAACCACGACAGTTAGATCTGCCTATCAACAATGAGAACCAGGGGAGGATCGCCACACTTCTCTTCTCCCCGGCAAGGAGATCACGCTCAGAACCTCCTGATGGCCGCGACCCCTAGCAACAGTGCCACCATAACAAGGACTCCTAGCGTAACCATCCCAGCCTCCGAGCGAAGCGCACTGATCAGCCCAGACACGCCTCCAACTACAAAGATGACTACGATGAAGACTACATGGAGAGCAGCAGCGTATCCAAAGAGTAGCCCAAGAGCAGCTGACCTCTCACCAATGCTGAGGAGAAATGCCAGGAGAAATGAGATCAAGCCCAGCACCCATGGAGCCAGAACGTAGACCACAATTACTATGGGAACAAATATAGAGGCAAGCCCGCCAGAACCTGATTGTGGCGAGAACGACATGACCAGGGCAAAAACAAAAGCAAATGTCAAGAATATACCCCCCATCATGCAAAATGCAAGAGCAGCCCTATAATACCCCATACAACCCACATGTGCAGATCTCGTCCTACATACTTATAACCTCTCCCCCTCAACCTTAGACAAGTCTTCAAAAATAATAGACCTCGTAGAGAAAACAAGGATCGATCGCGCATGGTTCAGTCTCATGACAATTGATATTGCTTGTTACCAGCTACTTTATCCCTAGCTTCGGAGCCTGCTCAACTATCAGTCTCAAGGATTATCGCAAGCCAAAAGCTTATAATCCAGACAAGATAGTGATAAAGTCAATCTACTATATAATTGAGGAAAATGTTGAGGTGTATCGTGCAGTTATAGGCCACAGCAGTCCTGGCAAAATTAGCAACCCGTAAACAGCACAACTTGTATTATCTATAAAAGGCTGAAGAGGGATAGCAGGGACAGCGGTTTTTACACAAACAATACTACAATCACCAAAAATAATCTAGTAAGTCTGCTGGGAATAGTGACAGCATATCGATCTTCTACAGAGAGGCTTTTCTCCAGAAGATAAAGATCCCTCTACACTCCAAGAATTACTAAGGACTATAGCCAGGCCTAGCCCTATATTCCCAAGGCTACGTAAACGTTTGGGTTGTAGCAAATGAGACGTGAAGATATAGACCCAGCTCTAGCGGTTCTAGATAAATACCCCCTATCGATACTATCGAGGGTGATCTTGGTGAGGGGACGTGAAATTAAAATAGCATACTTAGTCCCAGGCATAGGACTCAATAAAGATGAAATTTCAAGAAGAGAGAATATAGCTAATGTTATAGTGAGTCCTGGAACTAAGGTTGATATCCTACCACCATCCACAGGCCCTAAGAGCATTGAGAATAGGGTTGAGGAGGCCTTTGCTTCAACCTCTCACCTACCGCTTGTGTATAGATATTCTAACGACTATGACGCATTTGTGATCGGGTGCTTCGGAGATCCTGGCCTTAGAGCTGCTAGAGAACTCACCAGGAAACCCGTGGTGGGTCCTGCAGAGGCAACACTACACCTAGCATCACAGCTAGCAGATAGATTTACGATCATAGCCCCCACTAGAACCGCTGTAAAGCTTATAGAGGATGTTATTGCTATGCATGGCTTCAAGGATAGGGTTGTTTCTGTGAGATCCATAGAAGTACCTGTCCTTAAAATAGCTAGAGGCGGCGAGACGGTTAGAAAGATTGCCGAGGATGTGCTGAGCATAGCAGAGGCTGAAAAAAGCGAGGCTCTTGTCCTTGGATGCATGTCCATGGGCTTCGCACTGGTGGACGAGGTCATACGCAAAGAGACAGACATACCTGTACTTAACCCGGTTAAAGTATCGCTGAATACAGCCGAGGTTCTGGCCAGGCTAGGGCTAAGCCATAGCCCGACTACCTACCCCAAAGCAGATATAGACAAGCTTAAACATATCTTAACCTAGCTCATTGTAGATCACTGCTCAATGAATCTACAGCAGAGTTCTCAACACGATCAGGCGGCTTAAATACCTGTCAACATTAACAATAGAGTGAATACAATGGTGATGAGAGATGGGTGAGGTAAAGGGCAAAAACAAACACGACATAAAGATCGCTAGCTACATACTCAGAGACAATCTATATAGACTACCACACACATTGCTTCTCATATCACTAGTAGCATTCTCAATACTAATCCCGCATCCTGCCAACAGCCAACAGGTAGGGGGAGTCCTTACTGTCGCTCTAATCTCTGAACCAACCCAGATCGTTGCAACATCCTCATGGAACGGGGGTTTTGTTTGTGCACAGATCTTCGACACACCCCTAAGATTCGATGAGAAACTCAACCTTGTTCCCAGCCTAGCTGAAAGCTATGAGATCAATGCCAGCGGAGGTTATTACAAGTTTGTCTTAAGAAACGGCATCAAATTCCACGATGGCGTACCGCTGACACCCGAAGATTTTAAATTTACGTTCGAACAAATAGTACCGAAATACACATCTTTCGGAGCCCTGTATTTCGCTAATACTACAGTTACCATAATCGATCCCAGAACGGTTATTATCAAGCCTGGAAAGTTCCTTCCAGGAGCACAGCTACCTCTCTTCGCAGCATGCGATACTACAGCTATCCTACCTAAGCATGCCCTTGAAGGAAAAGATATGCTTAAAAGCGACTTTATAACAACAAAGCCTATAGGAACAGGACCCTATAAGATGGCATCATGGGTTAAGGGGCAATATATAGAGCTGGCGAGGAACAACGACTACTGGGACAAAGGGAGGCCATATCTAGATAAGATAATAATAAGGTTTATATCGGATCCAACAGCCTTGATAGCAGCTTTAAAGAGGGGCGAGATTGACTATGTCTTCAGAGGAATCCCGTACGAAGCCGCCCAGGATCTGAGGGCTGATCCTAAGCTGAGGGTCATTCCATCAGACAGGCCTCCCTATATAGCTGCCCTCTGGATCAACGTCAAATCCGGCCCGCTAGCAGATGTGAGGGTTAGGCAGGCCATAGCATATGCCCTAAACAAAACAGATATAGCCCTAAAAGCTACATTCGGAGTCTCTGAACCTATTGACTATACAGTCGACCCGGCAGTAGTGCCTCCTAGCCCCAACATATTTAAGTACGAGTATAACCTTGCAACAGCCGAGAAACTACTCGAAGATGCAGGCTATAAAAAAGGGCCTGATGGAAAGAGATTCAGCATAGAGTTACTAACAAGAACAGGAGAACCAGACGAACAGGTTATA
>DATMAU010000005.1:0-31364 GCA_035559775.1 Sulfolobales archaeon
GGAGAAATGGCATAGAGATATTGCTGCATGCTATAATTTATTGTTAAAAGCCCTGGGTGGTGATGGGAGCAACGCTCCAAGCCACCCAGGGCATAACCTAGATGGGAGCCCCATGCCGTTGGGCTCGACGGCAGCCCATGACCTCACAGGGATCCCTAGATCCCTGTGGGCGAGGTTGAAGTCCCTGGATGAGACCATGAATGAATATAAAATGATTGGAATGAACATCCAGGGACAAACGGGATATTGAGTAGCATGAAGAGATTCGATGAAGGATTATCAGGCACCCCGTTTTTAACAATTGGGTATGATCACGAGGCTCTGAGGAGGAGCATCGAATCGCTCCCCGAAGAACTCTGGTTCACAGCACCAGAACCTGGCAAAAGCATTTTGATGGAGAGACTGAGCAATGAGGTTAGGGAATTTCTAAGCAGTCTAGGCGTTAAATATGTAGATCTAGCGTTTATGATCATAAGCGGTGTGTTCACCCAAACTAATAACATACTTAACTGGATACTTAGTATAAAGGAGAGAGAGGTTGAGCTTACGGATAAGATGTCTGCCCTAAACGAAGCTATTGAACGCTCCTACGGTCTCCTAGTCTCAGATGTGATAACTAGACTCTTAGAGCCAGTCCCCCCATATCGTGATGAGAAGGAGGCTAAGAAATTCTTGGAGGATATTATGAAGAAAGTTATAGAGAACATTGAGATCGCATACGATAACCAGAAGAGGATGGGCAGGGATAACCATCTCATGTATATCTAGTATGTGCGCCTAGGGTGGGTTATATGGGTGATGATATCCATGTTGGAGGTGCTATCATACCTATAACTGTTTTTAGCTGGGATGAGGATGAGCTTAGCAAGATCCACATGCCGAGGATCGACCCCATTGATGCTTGGAGACTTGGCGAAACAATCAACAGCTTCTACAGCTTCTCAAGGGTCTTCAGACCACCAATCATCAACCTCACCCTCTACCCAGCATCTCAGTTCATCGAGAAGCCTAGAGAGCTATCAAGGTTATTCGTTATTTCATGTGTATCGGCATATACTGTTTATCTTGCTAAGATTGGCTTCAACATCGATGAGATAGAAAAGATACTGGGTAGCAGAAAGAGATTCGATGCCCTAGTGGGACACCTGCCTTTCCTAGTTATCGGACATGATTATGGGATTTTGAAGAACAATGCCGAGTCCATGCCCGAAGATCTTAGATTTCCCCTCCCAGATCTAAGTGCTAAGGGTATCTTGATTGAGAGGGCAGGGGAGAATGGCAGAAGGGTTATAAATGCTAGTGGTGCCAAGAGGATAGACCTTGTATTCATGGTCATATCTGGAGCTATCTTGCTTGATAACGTGCTTAGCTGGCTTGAATCGGCTAGACATATAGATGAAGATGGAGTAGATATTATAAGAAGCATTTTAGAGCGCACATATGGTGTTAATCGCACTTTTCTACTGCCCAGCGTAGCTGTGTTAGTTCCTCACTTCAACGATGAGAAGGAGGCTAGAGATTTCCTAGAACACATCGCAGGACATGCTATCAAAGCACTCGAAGAAACTGGAGATAAAATGCTGAGGGAAACAGATAGATGGCTCATATATATATGATCTATTACTCAAATATATATACCCCTTTAGCGATGTTATATATGTGGATGAGAGCCCAGGGAAAATAATGATCTGCTATAGAATTGAAATATAGAATTGAAAGATCTATACATGCGTAAACAAAAACAAAACCCTGGGCTTGAGATCTTCTATAGAGTGTTTTTGATGCTCGCTGACCTCCTCCCCGCCCTAAAAGGAGAGGCTTTCAGTTTGTAATGCTTATGGGGGCTCTAGTTTCTTAGGCAGTCTCACACCTCTCTGACCCTGGTATGTTCCTCTGTATGGCTTCTCTATTGGTGTTGATACCTTGGCTAGTATTACGTGGAGGAATCTCGTGCCCTGCCTAAGCCTTATTGGGAATGGTGGTGCCTGAACCTCTATCGTTAGCTCTCCCTCGAAGCCGCCATCAACTATTGTCGGGGGTATCATGAGGCCTAGCCTTGCAAGTGTTGATCTCAGCTCCACGAAGCCCACAAGCTCTGGAGGGAGCCTTATATATTCGAGGGTGTGTAGGAGATACCTACCCCACGGTTTTAGGATGATCTCCATGGCTTCTCCGCATTTATAGAACGAGCTGAGATCGGCATGAGAGTATGGGTCTAGCACAACATCTGCCTCCAAGAGCTCACAGTATCCAGATCCAAGTCTTAGATCGAGACCGTTCTCCCTAACAACAGAGGGGTCGAACGGCTCTATATAGAGCCTACCACTAGCAATATAGTTCCTGAGATCAAAATCCGAGAGGATCATATCTGCTCCTCCGCCCTCCTGCCCCTGCTGCTATCTACCGTGCTGTCCTTCACATCTTGCCACTCCTGTGCAAGCTTGGTGACAAAGTCTGCTGGGTAGTAGCATTCCCTGGTATATCTCCTGCAGGTGGATAGGTAGTTGTTGTTCATCACCATGAGGTACTTGAAAGCTGTCTCCTGGACTCTGTTGTAGATCCGGGTGGAGTCTTTCTTATTGGCATTGAACACCGCTATAGCCTCCTCCACATTTATTCTGTGGAGCTGGTCTCCAACCCTGACCAGGACTTCTAGGAGGTCAGATCTCCCGGACACTGGGATGTTGATCATGAGGCCGGTAGCCAGCCTAGCGGCTGCAAGCTCCACCAGATGCATTGTTGGCCCTCCCTGTCCCGACTTGGCGTTCATCATGTGCTGATGCACCACCATGCATGCAACCCTGTTGAATGCCCTGATGCTGTAGAGGTCATACCTGGGGGATGCTTCTATGGATGCCAGGGCAGCCTCCACCGCCCTCTGCCTCGATATCGCCCCCAGGACATCCTCCCACGTGTACCACAGAGGCATGGTGCCCGGGGGGATGTTGGCGTTCTCCAGGGCAAACCTTTTGTACTGGCGGTGCCTGGCCACGTAGTAGAACACCGGGATCACGTTTATACCGAACTTCTCTGTCTGCTCAGCATATAGCCTGCAGCTTGTAGCCATGTCTGCAGCCGCTATTGCGGATGACGCCGAGGGCTTCACATAGACCCCCTTCCACGTTGCGGGCTCCTGCTGCGACCCCTTAACCTCCTCCCAAGCGATTGCCAGAGCCTCTTGGACATCAACCAGGGTTTTAACCCTGGTTTTGAGCTTCACCTCTACCAGGGGTCTTGGGAGCTGGCTTCCAAGGGTTTCCCTGGCTATTGCGTAGAGTGTGTCTCCCTCCATCCAGCATCTGAGTGACTCGTGGTGGTATGCTAGGCATCCTATCCCTCCCCACTCGACGCACCCCCTCGTGATCTTCTCTATATCCTCTGCCCCAGCTATCTTCTCGGGGAGTTCCTTCATCGCTACATACCTGATCTTAAAGGATACGCCTCTCTCACGTTTGGGGTTCTTTATGAGCTTCTCCTGCCTATATATGATGGGTTCGTTAGATCTCAGAGATCCGAGTTCCGAAAGCCTCGGCAGGAACCATATGAAGTCCCTGTCAATGTTATACGCTGCTGCGAAGGAGCTCCACGCACCCCCCTTCGCAAGCTCTTGAAAGTCCCTGGAACCCAGGGAGATCAGTGGGGCTGCCTCCTTTAGGAACTCTATATGTGCCCGGGAGAGCTCCCTCCTGTCAAGGCTATACATAACCAGCACCCAAAAATATGGCGGAAAAACAGGGGTGTTTATCCCGCTATAAGCGACGCCACGCCGAACACTGCTCAGCCCAGATCCCGCTTGGACTGCTATGCAGGATTATAAGTTTTTCCATGCACAAAAGATCTTGGACTATATGGATGCTCGAACACCTTATAAACTTTAACATGTATTTTCCAAAAATTCTAGCTTATACGTGGATATCTATTATAGATTCTTGATTAAATGTGGGTGTTTTACAGCCTAGATCTTTTCTGCACTTACTAATTAATACTAAGCCCAGAGTTTATTTTTGATCTCCATGGAATAGATCCGTTTGAAGGGTTTATAAGGCGTATTACGATCCATACGATCTGATAGATCTTGTTGATCCTCGGAGCCACACTTGAAAATATTTTAACATATAGCCAACTTTTATGGGATCTTATTAAAAAATTTTCTGCCTCGGGGATCTTTTACAGTTGTTTGGGTAATACCGATCCATTGATCTGCATTGATTAGGGGGTAAATCCGAAGAGTTTATAAGATTGCTTGCAAATTCACAGCTAAAGATCCCGAGCAGATTTCCAGATCCTGGATCGTTTTTTCCACTCTAGATCTTCCACGAGGATCAAAAAGACTTTCGAAAAGATCTGGGGGTTCTTTGATCCAAGATCTGGGCGTTGATCCGATGATCCAGAGATCCTCACAGCTAAGTTTTGCAAGTCGGTTTGATCTCACAGCGATCGTAGTTAAGCTTTCAGATCTCTAAGATCCGCATTCCCTAATCAGGGGAGAAAATGAATTTCTTTATCCATTTAAGATATCTTAACAACCAACCCCCAACTGATCATGGGGGATTGTACTATTGTCGCACTAGTTTCCGCATCCACATATCTGAAAAATATATATATTTATATATATAATGTATCTGAAACTAGTGCGACAATAGTACAATCCACTGTGTTCGTTTTTTCCGCCTGGATCATCCCAAGAGTGATATTAACTATAATGTTTATTTTAATGTTTTAAATAGATATGGACTGCGCCGCTGGGGACTGTTCGCCCGCTTTTCACCGGAGTATTGGTGGTGTGGGATGCCGGAGCTCGTTAGATCTTCTGGGAATGCTGAGAAGCTACATGTGAGGATGTCTCCCAGGGTGTTGAAGGATCTAGCCACGCTATACTCTAACCCGTTTGAAGCGATCAGAGAGCTGATCCAGAATGCTGTTGATGCGGAGGCAACAAAGATCAACATAAGACTTCTGGACAATGGATCCACAATGGTCTTCGAGCATGATGGAGCCCCGATCGAGGGAGAGGATCTCGAAGCATTCCTAACAGCCGGAACAGACAGAAAGGAGAAGCTCTCAGAAGCTGGCAAGAAGCAAATAGGATTCTTCGGCATAGGCAGGTTCTCGGTTTTCATGATAGCAGACGAGGTTGAGATCCAAACGGGGAGCAACAGACTCATTTGGAGGGAGAACGAGATAGAAACCATATACAGAGAGCCTCTCCCACAATACTTAAAAGGTGTTAGATGGATCATGAGGCTCAAGGAGAGCATGGCGCATGGGAGGGTTAAGGATTATCTAGCCTGGAACTATTTCGGATCAGTCCCGATCTATATAGATGGTGTGAAGGCAGAGACAGGGATAGATCTCCTCACCAACTTGATTGCAGAGGGAAGAGGATCACCATATAGAGCCGTCTACACCTATAAAGTGTTGCCGTGGAGAGATTCAACAATAATCGTTAAAGATATCTTCACAGTTGATAGGACAAGCGATTTCCCAGGTATCGTAATCATCACAGAGGATCCGAGGATAAAGCTGAACGCACATAGATCTGTTATACATGATAGTGAGTATAAGGAGTGGTTTAGAGAGACATTCACATCTATTTTAAAGGCTATACATGAGAAATACAGGACAGTTGATGATATAGATCGTGTGATCGGGATATCAAATATGAATCACTGCATATACAAACTGATTTACTTGCATGACTTCGATGCAAAGGAGCTGTTCAAATATGTGATCTTCAGGGATGAGAGGATGAGACCCATCCCAGGTTCTAAGATCATCTCCCAGGATAAAGCTAGGTGGCTCTTTCTATATGAAGGGCAGGGTGTAAAGATTTCGGACAGCGGGATCAGAAAACTGGAGTCCCAGGGATATAGGGTTTTCTACATACCCGAGAGACTTTCAACTGTCTATACCAAAGAGGTGCTGAAGGAGATGGGCTTCGAATCCGCCGAAGAGAAGGTTATTGAGGTGGGTGCAAAGGCTGTTGCCATGGATATAGATGTAGCCAGGAAAATCTCCTCCGTTTTCGATGAGATATATTCGGTGGCGAAGGAGTTTGTGAAAGACATGGATTCGAAAGCAACTATATCGCCCTCAAGATCTACATCGCCATCGCCCAGCTCTAATGAGCAGAAACTAAAGATCACAGTATCGAAGGATGTGTCCTTCGAGTTTGAAGATGCATTTGACCTGCCCAAGGTGGTGGATCCTGTGAGGTTCAGGATAGAGTATGTTGATAGCCCTAGCGGTTTCCTAGGCTCGAATGTTGTGTTTGTGAGGGTTAGTGATGGGAGCATAAGGGCGTTTGCTTCTAGGAGGCATTGGAAGATCTTTGTGAATGTTGCAAATGAGAAGGTTGCCAGGATGATTGATGAGACTAGGAGGTTGAAGAACCCTGCTAAGATCACCCTGCTGTGGTGCACACTCATAGCCCATGAAATGGTTCATCTGGTCTTCGGCATCGATCATGACCACCCAATGTTCAGGGATCTGGAGGAGGAGATTATAGAGAGGACTATAGAGAGGGCTCTGAAGAACATAGACAGGAGACGACTTGAAACCTTCTCCCAGTATTAGGGATTTGTTTATATTAGGCTCTACAGTCTATATATTGTGATCTCTGCTACTCCGTGTTTGTATTTTATCTTTGGTTTTGCGAATGGGCTTAGCCTCGCAGCGGTGTTGATCCTCATGGTGTAGCTCAGACCTTTTATCACCACCTCTGTTTCTCTGACATATACTTGGATTGGCTGGGATGGGACTTCTGTTCTTAGGATTATGTAGTAGCCGTGATCCTCTATATCCACGAGGTTGTTATTCATTTTGCTCTCCGTATGTGTTTTTGTTTCCTCGGGGTTTATATAGATCTTGTCTCTGTGGTCTGCCGTGTTGTCATGTTGTTAGCCTGTCAGCTTGTCAGGATGCCAGGATGCCAGGTTGGCGGGTTGATAGCTTATATAAGTTATATATGTTGCCAACCTGATAGGTTGACAGCCTATGGAGCCTGCCAGCTTTTCAACATATCAACACAAAAACCCACCCCAAACCCCCAAAACCCCCTCTCTCCGCTTCTGCCTCTGCTTGTCTGCCCCTCGGCGGGCGGAGGGGCGGAGAGGGTTTTTGGGGGGTGTGGTGGTTGATCCCATGGTCTGGCTGTGGAGGGCTTCGTGTGGATTTTCCCAGCGCCTTATCTTTGGGGCGGGGGGAAAGATCTATATAAGCCTTTCTGGAACATAACTATATTTCGGGGATGGTTATCACCCACCCAACATACCCCATAAAGATTTTCAGGAGGAGACAGGATGTCGTGATAATGCTCGCAGCGATACCCATAGCAGCCGCAGCATCGTCGGCAGCAGCCCTCTACACCGCCCTCTACCTAGCATACACAGCCGTAGAGCCACAGCTATACACAGCCATAGAGAACCTTGCGATGATGGCATCCACACCAGCAGCCCAGACCCTGCAGCGGGCTGAACAGCTGCTGAGCCCCATAGCCAATTACATCCCACGCCCGCCACAGCCACTAGCCAACTGGTTATCATACTTGGCATCGCAGCTGCCGCTGTGGGGCTCCAGGGTATTCGAGGTGCTGGAGGCTAACAAGGGGCTGGTGTGGATCGCCCTGGGGATCTTGGCTAGGGCTGCTATGATCCTACCAGCATATAGGCTGGGATGGGCAGTTCTTAGAAGGACTGCTAGGCACATGCTCTACAGGGCTGCCAGGAAGCTTGCTGAGGAGAGGAAGAGGGCTGGGGCAAGGTGGGATGGCTATGTGGGTGTGGAGGAGATCATTGTGATAGGCTATAGAGATGCTGGAGACCACATAGAGCTATACACAGCAGAGCCCCAGCGGGGGTGGATCAACTACAGCACCACACTACCCATACGCCTACCCAAGAATGTGGAGAAGTGGTGGGAGGTTGTGCTAGCCCTAGAGGCGATCCCACCGATCTACTGGGAGGAGTGCTCCAAACACCTGGTGGGGGGTGGAAGAATATCCGAGGCCATCGAGAGATGCAGATCTGAACACAGACTCCACGACAGGCCGAGGGCCAGACCAGCCAAGATCACTGTTGAGACCTTCACCAAGGGCTATGTGCCAAAGGAGATCAGGAAGATCCTCAAGGTGTGGGATTCCTCAGCCAACATTGACAGTGGTCGGGATCTTGAAGGAAGTCATAGATACCCTGGTTTCGAAAGCATGAGGCTCGGCATCCCCATCAGATACATATCGAGCCCCGAGGAGCTAGGCGAGCCCAGACCACGGAACTGGACGGAACATGTGAAGAGGATTGTGTGGAAGGGTCTGGAGAGCAAGTGGGTTAAGAGGTGGATCCTCAGAGAGCTAAAGAGTGGGAGGATCCTCATGATAGCGGACTACTCATATAGTGATGGAGATTATATGAAGATCTACGAAGCTAGGATCATATCCCTCCCAGAGAAGTGCATCGAAGACGGCTACAGGAATAAAGATAAATACATATCCTATATAGCCATCTCAAACCCACTCATAGTCTACATGACAGAGAAGTATTTTGCCTACAGCGTATATGAGGCATGGACGAGGCTGCGGCTCTACAGAGCAGACTTCTGCGCAATATACAGCTACAAAGATCCAGGCGAGTCTATAAGGGAGCGGGAAGCCGAGTTGAAACAGTCCTCGTGATTATCCTCAAACCCGCCCTCCAGGACGGGGAGGGTGTCATAGCTAAATTCCCACAACTTTTTGGGGAGCTATTGGGGATCTCGAACGCCCGTGCCAATGCTAGGAGGAGCGTGGAGGAGACCATATCATATGCATTAGATGTGGCAAGGAGAGGGGGCAGCATAGCTGTTATCGCACCGCCAGGGTATGGCAAGACGATGCAGGCAGCCAGGATCCTGTCGCTTGAGCAGAGGTTCCTATATGCGGCGAGGACACACCTAGAGCTAGACCTGTTCCTCTCATACCACAGGGGCTTCGGAGGCCTCCCAGCCGTTAGGGCTGCCGGGAGGGAGGCTGTGTGCTACAAGAGGCAGGAGGGAGACCCCGTGCCATTCGAGAAGTTCTGCTGGCTCATGAGATCCTCTGCCAGGTGCGACGAAAGGGTTACAGGCGATAGGGTTAGGATAGCCTATAAGGCCCAGATGCAGGGGCTCGAAGCTGTGAGGGCCGAGGCTGAGAGGATAGGTGCGTGTCTGTACCCTAGCCTGAGGGTTTTGGCTTCGAAGGCCACGAGGCTGGCGCTCACATACAGCTACGCCATATCTGCCAGGGATGTTGTTGAGAGGGAGAGGCTGAGGGTCTTCGACGAATACCACACAATAGCATCGCTATACTCCGAAGCCTTCATAGAGCTCACACCAGCGAGGGTCGAGGAGCTAGCCAAGATGGTGAGATCATACGCTAGGGAGAAGGGGTTCGTGGAGCTCTACAGAGCATCATACCTACTCAGAAGGGCTAGGAGCCCCTCCGAGCTCTCATCTGCATCTAACGAGATCCTGGGCTCCCTGGGCGGGGACAGCCCCCCATTCGCAGAGATCCTCTCCCACATAGCATCTTCATGCCCTAAGAAATGCTTCCAGCTAGGATCCACGGTCTATGTTGCCAGGGGGCCATACCCATTCACAGACATACCTGGATCCATATACCTCTCGACCACCCCCATGCCCGTTCTGAAGAAGTCCGAGGTCATATCCATAGACCCGCCCTCCCCCATCGCAAGGGTCGAAGTGATCACAGGGCTATCCACGGAGTACAGGGCCAGGGGTGAGGAGCTCTACTCCGAGCTGGCTAGAACCGTGTCGGATATTGTGAGGAGCCACAGGGGCAGGGCGTTCATAGTGTACCAGAGCAGGGAGGTTATGAGAGGCGTGTCGCCCAGGATAGAGGATAAACATGGGATCATAGAGGACGTCGCCGGGGGAAGCCTCACAGAAGGGGTCGATGTCGAGCACAGCCTCATGATCCTAGTGGGGGCTCCATACCCGAGCGAGGGGCCAGAGGTGGAGGCCCTCACAAGGCTTGCAGGGGTGAACGGATACGAGGAGGTTGCGAGGGCTAGGGCTATACAGGCAATAGGGAGGGCTGTGAGGGCGGGGGCCAGAATAGTTGCGATAGACTCCAGATTCCCCAAGCTGCTCTCCAGCATACCGTGGATCGAGATTTTTCAATATCCATCCCACTAGAAGGTTTTTAGAAAGGCACGCAGCTCTTAAATATAAAAACAACCACAGCTAAACCACATGGGTATAAGTTTGGGAAAGCTTTTAAGCATGATGATCGACATCACAGGCAATAGATTCTGGAACGCAGTTAAGGCCTCAAGGGATAGGGGGTGTGTTGAAAGGGTCTCAAAGCATATAGGGACTGGGGTTGTACCAGCACCGGATCAGGTTCCTGGAGAGGAGCCCATAGCCCTTATCAACTCATGGGAGGTGCTTGAGGATGCATACAGCTGCATAGGGGATCAACCTGGCTACGAGATAGCATCCCTCATCACAGTCATAGCCTCTGCAAAGAAGGAGCTGCGGGCTTCATGGGTAGCTATGGGTGGAGGGCTGGTAGAGGATCTTCGGGAGGCGGTTAGGAGGAGGGGGGTCGTGTCATTCAAAACATATATAGCTGGGACACTCTATAGGAACATACCCAGGGAGGCTTGGCTGAGGTGCCCGTCATGTGGATACGAGTTCAGGTCACATGTATATATCCCGCTCGCATACCTATCTACAGCGTTAGAGGATCTACCTGGGTGGGACTGGAGCCCCAGGGCAGCATGCCCGAGATGCGGGTTCGAGGGGATATCATATATACACATGCTCCCATCCAGAAAGGCATTGGAGATAGCTAGGCAGGGACTCTTCTTCAGGCAGGTCAAGCCGGCTGAGGAGGTGGCTGTGATCGGAATAGCGGTTGCGATACCATACAGAGAAGACGGCTACATAGACTTCTCCCAAGCTGTTGCATTGATGGCAGAGGGAGAGGCATTCCCACATGTAGCCCTGGAGCCGGGGGCTGCTGTAGACGTTGATGCAGTCCCCCTACCAGAGTGGGGGAACTGGGATCCCGAGGACGCTGCATGGGTCTCGGAAGACATAATGGTTCTAGCGGATAACATGCTCAGGATCGGCGCTAGGGTCAAGGCTTACATGGCTGTGACGGTCTCAGCACACCCACACAAGGAGGGGGCTGGCACAAGATCTGTGGGGTCTATGGTGACAACAGAATCAAAGGAGGTACATAGAGCTATAAAGATGCTCACAAGATCTTCTTGATCAATTGAATCTCAGGTATATCATATTTTATCGATGTCAGCAAAATTGCATAGACAACACCAGCGTGAACCCCGGAGTACCTCTCACACAGCAAAGCATGTGATACGACAAAATCATTGCTGATCACGCCGTTCAGCAGCTGTTTCATACATGATCTATTATTTGTGCAAAGCTTTTCAATAACCTGATCAACAGTAGTTATTTCGAAAGACAGTTTATTCCGCAGCAACAATGGAAATTTATTTGCTCTGATCCCCTCAACAATAATGATTCTAAGTGCTCTCTTAGCATAATACCCCTTTGTATTAATGGGCTTCCCATGTTCATTCTTCGACGTCCTGTTCGACGTCCTGCCAGTAGCCCTAAAGATCTCTTTGATAGCTTCAATGTTTAAAAGACTGTGAAATGGCGGTGCATAGAATCGAGAGTATATAACCGAATCATACATTAGCAGAAGAGTCTTCTTCGAGTCGTTCATCGACTTCACTTCAGAGGTGAAGAATCCGCCATACTTTCCATAACTCATCAGATCTGGACTGTATTTAGATCGTTTTAATATCTCAAGCTCATAGTCGATCTGCAACTCATAATCATCATCGCTCATTTTATCCACTATTACATTGTATTACAGCGAGGGTTTATAAGGAGTAAGCCGCAAAAACAGGGCTAGAGAAATATAAGCTGACCTCCTCCCAGCCCTGAAGGGACGAGGCTTTCAGTTTGTAATACAGATCTTTTTAAGGGTAATACCAATCTTTCTCTAGCTAATCTAGAATTTATTCGGTAGGAACTAATTACTCTGTGATATGAATCATAATAATGATCATCATGGCATCGAAAGTAAAAATTAGTCGAGAGGAGCTTGTCAAGATTGGTAGTGAGAGTCTGGCGATGATACTCTATGGAGTCAGGAATGGAATACTTTCGCCCAGGGATGTTGGAGAGATCATACTAAGGTCTAGCCCTCCTAATAGGCTTGCAATACTGCTCATGATCAGCGGCGTGGTAGAGCCAGAACTATCTGAAGCCGAGTGGGATGAGGTGGCAGAGAGCATTGCATCATATATAAAGATGCATAGGAGGTGCAGTGCAATGGTTGAGAACATCAAGAGAACGAAGAGGCTCCCCGACAAAGTGATCAAACGTATAAGTTGTGACTAACACCCTGTAGTGCTCATGTTCATTGTGGGCTTAAGCCTATAAGTATCCAATTCATAGTTGTTTTGATGATGAGGTGATATCCTTGCTAGATCTTGGTGTGCAGAGACCTCGGGATGCTATGATGCTCAGAGCTCCCGAACCGAAGCCCTGTATGAGGGCTCTGCCCAGAAGGGCTTCGGGTTCTTAAGCCTAGATGGGAGCCCCATGCCGCTGGGCTCGACAGCCACCAGTGAGCCCATAGAGATCCCAAGATCTCTATGGGGAAGGTGGAAGTCCCCCGATGCCCACAGGGATGCTATAACATCCCTGTGGATCAAAAACACAGCAACACAAACAAATTAATACCAATGACAATCAATGACCATCGGGGGACAAGCGGGCGTAGAGAGATATAATATATAGCTAGGGAAGTGTTGAATGCTGCTTTTTCAGCTCCTCCATAGCCTTTGGATATTCCTGATCTGCTTTTTCCAATAGGTTCTCGTATACCGCTTCTGATATTGCTAGCTCTCCAAACCTTGATTGTATGAATCTTGCCAAGTCCTTATCCCCTATAGTCCTAACCAGGATCCTCCAGTTGATCTTTCTAAACATTTTTGTAAGTAGTAGCCCGTGTCTCTTAGCATATCTTAAAATAGGATCCTTACTCCTCCTAGTCCCCCTATACCTCTCTACCATTGGCACCAGCTCCTTCGGCATGTAGATCCACTCGCAGGGCTTTGAACCGCTCCTCAGCCCAAGGTAATATCTGCAGAAGCCCTTATCCTCGAAGCACACCAGCCTCTTTGAATCCCGATCAATCATTTGTATATAGACCACCTGATCCGGGTTCCACTCTCTAATGAGCTTGAGCACATGCTGAAGCCTGGCCCCAGAATATAGCATTAATAGGTATATTGTGTAGTATAGCTCGTGGTTCTTCCTAAGATATTCGAGGGTTTTCTTCACATCCTCAATGTTGATCTCATAAACCTTTGGCTCAACCTTATAGCTCCTACTTGGAACATACTCCATGATCCAGCCATATGTCTCTTCAGAGATAACCCTTTTAAAGAACAAGTACTGGATATAGTGTCTGAAAACGTTTCTAAGCCACTTATTCCTATGCCTAGCCACCTCCTCCGCAAGCTCCCTCGAAAGCTCCCTACCCTCTAGATATTTCTTGAACAAATTCCTATAGTACTTCAGAGTCTCCTCCGTAGCTATCTTCCTCCTCTTCTTCCTCTCTCTGAGGAATTCTTCGAAGCCCCCGTCCCACCTCAGCTCTACCTTCTCTGGGACTATCCCCAGGATTTTCTTGAGCTCCTCCTTGTAGTGCTTAACCACGAATTCAAGGATCGTCCTCCTCAGGATCTCATCCCTAGAAGCTACAGCCAATATCTCGGCTATGAACATGCGATCCAGGGAGCCGTCCTCGTACATTGCTCTGCACGCTCTCAACATCTCCTCAACCCCGAGGATCTTCTTAGTCTCCTCGATGCCCAGGAGCTCTACAGCTTTTGAGACAATGTATTCGGGGGCCCTCTTATCCCCCCTGGAGATCTGGTAGACATATGATCTCGAGACTCCGAGGAGCTTGGATGCCCCTGCAAGCCCATACCTATCCACAACACCCTGTACAAGCTTAGCCCTTGCATAGTCAGAGAGCCTTGATACATCTATTTCTATTATAACAGCCACCACGGATATATATGTGATGAGCTATATAATCTATTACACATAATAAAATATAATTCGATGTTCACAGACACATCTAAGAAACACATACAATGTTCACAAAGATCCCCGAGGATCGGTGAACAGCCCGAGCAACGATCCAAGATCCCATGTATACAAACTAGATCCCGAGGATCACTTATTTATAAATGAGGATCTTTAGGAGTAAAGATCTTGGTGCGGCGGCCGGGATTTGAACCCGGGATCGCCGGCTCGGGAGGCCGGCGTCCTAGACCAGGCTAGACGACCGCCGCCAATAATATATTAAATAAGCAGGGTTTTTATTAATTCGCACCAGGGCCTTATAATGATACCAAACGAGGCTTGTAACAAATATAAGGGTTTGGGGCAAAAGATATCTTGGCAAGGGCCCGTAGCTCAGCCAGGATAGAGCGCCGGCCTCCTAAAGGCTGGTCTAGGTTAGCCGGTGAAGCCGGCGGTCCGGGGTTCGAATCCCCGCGGGCCCGCCACAGTGTACAGAGCTCCTGACCCCATTACCTCTTTATTAGGTTTAGTGCTTAGCATCTTATGGAAAGTGGTTATTGTGGAGCTTGTGAGCGAGCCTTTTAGATATATTGCTGAGAGTGTGAGAAGAGATCTCTCTAAAGAGCTATCTATCCCTGAGAATGATCTGAAAGTCGAGATCCCTCCTAGATATGAGTTAGGAGATATAGCTATACCTCTCCATGCAGTTTCCAAGAAGCTTGGTTCTAGCCCAGAGCATATTTACAATGCTATTAAAGACAAGCTACTTAGAAACAAGTATATTGAGTCGATATCACTCTCTTCAGGATATCTTAACATAAGGATCAATACCCAGGAACTCTCTAAAATAACTTTCCACGCTATAGAGGAGCTGAAGGATCTATATGGTGTTGTGAGAACCAATAATCCTAAGAGATATGTTGTGGAATATGTTTCAGCAAACCCTGTGCATCCTCTCCACATAGGTTCTGGGAGAAACGCTGCTCTTGGGATTGCAATATCCTCCATGCTCAGGCTTAGGGGGCATGAGGTGATCACAAGGTTCTATATTAACGATATGGGTAGGCAGGTAGCGATCATGGTTCTGGGCTATATGCTTCTCGGAATGCCGGATCCTCCTGAGGGTGTTAAAGAGGATCACTGGATCGGATATATCTATGCGTCAACAAACACGATCATAGAGATTATCGAGCTGAAGAAAAAGCTGGAGAAGCTGAAGGAAGAGGATCCAGAGGAGTATAGGGAGAAGCTAAAGATCCTCGATGAGTTAATGGCGGACGCGTCTAGGCTGAGTAGTAAGTATCCATCGGTATTCGATACGCTTGTCCAGAAGCTGTCAAAGATCGAGGATCCCGAGGCTGAGATATCGAAGCTAATGATCTCGTATGAGAAGGCATCAGATCCTCAAGTGGTTAAGGCTTTTAGAAAAGCCGTAGGGCTATGTATAGCTGGGTTCAAAAAAACCCTAGAAACCCTTGGAGCCCATTTCGACTACTGGGACTATGAGAGCGACCTGGCATGGGAGGGGGTTGTTGAGCAGGTAATACAGGCAGCTAGATCTTCGAGGTATTTTAGCTATCATAAAGGAGCCCCTGCCCTTGTATTCGATGAGATCTTGAAGGAGAAGGGTATAAGGGAGGAGCTGAGACTACCCAGAACCCTAGAGATCCCACCGCTAATACTTATGAGAAGCGATGAGACAACGCTATACACGGTAAGGGATATAGGGTATAGTGTGAAGAAGTTCTCCGAAAGCGGTGCGGACTATGTTATAAACGTAATAGCCTCTGAACAGACACTCCCACAAGCCCAGCTAAGGCTAGCGTTATATGCGTTGGGATTTAAGAGGGAGGCCTCCAACCTGATCCACTATAGCTATGAGATGGTCATGCTACCTGGGCAGAGAATGAGTGGAAGGAGAGGTAGATATGTAACTCTCGACGAGGTGATCGATACGACGATCAATAAGAGCGGCGAGATCCTGAGTGGGAGGGGGGTAAAGGCCCCTGGGGATATAGCAAAGGAAATAGCTGTCTCAGCTATTAAATACGCACTAACCTCAGTCTCGCCATCTAAGCAGATAGTGTTTAGGGTGGAAGAGGTGCTTAACCTCGAGAGAAATTCAGCACCATATATTATGTACACCTACGCGAGGGCTTCAAGTATTCTAAACAAAGCTGATAGTATACCTCCCCTAAGTGAGGTTGATTTCAAAGCCGGGGCTGAGGGTCGGAGAAGGCAGCTCTTGATCGAGATTTCAAGAGCACCGACAGAGCTTACTAAGGCTATAGATGAGCTTAAAACCGAGGATATAGCTTCGATGCTCAACAGGATCTCGGATCTCTTTAACTCGTGGTATCAAGAGGATCAGGTTATAAGGGATCCGAACCCGGGTGCCAGGGCATATAAGCTACACCTAGTGAGGGGTGTGAGGCAGGTTCTTGCAAAAGGATTGATGGCTCTGGGTATAAAGCCTCTGGAGAGGATCTAGTTATGATTTTTTCGGGAGTACGTGGTTTATGATCTCGTGGGCCTTCTCTGCATCAAGTAATGTTGGTGCCTCAACATCTGCTCCTCTGCATTTTTCCATGAAAACTGTTATCTCTTTCACTAGAGCCTCTGTACCTTTGATCTTTATGTGATCGTGTTCGCCACCTTCACTCCTGTTAATTATGTATTGATTAACATAGTCGCCCTCGATATAGCTCTTGGTGAGTGAGACAATAGCCTTTCTCACCTTATTCTTCGAAACCCCATCTACGTTGATAAACACGCTACCACCTCTATGTTTAGCATACATAGTGAATGCCTGGTCTATCTCGAGGTTATGTATAGACCAGCTAATGGGGACTATATCGTCTTCTATTAAATATCTAGCTAGATCTATATCGTGGATTGCGAGATCTAGTAGAATGCTGTTCACTTTAGCCCATGGTGGTCTTCTACTTAGCCTGAACAGGTATAGATCTTCTAGAGATTCATCGCCCCTTGATAAACGATCCTTTATCCATATACTTATCGGATCGAATCTCACCACAAAGCCAGGTATAGCGATTACACGTCTACTTTCGGCTAGGTTTCTCAACATCCTCACTTTATCCAGACTATCAGCTACAGGCTTTTCTATTAATACGTTAAACCCCATCTTGATCAGCTCTGCTGAGACATGGGCTAGACTGTCTATAGAGGTAGCAACTATTATTCCTAGGAGATCTTTGTGCTTGTCAAAATCGCTCAGATCTCTTGCTACAGTGGCACCTACTTTCTGTGCGAGAAGACGTGCCCTCTCAATGTCCTTGTCATACACTATAGATATGCTTGCTATACCGGTCTCATGGATTCTTGTGGCTATTGTTGAGCCCCACCTACCCGCTCCCACTATGCCTAGCTTGTTCATTCCAATCCCTACCTAGTGATAAGGTGATATAAAATAACACGATAACTGATCATATGTAGACCGTTTGTTTCCTTTCAATTCTATAGTAGATCGAACCCTTGGGTTTACGGGTTGCTGTTGAGCCCAAGTGCGTGGGGCTCTATCTGCTGTGAGATCATTCTCTGGATGATTTGGAGCATTATCCAGAGTCAATATGAAAACCGACTCATCACCGGAAATAATATCGATCAAAGCCTAATACCTCCTACGAGTATCAATAAGAAAACAGCCCAATGATCCTGGTGTATTTTAGGGGTTGGCGTATTATTTCACCTTCTCAATAATTATCTCTCTATCGGATATTCTGTCAACCACTTGGATCAATCCATACCTGGTAAACAGATCCAGGGCTTCGCTAAGCTCTCTCACCTGGGCTTCTACGGCACTTATCCTCAGCCTTTCTCCTTTCTTTATTTTTCTAAGGCTGGAAAGGATAGCCGCAACAACGCCCCCGCATCTCTTAGCCTCCTTCTCTAGATCTAGTACGCGGGCCTCGGTTATGGGGCTCACCATATGTTGGAATACCTAAAATGCTTATATCTCCTTTTAGACCGATCGATTAGATATGTGGGTGGGAGAATTCTATTGAGCATCATTATTAATTAGTCTTTGTGGGGAGAAGATCTTGGTGAAGAGGCCGAGGCGCTTCTGATCCGGTGATGTGTAACTCCGAGCTGATCCTGTTGTTAGGAATACATCATATCGTGATGTAATGCACAGCTATACTGATCCATATTGAGGGTTTGACATAATTTTTATATTGCTCATGGTATAGATTTATTATGGGACATATCATGGTGTGCAAGAATAAGGTTAAGGTAAAAGACACAACCACGGGGAAAGAGATCGAGATAGCTCCTGAAAAGGTATGGCCTCTAGCTCCTAAGGGTAGAAAGGGAGTTAAGATAGGTCTCTTTAAGAGCCCTGAGACTGGTAAGTATTTCAGAGCTAAGCTCCCTGAGGATTATGAGTGCTAGCAGTCATAGACCACATCGTCTAGATCATTTTTAAACAATACTTTTGTCCTTATGTTCTTACTTACAGTACTTTTTACGGGAGACCGTGTTATGATTGATAGTGATGGTTTAGGAAAACAGGGCTCAGGCTTAACTGATAAATGGTACACGTTATCTCTAAAGCTGCATAATATGTATAGAGGGAAGATAGAGACAATACTCAAAGTCCCTGTAATGAGGCTTGAAGATTTTGCCATATGGTACACGCCAGGTGTCGCTGAACCTTCAAGAGCTATAAGCAGAGATCCCGATCTATCGTTCACATTAACATCTAGGTGGAATATGATAGCAGTAGTAACAGATGGAACAAGAGTACTTGGTCTCGGAAACATAGGGCCTGAGGCAAGCTATCCGGTTATGGAGGGTAAGGCGCTCTTATTCAAATATCTCGGCGGTGTTGATGCCATACCACTACCCATAAGGGCTGGTAGTGCAGATGAGTTCATAAAGATTGTTAAAAGCATTGAGCCAGCGTTTGGAGGCATCAATCTAGAGGATATCGAGAGCCCTAAATGCTTCTACGTGCTTGAGAGGTTGAGAAAAGAGCTCAATATACCTGTTTGGCATGACGATCAGCAGGGTACGGCGACAGCAACACTGGCTGGGCTGATAAACGCTCTCAAGATCGTTGGGAAGAAGATCTCGGACACCACGATAGTCATGATAGGGGCAGGGGCGTCTAATATAGCAACAGCGAATCTATTGATAAAATATGGGGCAAAGCCTGGAAACATCATAATGGTTGACACAAAAGGCATACTCCATAGTGAGAGGGAGGATGTGGATAAGCTCGCGTTCGAGAACCCATGGAAATACGAGCTAGCGATAAAGACCAATGCTGACGGTAGGAAAGGAGGGATTAGGGAAGCTCTAAAGGGTGCCGATGTAGTTATAGCAGCATCAAGGCCAGGGCCTAATGTGATACAAAAAGAGTGGGTTAAAGAGATGAATAAAGACCCCATAGTGTTCGCTCTAGCCAATCCTGTCCCAGAAATATGGCCGTGGGAAGCAAGCGAGGCTGGAGCGAAGGTAGTTGCTACGGGGAGGAGCGATTTCCCAAACCAGATAAACAATAGCCTGGTATTCCCAGCAATGTTTAGAGGAGTCCTTAGCGTGAGGGCTAAGGCTATAACAGACGAGATGGCTATAGTGTTTGCAGAGACCCTTGCTAGATATGCTGAGAAGAAGGGGCTTAGGGAGGACTATATAATACCAACTATGGAGGAGTGGGATGCATATGTTGAGACAGCCCTTGCAGTAGGGCTTAAGGCTATAGAGCTTGGGATCAGTAGATTGTCGCCTTCCAGGGAGGAGCTTTTGGAGGATATCAAGGCCCAGATAATATCCTCTAGATCGAAGCACGAGGCGCTTATGAGGTCTGGTTTGATAAAGAGTTATGGTGATATGTAATGATCAGAGAGAGTGAATATATAATAAGGATTGCTAGAAAAGAGGATGTGGATCAAATATCAGACCTGGTTCTAAGGCTTAAAAAGCTCAACGAGGAGTTCGACCCCCTATATACTGTGAGGCAAGAGGCACCAGAGATTGCGAGGAAATATGTGAGCGATTCTCTTGGCAGGGAGGATGTGATAACCCTTGTAGCCGAGTCTTCGGGAAGAGTGGTGGGCGTTGTAAGGGCCGAGATCAGGTCTAGGATCTTTTACGAACCCCTCATAGCCGGCGTGATAACGGATCTATATGTGCTTCCAAGCTATAGGAGAAAGGGTGTGGGCGAAGCGTTAATATCATCGCTGACAAAGATCCTTAAATCTAGGGGAGTGACGCTCGTTTCAGCAGAGTTTCCTCCGATGAACAAGATTGCTGTTGAGTTCTATACAAGCCTTGGCTTTAAACCCCTGCTATATGTTTTTTTCAAAGAGCTATGAATAGATATACCTCCTAACAGTCATTTATTTTTCTCCCCAATAGGCTATTATTAATCCGTTTACAGTATAAGTAGAGGTAGGACATAGAGAGAAGCTATAGAGATACGGGGTGAAGCTAGAGCAACCGTCTTCAGAGGATTACACATTTAGATCCTCTCCCCTGTTTCTTCGACATCGTTCTCAAGGGATACAGGGATGGGCCTTGGATCTGGGAGAACCCTTATGAGCGCGTCTCCCCTACCAAGTATAACCATGAGATCCTCTATGGTTTCTTTACTTAACTTTAGGAAATTCGACGCATCGATCCAGAACCTCTTGCTCGGAGTATTAAGCACTATGAGGACTCCCGAGTTCTCTAGAATCCTATCCCAGCTATCACCAAAATCCCTAAAACTCTGAGTAGCTAGAAGGACTGAGAGACCATAGCCCCTGCTGAGCTTTATTAAGTTCAATACCCTGTTAGAGCTCTTTCCATGTCTGCTCAGTATCCAGGCCTCATCTATTACGAGAACCCCCTTTACAGCCTTGGGATCTATGCTCCTCGAAGACATATAGTTTAACATATCATGGAACACCATGTTCATCGCATAGCTTAGCATCTCCTCCCTCTCTTTCGAGATCCCGGCTAGAGAGATTACATTGATAACTCCATCTCTGACCGAGTAGTGCCCCACGTTGTGTACTCCACCATCGAGAAAGGCTATCTCATCCAATATTCTCGAGATCATTATGCTCTCGGGGTTCTCCCCATCTGCAAGCCCTGCCATAACGTGTTGCCATGTTGGGAGGGGAGTTGATTCATATGCTTTCTTTATAGCCTTATAGAGAGAGGCCTGGGCCCTGAGATCATGTACCTCGTAGGAGGAAACTATGGATTCAAAAACCTGTCCAGCCCTGCCAACGGGGTCTATATAATATGGATATAAAGATCCCAAGGGGTCTCTGGGTACATCTATAAGATTGAAGGAATAGCCCCTCCTTTCCAGTCTACTTCTAATATCCCCTTTAACATCGATCATCAGCACTGTAACTGAGTAGAGCGAGTTCATCCTAGTAGCTATGCTTAAGAGCGTCTCTGTCTTTCCAGAGCCTGTTGGTCCAACCACCACTATATGGGGGCTCATCGAGATGTTTGGGTTCCAGAAGATATTCCTGCCACTGTTTATGACCCTTCCAAGCAGTATCCCGCCGGCACTTCTACTCCTAGAGTGCAGGCTGGTCTTTATAAATGGGGAGAAGTATATAGACTGCGACGAGGTTACTGTGAGCCTGTTCCAAAGAACTCTCTCAAGGATCCTCAGTATAAGGTTGTTACTCCCCACGAAAAAACTTGTTGAGAGCCGCTATTGCTCCAAGCCCTCTAAGATCCTCAGTATATATTCCTATGCTTCTCAGCTCCTCCCTTAATATCGAGATCTTATGTGAGAGCCTTTCGATAGCCTCATCCTCTGTAGATCCTTGAGAGATAACGCTGAAGACCATGTTTATAGAGAAGGGTGTCTCTCCGCTGAGTATCTTTTTCTTAATCCTCCTCAGCCTCTCAACCTCGGTTCTCAGTTTCTCGTTGGTTGGGTCTGCTTCGAGCATTATTTGCTTAACCTGTATAGCCTTATCTATTTTGCTCATCACCTCCTCTGGCTTGATTGGTGAGATAACCACTCTTAGATCTATTGGTGCGCTCTGGGATAGGGTTTTAACGTATGAGTTAAGTATTCTTTGTATCTCCTTACCATCTAGATCCTCTAGGGTTTCTGTAAAATCCCTAACTATGAGGAACCCTCTTGCAAGACACCCCTTACTATCACAGCTAACAATCCTCCCACCAACTAGCCTGAGATCTTCTGACCCAAACAGTATCTTGGCAATATGTTCCCGTATTCTAAGAAGCCTCTTTATATCTATAATCCTAACCCGCCCATAATTTCTAGAAGCTTATAAGATGTTCTCAGAGCTATTGAGATCATCTCCAATATATCTTCCGGCTCCAACAAATATTCTCTATAAGCTGACCCACCGAAGATCGATAGCTTCAAGGGCTCTAACAAGGCTGCGAGCCCTAGACTTATTATGTTAATCCCAGGAGATAGATGTCCTTGTCCAACCACATAGCCGGTTCTTAGGATAGTTATTATATACGATGCGTCCCTCTCAGCGATGATCATGAGCTGACTTCCTCTGCCCGGGAGGTTAAGAACCTTTGCCTCCTTTATAGGCGAGAGATCTTTATGGATGATCGGAGATATGTGTTTATAAAACCCGCCCTTGGTGCACATTGCACCGGCGAGACCAGCTATCTCGGCATACTCTTCCATGCATTGTGTAAGTTCATGTATATGGATCTCTCTTGAAGTGATCCATTTGAAACCCTGATCCTCAATAGCTGTTACAATTCTTGCCGGAACCTCGCACCCTCCTATGGCGATTCTAACAAACTCTTTACCCCTCTCGGTTTTTTCGAAGGATGTGTTGGTGCATTTAATATTAGCATATATATTTCCAGCAACTCCGCGGGGCTTCTCTACCTTTACTGTTATCTCGCTTTTATCGCTATAATGTTCTAGGGATATACTGATAATAGGTTCTTTGATTTCAACTGCTAGGGGTATTCTGTAGAAAGCCTCGCCCTCAAGATCTTCGAGGTCGCTCTTTATAGCTGTTATCTCTAGCCATGCATTCCCATCGATCGGTGCTTCTTCGAGACATATCCTCAGTTTTATCTTCTCCTCACCTCTATTGCCGGAGCCTAGATAGAATGTTGTCAAGCCTATAACCCTCCCCCTTGACGTTACCCTCGCAACATATCTATATAGATCGTGGAACCGATTCCCGCTAAGCCTTAACACGGCCTCAGCATATCCGGGAGAATTGCACTCCACATGCAAACCGGTCCTCGATACCACGATCCCGGCACGCTCTACAGTTATTGTGGGGGGTTCTGCCACGATCTCCACCTCGGCTCTGTGCTTGGCTATTATGTCCTCTAACTCTATATATGATCTCGATGTTTTTCCAAGCACTCTTGGCGCCATAGTTATCTCTATATCCCCATTTACTCTAGCTATATTGATTACATCTACATCACCGCTGACTGATACGCCTGGTATTTTTCCGCCACCGCTGATAATAACCCTAGGTATTTCTCCCTCTCTTCTCTCTATCACCACCTCTCCCTCGCTGGGTTCTATCAGGCTGATCATGTTCTTCTTAATACATACTATTTTATCCCCGTATCCACCACACATGGCGTTTGGATCTTTCTTAACACTCCAAATCTCTCTTCCTTCCACAGATCTTATCTCAAGTTTTTCTCCTGAATCTATTACTAACCCCTTGTTACTGGTGGACACATATTTATAACCATCTAAACGGATCTCCGGCTTGGTAATGAGAGAGCCTTTGATAGCCACCAACTCCCCGCTAACCATCAATACATGTGAATCCGAATCCCCGAGCCTGCCCAGATATGTTGGTCTACCCGGTAGTCTGGCTATGGGTTTGAGGCTTTTGAGGTCGCTCTCTAATAGCCACCCACCCTTCTGATCGTATAGGATAAGAACCCTATCTTCAGGGATCCATGCCACCCCTACGGATCTTAGGGGTGTCTCCAAGTATAATCCCTTGCCAATATATACAGAACCCCGGTCCCTCAGCGTTATAGTAGCTACTCTATATCCCATGGCACACGCTACTGGCGGGCTGTTTGTGTCATATATAACATACCCACCGTGCTCAGCGCCAAAGTATATCCTCGTATATCCATCTGTCTCGAGGGCTATCACGGCATGTCCTTCTCTTCTCTCCATGCAGAAGCTTGTTACAGTATATAGAACCCCATGGTCTGTTGCTAACACTCTCTTCCTAAACCCCTTTTCTCGGATCAAAACAACAGATCTATCTATATACCGCACTGATCCTAGGATCTCTTTTACATCAACAGGTCTTGTCTTTATACCATCTTCGGATAGCTCTGCTAGGTAGCTTTTTCCCTCGCTAATTATTATAGTACTGTTATCATTAAGTGGGGACGCCTTAAAGATCTTACCAAGATCTTTACACAAACTATTGAAACAAACCCTCGAATCATCGTGGTACACCCATAGTCTATTGATGTTGTTTTTTAAACCTATCAATGGTCTCACAAGCACTTCTCCGATCTCTGTTTCAATATAGATAGTGTCAGGGCTGATCCTTGATTGAATGAGGCGCGGCTTCAGACTTAGCAGAGGCTCTGGCAATTCTACTGTTAACAGATCCTCAACCCTATATGGGGTCTTTATCGAGAGGCTCATAAGATCACCTCAGGAGAAATATATAGAGTAGCAAGAAACACATACCCATTATAAGCGTATTCCTCGCAGTTCCAAAGAATATCTTTGATGCTATTAGTGACGATACTGCTACCGATGATAGGAGCATGACGATCGTACCCAGGCTATGTGCAGCTGAGCCCATCATCGGGACTATCTGTGTAAGTATTACTGGCTGTGCTAGGGATGCTGTTAGCGATAGCAAGGATCCCACGATCCTATTGGTATTCTTTGCCATCACATCCATGATCTCTTCTGAGAACCTAGTGATAACTATGGGCTCGACCCCTCCTTTTTCTCTGAAAAAGACCAACGAGAATACAATATAGTGTAATATCCATGGTGCATATGAGCCTACTCTCCGCGTCTCCTTGTCTAGGTCGAGACCGTCTAGTGTTCTATACGCCTTGGCGTAGCCGCTTATAGAAACCAGAATATCCCTAGCTCTCCCGAAACCGGCTAGATAGTTTATGAAAATCACTGTCCAAGGGATACCCATGAGGATCATCGCGATCGATAATATGATAATGATGTTCTTCATCATATTTAACTGGATAATTGATAAGGCTAGCAGGTATATTGATACATATACCGATACTATAAGGCCTATAGAGAGTATACCCAGTAGGGAAAAATACAACACACTATTCTCGCTTATCATTAGCCTGAGCGGGAGAGGTGTTTGGGGTAGTAGCAGAACCGCTATTGGTGTGACTAAACCGACCATGATGCCTACACTTAGCGCTACATGATCGCCGAGGATTGATGAGATCCCTAGGACAAGGATCGGTATTGTCGTAAGCACCATCGTTATCACCAAACCAGCTTGGGCTGCCAGGTCTATTGATCTCGATGCCCGTCTAGAAGCCTCCCTGATCATCTCTAGCCCAAGCGTGTTCAAGGTCTCTATACCTGTTCCTAAACTTATGCTTGATAGATATGTTATCAGAGTCTTCTTAACCTCTCTAGGGATCCCTGCCAGCCTGTCTAGGGCCTCCTCAAAGCCTATATATTTGGATGCATTGATAAGCCTTCTTGAGAGGCTTTTAAAATATCTAAACACACCAGCCTCACTGGTTGAGACGAAATAGATGGCTTCTATAAGCTCGAGCCCTGTTCTAGCTATTGCTGATGCCATGAAGACTAGATATGGCATCTCTTCCGATAATCCTTTCACCTTCTCCAAGGATCTCGAGACCCTGGCTAGGATCTTGTGGAGAGATAAAACAGACCCTATAATTGCGATCACCATCGATAGTCCCACACTATACGATATGGTTCCTAGCCAAAGGCTTGTGATCATTGCGAGCGATAGGGAGAGAGACACGCCCATGAGGGCTATTATCAGCTCTCTCTGTAGAGATAGATAATCCCTATAGCTTGATATCGAGATTGCCAGTAACTCTGAGTATTTCTTTACAGCCCGTGAGAGGATATTCATGGCGATACCGAACCCTAGCTGGTTTTGACTAGGATGTTCCCAGGGTTCCTCGCCCTGCTAGCTCTCTTCAACCTAATGCTTCTCTCAATGATCCCTGGGGTGTTATCCTCTACAGAATAGATCGTATGTATATCTATTTCATTATCTACAAGGATCTCGTCAACCCTCTCCACACACCTACCTACTCCCTTACTGTTCACGCACCCAACACCCATGATAACTATAGTCCAGATACTGCCGATCTGGTGCTTAGACATGTTTATAGGAGGCGACATAAGCCTGGTTATAACCTCCTCTGAAGATCCGCCGTGGAATGTTGTGAGAGCCCCCATACCCATGTTTAAGGCTTGGGTTAGGACCTGGGCTTCTGCTCCCCTGGTCTCTCCGATCACTATGAGCCTGTTGGCAGACGATCTGAGGGCTGCTTTGGCTAAGAAGAACTGATCCATGTGAAGGGCTCCTAGCTCGTATGTTGTATATCTAACCCACGAGCTGTTCTCAGGGATCTCGATCTCAGGGGTATCTTCTATTATAACGACTTTCCAGCTGGGGGGCACATAGCTGTTGAGGAGAGCTCTTAGAAGGGTTGTCTTCCCACTAGATGGAGGGCCGGCTATAACTATAGATCCTCTGCTCAGTATTATCTGCCTTAGATACTCAGCAACCTCGCTCTTAATAGATCCTCTATCAATAAGCCATCCTATGCTTATCTTCTCCTCCAGCTTCTTTCTAATAGTTATCTCTGGCCTGTTACCGGCTATCGTTGGATCTACTAGGTGGGCCCTGTGTCCTCCATCCTCCCTCGGGAGTTGTACGTCGACTACAGGGTTTGACCTAGATATATATGTCCTAGATCTTGTGGCTATGTATTTTTGAAGTGATAGCACCTCTCTAGCTTCCAGAACAATGTTTGTTCTGATCATATCAGCTTCAGGATCCTTCTCAGCGACTATCCTATGCCTAACCCAAACAGCACCCGGGCCGCTGATGCTTATATCCTCTATATATGGGTCGTCGAGGAGAACCTGGATCCTGCCGTACTTAAGCCTCTCTTTCACTAGATATGTAGCCATATTCACATAGTCATCAGGGATTCTGTACACGTTTCTCAGGACCTCTGCAATGTAATAGTCATCGAGATCCCTATCCTCGGGAGCGTATCTGAAAAGGTCTCTTGATAGGTTATCTATAATGCTCACAAGGTCCTTGGAAGGTCTTGGAACAAGATCCGCTATGTATAGATACTCCCCGTCAGAAGATGTAATCAGGATCCTATACGGCCCGACGCTATATTCTATAACAACGTCTTCTACCTCTTTAACGGCGGTGTTACCCAGCAATGCCTTATGATCGTGAGGATCTCCGTGTAGCGTGTACTCCTTAGGATCAAAATCCCCATAGCTAGGAAAATATATGGAATTAGTATTAATTCCGCCAAATATGGTTTTTCTAGAAAAAAGCTTATTGAGTTTCAATATATGCAGGAGGAACGCCAAGCTAGATCCCCGTTGCCCTTATAGTCTTCACAGTGTCAGAGCCTGGTATTTTGACTGTGACTATAACCTCGTTAACTTTGGCTGCATTGTTTATCGTTAGAGGGATCGTTATCGATGATTTGGGATTAATGCTCTGAGGAAGAGTTATACCGAGCAGATTGCCTGAAGTGGTGCTTACACCACCCCCAGCAGCTATGTATACCACTGTAATGCTAGAAACATTCACAGGCTCGTTCCCATTATTGCTCACAGTCAGTGTCACTAAGAGCGAGTCTGCACCAACACTTCTAGAGACATAGGTGGCTGTCACAGGATCCAGCTCCGGCATCCTTCCCATCTGCCCTACTAGCCATGATTGTAGTATGAACATAACTGGTATGGCTATGGCGACCGCTATCATTATAACTACCAGCTCGCTCAGACCTTTCGATACTCTTCTCCTCAACACGTCTCACCCGAGATCTTGTGGTGTATATAAAAGCCCACAGGGTTGGGCGAAAATATTCAGGATAGCGTATCGAGACACGCTCCCTTGGAGAAGAACAACCTCTTTAACGTTTAAGGTAGAAAAGAGGTAAAAGAGAGGTGCTAAGAAAGTCGATGCCAGTCCAGCCTGCCTGAGACATATCTATTCACACAGCTTGTCTAGTCTATGTTGGATATGCTATGGAGGCAACAGATGCTAGATAGGGATTAACCACTCGGCAGTTGTCGCTAAACTTGATTCCAATGATCTCTGGTAAGGTTCTTAAGCATTAGGGTTGTTGTAGCATCTATCTGTGCTAGTTGTCTTGATAGGCTTTTTCGAGATCTGCATGTTAGAGCCTCGTCGACACTTGTCGCTGGTACCCATTGGTTTTATGAGGGTCGTAACGCTAACAGGATCTGCTTCTAATAAGTGTTGTTTATGCTGTTTTATCATCGGGTTTATCGCTTTTTACATGATGTTTTATGCCTTGTAGAAATATTCTCTGTGACCATGCTGCGTGGAGGTATCTTGCGTAGAGCTCGTGGTGAGCTATATCTATTCGTAATGATAGCGGTTATAGTTATACTCATTGGTGTTGTGATCCACGATCCCTTATTCCTTGGAGAGTATACTGACTACCTTGCTCTGTATTATAGATCTCCTGAGAAGGTCTTATCAGGCTATCCATATGTTGACTATGAGTTTGAATACACACCAATAATAGCTGTCTTCTGGTTGGCTGCCTCCAAGATCGCTCTTTACCTCTCATCACACGGGTATGATCCTTTCTTATCCATGCTGAGAAGTCTTTTTGCTGTAAATATTTTTTTCTATATAGCGTATGTTTATCTAATATATAGGATCTCTAGAGAGTGGGAAATACCAAGGATTCTTTCTATCCTCTCTATAGCATCACCATCTATTGTTTACTATTTATTTTATAACTGGGATATAATTGCGACCTTTCTAATGATCTTGGGTGTTTTTCTCTACGCTAGAAACAGGGTTTATGGATCGTCTATCGCGCTGGGTCTAGGAGCCTCTGTAAAGGTTATGCCCATATATGCGTTGTTCTCGATATTCATCACGATCCTGACCCGCAGGATCGGGGAAGCCGTGATCTTTGCCCTTCTCGGTTTCTCAATAGCAGCGCTCCCGTTCTTAGCATTGTTACTCACATATCCTCCTGGTTTCTTCTATTTTATCAGTTATCACTCAGGGTGGTATTGTGAGAACTGTTTCTATAATCTCCTGACAGACGATATATATAACCAGAGTCTCAGAACCCTCTCTATAATCCTCATGCTATCTATGCCATTTATATACACGATACTGTCTCATAACAGGTATACACAAGGATCTGGAGCAATGTCTATACACACACCACTCATGTCGGTTGCACTCTCTATAAGTTTCTCATATGTTTACTCGCCGCAGATGAATATATTTTTGGCGCCTCTCTATCTATTGCTTAACAATAGGTCGAGATATCTGTTGCTTATCCAGGATATACTTAATGTCATGATCATGGTTCTCTGGTTCCATGAAGGAGTTATAACAAGTATGATTGGTATTGAGAGCAGGGGACCATGGTTCAGGGAAAGCCCTATACAGTGGATAGCCTTTGTAAGAATAGCATTAGTATGGGTGTTAGCTATAATTGCTAGATAAACCAGACTTCTAGGCTTTCTTTCGAGCCACACACTTAATAAGCCATAGTATCAGTTCAGAACTTTTAGGCTATTCTGCTCAGTGTAAGTCATACTATTCTATAGCAATAATAAGTAGATATGACCCGAAACAGCTTGGTAACTAAATAGCTGCCTGGTATTATGCAATGATTTATGGAGAAGCAGAGCTCTAAATAAGTATTAGAAGGTTCAGAGACGAGCTAGAGCATTACCTCTCCGCACCGAAGGCTGTCCAGCGGTACGTGAGGAGGGAATCCAGCGTGGTATGTCTACACCATGTAGAACGACTGTTACAATTTACGATCTAGCGGTTAGAGTTAGTGGTTATGATCTGGTGACATGCTATTCAATCCGCGAGGTTCTGAGCTAGGATCCCTCTCTTTATTCTTAACAGAATCCTTGTTATACGGTGATCTCAGGATCCTTACTATCTCCTGCGCCTTCCACTCAGAGATCCCTTCAACCCTGCTGAGCTCCATGGCGCTTGCGTTGAAGACAGAGAGCACGCTTCCGAATCTCTCTAGCAGTTTTCTAGCTAGCTTTGGTCCTATGTAGGGTAGGCTCTGAACTATGTATATTTGCCACTCGTCCACGGATCCTAGCTTTGGCTTCTTATGGATCAATGGATGCCCACCCCCGATTCCGGGGCTCTGGGATTTCTGGGCTAGGGAGTGGATTAGATAGGCTGTATCTTCGATATCCCGTGTATAGACAATACTCACACTATCTTCAATGATCATCCTAGCTATTGTTCCGTAGAAAGAGCTCCACTTATCAGTGATCATTCTCACCTCGCTCGGCGATCCCTGGACAAGCAATACTACCTTATCATACACATCGAGGAGTCTTCTAACCTGGTCAAATATCCTCCCATCAAAAATACTCCTTATAAAATCTGGTACTCTTTTCCTCTCGACTGCAACACTTTCACCAACTATATAGTCACCTACATCAAGGATCTTGTATACTATATAGTCACCCAACCTAGCCAGTATTTGCGGTATCCCGGAGGATCTCTCGCGTTCGTCAACAACTATTTTTGCCAAAATGCTCATCAATATAGAGATACTGTAGAGAGGTATATTTAACACTACGCCTTATATGCATAAAACACAGGAGTAGTTGGAGATATCGCCCCTCTCTAGGAGATTTCCACAGCAACCGATCTCTATTCCGTTTGTCCCCTTTATGGTTTTCTCCTGAATCCAAGGCTTCTACCCAGTCTACAGGGATCTTTATTACTGTGTTTATGGATCGCGTGAGCTCAACTGCATAAGGCTCCCGACTAGGATGAGCCAGCTTAGGCCGTTTGATGAGATCTTTAGTTGTGATCCTTGGCAGAGGTTCGGGTTTCATTGCGGTTGTTTTTGATACTAACTGCTCTTTCCTTGGGTTTCTGGCTCTAGGGCTCCTTTCATCGGATCCTTTATTCTTGGTCTTCATTTGTTCGGTGTGATCTCTACCTACAGTTCCCTCTTCATAGTTTTGCTCTGGCTCATTG
>DATMAU010000006.1:0-2662 GCA_035559775.1 Sulfolobales archaeon
CATAGCCGAACTCATATGCTGGTTCGAGTGCGAAGGTATCGTAGTATCTATACCCTAGATAGATATCCTCACTATAAACAACCTCCACAGGATTCTCGCGGGGAGTGCCTGGATAGGTTCTCATAACAGGTGTCTCATATAGATCCTTGGGCCATGTGAGAGGCAGCTTACCGCTCGGCGATATTTTTCCGAGGAGAATATCGGCTAAAGCCCTCCCAGCCTCTTGTCCAGGGAGCCAGAGGACGAGGATAGAGTCTACAAGATCCCTCCAGCTTGTTATATCGATAGGGCTTGGGATATTAAGCACGACAATAACCTTTTTCCCATGCTTGTGGAAAGCTCTAGAGACCCTGGAGATCAGGCTAAACTCATCGTCTCTTAAATAGTAATCACCCTTAACTGGGAATCTGTCAAAACCCTCTGTAGAGATCCTTGAGATAGTTATTATAGCAGCATCGCATCTCCTAGCCACCTTCTCAAGGAGATCATCTGTAAATGGATCCTCCTGAAGATGCATAACACGCATATACTCAACAACAGTATCGAAGAAGTGCGTCAATAACATCCCCAAGAGCCCAGCATCGATCTCGGCGAGAGCCCTCTCTCTAAAACTCCTATAAACAGAAACAGACTCCCCAAGCTCGTAGAACCTGTGAGTCAGACTCCTATAGATCCTCTCAACCTCCTCATCAACCAAAACACCTCTCTCTTTCAAACCATCCGCTATAGATACAACATAGCGTGGATAGGAATCCCCACTCCCAAGACCTCCCTTGACAGTCCAGTAAGATCCTCTGCCAAAAAGCGCTAAGCGAGGCTTCCCAGATAGTGGTAAAGCACCATCGTTCTTCAGCAAAACAACACCCTCTACAGCAGCCTCATAGGCTATCCTAGCATGCCCCTCAAAATCAAGATCTCTATAACCACCCAGCCCTCTATACCTAGGGCTCTTCAGCACGAGCTCGAGAACCTTTCTAGCCCTTAAGTTAATGATCTCATCGCTTATAACACCCTTTCTATATGCTTCAACAAGCCTTGCAACAGTCTCATCGCTGCCAGGCATTATGAGATCTATGCCTGAGAGTATCTGCTCAACAGAGTTATCGCCCGCAAACCAATCTGTCATAACAAGACCATCATAGCCCCACTCCTCCCTCAAAACCTTGGTTAAAAGCCACGGGTTCTGTGTGCAGTACTTACCATTAAGCTTGTTATAGGCAGCCATAACAGCCCACGGCCTAGCCCTCCTAACAGCTATCTCGAAGGGCTTTAAATAGATCTCCCTCAAAGCCCTCTCAGAAACAACAACATTTATCAACAACCTATTAGCCTCCTGCTCGTGGGCGACAAAATGCTTCAAAGTAGCCCCCACACCGGTTGACTGAACACCCTCGACATATGCAGCAGCCATCTCGCCAGAGAGCAAGGGATCCTCTGAGAAGTATTCAAAAACCCTCCCACCTATAGGCAGCCTATGCATATTCAGCCCAGGGGCTAGCATAACATCAACGCCGAAGAACCTAGCCTCCTCACCAATAGCCCTCCCAACACTCCTAACAAGATCGAGATTCCAGCTAGAAGCCAGCAAGATCTCGTTGGGGAAAGAAGTCACATAGTATTTCCTAGCATCACCAAGCCTCAGAGGATGTATCCTAACACCAGCAGGACCATCACAAAGAACAATCCCAGGGATCCCGAGCCTAGCAATAGATCTAGTCTCGCCAGCAGCACCAGGAACGGTTCTGGAGAAGCCAGCACCAACGAGCAGGGATATCTTCTCTTCAACACTAAGCCCAGCTAGAATATCATCCACACTACCCAAAGGAGTTTCCCACGTGTGTTATCAACTAGACCTAGATTTAAAATTTAACCCCCAGGCAAGGAGGCAAGCATATCTCATAATCATGCCAAGTCTATAGCTTAGAATCTTAGAATCAATGTTCTTTTACCCCTAGATGTTTAATATTCTTTGTTTCTCCATATATAGGATCGCTCCCACTTAGGATAAACGCTAGACAACCTGAGCATCGCTCCCATCATAACCCAGAGCCTAGCTCTCTAAACTAGACCACCAGATCTCAGGCCAACAGATCGATCAGAACCTTACTACGGGAAATCCACACACGGCCAGATAAGGACTTGCCCCTCCAAGTCTACTCCAAGAAATAATACTATTACCCATCTCTCCACATAACCTCCAACCAGGAACAACCTATAAATCTGCTGGGAACACATGTAATAATAAGCTTGATCTAATATAGAGTTGAAGGTACAACTACCAGGACTATGGCTTGAGAACCCATTCCCTCAGCACTCTATCAGCGTGGAGCTCCATATCGAACTCCATGTAAAGGCCTGTGAGGATCTCCTCGACCTTGAGTGTATGCAGGGGATCCGAGATCGTGCCTCGAAGCTTAACCTCGGCAGAGCCAACAAGTATTCTAGGATTCTCGCCAATAATCGTCCTAGCACGCCATAGAACGAGCTGCGCTATCCCGGGGCTTTCTCTCAGGGGCGGGAGGGTTCTGATAGAGATTAGAGGCACCTCCTCGGGGAGAAGGGCTCTCACACCATCTATATCCCCTTTTCCAGTCGGTACTAGGGATACCTCGAGGAGTTTGGATCCTCTCCATAGGATCCCCTTTATAGAATCACCAACCCA
>DATMAU010000007.1:0-20637 GCA_035559775.1 Sulfolobales archaeon
CGGGGCTTTCCAGCCCACTTCGGCTACCTGGTGCCGGCCTGCTGGGGATCGGATCCCCAGCCGCGGGCCCGTAACCCCACATCCCCACCGGCTCATCGCCGGCAGGTTTGGTTTGGGCTATCCCCCTTTCGGTCGCCCCTACTCAGGGGATCTCGTTTGATTTCTCTTCCTCCCCCTACTAAGATGTTTCCGTTCGGGGGGTTCCCCTCCAGGGTCTGGGGGTTACCCAGACCCCAGATGCCACGGGTTTACCCGTGGCAGGAGTTCCCATTCGGGGATCCCGGGTTCGACGGCTGCCTGCGCCTCCCCCGGGCATATCGCCGCTTGCCGCGCCCTTCTTCGGCGCCCGAGCCGAGTCATCCACCGCGCGGCGTCTTGCCGCAGGCCCCCAGGGGGAGCCAGCCCGGTATATGCTGCGAGCTGCCAGCGCTCATAGAGGCTATACAGCCTCTCACGAATCAGCCCTGCGAAGGGCCTCATGAAAGGCGCTCCAGAAACACTCTCACGCACCCCAAGCCACAAATCCCCAAAGGGAGGTGATCCAGCCGCACCTTCCGGTACGGCTACCTTGTTACGACTTCTCCCCCCTCGCAGAGGCTGGGTTCGACCCACCCACCCTGGGAAACCCAGGGAGAGCAGGTCTCACCCAGCCCCCGCTCGGGTGAAGCGACGGGCGGTGTGTGCAAGGAGCAGGGACGTATTCACCGCGCGATGTTGACGCGCGGTTACTAGGGATTCCGCGTTCACGAGGGCGAGTTTCAGCCCTCGATCCCAACCACGGCGGGGTTTCAGGGATTACCTCCCCCTTTCGGGGTCGGAACCCGCTGTCCCCGCCATTGTAGCCCGCGTGCAGCCCGGGGGTTTCGGGGCATGCTGACCTGCCGTGGCCCCCTCCTTCCTCCGCCTTAAACGGCGGCAGTCCCCCCAGAGTGCCCACCCCCCAGAGGGGGTGGTAGCAACTGGGGGCGGGGGTCTCGCTCGTTGCCGGACTTAACCGGACGCCTCACGGCACGAGCTGGCGACGGCCATGCACCTCCTCTCAGCGCGTCAGGCAAGGTCGTTAGCCTGGCCATCATCCTGCTGTCGCCCCCGGTGAGATTCCCGGCGTTGACTCCAATTAAGCCGCAGGCTCCACCCCTTGTGGTGCTCCCCCGCCAATTCCTTTAAGTTTCAGCCTTGCGGCCGTACTCCCCAGGCGGCGGGCTTAACGGCTTCCCTGCGGCACTGGGCGGACTCTAAGTCCGCCCAACACCTAGCCCGCATCGTTTACAGCCGGGACTACCCGGGTATCTAATCCGGTTCGCTCCCCCGGCTTTCGGCCCTCACCGTCAGGCGCGTTCCAGCCGGGCGCCTTCGCCACTGGTGGTCCTCCCGGGATTATCGGATTTCGCCCCTACCCCGGGACTACCCCCGGCCTCTCCCGCCCTCTAGCCCGGCAGTATCCCCGCCCGCCCTCGGGTTGAGCCCGAGGATTTCAGCGGGGACTTACCGGGCCGGCTACGGCCGCTTTAGGCCCAATAATCGTCCCGACCACTCGCGGGGCTGGTATTACCGCGGCGGCTGACACCAGACTTGCCCCCCGCTTATTCCCCCGCCTTCTTACAGCGGGGAAAAGCCCCTCTTCGGGGCACTCGGGGTGACCCCGTCACGGTTTCCCGCATTCCGCTAGGATGTGCAGGGGCTCAAGATCCTCTGCACATCCTATTTGCGGAGGTTTCGCGCCTGGTGCGCCCCATAGGGCCTGGGCCCTTGTCTCAGGGCCCATCTGGGGGCTCCCGCTCTCACGGCCCCTACCCGTTATAGGCTTGGCGGGCCGTTACCCCGCCAACTACCATGATGGGCCGCAGCCCCATCCTCGGGCGCCCACACCAACATCTAGGTGTGGGCCTTTAGGTGGAGAACCATTCCAGGCCTCTCCACCTATCGGGGATTAGTCCCAGTTTCCCGGGACTATCCCCGTCCCGAGGGTAGGTTAGCCACGTGTTACTCAGCCGTCCGCCACGCCCCTTTCTGGGGCGTACGACTTCCATGGCTTAGCCCCACCCCGATAGCGGTCGGGTCCGCCAGGATCAAGCGGAGTCGCGGCCGCAAGGCCGCGGGGGTTGTGGCTTGGGGTGGTGCGTGGTGTTTCTGGAGCGCCTATGTCGGATCCGAGCCTTCCGGGGATAGGATCCCCGGGGCTTCGGACCCCCATTTGTTATCATGAGTGTCCCCGCGATTGGAGGCCGGTGCTTCATCCCAGGGATGTTGCATCCCAGTCGGTCCGAGCCGCCGCCGGAGATCGCGGGGAGGGCAGAGCCCAATATAATTAGTGGTTTCTGGAGCTTAAAACCCTTTCTATGGGGATCGAGGGATATATACAGCTAGCACCCCTGTATTTCTGCTTATCCCTTGATGTTTGTTGATACTTTTTGCTTTTCTTCTATATTCAGGGAATTCCACCTCGTATACAGGAATCTCTATCCCTGCTGGTTCACGGATTCTTGTTAAGACCAATAGAACAGGGATCCTGTCATCTTTCAGAATCATACTCCAGATAGCTCGGAAGAATGCTTCAATGCCATTCAGGGTCTTGCGAAACAAATCCATAGTCAAAAACCACATACTGGTTGGGCTCAAAATAAATCTCTCAAAAGTATCGATAAGGAATCCTATCATGCTTAGAAAAGAACCAGCCTAGGTTATTAATGCCAAGCCTGCAGGATCAGGGGTCGCTGGTAATAATCCTGGGCTAAGCATATTATTCGGTGGCTTTATGTATGTGCTAAATAGGGAGGAACTGATCCACAGTGATCTGCATAGTGATGTGATCGAGATCCTTGAAGAAGGATTAAAAGCCATAGATCCAGAGAACGCTATCCCTGAGAGGCTAAAGCTCAGCGGAAAAGCGATAGAAATCCAGGGAAAAAGGATAGAGCTTGGGGAGAGGGTAATAATAGCGGGTTTTGGAAAAGCATCCGTAAAGATGCTGCACAGCATAAAAAGGATCCTCGGGGATCTTGTAAGCCAGAGCGCAGTAATAGCCCCTAGAGAGCATAGTACAGAAGGAAAAAGCCCCGAGATCATGTTCGGAGAACACCCGATCCCGGGAAGAAGTACTCTCGAGTCCTCAGAGAGGTTGCTAGAGATCCTCAGCCAAGCTGGTAAGGGAGATACAGTAATACTATTAATATCCGGCGGCGGATCAGCCCTCTTCGAAATACCCCTAGAGGGGGTTGGGATAGAGGATATAGCGAAAGTAACACAGCTATTATTAAGATCAGGGGCAACAATAGAAGAACTGAACACAGTGAGGAAACACCTATCAGCAGTGAAAGGCGGGCGACTGGGCAAGATGCTCAGAGAGAGAGGGGCAAGGGTGATCGCACTAATAGCAAGCGACGTGATAGGAGATCAGCTTGACACAATAGCCTCCGGACCCACAGTACCGGATAGATCTACCTATTGCGATGCACAAAAAATACTCACCAGAAGACTAGGCGGTCAGGATATCCCAGAAAATGTAGTGAGGATCATTGAGAAAGGATGTAGAGGCGAGATTGAGGAGACACCAAAACCCGGGGATCCGTTGTTAGAGAGCATAGAAAACATTGTGATAATATCTAGCATCGACGGTCTAAAGGCGATGAGAAGAGCATGCATAGCTAAAGGTTATAGATCGTTGATATTGAGTAACATGATAGAAGGAGAGGCGAGAGAAGTAGGAAAAGCACTGGCAGGGATAGCCAAGACAATACTAAGCCATGGAGAGCCAATAGAACCACCAGCAATAGTGCTAGCATCAGGAGAAACAACAGTCAAGGTTACAGGAAAAGGAGTCGGTGGAAGAAACCACGAACTAGCCCTCTCAGCATCGCTAAAACTAAGAGGCTGGGAAGAAAGCATAGTAGCATCAATGGGGAGTGACGGGATAGATGGAAACAGCCCAGGAGCAGGCGGTATAGGTGACTGGAAACTCCTCGAAGAAGCCGAGCAGAAGGGGATGGATCTTACAGAGTATCTCGACAACAACGACAGCTACACAGCATTATCAAGGCTCGGGAGAAGCATATACACAGGATACACAGGGACAAATGTGGGGGACTTTATAGTCATAGCTGCCAGGAGAAAAGCGAAATAAATATATACGCCGAAACGATAGTGATTGAAAAGAGGTGAAACGGGGGTGGGGGTATGTGGAGAGGAAGGGGATCGGTACAAGACTAATACACTCGGGAGAAGATATTATAGTGCCTGAAAAACCCCTAGAAGTACCAATATACCTAACAACAGGCTTCATAACACCCTCGCTAGCTAGAATGTACCTATACTCTAGAGAAGCAAACCCAACAGTAACAGCACTCGAGGACAAGATAGCAGAGATCGAGGGCTATCCATCAGCAGCAGCATTCTCCTCAGGAATGTCAGCAATATCGACAACCTTCCTAACCCTCCTAAAACCAGGCTCTAAAATGCTGATCCAGAGGGATATCTTCTCAAGAATAGTTGTCCTAGCAAGAGAACTCTCAGAGAAGATGAACTTCAAACTGATAGAATCATCAGCAGAAGAGATCGTGGACAATATCGAGAGATTAAAACCCGACGTGGTTTTCGTAGAGTCAGAATCGAACCCCCTATTAAAGGTAGTGGATCTAGAGGAAATAGGGAAGATCTGCAAAAACCAGGGATCAATACTCATAGTGGATAACACAATACCAACACCAATAAACCTCAGACCCTCAGAAATGGGGGCAAGCATAGTGATCCACAGCGCCTCAAAATACCTCGGAGGACATAACGACATAATAGGCGGGATAGTCGCCGGAGAGGCAGAGCTTGTGGAACAGATAAGGGAGAAGAGATCGGATCTTGGAACAATAATGGATCCCTTCACATCCTTCCTAGTAATAAGAGGGTTAAAAACCCTTCATATAAGGATGCACCACCACAACAAAAACGCAGAGATCCTGGCAAAAACCCTTCAGGATAACAAAAAGATAGCGAGGATCTATTACCCAGGGCTAGAGAACCACCCAAGCCACAGGATAGCCAAAAAGATCCTCAAGGGCTATGGAGGTATAGTGAGTATAGAGCTTAAAACAGATCTAGATGGTACGTTGAAGTTCATGAGAGAGCTAAGAATAGCAAAACCAGCAGGAACATTCGGAGGACCCGAAACCCTGGTGAGCCACCCAGCATCAATGAGCCATAGACACCATTCGAAAGAAGAGAGAGAGGCTATGGGGATTAGCGATAGCCTTGTAAGGATCTCAGTGGGGCTTGAGGATATAGAGGATATAATAAATGATATAGAGCGTGCTCTAGCAAACCTCTAGAAACCCTTTATAGTAACAATACCCATGAGCTCTGCAGCCTCTATACACCACTTAGCAACCAGCTCAGAGATCATCTCAACGGCCCTATCCTCACCAACATCGACACCGAGATACCTCTTATAAACCTCTCTAGCAACAGAAGGATCTATCCTGCTCTTAACGAGGGGTACGAGCATGGATACCAGACTCATAACATCCCTAACACTGCTGGAAGCAACGAGATTTTTAAGATACCCCAGATCTTCTGACGAGATAACAATAGAACCAGGATCTCTCCCCATCTCCCTAGCAACTTCCTGGTAGATCCTTATAGGTGTATAATCCCCAACAAGCCTGCCAGAAGCCAGGAAGGGCTTCCATTCGCTCAAAGAACCCGTCCCCAGTAAAAACTGCCTGGGGAAAAGATAACGGCTAGCCACGGGCCCTAGCAAGCCTCTCATGGGCCCTAGCAAGTTCCCCCGAAGCTATAGCGGCTATGAGATTCACCTCGCCAGCGAGGACAGCTGAGGCTATGATCTCAGCTAGCTTCACAGCATTAGCCCCAGGCGGGTTACCAGGTCCATAGACACCAAGCAGTGCCAAAGCCTCCCTCTGGGTGGGGAGCCATGTACCACCACCAACAGTACCTATCTCAAGACTAGGGAGTGTGACCGCGGCATAGAGATCACCATCCTGCGTCTCCTCAAGCCACGTGTACGCAGTGCTGCTCTCAACCACCTGAGCCACATCCTGACCAGTGGCTATAAAGATAGCGGCCACAATGTTGGCGGCATGTGCATTCAAACCAATGCCTCCTGCTATCGATGTTCCAAGAAGATTCTTCCTATTGTTAACCTCAACCATATCCTCAACGCTTGTCTTCAACACACTTGAGACAACGTCTTTCTTGATAATGGCTTCCGCAACAACACCTTTACCCCTGCCGAGAATAGAGTTTATATACGATGGCTTCTTATCAACGCACATATTACCACTAAGGGCTACCAGCTCCGCACCGCCGAACCTCTCTGAAATAAACCTCGCAGCCTTATCAACAGCTATTGTAACCATATTCATACCCATAGCATCCCCGGTGGTGAACTTGAATCTAAGCCATACATTATTACCAGCTATGTATGGCTCTATAGAGACAAGCTTACCATGCCTAGTAGTGCTCTCAGCAACCTTTTTAATCTCATCGAAATTCTCTGAAACCCATTTTACAAGCTCGAGAGCCTTCTTAACGCTAGAGGTTTTAAAGAGAGGAGCCCTGGTCATACCATCCCTATATACTATAGCATATGCACCACCACTCATCGTGATAGCCTTGCTCCCCCTAGAGACGCTGGCAACTAAGGCCCCTTCGGTCGTTGCAAGGGGTATGTAGAAATCACCCGAAACATGCTCCCCAACAATCCTCAGAGGACCTGCAACTCCCAAAGGGATCTGGATAGCGCCTATAGGGTTCTCTATATTCCTGCCAACAACCTCCTCGAAATCTATTATGGTGGAACCTATAGAGGATAGCGAGACTCCTCTTATCTCCTCTAAGAAGAGCCTTCTGATAAGTGTGCCAAGATTCTTACTACCAACAATACTGTCAACATCGCTTAGCCTGACCTCGCCCTTCTTAAGCTTATCAATAATCTCTCTGAGCTTATCCTCACCCAGAACCTTCTCCATGGGTAGCACCGATTACCGGTCTGAACTTAATACCATATGTTATCAAGCCCGAGGAACCGTCAACCCTGAGCCTTCTAAGCACAGCCTCAACCCTCATCCCCTTCCTAAGATCCTTAATATCCGCATCAACAATAACGCCATAGAGCTCGAAGCCCTCATCAAGCCTCACAACACCTATAACCATGGGAGCGTTATCCTGCATCCTGGCAGGAACTTGATACAGTACCGTATACTCAACCAGGGTTCCAAGGCCTGAGGAAACCCTAACCTCAACATCCCTCGAAGAACACTTGATACAGGAAGCCCTAACAGGGTAGAAGCTAGCTCCACAAGCCCTGCACTTGGAATACTTAACCCTGTATAGATTCTCTCTCATCCTCCATATCCTTGGAGCAGAGTCTTTCAACACGCTACCTCACCCTCCTCATAATAATTGAGTAGCTCTGAGAACCAGGACCATTCATGCTTTGCACAGCCCCGTAACTATCGCTAAGCTCGGCTTCTCCGACTAATGATCGGAAAACCTCGTAAGTCTGATATATACCAGTAGCTCCCCACGGATGCCCCCTAGCCTTAAGACCGCCGCTCATATTAACATATGTTGCGTCTATCGATGAGGATTCCATCGAAATCCTTCTAGGAGCATCGCCTCTCTCAGCAAGACCCAGGGATTCAAGGACTATATATGCATATGGGGTATAGCTATCATGTATCTCTATGTATCTAACGTGATCTCTACCGATCCCAGCCATTTTCAAAGCCTCGTCAAAACTCTCCTTCACAGATCGAAAGAAAAGAGGATCTTCTCTCGAGATAGCGTCACAAGAATCGTTAGAAGAACCAATCCCAGAGATCTCAACAGCAGCATCCCCAGGCGTGCTTGATATATAGAGGGCAGAGGCGCCATCTCCAAATGGGTAGGCATCAAGAAGCCTTAATGGTTCTGAGATTATAGGGGAGTCCTTGTAAGAATCACTTTTGAGCGTGAACTTGAGCTGAGCATGGGGGTTCTTTACAGCGTTTTTATGCATTAGGATAGGCCATCTGAATAGATCTTCGTAGGAGTATCTATACCTATCCATATAGATCTTAGCTAGAATAGCAGCCTCAGACGCTGGTGAGATACCATATAGCCCTGTATAATCAGAATCACCGATCATCGAATAAACCTTGGCTATAAGCGATACGGGGTATTCAGAGACCTTCTCAACACCCATTACAAGAACCCCTTTGGATAAGCCTGAAGAGACTAGAGAATAAGCTGTAAGAATAGCTGCTAATCCGCTAGCCTCTCCCATCTCGACTCTAAGCACTTTAAGTCTCCTCAAGGCGAGATGATCAGCGATAACCCCAGCGATCCCTATCTGTTCAGACATGGTCTCCGGAGCCATTGAAGAGATCACTAGAGTATCGGGCTCGACAGAGCCATAGCTACTCTCAAGTCTTCTAAAAGCCTCAAGAGCCAGGGTCTTAAAGCCCTTATCGAAATGTCTATCAATCTCTATAGCTCCACCAGCATTTATAAACACACGCGTTACCATCTCTAGACACCCGCAAGGTTATGCCTTCACAATCTTCTTCCTAACCTTAACATACTCTCCGTAAGGTATGTAGCTCTTCCTCTTAATCATATCATCAACCGTGGGTGCGAGCGCTCTTCTCTCCTCGATCCTATCTAGAACAAGGATTGAGAATGCATCGGAACCAGCACCGCTCCCAAAAGGTGCTAGCAAGATCCTCGAGCCAGGCTTAGCCATATCAAGAACCCTGGCCAGCCCTAATAAGGCTGAGCCGTTGTATGTGTTTCCAACATAGGGCGTCACTATACCCGGAAGTATTTTTTCTCTAGGCACGCCCAGCTTTGAACCAACCTGTAGAGGGAACTTCCCATTAGGCTGGTGGAATATAACATAGTCGAAGTCAGAGATCCTTAGCCCACTCTTATCTAGAAGCCCTTTAACAGCATTTATAATGTGGCTGAAATAAGCCGGCTCTCCAGTAAAGGCCTCACCATGTTCAGGATATGGGAAACCCTCTCTTCTCCAGAAATCGGGGGTATCTGTGATATAGCTATAGCTATCCTCTATAATAGCTACAGAGTTAGAAGGATCTCCGATCACGAAGGCTGCACCACCACTGCTAGCAGTAAATTCAAGAACATCTCCTGGCGAGGCCTGGGCAGTATCAGCACCTATAACTAGCGAGGCCTTGATCATACCGCTTGCTATAAGCCCTACGCTGATCCTCATAGCCTCCGATGCCGCTCTACATGCGAACTCGAGATCCGATGCGAGCTTCTGGGGAGGTATGCCGAGAGCCTCGGCAATTATGGTGGCGCTCGGCTTAACAGCATATGGTTTAGACTCTGTACCAACAAAAACAGCACCAACTTCCCCAGGATCTATCTTTGCCCTCATGAGAGCATATCTAGAGGCCTCCCAACCGATAGTAATGGTATCCTCATCCACACCGCCTACAGCCTTCTCCTCGATCCATAGGCTTTTAACGACAGAGTCGTCATAGCCCCAGATCCTGGCAATCTCAGACGCCTTAAGCCTATATAAGGGGATATATGCTCCCCAACCCATTATACCAGCCTGCGGCTTAGCGGGCAAAACACTTACACCTCCTTATCTTGGGTTATGGGGTATATATATTATCGTCAAATGACTTTGTTCAAATCGACAATTGTCGAAAACTATGATGCTTTCCTAAGAATAATAACTATAGAGACAGATGTAATATATGAGAACGGCAAGATCCTACCAAACCTCTCAAGTGTATGGAGCGCGTTAAAAACCCTACCAACAATAGATCCTCCTTTCTCAGATATCCTGGAAGGTATGAGGGATGTGAAGGTATGGAGAGGAACGATATCGATCACCTTAAACCCAGAGGATCTTGCAGCCTCGATAACTTCTGGGAGAGAGTATAGCCTAATATAATATCCCCCCAAATCCCAGTAGAACTTATAACCCTTTCTAAAGACGCTTAAAAGGGATCCCAGATACTCCCTAACAGAGTTTCTGAAAACCAGCGCTTCGTACATATTATCAATACTACTAGCACTATCAAAATCAAAGACAACAATACCCCCGCTTCTAAGGATCCTGTTAACACCCATTAAAAAGAGATTTAGTTCTTCTATATGGTTAACAACCGAGCCAAGAGCAACTGCAAGATCAAAAGCTCTTCCCCTGAGTGGAGGTAGTCTTGCATCAGCCACTATACCCTCCAACCCTCTGGATCTGAGGATACCAATGGATCTAGACGATATATCAACACCAATAACATTGTATCCAAGACCCCTTAGATAACTACTCCAATAGCCGGTGCCACACCCAATATCAGCAATAAGAGACCCTTTTGGAATACCACTAACAGCACGGTCTAAGATCTGTTTCAATACTAAGTAATGCTCCCTATAGAAGGGGGAATAATTAGCAAAGAAAGTATCATATAGGTCAGCCACGGAGTCGTAGAACTCTATTAACCTAGCAACAGAGGATCTAGCCTTACTCCTCGTAGATTTAGAACTATCAACCACAGCCTCACTGGAGGATGATGTCAGAGGCACCCCCGCCTCCTTCGTTTAACTAATAGATAGGGGTAAATTAAATCTTTAGCCCATATCGTACGGCAGAGAGACCAAATAACTAATGGGAGTAACGACAACCTATAAAAATACATTTCACGAGGGTTAGAGAGCACGGTGTTCCGGAAACCTACGTGAATCCGAGAAACATATCAAAGCAATGCCCAATACATAGAAACGGCTCAATGATGATGTCTACACCATAAGTAAAGAGAAACAGCATGGAGATATTGTAGCATGTTACAACACATTACTCAAAGCTCTGGGTGGTGAGAGCAACACTCAAAGTCGCCCGAGACCCGTCTTAGATAGAAGCCCCATACCGTTGGGCTAAAGCGTCATGAACCCACAGGGATCCCAAGATCCCTATAGGCAAGGGTGAAGCCCAGGGGCAAACGGCTGGCTATAGAGTTTCACTATGAAGTTACGAAACAGTTTAGTAGCGACAACTAAACCTCAATAGGATCATGTACTAGGTATATATTGAAGGATCATGGATTTTGAGATGTCGTGCTGATTAGGTGTAGCGATCATTAACAACTTAGGAGTAAGAATCACTGCACTTAATAATGTTACCTCCAGATGCTTTTCTCAATCTATTCATAACAGCAAGCCCAATGCCTTTCTCATCGATCCCCACGACTATGCAGAGATCAGCATTGGTCTTATCAACGCTTCTCAGTGCTTTAAAAAGATTTTTAGCTATCTCAAACTTATTATCTTTCGAGCCCATGGAGATATACTCAACGCCCAATAGATCTCCTAGATAGGATAGCTCATTATAGCCAACTATACATAGCCTATAACCTTTTCCGATAAGATCCTTGGCTAGATCCTCAACACAGCGGGCTATTCCAGGCGCGTCTTCGATCAGGATCAGTTTTTTATCAGGAGCATAATGTCTATATCTCATGCCCGGGGCGAGGGCCTTTTCCGCCTCTCCAAGACCTCTAGCAAAATCCGGGATCGATACTTTCATACCAACAACTCTCTCCAAATACTCAGGATCCACAGGACCTGGGCGGAGAAGTATCGGCGGTTTTCTGGTCAGATCCACTACCGTAGATTCAACCCCTAAGAAAGTCTCCCCACCGTCTATCACGAGATCCACCAAATCTCCTAAATCCTCGATCACATGCTCAGCGGTAGTAGGGCTAGGCTTCCCAGACCTATTGGCGCTCGGGGCGGCAATAGGTCTTCCAAGCCCTTCTATGAGGGCTAAGGCAACTGGGTGTGCAGGCATCCTCACAGCGACTAAGGGTAGCTTGGCAGTAGCCTCGTCAGGAATACCTGGTCTTTTCTTTAGAACCACTGTAAACGGGCCAGGCCAGAGAATCCTCAGAATGTTTATAACATCGCTACTAACATCCTCAACAATCTCAAACAACATGTTAAACGAGCTTATATGAAGTATCACCGGGTTATCTATAGGTCTCCCCTTAACCTCAAAGACCCTCCTTATAGCTCTCGGATTATAAGCGTCAGCTCCAAGCCCGTAAACAGTCTCTGTGGGGAAAGCCACAATTCCTCCTTTGCTAAGCACCTCTACCGCTTCAGCGATTCTCACTGGATCTGGTGTCAGAGGATCTACACGTATAGTCTTAGGCAAAAACCAACCCTGAAGAAGCTGAAGAATTAGGTGTGTTTGGGTATCTATACGATCCTGGGTGCTATTATCCTCTCAACACTAATCGTGGGTTTACCCTCAATCTCTACTGGGATCTTGGCTGGCGGAAGTTTAAGATAGCCTGGTATCCTCTCAGCGATCCTCTCCTCATATGTTGGTACAAGCTGGTTCTGGTAGAAGATCCCTACGTATATTTTATCTCCCCACCCAGCATATTCCCATGCTCTCTTAGCCTTCTCATCGGCCTCCTCAGGACTCTTAACAACAGGATCCCAGCCAGGGATCGATTCGAGCTTCGCGATCCTCTGCGCGTAGACTTCTTTTGTATATACATCGTTATAAGTCGGGCACGGCTGAACCACCTCAACTAATGCAAGTCCCTTGTGCTGTATAGCCCTCTTAATCAGCTCCTTAAGATGGGGAACATCGTAGGCATAGCCCCTAGCTATGAATGTAAATCCAGAGGCGAGAGCCAGCCTTATAGGGTTAACAGCATCCTGTATATTGGCCCTGGGCAGCGACTTTGTCTTAATACCTCTTGGAAGTGTTGGAGAAGCCTGACCCTTTGTGAGCCCGTAAACCTGGTTGTTATGAACTATCACCGTTATATCGGGGTTTCTCCTACCAATAGATACAAAATGCCCAACACCTATGCCAAGCTGATCTCCATCACCACCAAAAACTATAACCTCAAGCTCTGGGTTAGCCAGCTTAATCCCAAAAGCGAACGGAACAGCCCTCCCATGGAGTGTATGAACACCATTAGCATTTATATAGTGCGGAATTTTCCCGGAGCATCCTATACCGCCTACCACAACCACCTTCGACGGATCGAGCTTAAGCTCGCCAAAAGCCATTATCGCAGCATTAAGTATACCATAGTCGCCGCAACCAGGGCACCAGTCAGGGTTGAGACCAGACCTGAAGAGCTGTTGAAGCTGAGCCATAGCCTATACACCTTTATACCACATAAATCACCACTACGGAGCTAAAAAGGAAGAGCCTCATGTAAGATGTGAACAGTCGGATATAAGGGAGAGAGGAATCTAAAAAGATAGGCCGGGGTGCCCGAGCGGCCCAAGGGGGTGGGCTCGAGACCTCCAGCATAGAAAACGTGGGAGACCCACTGGGGCTCCCACCCCGCGCGGGTTCGAATCCCGCCCCCGGCGCTAGAACATGCATTATAAAAGCTCCATCATTTAGAGAGTTTATTTCAGATCTATTCCTTTTTATGCAGCCCTTGTGCGCAGACGTCTCAGGTAAGTTACTAATATCAGTGTTGTCAATGCTTCTTTGAGACGCAATGGATCATGGGGGATATCGTTCTGAGCTTTTAATGTGGTGAAACTAGATCCGCTGCGTTGGATTGTGCGGCTATGTATCGCTAATGCCTTGCCTAGTTAATCCGGCTCCCAAGTATATGGTCTATGATGCTTTTGCTGAGGATCTTCATTTAAATACTTCTGAATATAAACACTAATTGGTGGCCAAAATATCTCAACATAGATCGTGGGGCATAATAATGGTTGGTGTGATCATAGTCGCAACTATATTCTTCGCTATAGGATACTTTGCCGCGCCTCCTAAACTCATCACAACGACAACAACAGCGATAAGCACAGCTACACGGGTTTCAACAATAACAACAACAGCTACAGCTACGGTTACAACCACAACCGGAACCGCATCGGATCTGAGGGCTCTACTGAGATCCCTATTGATCCAGCATGGAGAGGGGCATAGACTTTTCGCCTACTCATTATACTATAAGGATAAGCAGTTGCAGCAAGTAGCTGTTAACGAGCTGCTAGCTAACTCAAAAGCTCTTGGAGATGCTGTTGCTCTGGTTTATGGGAGAGGCGCAGGGGACAGGTTTACAGAGTTATTCAATGGACATATAATGGCAGTACATGCCTACTACATCGGTACATTCGCTGGGAACGAGACGGGTAAGAAGGAGGCTATTGACGCTCTTCTAAAGAACGCCATGGAGTTAGCAACATTTCTCTCACAGGCTAACCCTTATCTGTCTAAAGATGCTGTGTTCTCACTACTGAGGGATCATGGGTTACAGGCTATGAGACAGACTGATCTTCTAGCACAGGGAAAAATCTCTGAGGAGAGCAGTCTCTACGTCTCAATGAGAAACACGCTGATCATAATAGCAGATGCCCTCTCAGATGCCATTATGAAGCAGTTCCCCGATAAGTTTAAATAAAGCTCGGTGAGTGCTGAAAATGCTGGCAGCGTTGCCCTGCTACTGCTCCGCGGTTAGCGGTTAAGAATCTTTACAGATCTTTTTATTGTTTAGCATGAAAATACACGGTAGATAAGAATCTGTGCAAGGATAAAACAATAACAATAAACCGGATCGAGACCCTGGACGGTTAAGGCTTAGCTCAGAAAACAGTGGAGGGATCCTCAATGCTTTTTACTCCATATAGTGTATTTGAATGTGGATATAATGGTAATGAGGAGTGCGAGCTACATATACATTGACGATGTAAAAAACATCAGATCCTTGTTCCTATACGATGAAAAAGTCATAGAATCTATTGTTAGAGCCTTGAGAGGAGATATTGATGATATACTTGCCTCGATAACAAAGCCTCCTGTCGGGCTTTATATGAGGGTAAATCTTCTCAGAGCCTCTAGAGAAATGGTTATCGATATGATCGAGAGGGAGGGGTATAAGGCTTATAGTGACGCTGTGCTTGAAGAAGCTATCTACATCCCTGTAGAGGGGCCTTATAAAGTAACGCTAAGAGGCAAGGTAGTGGTTGCTGATAAGAGAGCATCCGAGTCTGTTATGATGGGTTCTAACCTCTATGCACCAGGAGTTATTTCATGCGGAGATGTTAGGAAAGGAGACGAGGTTACGATCATATCTGAGAACGGGATTATTTTAGCCAATGGAAAGGCTCTCATGGATTGCGAGGATGCATTGAGAATCAAGAAAGGGATCTTCGTAGAGGTCTTGGAAAGCCTATATAGAGCTGCACCGCTGAGAGAGCTAAGCGTGTGGAGAGAGGGACTGGTTTATCCACAATCACTCCCATCAATGGTGGCTTCAAGGCTCCTCAACCCCCAAGCCCATGAGGTTATTATAGATATGTGCGCAGCACCAGGGGGCAAGACTGGACACCTAATAGAACTCTCGAAGGGTATGGCAACAATATATGCCATAGACCATTCAACCACCAGGATCCAGGAGATGATGGGACACCTAGAAAGGCTTGGACATATAGGAAAAGCTGTGATCCTAAGACTTGATGCAAGATATCTAAGCAAAGATCTCGCATATGTTAGACCAGACAAGATCATGCTAGACCCGCCATGCAGTTCCACAGGAGTAAGGCCTAAGATATGGCATAAATTCACATGGAGGGATCTTGAAAACATTGTTAGATATCAAAGACAGCTACTAGAAGAAGCATCCAGAATCCTCAGGAACAGAGGTCTCCTCGTTTACTCAACATGCTCAATAACATATGACGAGAACCAAGGGTTGGTGGAGGAGATGGTAAACAGAGGGATCTTTGAAGTAATCGAACCCCCCTCATGGGTTAAAAAGATAGCCAGGATCTCCGATCTAGGCACAATCACGTTTGACCCTAGAGACAAGCACCCAGGATTCTTCATAGCACTCCTGAAGAAAACCAGCTGACCTAGGATTCCTAAGCTAGGTTAACGTAGAACAGCTACAAAGAACATGGATAGCGAAACAATTAATGTGAAACGATCCAAACAAACCCGGGCTTCTCTATACTAGATCCTCTTCCCATTTTATAGAGAGGCTTTCAAGGTGAAAGTCTAAGCTCCATATACTTGGTAGCTTGGAACCCGGATCAAACTATATAAATGACAACTTAATAACTAGAATAAAAATTTTTACTAATCTAGTGTTCATAGAACTGGAGAAGCTGTGATCTACGGGGGTTAAGTATAGTTATGAAAGCCCAATAATATATTCTCTTAATATACCTTAGAACCGCATTGGGGGCATGTCTCTGTTCTCTTCATAGTCCTATAGCCACAGACTCTACATACATATAGCCTTGGTTTGAAAAACCTGGGGACAGGTCTTCTCACACCCTTGGTTTTTATTCCTAGTTTTCTGGCAAGTCTGTGGAGATAACTATCGTCAGTGATCAATAAAACTTCGTAGCCCTTATCAACAAGATCTAGAGCTAAGGCTAGAAGCTTTTTATCAGCTTCTGAGAGAGCATCGATAATACCCTCCTCGGCAGCCGCATCTATGGCTTTTCTAATACTGCTAATGCTTGGCTCGAGAACGTTTATTTTACCAGCGCTAACTGCATTCTCATAGATCGCCCTGCTCATAGGATCCTTTATCTCTTCCACAACCTCTTTTACAGTAAAGATCCTGTCGTGCGAGAATAGCAACACATGGCCTGAGAAAAAGCCAGCTGCGTCGATAACTATCGCGCGGGTCATCAATAAGACTACACGTCGGGGTTATTAAATTACCCTTGGAAAGATCCTCTCGTATAGTGTATCAATGTCATGAAACCTTATTATCCTGGCAGGCTCGTGGTGAACCTCGATTAGAACAGCCCCGCCGGGCGGGATCTCTACGCTTGACTGTCCATCTACTATAACGTAACCCTCTATAGAGTTTTCGGCAAGCACTACACGGATCTTAGTATTAAGATCGAAGACTACAGGTCTGAGCCACGCCTGTACAGGTGCTAATGGTGTTACTACAAAACCCCTCAAACTATGATCGAGTATAGGTCCTCCAGCAGACATAGAGTATGCGGTAGACCCTAGCGGGGTTGCCACTATTACACCATCCCCCTCCATGTAGTAGACAAACTTATCATCTCTATACACCTTTAACCTAATCACCTTGGATCTAGTGCTAGCAACAATAGAAACCTCGTTTAACGCTGGCGGCATCTTCTCACTCCCAATCCTTGCTGAAAGCCTGGTATAGCTGACAATATTATACTTACCCCGCAACAGATCACTTATCCTCTCAGGGATCTCGAGGGGCGTTACATCTAGTAGAAAACCCCTCCTACCCATCCTTATTGTCATTACAGGGATCCTATGATCCCCTAGCATGTGAAGAGCCCTAAGAAGGGTTCCATCACCACCAACAACAGCGATCACATCCACCTCAGGCTTTTCAAAGCTGAAAACCCTGACCCTTTTACTGGAGATAATTGCCGAGGCTCTTGGTTCTTTTAGTAGAGATTCCTCGATATACACCTCAGCACCGTTTTTAACACCCTCATCGATAACCTTCGAAGCGATCTCTGCAGCCAGCTCGGACGAGGGTCTAAAGTAAACACCTATCCTCATAACCTGCCCCTGAGAGACATATTCGTAGGAACTATATCAATTCACCGATATACCAGTCTCACAGATCATTTTATATGTATTAAGCTAATAGGATAGGCCTTATATAATATCTAATTGGTGAATGCTATGTCAGAAGTGATCAGGGAGGTAAAGACAACAGCATTCAAGAGAAAAGGAATGCATAGCCACATAAGAGGACTTGGGCTCGACAGTAATGGGAAGCCAAAGCCTGTTGGAGACGGGCTTGTTGGACAGCTCGAGGCTAGGGAGGCTGCTGGAATAGTTGTCCAAATGATCAGAGAGGGTAAAATGGCTGGGAGAGGAATACTATTCGTAGGCCCACCAGGAACCGGCAAGACAGCTATAGCCCTTGCAATAGCGAAAGAGCTCGGTGAAGACACACCCTTCGTAGCTATGGATGCTTCTGAGATCTATTCGTCTGAGGTTAAGAAGACAGAGGTTCTGATGCAAGCACTGAGAAAAGCTATTGGTGTAAGGATAAGGGAGTTCAGACTTGTCTATGAAGGCTATGTCAAGGAGATCAAGTATAGAGTACCCAAATCACCATACGGACCCCATATGTTCGTTCCTAGAGAAGCAACTATAGTGCTTGCCACAAAGGATGACCAGGTGACACTTAACGTTGGGCAGGAGGTTGCATCACAGCTGAGAGAACTAGGCATAAGGAGAGGGGACGTTATATGGATAGACGCACAAACAGGGGCAGTAAACTTGGTTGGGAGGACTGAGGTTGAGGGTGCCAGGCTATATGATATAGATGTTGTTAAAAAGGTAGAGATACCCAAAGGCCCTGTTAAGAAAGAGAAGGAGATTGTGAGGACACTCACACTAAACGATCTAGACTTCAGCCTCGCCCTTAGGAAGGCGTCTTTCTTCTCGCTCTTTGGGTTTATTAGCGAAAGGGAGATAGATCCAGAGCTGAGGAGACAGGTTGATGAGAGTGTTAAGAAGCTGATAGAAGAGGGTAAGGCCGAACTAGTACCAGGGGTCCTCTTCATAGACGATGTACATATGCTTGACATAGAGGCCTTCAGCTTCCTCACAAGAGCTATGGAAAGCGAGTTTGCACCGATAATAATAATGGCAACCAATAGAGGAATTACGAAAATAAGAGGTACGGATCTTGAATCACCTCACGGAATACCGCTAGATCTCCTGGACAGGCTCCTCATAATACCGACAAGACCATATACGTCTGACGAGATAAGACAGATACTGAGAATAAGGGCTGTCGAAGAAGAGGTTGAGCTAACAGATAGCGCCTTAGAAGAGCTAGTAAAGATAGGCAGCGAGACCAGCCTAAGACATGCTGTCCAGCTTATAGAGCCAGCAAGGGTCTTGGCCGAAAGGAAAGGTAGGAAGCAGATCACACAAGACGATGTGAGAGAGGCTCTCAGGCTATTCATGGACGTTAAGCAGAGCGTGAGTCATGTTAAAAAGTATGAGGAAGTATTCTTAAAATAGCCAGACCACATCGAGCTAGACAATAGTAAATTATAGATCCTCATATCTATAAAGCCTGAGCTGCGGTTGAAACAGCGTCTCAGGCATCTTGAGAAGAGAGATCTAACAGCCCACGAGCTTGCAGGGATATAAACAACAAGCAAGAGAGAGCATCAAGAAGTAGATAGAGGCGGGCTCCTCCTAGTTTTTATAATAAATACGACGGTGGCGGCTATTATAGCTATCATGAGGGGTATTGCTATAAATAATAAGGATCTTAGGGCTTTGAGCTCTTCAACACTCCTAACAGTTGCCGCTAGATCTTCTTTTGTTCCTAGCAGCTCTTTTTTCGTCTCATTAAGCTCTTTACTAAGGATGCTAACACTCCTATAGAGGTCAGCATACCTGTTAGCAAGATCTATATATGAATCTCTGAGGCTTGTCACAATACTTATGATATTCTCTAAAGAACTGTTAAGACTCATGACCTGAGCTGATACTAAGGATAGATTCTTCAACAGTGATTCGATCCTGGCTACCTCCTCATAAGGAGCAACTCTGAAGGAATACATAGCTTCTCCGATGAAATCTTGTGGGGAGCGTGCAGTCACCCATATTATATATAACCCTGTGCTATTTGGTCTCACACTTATCCTAAGACTCTCCGATATCTTCTGAACCTTCATGATTAGAGAAGGCGTAAGGTTTCCATCGCCCATATGATATACATATGCTGTTATATTGCTCATGATACCTTCACCCTCTCTGAGTGCGTAGATATCGATACTAGCAGACTCGCCTAGGTAGACTACCTGGGGGCCGCTTATTAGTAACTGCAACTGTCTAGAAGCCGGGAGTATCGTCACAACTTGTTGGGGTTGTGGGGGCTCTATGGTTATGCTTATCGAAGCACTAACAAGGCCTATGAGATCTGAGGCCATTATATATATTCTTTGTAGTTCGCCAACGTATGGGAGCCTCGTAGACAGATCTATTCTTCCTCTAAGATTAGGGAAATCTATCGCTATAATACTTCCCCTAGTATTCAGGATCTGGGTGCCTAGATATCTAATGATTATCAGCTCAACCGCTGGGAAACCTTCTAGCCTTAAGAAGATCTCGTTGCCAGAGCGAGAGCTCCCGTAGACCGATATGCTTGGTAGTATCTTCACCCGCTTATAGCTATATATACCGCGGTCTAGTGAGAAGGCATGTATATAGTGATCACCATAGTCGGAGGGCGGTACTGTGAAGATCGCTGTCTCCCCAGATCCTTGGAACCTCTGATCATCTAGATATAGGGTAAAGGATCCTTGGAAACCCTTCAGGCTAAAAGAACCCCTCAACCCTACCCTATAGCTCTCTGAATCGCTCATCCCTTCGATAAGCGATAATCTATAGCCCAAGATGTTGGCTATCAGGGTAAAAGCGTTAACAATCCCATTACCATATCTAATTCTAGGCATGTTGTCAACTTTATAGGAGGTTGCTGAGAGGAGATCGTAGAGAATATCTGGAGAAACACTCATCCCTCTAGACCTCATGGCCTGGATCGCTAGGGCTAAGATCCCTGAGAGTGCTGGTGCTCCAGCGCTAGTCCCGCTCCCAATAGCTATTAGATCTTCTGATAGATATGCACCCGG
>DATMAU010000008.1:0-138088 GCA_035559775.1 Sulfolobales archaeon
GTCACCAGTGTTAGGGAGGAGACAGCAATGCTGAGGGTGATTGCACAGGATCTTAGAAACCCCTATAAGCATGGGTTCGGAGGTATTCTCCACATATCACAGGCGAGAAGTAGCCCTAGTGAGAGGAATCTTCAGGAGATAATCAGGCTAGGGGATCTGGTATACGCTAAGGTTCTTTCCAAAAGCAATCCTTATATATTATCGCTAAAAGCACCCAAGGCTGGTGTGGTTCTCTCACTATGCCCCAAGTGTGCCTCCTACCAGAGGCTTAAGGGAGGGAAGCTGGTATGCCCTAGATGTGGTTTTGAGGAGAGTAGGAGGGTTTCACAGCTCTACATATCACTCTAACCGGGATCATCTTGACCAGGATCGGATTTTCAGTATGGAAAGGAGACTCGGGGAGAATAGGGTCTCTCATAAAGAGCCTGATCGAGAGCGGTATGGATCATGCTGAGGTGAGCGTTGACACCCCCCTAGATATCGAGCTAGAGGATCTCAAACCCGTTTTGGAAAGCATAAGAGACGCTGGAATAAGCCTCGGGATCCATCTCCCCTGGAGAGAGCTCCCCATAGCCTCACCAATCGAGGAGATAAGGCTAGCCTCAACAACCGTTATGATGAGGATTATCAATGAGCTTTTGAGATATGAGCCAGAGTACTTCGTGCTACACGGGTCGAGCGAGCAGTCCTTATGCTCAGAGCGGGAGGATCTATGTATAGGTTATCTAAAAAGATCCCTCGAAGAGCTGTTAAGAGTGAGCGATAGGATCGCTTTAGAGACTATCCAGGGAAGCTGTTGCGGGAAGGTGGGACAGATAGCCAGAATCCTTGAAGACATACCCCAGCTAAGAATATGCATAGACCTAGCCCACGTTGCTGTCGAGAACCTGGTTAGGAGTAAGGGTAGGTGGCCTTCAACAATCTCCGAAGCCTTATCAGAGGTTGCAGAGAATGTTTGGAGAAGATCTACAGTGATCCATCTCCACGGATTGAAGAACAAGGATAGAAGGCCTAGAACGCATTACGACTTCTCACAAACACCGCTAGGAGCAGAGGATATAGCTAGAGCAGTAAAGATCTGGGGGATCGAGTATGTAGTATTCGAAGTCTTCTACAGATCCTCTGGGGGGAGCCCCGAGCCCAGGGATCTCTCAGACGAGGTTAGGAGGATGAGGAACTGGTTTTCGCTACTAAGCTAAGGTTATAATGCTCAGCCATAGCAAGCCATTCCGGGTTTCACGGAGTACTTATAAGTGTTAATACAGTTCCTACCAGGTTCCCAGGCCTATGGTGATACTATCTTGCCTTTATCGACCCTATACTCTATAGGCTCTACACAGTGTGCTGATGCTCTCATTTTCTTTATATAGAAATACCTGGCTACCCTCTTCTTAGCAAGATCCATCTCTAGATTCACAACCACAACCCCGTCAAGCATGTTTTCAATGGTTTTTAGCCACTCGGCTATATCTTCGGAATCTGTGTGGATTAAGACTAGAGTTGTGACCCCGTATCCCTTTGAGGCTACGGCTCTTATCCTCTTTAGAAGCTCTGTTGCACTGCTTATCTCTATGGATGAGAGGATCTCATTGTATGAGTCGATAATCATAATACCGCCCCCTCTCTCAGACATATATGCTGACTCAAGTCTTACTGCGGATAGTATCTCCTCTGGTGTTAGTGATGACAAGGATCTCGATATAATATCCTGGGGAGGTCTTAGGGGGAGCATCCTGTGGGAGAAGCCATCTATTATTCTGAACGCCCCACGCGATATAGAGGATCTCACAAGCTCTTCCCCAGCAACGCTTGATATCGAGTTAACAACATGCTGGGGATCATCATCCAAGGCTAGGTATGCGACGAAACCCCCTCTGCCTAGATGATAAGATGCCGTGTTTCTAACAAGCAGGCTCTTCCCACCCCCCGAGGGGCCTACTATGGCGATCATGGATCTAGGGTCTATCCTCTCAACACACCAGTCAAGGATCTTGACCCCAAATACAAATCCAGGCGAGCTGATCCTAACCACCAGTTATACTTACCAGGCATGGTTAAATCTACCATGCATATCTGTTGAGAACTCAGCTAGATTAGTAATGTATATCGAAAAGAGAACAGCCCATACGGTTAGGCTTGATCGCGGCCACTAACCATAGGGATAGAGATCCCCTGTATATGAGGTGAGATCCTCGGATGTGAAGAAAGAGTGTCAAAGAGTGTTAACGAAAGCCTAGGGACGAAGGACCAGTATGTGGGCCGAGTCGAACATAGATCTTTTTACGAAGAACATGTATAATAAATAGAACAGCCTGTTTCGCGACCGGCGAGGGGTTATGGATCTGTTTTCTTGTTGATATTCAGAGAGATTCACATGCTTTGGTTAGAACTACTCTGGCTATTATTTGATCCTCATATTGACTCTAGATAGCGATGTGGGCAGCTCTCTAAACCATCCAGAGGATTATCCCACGGTAGATAGGAGCCACATGCCATTGGGCTGAAGGCAAACCATAAGGCTACAGGGTCGATCCGCTATAGGGCTGAAAGGGGATATGCTGTGTGGAGATATTTTTCCTTAGATATATATTTAGGGGATTATGGGGGAGGAGGTTCTAGACGTTTTTATCCTGGATCTGAGCTACGAGGTTGTTAGGTCAGAGCCTCATATTGTGATCTGGGGTATAGATTCTTCCGGCAATAGAGTGCTTCTCAGGGACAGGGGTTTTAGACCTTACTTCTACGCAGTGCTTGAAGATGAAGCACCTGCGGAGCAGGTGGCAGAGATGATCAGGAGGCTGAGCGTGCCATCATCACCAATAACCGAGGTTAAACCTGTCGATAGGAAATACTATGGAAAGCCTGTCAACGTACTCAGGATCCAGACGGTTATCCCTGAGAGTGTTAGGGATTATAGGGAGAAGGTTAAGGGTATAGCGTATGTTAGGGAGGTGCTTGAGGCTGACATAAGGTTTGCTCTGAGGTATATGATAGATAGGGAGACTCCTCCCAGCACCTGGCATAGGTTTAGGGTTAGGAAGATCCCGAGGAGTAATGAGTATAGAGTCTCTGAGGAGTACGAGATCCTCGAGAGAATCGGTTATAGCGATATAACAAAACCCCCCAGCCTGAGAAGCATTGCTTTTGATATAGAGGTGTATAACCCCAGAGGCTCTCCAAGAGCTGAGACAGATCCTGTGATAATAATAGGTGCTATGAACGATAAAGGGGAGAAGGTTCAGTTCCTCGCAGAAGATCCAGGACCGAGGGATGCAAAACCACTCAAAGAATTCATTGAATACATGCTAAACGAGGATCCAGACATACTTTTCGGATATAATAGCGCTTATTTCGACATACCATATCTCATGGAGAGGTGTAAGAGGCATGGGTTGAAATTCGATATCGGTAGGAGGAGAGGAGCTGAGCCGAGGCCCAGTGTCTATGGGCATTACTCAATCCCTGGAAGGCTCCATGTAGATCTCTATGACTTTGCTGAGGAGATACACGAGATAAAGATCAAGAGCCTCGATGTTGTCGCAGAATATTTCGGGATCATGAGCAGGTCTGAGAGGACAAACATACCCTGGTACGAGATAGCTAGGTACTGGGACGATAGGTCGAAGAGACAGGTTCTTCTGAAATACTCCATGGACGATGTTATATCAACATACGGGATAGGGATGAAGATCCTTCCCTTCGCGATCCAGATATCATCGCTAACAGGACTACCGCTAGACCAGGTTGGGTCAGCATCTGTGGGGCATAGGCTTGAATGGTATCTAATGAGAGAAGCCTATAGATATGGAGAGCTCGTACCAAATAGAGAGGAGAGACCCTATGAACCCTACAAAGGAGCAGTGGTTCTAGAGCCAAAGCCCGGGGTTCACGAGAACATAGCTGTTATGGACTTCTCATCCATGTATCCAAACATAATGATCAAGTATAACATTGGTCCAGACACATATATAGATAGCGAAGAGGAGTGCGGAGAGGATGGGTGCTGGGAAGCCCCCGAGGTTGGATATCTCTTTAGAAAAAGCCCTCCAGGTTTTTACAAGAGGGTTCTTGAGACGCTCTTAAAGCTGAGAAGAAGTATTAGGAATGAGATGAAGAAATACGATCCTGATAGTATTGAATATAGAATCCTTGATGAGAGGCAAAAGGCTTTGAAAATACTTGCAAACGCAGCCTACGGTTATATGGGGTGGGTGGGGGCTAGGTGGTATTTCAAGCAGGGGGCAGAAGCTGTGACAGCATGGGGTAGGGCTACTATTAAGAAGGCTATCGAGATCGCTAAGAGCATGGGGTTAGAGGTTATCTATGGGGATACAGACTCGCTGTTCATAAAATACTCGAAAGGATTGGCTGAGGAGTTCGCAGAGAGGATCTCTAGGGAGCTTGAGATGGAGATAAAGGTAGATAAGATCTATAGGAAGGTTTTCTTCACAGAGGCTAAGAAGAGATATGTAGGGCTGACAGAGAACGGTGGGATAGATATAGTTGGTTTCGAAGCGGTTAGGGGAGACTGGTCAGAGCTCGCAAAAGAGATCCAGGAGGAGGTGGCGAGAATAATACTCGGGACGAATGATGTGTCAAAGGCTATAGAGTATGTGAGAAGCGTTGTGAAAAACCTAGAGGCTGGCAAGATACCTATAGAGAAGCTCGTCATATGGAAAACAATAACAAGACCCCTAGATGAGTATGAAGCCACAGCACCCCACGTAAGGGCTGCAAAGATCCTGCTGAGCAGAGGGGGTAGAATAGCGATAGGGGATAAGATAGGCTACGTCATAGTAAGGGGGGCTGGAAGGATAAGCGATAGAGCGATGCCCTACACACTTGTAGACCCAAAGGATATAGATCCGTCATACTATATAGATCACCAGGTAATACCAGCAGCCCTAAGGATACTCGAGTACTTCGGAGTAACAGAGAGAACACTGAGATCAGGGTCTAGGAGCAGGAGTCTTTTTGACTACTCCAAATAAACCGCAAGATCGATCATGTCCCGGGTAAAAAGCTATCTTTGTTATAAGTCAGTAGACCTGGGATCTCAGCACCCGATCGTATAGTTATTAAGCCTCCGTGTGATAGATATCTGGTAGCTCTGATGAGGAGTGCGTTCAAGGTATATTCTCACCTAACATGCCCTACCTCTTATAGGCTTTTTAAGAAGCTAAGGAGCTCAGGAGCCCTGGGGAGCATTGTTCTCATAGATACCGGGTTAGACCCCTTCGGCGCTATATCGAGCAATGTTGTCTCTGTGCCGGCTATCTTTTATAATGATACCCTGATCTATTCGGGGTATTTTGATGTCGATGAGGCTGTTAACACTATAAGCACAGGATCCTTACCATCTCTAGAAGATTTCGATTATACCGAGGCCTCGGTTATGGCTATGGAGGGGCTTCTTGACTCCTACGCAACAGCCCTCTGGATCTTCCTGACCGATAGGATCGAATCCCCGTTCGGGCTGAGAAGCTTCATAGAGGCTGTATCGAGACACGTGTTCTATAAACATAGATCTAACGAGAGCTATGAGAGGCTTAGAAGAGAAACAATAGACCTCTATAGAAGTGAGAGAAACCTATATCTAGAAAGGCTCAGAGAAGTGGTTGCGAGAAACGTTATAAGGGAGATTATATGGCTGGGAAAGGATCCAAATATATATAGAGAGGAGATAAGCCCAGAGTATATGGAGCACCTACTCCTAGCCAGGACAGCTATTGGAAGGATAGGTCTTTTTATGGGATATGGTGGAGAGAAGATCCATGGAGAGAGAGTAAGGGATCTCTACACATATCTAACAAACAGGTGGAGAGATATAGTGGAGAGCGTGTTGAAGGAGACAAAGAAGATCTTGGGAGATTCTGAGTATGTGAACGAATATACTAAAAAGCTAGAAGAACATGGCCTCGCTGCCCAGCCTTAAAGGATCATAGCGGTGTTTTTATTGAGAATCCTTATACTCACGGGCAAGCTCGCATCACCCATAGCACTATCAATAGCCTCCAAGATCTCCAGCGAGATGGGGATCGAGGTTGACGTTGGCACCCTCGATATACCTGTCGCGGCTCTCATAACAACAAGGGATGTTCTCGAATACCTATCACAGAGGGCTAGCGAGGTGAAGGGTTACGATATGATCATAGCGCCGGGCTTAATGCTAGGGGATCTTGATATAGTTAACAGAGCCCTGGGTGTTAGATGTTATAAGGGTAGCAGATACATAGGGGATCTCCCGATCGTTATAGATGAGGTTATTAAGAAAGGAGCACAGCTCTCAACATCTAAGCCCGCTGACTCTGTCCTCGATGTTCTTAGGAAGAGGGATTATGGCAAGATCCTCAAGGAGCTTGAGGAGAGCTCGAGAAAGATCTTTAGCATAGGATCTCTACCAATCCCCCTAGATCCGCCTCCCTTCAGGATCTTTGCCGAGGTGAATATAGAGCACCCCATGGAAACAACGATCAAGAACGCTAGGAGGCTTATCGAGAGCGGTGCAGATCTCCTGGTTATAGGCACCCACGCGGATAGCGATGATCCGGATAGTGTTGGGAGAGTGTTTAGAGAGATTAGGAAGAACTATGAAATACCCCTCGGCATAGACTCCCTAAACCCGAGAGAGGTTGAGGCAGCAGTCTCTGAGGGAGCCGGGCTTGTTATGAATATAAGTAGATCTTTCTTCGACCTTGTAGATAGATTTGGCAGAGATCTTGCCTACGTGCTAGTCCCGGAAACTGTCGAGGATCCCATGGCTGCCTCAAGGGTAAAGGCTCTTAAAAAAGATCTAGAAGATCTAGTTAGTAGATACGGGGCTTGGAAGGTAATCCTAGACCCAGTGATACCGCCACCCCATTTCGGAGCACTCGAAGGTATATACGCGGTCGCCCTCACAAAGAGAGAGATATCCTCCTACCCTGTTATGATGAGCTCTGCGAACATCGTCGAGATGATCGATACGGATTCTATAGGTATAAACGCCTTGCTAACAAGCCTAGCCCTCGAGGCCGGGGCTTCCATAGTGCTCGCAACAGAGGATAGCTGGAAGACCAGGGGCTCTGTCTCCGAGATCAGGAGAGCAGCTACGATGTGCTCGATAGCCCATGTTAAGAGATCCCCGCCAAAAGATCTAGGGATAGGGCTTTTTTTAGCTAAGTCGAAGGAGAAGCCGGTAAGGATCCCGATCTCTTTTGAAGAGGATATAGTTGTTGATAGATACATACCCCCATCGAGGTTCGATAGGGATAAATTCTTCGTCGTCCAGGTAGATCATGAGGAGAGATATATAGAGGTATATATCTTCAGCAGTGATAAAGAGAGGGCTGTGTATAGGGTTAGAGGAAGAGATCCCAGGAGCCTTGGCAGGCTCGCCCTAAGACTATCGGGGATCCAGGATCCTGAGCATGCACTCTACCTAGGAGTAGAGCTTGCGAGGGCACTGGAAGCCCTAAGGCTTGGGAGGAGGTATGAGCAGGATGAACAGCCAGCAATAGATATATGAAATTTACTCATATCTCAAAGCTCTCACAGGCTCCATCCTAGAAGCCCTCCAGGCAGGGTATAGCCCGGCAGCAATGCTTACAGCAACAGCTAGGGCAAAAGCGGCCAGAGTTATATCTATTGGTATCACAGGGGAATAGGATAGTGAGAACTGCTGTCCCTGTTGCTGGGGGCCCGGGCCTCTCTGTTGCGGGGATCTCAGAATGAAGCTGAGGATGTGGGGGAGGATCTGGGCGCCACCAGCCCCAATTATAATTCCTATGATCCCTCCTATAATCCCTATGAGCGATGCCTCGAGCAAGTATAGAATCAATACATCCCTGTTCCTGAAACCAACAGCCTTCATAACACCTATCTCTCTCGTCCTCTCGAGAACAGTGATCATCATTATATTCATTGTTCCAAGCCCTGCAACACTGAGCGAGATCCCTGCTATCGATGCCAAGAGGAGCCCGAACTGACCTATTATGGTAGATACTGTCTGGCTCAGCTGCTGTACAGTGAGGATCTGGACGTTATTGCCATATATAGTATTGAGAGTGCTTGATAGATCGTTAACGGCATCCACGCTCACGGCTTTTACTATTAACATGTTATAAGACCTCCTATTAAGGATCTTCATTAGCTGGTCGAGAGGAAGAAAGAGAGACGAGTCCGGAGAGACGAAAGCTGTCGAGCCATACTGGGCCATGATCCCCATAACCTGCAGCTGGATCCTCTGTCTAGACTGCCCAAAACCTATCTCGACCGTTAGTGGTTGCCCAACATAGATAGACTGGGAGCCGCCCTGGTCGGGGGGAAACGCTATGGTATATCCGACAAGTGCTACTGGGACAGGGGCGTCTGGATATATAGATCCATCAACTATCTTTACATCGCCTAGAAGAGCCTCTAAATCACCGCTCCTTATTCCAACTAGTGTTACCTGCACCTGCTGTCCAGATCTATATATAGTTGCCGGGGCCTGGACGATCGGGATCACTCTTTCAACATCCTGGAACTCGGAGATCCTGATCACATCAACCTGTGTGATCGTAGACCCCCTAGGAGTTATCACTATCGTGGAAGGACCAAGCTTATATAGAGTATCTATTACACTCTGCTGGATCCCCACCGTCTGGGCTACAAGAGCTATAATACTAGCAACACCTATAGCAACGCTAAGTATTGTTAGACCTGTTCTCAGCCTCCTCTGAGAGAGATCCTTTAGGGCTATTCTGATCAGATCTTGGTATCTCATCTCCTCCTCCCCACAAAGACCCCGGCTATAAATGCTATAACAGCTGCTATTGCTATATAAACCCACCAAGAGGCGCTTAGTTCCAGCAGGCCTGATCCTCCAGCACTTCTTGGCGTCATAGTAGCCCTCAGTCCCTCACCAAGGATCACCGGGATCGATATGTTCACCGTGTTAGGAGTCCTTAGGTTATCATAGAATGTAAGCTGGATGGGGATCTCATACCTACCCGGGCTCGTTGTATTGAGGGCTATAAGGGTTATCGTGAATGTGGTTGGCGAGTTCACCTGCATATCGCCTATAAACACCGATCTAGAACCGAAGATCCTGAAGTCCCGAGTTGGTAGAGGAGTAGCTGTAACAGCCGAAGCCGTGATCGTCCCTTGGTTTGTTAGTGTAACCGTTATTGAGAACACCTGTCCAGGCGAGGGGGTCTCAGGGATCACTGTATAGTCTGTCACCCTGAGCTCAATAATACCCCTCGAGATAACACCAACGCTCCTCACCTCCTGGTAGAATGTTCCATCTATATAGTACCTAAGATCTATCTGGAGAAAGGCTGTCGATGCTGTAGCCGGCACATATATCCTTGCTGGGATCCCTAGCTGCTCCCCGATCGATAGTCTCTTCACCTGAAACGCTGTCGTCCCGACCATTAATAGCTGTCCCGCAACCCCTATAGATATGGTTATATTATCTATACTCTGTGAGCCTGTGTTCTTTAGATATAGAGTAACATTATTAATAATCCCTGTGACAAGAACCTGAGGATCTATTGTTATCTCTATAGGTGATACTATAGGCTGTATCAATACTATGAGGGATAGGTCGCGGGTCTCTGTCCTGAGAGAGCCTGATTGATCGTAATATGCGAGCGTTACCCTCACACTGCTTGTGCTATACATCTGCTGCGGTATAGCAGAAGGTCTTGCCATGAAGATCGTGAGCTGTGATGACCAAACACCCCCAGCAGGTAGATCCCCTACATAGATCCTGCCATCGCTATTCACCAAAGCCAGAGAGGATGCTGGTGTTATTGTAAGCGATAGATTATATACCGGGGCGCCACCTCTATTAACAATGTATAGGGAGAGGTTGTTAAGCCCGGGCTGTATAGTGTTGCTAGATATATTGATAACTATCTGTGGCTGCTCCAAAGAGACTACATAGAACCCTAGCTGCTGGGACAATACCCTAGCAACACCATACTGATCTATATAGTTAACTGTGAATGTTAGGATGATCGTTGAGCCTGCAGCTGACGATGGTACATAGATCTGGTAGCTTATTATGGAACCCATACCGGGGCTAAGGACGCTTAGCATCTGGCTTGGTGTTAGGCTTGCAGATCCCTGTAGCTGTGTTGAAACCCCTATGCTAACATTATAGATGGTCGCGTCGCCTAGATTACTCACTCTAATCGAGATATTGTTGATAGAACCTGGTTTGAGGCTTGTTGTCGAGGGTTCTAGGAGGATCAGTGGCTGCCTCTGGGAGCTGATTAATAATCCTAGCTGTTGTGAGTAGCTTCTCGGATAATCATAAGGATCTATATATGAGATCGCTACTAGCAATGATAACGGTGATTGCTGTGCTGATGGCGGGATATAGATGTTTATCGAGAGCAAGCCGCTCTCACCAGGCTTTAGATCTAGCCTCCTCTGATCATAGCTAGTAATAGAGCCTATAGAAGACTGGATAGACATTATACCTATCTGTCTAGCAGTCCCTGTACCATTGTTCGTGATCAAAAGCACCACAGTATTTATAGAACCCGGTTCCAGCGATCTATTGATAGCACTGATATATAGATCTACCCTACCCCTTATGTCAAGCAACACTGGGATTACCTGACTATATCCAAACCTGCTCTGTGTATCCCAGGTTATCGCTAAATCCGCCATATATAGGCCGGTCTTAATACTCGGATCTATGCTTACCTGGTAGGAGAGCTGGACTATGCTGTTAGGCTGTATAGATGAGACATATTGGGAGGCGCCCCGCTCGTTCGGAAGGATCTTTATACCGTTCGGAGGGAGTAGCGTGAAGTTAACATTATAGGCAGTGCTGTTACCAATATACCTAACAGCTATAACTAGTGTCACACCAGAATCGCCAGGGCCAACCTGGATCTGTTGCTGGAGAGACCCCCAGCCAGTTGATAATGCTTGGAAATACCCTGGCTGGTAATCAACAGCGAGGTTTATGGTTAATAGGTCGCTTCTCTGGACACCAGACCTATCTGTATAGCTTAGCTGGATCTGTATGGGGATTATCTGGGGAGCCTGTGTCCCGACATATAGGTTAAACGATAGATCCTTATACTCAGAGGGCGCTAGATCTCCTATGAAGAAACGGGCATCGCTTCCAACAATAGCTGCTTGTTGTGAGGGAGCCACGCTAGCAATAACGTTATATATGCCTGAGGACCCCTTATTGGTTATTCTGAGCGAGACATTGTTGATCTGTCCTGCTATAACGCTCTGTGTTAGGGGCTTCACAGAGATTATTTGGGAAGCCTGTTGTCCTACATAAAAGCCTATTGACTGGGATAGTGTTCTCACAGCATAGTATGGATTTATATATGAAGCTGTAACCATGAGGCTCAAGGCTTGTAGGGCTGATGATGGGGGCACATAGATCAGGATCTTAGCGTCCCTATACTCGCCAGGCGGGATTAGATCTATAGCTAGTGGTGTGGATAGTACCGATCCAGGGCCCTGGAGGCTATAGCTTAGGCTGAGGTTATAGGCAGGCCCTGAGCCCCTGTTATATATTCTTAGTGTGATCTCATTTATATCGCCCGGGCTGAGGTTTCTTGGAAAGGCGTCGAATATCAAGTTCGCCTTACCCCTGAGATCTATTGTCACGCTCAGGCTCTGCTCTATTACTAGTGATTGTGCCTGCCCCACAATATCAAGGATCGCTGTATATGTCCCTAGACTAGTGCTTGGGCTTATAGATATATAGAATGTTAAAGGCACTATAGATCCTGGTGTGACCGGACCGCTATAAGCTGTAGCATTACCCTCACCAGAGGTGCTGAGAAATCCTTCGGGTAGGCTGAGATTAGCTATAAGGCTCATAAGATTCACTGTCCCATTGTATTGCACATATACTGTTAAAGGGACACTGAGATCTCCTGGAGACGCCTCAGCCCCCCACGAGACCCCAACTACCCTGAAGTACTGGGCCTCTGATAGGATTGTAGGGGTTAGTGATACGGTGAGTAGGATTATAAGCATCATTGCCAACGAGATCCTTGTTATCATTGACCCCTCACCTCTTCCTTCACCACTACTCCGTCTCGTAGGTATATTATTCTCTCTGTAGCCCAGGCAACCTCCATGTTATGTGTAACTATTATTACTGTGACACCGCGCTCCTCATTGATCCTTTTGAGGAGATCCACAACCACCTTGGCACTAGCACCATCGAGATTGCCTGTAGGCTCGTCGGCCAACACGATACTGGGATCGTTTGCCAGAGCCCTAGCTATAGCTACTCTCTGCTGCTCCCCGCCGCTAAGCTCTAAGGGTTTCTTCCATATTTTATCGCCGAGACCCAGCTCTTCCAGGAGCTTTCTAGCCTTCTCCCTCCTCTGCTTCGGAGGTATACCGCTAACGATCATAGGGATCTCCACGTTCTCTATAGCGCTTAGATAGGGGATCAAGTTATACTGTTGGAACACAAAACCCACAGCCTTATTCCTATACTCTGCAAGCCTGTTATCGCTTAAACTCGATATAAGCTGCCCAGAAACACGGAGCTCGCCCCTCGTGGGTCTATCAAGACCCCCTATCAGGTGGAGGAGCGTGGATTTACCGCTCCCAGAAGGCCCTACTATAGATACAAGGCTCCCCTTATCTATAGAGAGGCTTACGCCCCTAAGGGCTGGATAGTCTATAACCCCAACCCTATAGATCTTCCACACACTATCAAGCTCTATAAATGCTCCACCCACGCGACATGCCCATCTATGAAGCCCCACAGTAGCTTAATAAAGCTAATCACATGTTATAATAATCCTGATCGTTCTAACCAGCGTGATCCTCCTTAGAAGATAACATCAGAAGATAACATCTTCCACGTAGCACGAAGTCTCAGACAAAGGCTTCGCCTTCATATTAATCTTTATGGAATGCTCATCAAGGTTCTCTGCCACTCCGCTATCAAGGGATCTCATTAAATCCGCAAAGACCTCCAGATCCCTATAGATCATATATAGCCGTCGAGTTCAACGGAGCGGGTTCCTATCAACACCGTAGAGATCATACTCAAGACGACTTGAAAAGCGTTCCCACAGCTGTTGAGAAACATTATGGACGCTATCTTAACTATTAAATAGAAACCAAGACTGACCAGGGTTTAGATAACATGAATTAGGATCCCTATATCTCACGGCGTGGTGCTCTTCTTATCGGTACTATTTCTTGTTCTTCTGGGCGCCATCTGAATATATTTAGATATGTGCCCCAGTGGATCAGGCATTCGATAGCTTCAGAGGCTTTTGATCCGTAGAACTCTTCCAACATACTCCTCAGCTCTTCTATGTGTATCGAGCCTTTCTCGTTGAGCATTTTAATTATACTCGATATAGGCTCGATACCCATCGCCAGGTTTCTCAGGATCTTCTTCATGCTCCTGGAATCGGCTTTGGCAACCTCTTTACCAGTATCTGTTATCACGAGATCGCCTTTCTCTAGGCGGACAAGACCCATGGATTCTGCAACATCTATCACGTTTGGTAAGAGCCCTGCATCAGCGTCTATCACCTCGCTTATCTTCGAGGTATCGGCTGATCCTCCAAGGCTATAGAGAGCCTCGACAAGCCCCACAACCTGGTCTATGGTGACACATATAGGGAGGTTTACCTTCCTATGTTGTGACACTCCCCCAGACCAGCCTCCTAGAGAATCATGTTGTGAAGATTATATAAGCACCATAGCCTTCCTGTTATCGGGAAAATGCTAGAGCCCTGGATCTATGAGCTGTTTGTGAGCACCTCATACACGTTGGCTAGGATGGTTGCTGCATACCTGCTCTCACTTCTAATAGCTATTTTGATCGGGATCGTGATGGCTGTTAACAGGAAAGCAGAAGTGATCCTCAACCCATTGATAGACGTGCTCCAATCAATACCAATACTAGGCTTCTTTCCAGCAGCACTACTAATACTGATAAGGATCCTGCCATCAGGGGTTGGGGTCGAGGCAGCCTCTATCTTCCTCATAGTAACAAGCATGGTGTGGAACATGATATACGGTGTATACACCTCGATAAAATCCCTGGATCAAGGGGTTATGGATGTTACCAAGATCTATAGAATGGGGGTGCTAGCAAAGCTGGTGACGATATATCTACCCGCCTCAAAGAACGCCATTGCAACCAACTCGCTGATATCCTGGGCCGGGGGCTGGTTCTTCGTAACAGCCGCAGAGATCATATCGCTAGGAAGCGAGGAGTATAGGTTAAGGGGGCTTGGAAGCTATATAGTTGAGGCTAGTGCTAGGGGGGATCAGACTGCTCTATATTTTGGAGTAGGGATCCTAATACTAATGATAATGATCACATATCTGCTTATATGGAATCCTATGATCAGTCTGAGGGGAGAGGCCTACACAATCACACAGCCGTCTATAAAGATCCTCTATAAACTGCTCTCATCAAGGTTCTCAACACTGTCTGGAAGGATCTCCACGGGCATATACAGGATCGATGCAGCATTATCACCAACACACGGGGTCAGGAGATATGTATATCTCTCAACTCTCATAGCGATCTTCGCCTCGATCATTATGCTCTTAACGCTAGGATCGCTCCGAGATATCAGCATTAAGGGGACTGGCACGTCCGAACCATTGCTCCAAGCAATAGCAATAGATATGGCTAACCGCTCTTTAGAAGCAGTATACTCGATCGCGGTAAGCTTCGTGAGGGTTGCTGCTGCACTGCTCTTTGGACTATTAGTAATAGTATCACTAGCATATCTCTATATAGTTAACCAAAGATCTGTATACTTTCTTCTTTTTATTGGAGAGATCCTATCATCCATACCGGCAACCGTGTGGTGGCCCCTCTTAGCAGGCGCTATTAAGAACGGACTCAACCCTAACGTGGTCTCAATGATCATAATTATCCAGGGGTCTTTCTGGTACCTGTTCTTCAACCTATTCTTCTACGGCGTCCCCTCCTTTAGAAGACAGCTGATCGAGCTAGCAGAGGTATATAATATCAAAGGAGGCCTCTATGTATCGAAGATCTTCCTCCCAGCATTATACCCATCCATAGCTGCTGGGCTCATATCAGCCTCCGGAGGCGCCTGGAACTCTGTGATCGTGGCTGAATATATAGATATAGGGGATCTCAAAGTAGATCTAGGAGGGATCGGAAGCCTCATATCAAGGTCAGCTGCAAGAGGTGATGTAATATCCCTAACCACCTATGTCCTCTACATGGCACTGTTTGTAGTGATACTAAACAGAACCCTGTGGGAAAGACTACTCTTTAGAAGAATAAAGAGAAGATATGCTATATAGCGATACCCACCACAACAAACATCTCCAGCTTCCATGAAAGTTTATAGTGATTGTTACCAGCCCTCCCCCAAGACCCTAGCTTTTGCTTAGACACGCCTATAGCTGGAATATATCGCGGATGCCTACTCACAAGGCATAAAAAGATCTATATTTAGTATCAAGACCTATCTATACTTTGAGGAAAACTCCCAATAGATCTTGGATATATCTCCATACATTATCACATATTAAGGAGGAAAGGCTTATTAATCCCACGGCGGTAATGAGGGCTGGGGAAAATTATACTGAGGACGATCCTGACATGGGCTCTATATCCTATCAGATCGAGCGTTATGATAGCTAGGTATATGGGGTGTGGCAGAATTAGTGGAGGCTCTAGTGATCCTCGATAGTATCTCCAAAGAATACGGATCCAGAGGGAGGAGTGTTAGGGTTATTGATAACATTAGCCTTGAGATAGGGAGCGAGTTCCTAGCAATACTCGGGCCCTCGGGGTGTGGGAAGTCAACCTTGCTTAGAATAATAGCAGGTGTTGAGAAACCGAGCTCCGGTAGGATAATATATAAAACCCATGATAAGGGATCACCTTCCGTAGGCTTTGTCTTCCAGTCCCCCAACCTTATACCATGGCTCACAGCTCTCGAGAATGTTGCACTACCTCTCAAAGCTAGAGGGATCCCGGCCAGTGAGGCTGAGGAGATCGCGAGAAGATACCTCTCCTTAGTAGGGCTTCAAGAGTTTGAAAACTTCTACCCAGACGAGCTGAGCGGTGGAATGAAGCAGAGGGTAAACATAGCTAGGGCTCTTAGCGTGGAGCCCGAGATCCTCTTGATGGATGAGCCCTTCTCACACTTAGACCCCCTCACCGCAGAGAGCTTAAGAGCCGAGTTACTGGATATATGGTTATCGGGAGTATCACCGGTAAAGGCAATAGTTCTTGTAACTCACGACGTTATAGAGGCTGTATATATGGCCGATAGGATCGTTATCCTCACACCAAGGCCTGCCAGGATCTCCAAGATAGTTAATGTAAACCTCCCAAGACCAAGAAACAGGTTATCGCCTGAATTCGGAAAACTAGTAGATCTTGTATATGAGTATGTTAGCTAGCCAACCTAAACTATGATAAGAACAGAGCTGGAGATCAGCTGTACTACTCATCAATTAATATGAAGGCTTGCTTTCGATATGAAGGATCCTATGGTGTGCAGGACTTAGAACCAAGATCTTGATACCACGTTATACTAATCCAGACGAAGCTTGGCTTGATGCGGGCTAGCAAGATCAGTGGAAGATTCTAGTCTCAATATAGATAGAGAGCATCCTATCACTGAGGAGAAGCCTTGGAAGAACCAGACTGCCCAGAGATCTTTTTAGCCAGCTCTATAAGATCTGCATCTTTATTAGCCATCCCGACGATCTGGACACCCACAGGGAGTCCTCTGATCCTTAGTACTGGTATTGATATCGCAGGGACGCCCGCGTATGACGCGTACAGCGTCTCATATGTTAAAACACTCCTCACAGGGCCGTCTTCTCTTCCTAAGACATCCTCTATCTTTGGTGCTGGTATCAGTGTTGTTGGTGTTGCTAGGGCATCGTATCTCTTTAGGATCCTTCCCAGCTCTTGTCTCACCTCCTCTCTTGCTGAGAGGGCTTTTAGATATTCCACAGCACTATAGCTTGTCTGTAATCCTCTCTCTACAAGCCTTCTCACGTCGGGGAAGTAGAGATCCCATTTATCCCTGTATTTTAGATGTATATGTGTAGCCTCGCTATACCTGATCACCATCACCTCCCTCCACACAGTGTTCACAGCTACAGGCATCTCTACCTCTGAATACTCGTAAGCGATAGAGGCTACGTAGTCGAGAAACCTGTTCTCAACTTCCTCCACAATATCCTCATAACCCCTCTTTATATCGCTGGGCGCTCTGAACCACCTGGGCACAGCTATCCTTGGTTTTTCCACGCTTTTCCAACCCCTAGATATAGCTGGGATCAGCGCTGAAGCCGCCCTCTCTATCCACGAGAGATCCTTTGCTATGAACCCGATCGTGTCGAGCGATGGTGAGAGTGGAAACACGCCCTCGTTATCGATCAAGCCGTATGTTGGTTTATAGCCATAGACACCGCAGAGGGAGGCAGGGATCCTCACAGAGCCTAGAGTGTCTGTTCCAAGAGCTACAGGGACTATTTCAGCAGCAACAGCTGCTGCGGAGCCACCGCTGCTCCCACCAGCTATTCTTGAGAGATCGTGGGGGTTTCTAGTAGGGCCAAAGATCGATGAGGTCGTTGTCGGGCCCATGCCGAACTCGTGGGTGTTTGTCTTTCCAACAACTACCCAGCCTCTTCTCTTAAGCCTCTTGATAACCTCTGCATCGCGTTTTGGTATATAGTCCTGGAATACTCTCGAACCCATAGTGGTTCTTATACCCTTGGTCTCTATGAGATCCTTTACCGCTATGGGGTATACATCATAGCCCTTCTCAGCAAGTCTCGAAGCCTCTTCAATGGCTTTATCGTTATATGTCACTATAGAGTTGGTAGCCCTGTTTAGCGACTGGGATCTTGGTGTAAACACATCTCTAACAAGATCCATATTGAGGCACCATATAGAGCATTATATGGGGGGCTAATATCTAGCCTCTCGAACAGACCCTACGGGATCACCGTGTTTCCTCAGACCTCTGCCCAGAACCTTCTAAGAGGTTTCTCAAGAGCCTCAACACTCTCTCCTCCCTCTCATCGCCCAAGGCCTCCATAGCCTTCCAGAGGATCTTGAAAGCCTCCCTCCTTCTCTCCAGCCTCTCCCTAAGCTTGAGCAGCACGTGATCCTTTATACTCCCCATAACCACCTCCTTCTCAGACGGGTCGAGCCTCAATAGGATCGAGTCGCCTATGTTGGGAGAAATAGAGGGGTCAACCTCTGAGGCGGCCATGACTATGAAGGCTGAGAGTATGCCGAGGTTCCAGGTACCAGATTCTCCTGGAGAGTATCCTGTGAGCCTCAGTATAGCTTCGGCTATTGCGGTGCCGGCATGCGATCCTAGGACTATATAGCCCGGCGAGCTATGGCGCGGCACTGCTAAGCCTCTATCGTTGAATAGATAGAGCCTTGGAGAGCCGTCCTGCGTGATCGTTGCTAGCGATAGATACGTATTTGGGATCACGCCCAGGTTTCTTAGACTACTATACCTCTCCATAAGCCTCTCTTCGATCTGGGATACTATTCTCTTAACCTCACTATCGCCTGGGTTTCTCCAGCTCCTCGAACCAATAGCGTCGAACCACTCTACAAAAACATCATCCACTATCTGGAATGCAGAGGATAATATAGACTCGTCACCATAACCACTAACAATAGCTAGGGGCTTCTCCTTACCACCCTCGCTATATATTATCGGCTTAACGTTCCTAGGCTCGGGGAAGCCTGGATCTATAGATCTACCATCAACGGTTACCAGGACACCGCTACCCCAAACGATCGATATTAAGAACAAAAACCCACCTCAGAATAGAAGCCTCTGCTCTGTAATAAGCATTAAGGTCGTCACATCACGGCTGAATAGCGTTCTATATAGGTTTTCTCCAAGCCCTTCTACCGAGCATTGATAGGAGGGGAGGTGCCACTAGGTATGATGCTGCAGATGATATTAATAAGGCGCTCACTAGTAGTGATAATCCTATCTGTCTCAGACCGATCGATGATGAAAGCATAAGGGATCCGAAGGCTGCTGCGACAACAAGAGCAAGCCCAACTACCAGTCTCCCCACAGCACCTGTCGCCATAGCTGCTTCCTCTGAACCGCATTTACCCTTGTTTAAGCATATCTCCCTAGCCCTCGCCATATAGAAGCTGTTATAATCCATACCCACACCCAGCATTGCTGTGAATACCACCTGTGGTAGGAACCATATCATGGCTGTTGAGAAGACCCTGTTAGAGATCACCCCTGTGAGGACCATGGATATGAATGAGGAGAGAACCACTATAGCTACTGAGAGGACAGCTGCTGGGAGGCTTCCAAACACTACGGTGAAAATCACTATCATAGCTGCTACAGCGAATGGGAGTACTCTCTGCCAGAATAGGCTGTTGACAAGCCTATCAAGCTCCTCAGACGCTGCTGTAGAGCCCCCAATATAGATTTTATACCCATTCTCCTCTCCCCAGCTGTGGGAAACCTCTCTGATCTTTTTAAGCGTATCCACTGCTTCTTGGCTGAATGGGTTGTAGGATATCACGATCCTCAGGTAGGTTGTGTTGTCCGATATATATCTCGAGGCATACGGATCTTTCAACAGATCTTGAGTTATGTTGAGAGGCTCTCCAAGGGGTCTTGTAGGGCCTTCAACACTCTTCACACCATCTATCTTCTCTATTCTTTCCGACAGATCCTCTATCAATCTAAGATCCCCAAGCCCTATACTAGTATTCTTAACAATAACAACATATGTGGGGAAGACAAAACCGTATCCTATATCAGAGGCCATAGCATCTAGAGAGACTATCGACGGGCTGTTGGAGGGGAGGAATAGTCTCAGATCATGGGAAGCCTGTATAGATGGGTAAAGGGCTAGAGAGACTATAGAGATCATGATAAATATAACCGGCACAAGAAGACCCAGCCTATTAACCCTCATAGCTATAGAGCTAACAGCACCACCAAGCCTCCCAAGCCCTCTGAAGCCCCACAAGAACCACTTAGAGCCGCCGACAAGGGCGAGCACTGCTGGAACCAGTGTGAGAGATGATGTGGCTGTTATTGCAACCACTAGCGGCATGAACACACCAAGGCTTCTGAATAGAGGGAACTCCCAGCCCAGTGCTAGTGAGCCGAAGCCCGCTATGACTGTTAGTGCGCTCGCTATAATAGCAGGCCCCGCTCTCCTGAGCGCTTCTTCAGCAGCCTTCTTGGGATCCCGGAGTCTCGCGTACTCCTCCCTGAATCTATAGACTAGATAGGCTGCATAGTCAGACCCTAGCCCGAGGGGTATAACGTATATCAGGGTTCTTGTGAGGGATATCATTTCGGCAGCACCGCTGGTAGCAACTATATACGCTATCCCCCCACCGACCACGACGCCGATCACTATCCCGAGATATGGTAGGATTACCGATGCCAGACTTCCAAGAACAGCTATCAGGACCACGAATACCAGGATCTCGCTCACCCTAGAGATCCTAGCCACATCCTCGGAAGCCGCTGTCTCGAGATCCCTGGCTATAGCTATACTGCCTGTCCACATGACAGAAGCGTTTGGAAAGATCTTCTTAACATCACTGCTAACCCTTGAGAAGAAGAGCTTGCTAGATTCATACCTATCTTCCCCCAGAGGCACATATGTTACTATGAAGGAGTCGTTCCCAAGACCCACTAGCCTCCCTCTAACTGTTTCTAAAAGCTCGTCGAAAGATCCCCTATATATTGTTTTTGAAACAAGATCTGTTGCCTGTTCAGGCGTCTCATTGCCTAGGGCAACGCTTAGAGAGCTCGACGCTATTACATCGGCTATGTGGGGATCTATATGGTATTTACTTCCGAACTCATCGACTATCGAGGTTGATATTATCTGCACTATATAGTCATAGATCCTTTCGAGGGATTGGTTGGGGTAGCTATTAACTATATATGAGACGAGCTGTAGAGCGACTCTGGAGGCATTGACGCCCAGCCCGAGTCTCTTGGCCTCTGTAGAGGTCATGTTGATCGATAGTGAGAGGAAATAATCCTTAGCAATAGCTTCTACTCTACTCGGTTCGCTTGCTATTCTCTCTATAATGCTCCTAGGCAGCGATCCGATCAGCTGGCCATAGCCCCTCTTCTCCCCAACGAGCTGGACAAGCTCTATGCTTGCGTTTATCAGCCTTTCTCGCTCTCTTAGAAGCCCTAGCCCTAGCGGATCGTATTTCTCTAGTATATAGCTTAGATCACTAGATGATAAAGCCCCATTGCTAAGCCTCTCAGCAACCAGGGAGACATAGCTTCTAAGGGCTGATGCTATATCATCTCTCGACGGGTTTCTCATCAACATATCCACGAGAGACGTTGCGAAACTGGGATCGATATTGCCTATCCTGCTAACAAGGATCACTATGGCCTCTCTAGCTAGGCTCTGGTTACTATATATAGACCCGCTGGCATCCGGATCCAGGGTTACTAGGATCTCAACTAAGTATGGAGCATACCTAGACACCATAGTATTGTTAGGGGCTTGTCTGGAAGCCTCATCAACTACTAGAGATGCTATGGATGTTTTATTCACACCCCCTGATACTATCATCATGGAGAGCTTTCTGGCTAGAGAATCGCTAGCCCCTGACTCTACTATATATCTATAGATAATATCCTGGATATAGCTGGAACCTCTATCCCTGATCTCGTCGGAGATCTTTGGAGCTTCTGAGAGAAGCGTGTTAAGAAGGGTTAACTGTGACACTATGTGAGACCCGCTCTCATTACTGGGTGGTTGGAGAGAGCAGTAGAGACAACTGCCCTCTTCTTCGTATACTTGGAGCCATGCTCTGTACAAGATCTCTCCGATCACTTGGGCACTCCTACCATCGATGCTGGGGAGCTGTGTTCTAATATATTCTGGTAGAAGGATCCTTGATGTTATGTTAGCGATTATAATATCAGCCCCTACCCCCTCCCCATAGTTTTCTCTAAACTCTCTGTATATTACAATGGTTATGTTAAGGGGTAGAGGGGCTAGCCTGGGATCTATGCTGGTTAGGTTGGTATGGTTAACATAGCCCTCCCCGGTTATATTGTAATAATAAATAGCCCTTGCAGCCTGCCACCATAGGAATAGATATAGTCTTGTAAGATCGCTCCTAGCCGTATCGTTATATATGAGGGAGCTGGTGAGCTTTGAAACCTCCTGGGAATATCTATATGTTTGCTGGTATATCTGCGAGTATGACTGATCCAGGATCCTGATCCCTTCGATATATGTGGGAAGCTCTCTTGAGAGGTTCGCTGCCAGATCAACAGCCCCAGTGTAATTAGAATCAAGCGCGAGTAACACCTCCTCGGAGTATTTTAGCGAGGCGGACAGGTTCTCGAAAACCATTATTACATATGATAGGTTGGAACTAATATCGCTCGCGACTCGTAGAAGCATTTTTGAGGCTGTTGTCGAACTATTAATAGCTGTGTAGGAAGTGCTCCTTATATTGTTATATAGCTGTAATACCAGAGAGGGGTAGCCACCGACATCCCTTACCTCCTGGCTGCTCTGATTACTAATACTGCTTATCATGCGTGCTATCTCAAGGCTTATATCTGGATCGCTAATATTGATCCCGGCTATGTATAATATATCAGAACCACCCCCACCAGAGATGCTAGAGATCGCTGCGCCAGCTATAGAGCTCTCAGAACTTTTTGGAAGAAGACTCTCTTCTGTAGCAAGTGTTAGCGATTCTAGCGATCTGAAGAGAGGAAACGATACGCCTAGCGCGAGAACCCAGATGATTATTATAGCAAAAGCCCTCCTCGCTAGAAAGCCCGGAAGATCCAACCAAGACCTCCATTTTATACAGAGATGTGCTTACCTATAAGCGTTTCTCTATTGAATAAAATACACAGCACCTATGTGACAGTTACGCTAGGGCTGCCGGTTGAAATATACTCTATACCCTGAATGGTTATTAAGAGGTTACAAGCCGGTGGCCTCTACTTATTACCTTCACAGCACTACCAAGAAATAGGTGGTATAATTGTATATAGTTAGAAAGGTTGGGGAGCTTATAAAGAAAGAACCAGTTACTGTATCACCAAGCACTAGTATTAGAGATGCTGTGAAGCTTATGAATGAGAAGAACATTGGTAGTGTTGTCATAACGGATCCTGAGGGAAGGGTTCTAGGGATCTTCACAGAGAGGGATCTAGTGAGAGTCATAGCCGGAGGCATTAGCCTCGACAGCAATATAGGGAGTGTTATGACTAAAAACCCCGTAGTAGTGTTTGAAGAGGATCCGGTGTCGAAAGCTGTGACTGTAATGGCTGAGAGGAGAATACGACACCTACCAGTGGTTACTAGAAACGGGATACTGAGAGGAGTTATAACTGCTAGAGATATAACGGAGACCTTCAAGAAATACCTAGACGAGCTAGGCGATGTCGGAGATTAAAGCCCCAGCCAGGATTTCGGGTTCTGCTAAGAATGTGTTTATACCAGCCCACGATATCGGTCATCGTTTTTAGGACTATGGCTGCTAGTAGAATTGTTTCCCTATAATATACTAAGATCTAAGGTTCACCCGACTCCCTATAGCCCTATAGGATCTGGTATAGAGCTGGGGATCGGGTTTGCTGGTGTCACCCTCTCTATGCCTTTGCAGGATTCGCTAAGATGGATTCGATCTCGTTGGCTATCCTTATTATCTCTTTCGACACTGGGGAGTCTGGGTATAGGTCTATGAATGACAAGCCCTTATCATTGCTCTCAGATATCCTGGGATCTAGGGGTATTTTTCCTAGAAGCCTTGTCCCTAGGGCATTGCTGAGCTTTAAGCCGCCCGCCTTGCCGAATATATAGTACTCCTTACCATTCTCACATACGAAGTAGCTCATGTTCTCGATAACCCCTATGATCGGTATTTCCTTGCCGAGGCTTGATCTCACAAGCTCTACGAACCTTATCGATTTGGCCACAACGTGGGAGCTTACCTCCGAGGGTATTGTTACGAATATAAGCCCCTCTATTCTTGGGAACATCTGCACAAGGTTTAGAGCATCATCCCCAGTCCCTGGGGGCATATCTACAAAAAGGTAGTCCAGCTCCCCCCACTCAACATCTTCCAATAGCTGCTGGATAACCCTGACCTTTATTGCGCCTCTCCAGATAACGGGGGTCGATTTATCGCTCAGCATGAGGTCTATTGAGACAACCTTGATACCCATATACCCCTCGGCAGGCATGATTCTGGCGACACCTGGTTTTATCTCAACAGCCTCTAATAGATCCTGCTTAACACCCAGCATTATAGGCATTGAAGGGCCGTGGAAATCCATGTCAAACACACCTACTTTTCTACCATTCTTTCTAAGAGCCATTGAGAGAGATGCTGTTACAAAGGACTTACCAACACCCCCCTTACCACTGAGCACTGCTACTATGTTCCTCACACCCCTGAGATTCTCGATAACCCTCTGCCCGGGCTGAGGCGGGGGTGCTGGCGGTGCAGGACCTCTCTGCTGGATCCTAACCCCTCCTCTCCTCTCCTGAGGGCTCTCGATCCTGAACGGGTTTGACAAGAGGGCTACCTAGTTTTACCACCGCTAGGGAGCCTATATTACCGTTTTTAAAAGAAAAAGATCTAGAAGATCTACTCAACAGCCGGTTCATCCATATATACAATGCCTTCGTCAGCATCTATAGTGATTCTCGAGCCTATTGCTAATGGGTATACGTAATGTCCATGCTCATCCCCACCGTGGCAGCATGGGAAGTTGATGAAAGACGGCGTCCTTATATACCTCCTAGCCCTGTCCACAATAACCTCTTCGATACTCGGTGTTGGTCCTCTCACCTCTGGTTCGGGGAACTCGCCAAAGATCACGCCCGACGCTCTTTGCAGATGCCCTCCTAGGGCTAGCGATGTGAGGTAGTTATCTATTCTCCACGCGTCCTCCCTTATATCTTCTAGGAAAACCACCCTGCCCTCTGTGTTAACACCATACGGCGTCCCCTGGATCATTGTGAAGAGTATAAGATTACCCCCAACAACCTCGCCAGAGGCTTTTCCAGGGTTTATTGTTTTTGGGAAGGCCCCATCCTCAGGGGGTCTGAGCTCGAGAACCTCTCCCTGGAGGATCTTTAACACCATCTCCAGATTACTCCTATACCTTTTGGCACCTATCTCATCACCAAGCTTCGGGGTTGTGGCGACCATCTCTCCATGAATACTAACCAACCCTGATCTTGAGTAGAGCGCGTTCTGGAGAGCTGTTATATCACTAAAACCTATAAGGGGTTTTGGACTGCTTGCTACAAGATCATAGTCTATAGAGTCGAGAAGCCTTATACCACCAGCACCTCCCCTAACACACCATATAGCATCTATATCTTTTCTTCTGAAACCCTCCATGAGATCTTTTACCCTAACTTCTTCCGGAGCGGAGAGATACCACCGCCTCATAGCATATTTAACACTATCCCCAAGAACTATGTTGAACCCATATTTCCTCAGGATCTCTATACCCATACTCAGATTCATGCCAGGATATACTGGATAGCTCGAAGGAGCTACAAGAAGAATCCTCGACCCAGGCTTGATCCTAGGGGGCTTGATCCTTGTCCTCAAGCGTCTCACCGCTAAAGATTAGAATATGCCGATAAATAATCACAACCAGCCAAACTAAACAGCTCTATAGATATCTACACATGTTGTTTAAAAGAACACATCTGATCAGGTGAGAGAGGTGATTATATAATAATAGGAATACCTATACCTGTTGTTAAAAACCACACCAAACTATGGCAGTTTCACCCGCGCCTCTATGTATTTCTATCATATCCCCTCAAGGTTTATTGTTGAGAGCACCCTGTCTATCCTCTCTAGATGCTCTTTAGAGAGCCTCCATCCGAGACTTCCCAGGTTCTCTACTAAGTGCTCCTCTTTTGTGGTGTTGAATATGGGGAACACGTTATCCTTTATCAATAGCCAGTTGAGCGCAACCTGGGCTGGGGTTTTTCCTATCTCTGAGGCTATTGCTTTTATCTCACTCACTAGGGGTTGTATTGCTTCAACGATCTCTGGTCTTGCTAGCCTGTACCATCTATACTCATCCCTGATCTCTTTTCTACCTATTAGGAAGCCCAGGGCTAGTGGATCGTATGCTTGGACTGCTATGTTTTCCTGGAACATATATGGTAGTAGTTCTTTCTCAATCTCCCTATATAGGATGTTATAGTGAACCTGGTTTGTAGCTATATCTGTCCTTGATAGATACTCTCTAGCTGCTCTTAGCATTGGTAAGGGGAAGTTACTCACACCTATATATCTTATCTTACCCTCGCTCCACAGCCTCTCCATAGCCTTCAAAGTCTCTCTCAGGGGTATGTAGTGGTGTGGCCAGTGGATTAGGTATAGATCTATGTAGCTGGTCTCAAGCCTCCTAAGACTAGCCTCAGCAGACTTGATCACATCGTGGTATCTGAGATGATCGTAGGATACCTTGGTGGTTATGAAGAGCTCATCCCTCTTATAACCCTTAATAGCCTTCCCGATAATCTTCTCAGAGAGACCGTTACCATAGCTCTCAGCAGTATCTATAGCATTGACCCCAAGATCGATTGCTTTTCTAATCACCCCGACAGCCCGATCCTCAGAAACAATTGTTGGCGCCCCAAACTCCCAGGATCCGAGGAACAAGGGCGAGATCTTCTCACCAGTCCACCCAAAAACCCTCCTCTCAACAGGCAAGCTAGGCACCATTTGATAAAAAACATCGAGGCTAATGAAGATAGGCTAAAGGCCAGTCACTCTAAACGCTATCAATATTATTAGCTCCCTTGATATTCTCAAACTGGTGATGAGCGCTCTATCCAGTGATCTGTGATCGATGTAACCGTTTGTCCCTGGATGTTCATTCCAATCACTTTATTCATGGTCATATCCAGGGACTTCAACCTCGCCCACAGGGATCTTGGGATCCCTGTGAGGTCATGGGCTGCCGTCGAGCCAAACGGCACGTGGCTCCCATCTATGATGTGCCCTGGGCGGCTTGGAGCGCTGCTCCCATCGCCACCCAGAGCTTTTAACAATAGGTTGTAGCACGCTACGACATCTCTGTGCCACCTCTCCTTACCCAGTGAGCATACGCCTATTCTTGAGCCGTTATATCTTATCTCTGATCTATGTATTGGGCATTGCTTAGACGTATTCCTAGGATTAACATAGATTACTGGGACACCGTGTTCCTTAGCCTTCTCCTCAATTGCTTTCTGAATCCCTTTGAATGCTGCCATGAAGATCCTGTGTCTTAATTGCTCATCCTTTATCCTAGAGATCATGTTCTCAGCAGGATTATCTCCAAGATCCTCGAGGACAATACTGTATCCTTGTTTTAATGCCTCTCTAACGATTACGTTCGCCACCTTCCACCTAGTATCCTCTTTCCTCTCTTCCTCCCTAAGCCTCCTCAAGATCTTTTTCTTAGCACGGCATTTAACATTGCAGATCTTATCGTATTTCTTCTGAACCCTCTTCCTTCGATAATAATAGCCGAGTGTTATTCTCTCAATATTTGTTTCTAGCAGATATGCTTTTCTGTTTATAAGCGCTGCTACGTTGTTCTCATTGACATCCACAGCTACATAGCCATTAGGCTTATACTGCTTAACATCCTTCCTAAAGATGAGATAGACTATTAACCTTCTTTCTTTTTTATCAAGCTTTATCCTTGCCTCGGAAGCTAATCTCCAGCCAGAGTTGATATACCTATAGAATTGTTTATGAGGAATCAGATCTACATGAATCAATCCTTTATGCGTTGATATACTGATTCTCGTTAAATCATCTAATCTCCATAGATGATCGTCAAGCCATATCGAGATCCTCCTAACACTAGGATATTCTTTCTTTGTTGATCCTTCTTTCTTTAGTTTTATGAAGCTCTTAACCCTTGTAGATGCATCCTGACAAGCCGTGTGAACATAGTGAGAGGGTAGGTGGGGATAGAGGTTACGCGTCTCCCTATATTTTAAAGCCTTAAGCTTTATGAAAGATGTTATCCCCTCCCTAGCAGAGTGTATTACTAGCTGCTCAACAACATTCCTATACATACCCTCAAGCTCTACGAAAACCCTGAATAGCTTCTTAGGTATCCTCTCAGATCTAACAATAACAGTCCTAGTAACAATCAAAGCATCTTCTTCATCCTTAGCAGCAAGCGCTAGGGATGCTTGTAAGAAGCAGCCCACCAGAATATGCTTGGTGAGAGCCTTATAAACTTTTCCCTATAGTATTGATAGTGAATAGCCTCTCTGATAGTGTAAACTTCAATGGTTAGAAATACCTTCAAAGCTTACAAACATTTCCTGAGAGCATCAAAAAGAAAACAGCCCGTCTGAAAGATCTAGCGTTTATTTATAGATCCATAAATGGTCAACAAGGTTAACATCTCTATATACCTCTAATATCGATTCACGGATAAACGTAGCGGCAATAAAATCGAGGGTTTTATAACTGTTAGACTCTCGCCATGATATAGCTATTAAAGATGTTGGAGCTAGATATCCTCCTACCTTTGCATATGGTCAAGCTTATAGGGTATTTCTAAAATATATTTCCGGAGACACATTGGAAGTCCAGGTTTTCCTCCTCCTACTAGGTGGAATTGTAATAACATTTATCGGCGGGCTTTTCTTCACAAACGCTATAGAGTATATCGGCCATAAGGCTAGATGGACAGGATCCTTCACGGGAGCTGTAGTAGCTCCTCTCTTCACCTCAATGCCGGAGCTCATAATATTTCTAGTAGCTCTCTACATCTATGGAGGAGATGTCGGCGAAAAGATAGGTGTGGGCACAATACTTGGACAACCATTTATGGCTGCAACAATAATCTTCCCAACCATGTTCTTAGTAGCCTTAGCTGGGTATTTGCTGAAGAGACGCCATGACCTCGTGTTGGAGGTTGAGAAGATCCTGGTGATCCCATACATAATATTCACAGTACTATACCCATTAGTCCTTCTACCCCTCCTACCGATAGGCTATGGAAAGTATGTCGCAAGCGCCGTACTACTTGCATCCTATATACTCTATACCAGCATCATGTTTAGATCGAAATCAATGCTGATCTCAGAGGCGGAGGAGATCTATCTTAAGAGGGTGTTTAGAAAAGGCTCCTGGATCCCTATAGCGGCTCTCCAACTAACCATCGCAGTCGCTCTACTAATCATGGGGTCGAGAACCCTTGTCTCAGGGATCGATGATGCCTCGAAAAACCTAGATGTGAGCCCAATAGCGCTAGCCATACTGGTAACACCACTAGCCGCTGTGCTCCCAGAGTCTATTACAGCAGTGATATGGACATTCAGGGGGAAGGACACCCTAGCCGTTGCAGCAATGATCGGGGAGAAGGTTCTCTACTCAACATTCTACCCAGCAATCGGTCTTATACTCACAGAATGGGAGATCGATTTCTACGCAATACTGAGCGTGATAATAGTTGAGATCACATCCCTATTAATCCTCTACCACGTGTGGAAAGGCAAGTTAACGCTAGACGTCGCAGCCATAGGTTTAGGTGGATATATGGTCTTCGCTATCTACGCGTTCCTCTACTAACTACACACCAAACACGTTGTGTCTCTGTTCATAGAGGATCTATATTTTACCACGCTAGACTTTCAACACACCGCATCTCTATAGATGCTCTCTGCGTATTGTTCTAGCCATATCGATCGATATGCTTATCTCGTGATACATATCTATAGCTCTCTCTATAGCTCTGCTCCACCTAAGGATCAGCGGGTATGGTCTTCTAAGCCTTGCTCTAAGTGCTGTTCTCCTCATATATTTGCAGAAACCCTCGGCCAAATCCCTATCAACACCCATCTCTGTCAGCCTCCTACCACAGCCGGGCTCACTAAGCCTGGTTCCGGTAACGCTGTATATGATCTCATCTATAGCTCTATAAACCTCTAGGAAGTCCTTTCTCCCCAGCTTCCTTCCCCCCAGATCCTTTACACCCTTACCACCAACCAGCTCTCCAGGACTAATACTCCCAACCTCTATAGCTGTATCAACCCTCCTGGTAGGTGTTTTTGATAGCATTACTAGGGATATAACTAGAACTGATGTGCTTATAATGAGGATCTTTGCTAGGTTTGATATTGTTATTAACCCCCTCAGGGTGTTGTCAGCCTGTGATATTAGCGGTGGGAACCATGTTGCTGGATGTATTATCCTCGCAATAGCCGATGCTAAGAACTCAGGGGTTACAAGAAGAGCTGGGTTCACACCACGGTTTATAAGGGATGCGGGATCCCCTCCTATGTATTTTGAGGCATCCATCAACACCATACAGTCCGCATTATCCTTGCATAGATGCTTCAGAGCACCCTCATAGAGCTCGAGATATCTATCTCTATACTGGCTCCTCATAACCTGGTTTAGAAAGATAGAGCCATCGCCTATCGCAAAAACACTAATACTTCCGAACCTCTCCTCCATAGCTATTGCGGCGTCTAGATATATCCTCTGAGTAGATATCTGCGGCGATTCCGTTTGGTTAACAATATAGGCAGCTGGGACAACGCCTGAGACGAAGATCTCATGACCCTGGCTTCCACTCCCGGTTACTATGAGGCGCGATGCTATGTCGAGAGTAACTCTATCACCATAACCCCACGAGGTGTTGAAAACCGCTGTAGGGTAGGGGAGCCCCGTTGATAGATCAAGGATCCTTGTACCCTCAACCCGGATGCGAGACCCTATAGCCTCTAACAAGGGGTTAGCATTGCCACTCTCATCGGCTACTAAGAGTCCTAGGGATCCGCATTGGGATAGCTGTCTAACGATCTCCTCGGCTTCGTAACTGGAATACGGGATCTCGGGTGATATTGTGATCAGGACAGCGTTTTTACAACCAGCAATAATGTTTCTAACCATGCTCCAGTTAGTAATAATAATTGTGTTGGGATACATGCCCTTCGTCTCTGAGTAAAGATCGCTTGCGCCCAGAAGCCCTGTATTGAGAGGAGAAGCCCCTGTATAGATCATGATCCTCGGAGGCCCTAGTTCGAGCACCGCTAAAAGCCCTATAAGGGCTAGGAATATTATGGAGGCTGCGCCAACAAGGATCTCGGCGTTCACACCCTTTTTCCCAGCACCCGTCTTGGGATCGCTACTCATGGAGCTACACCCATAGCCCTTACCACGAGCTCTGCAACTATCCATGCATCCCTATAGTAGGCGGTTAGGGGGCTGAGCATGTTGTCAAGGCTGGGCGATGCTGGGAATCCTAGGGATACGCCTGCTAGGTAGGATATAACATATATGCTTATCATTATCAAGACCAGAACCGCTATCCTTCTAGGCGTGGGCTCCCTCTCCTCGCTAAACATGCTCCTCGAAAGAATACTCCATATCGCTAAAAACATGGCTAATCCTATCACACCTAGAGCTATTCTCGAATATAGATCCTCCTGCCCGCTCTGCACCACTAGGCCAGCTATCCTCAGGGCTTCTCTAACTATATAGTATACAGGGGGCGTGATCACCGATGAGAGTATAAAGCCTCTTAAAGAGCTGAGGGGCGGTTTTATCCATCTCAAGTCAATAGATCTCGATAGATCTGTGAGCGCAACCCTAGGACTGGGGATCACGTAGGAGATTATAGCCTCTATAGCCTGCCTTGTCAGCATATAGAACACTCCGAGCAACACCGATGCGACGAGTATCGAGCCCACTGGATTGCTATTGAGAAAAGAAATAACTGTTGATAGATAAGGGCTCGCACTATAAAGCTTAAATGAAAATATATATGAGGCTATATATATGGACACAACACACGGAACTGCTATTATAAGGGCTAGGAATAGGGAGAAACCCTTAACAAGATCCTTTAAACTCGCCTCGTAACTGATCACCGGAGTTGCAGCTCCCCCTCTATAGTGGTTTCTCACAACATCCATCACAAGGATCACGAATAACACGAATATAGCTTGGTATAGCCCCACAGTTGTAAGGAGATTACCCCCCGAAAACGAGCCTGGCAAGATGACTAGAGAGGTAAAGAACAGTGTGAGCGTATATAGGGAGGGGGAAGGGACTATAAATGTGGCTATACAGCTGATAAGGGATACTAGGAGCAGTATTGGTATCGAGGCTATATCAAGCCTGCCTCCGAGCACTAGCTGCGGTATTGATAGTATGAATGGAGCCTGCTCCGCGGTCTTTAGCGATATGGGCAATAGGATCGATAGGATCGAGACCCTCGGTATGATCTCTACAAGTATTTTCAAGATCCTCAAGATCTCTCGAGCTCCTCATAATCCTTAATAGCTTTATCTATATACGCCTCCTCAGACTCGTGCCCATACCTAACCATCTCATAGATCTTTGTCAAGTCCTCGAAAGACCCTGTGTTGTTTAGCCTCTCCCTAACCTTTTCAAGATACTCCCTATGCGTCTCACTGGGCCTCTTTGGAATCTTTCTCGATAAGAGACCTACAGCTTTCCAGTAAACACCTATAACACCTCCTCTCAGGCCGATCTCTCTAGGGCTGGGCTCTCTCTTTAGCTTAGGGCCTCTCACAATACTCGGGATAATACCCTGTACTCCCAGGATAATAACAACCATTACCGCCGATATACCTATGATTATAAGCACCAGTGTGAGAAAATCAAACCCCGGTATAGATGCTGAGACTGGTATGTAGATGCTAGATGGCATGGCTCCTAGATAGGTTGTCCTGCTACCCTCCCAGCCTCCCTGCTGGGCAGATCCCGAGGTCTCTGACGAAGCTAGTATTCCGGTAAGGCTCTTCACAAGCCCCTCGGCAGTGTTAGAGAGGATTAGCTGTTTTATCGCTTCAAGCTGCATCCTATCAATCGCTAAAGCCTGATCCCATTGTCCTTGTCTCAGCGATAACCTCTTAAGCAGTTCCAGGGCTGCTACATACTCGTTGAGAGATATTCTCCCACCCCTGAAGAGACTGTCAAGGATCCCTAGGGCGCCCTGGTAATCCCTAACTCCTGACGATAATATACTATTTATCAGCTGTCCTACCTCGGGATCGCTTATAAGCCTTTTAAGCGCCTCATCGCCCAAGTATACCTGATCCATACTATCCAGTATCTCACTGGCAGTGCTGGGGTCTATATAACCTGATCTCTCAAGCTCCCTCACGCTATGCTCAATACTAGCTCTAGCAGACCTGTTCTGGGCTATGCATGATAGAGTGTCACAACCCATGGTTATGTTCCTCAGAGCCTCAATGATATTTGAGAGGGACTTGTTCAGATCCTCAGACCCACTATACCCATTAACACCGAGGCTTAGAACCTGGGAAAAGTTTATAGTATGCATACCCAGATAAACGCTCAGATCACCAAGATCTTGAGAAGAGCTTACCGTAGTATTATATCCAGGATTCTGGGCTTCACTGTTTATCGAGATCGATGCCAACAGCACAACTAAAACTAAGAGTAGAGCTCCGCCATAGCCTCTCAAGGCCTGGGCACCTCAACCTTGTCTAGGATCTCTTTCACTATTGCTACAGGATCCCCGCCCTCGATCTCGTACTCAGGTTTGAGTATAAGCCTATGCCTTAAGGCTGGTATGGCTACTGCCTTCACATCATCAGGGATAACGTATTTCCTACCATCTAGATAGGCCCATGCTTTTGATAGTCTTATAATAGCTATCCCAGCCCTCGGAGACGCTCCAAGCCTTAGAAGCTTGTGCATCCTAGTCTCCTCAATGATCCTTGCTATATATTGGTATATAGAGTCATCAACAACAACCTCGGATACCTCTTTAGAGGCCCTTAGGATCTCTTCTTTAGATAGCACTGGCTTAAGCTCTCTCGAAGCCTCTTCTATAAAATCGGCTCTCTTCATAATATCTATAAAGCCCTTCGTCGATGGGTAGGAGCTCTCTATCTTTACTAGAAACCTATCCAGCTGTGATTCAGGGAGCGGGAAGATCCCTTCAGTCTCGATAGGGTTCTGCGTAGCTATGACCATGAAAGGCTCCTCAAGCACATAAGTGTTCCCCTCGATCGTCACCTGCCTCTCCTGCATAGCCTCGAGAAGAGCGCTCTGCGTCCTAGGAGAAGCCCTGTTAAGCTCGTCTACGAACAAGATGTTAGTAAATATAGGCCCCCTCCTGAGTGTGAAGACACCTGTTCTCTGATCATATACATAGCCACCTATAATATCGCTTGGAAGAAGATCTGGTGTCATCTGCACCCTCTTAAAATCAAGACCCGTGAGCCTGGATATAACCTTTGCTGTTAGGGTCTTGGCAACGCCTGGGACGCCTTCTATGAGGACATGCCCTCTAGCTAGTAGTGATGCTACTATAAGCTTGATCTCCTGTTCTTTCTCTACAAGAATGCTTGACGACGCATCAAGGATCCTCCTTAGTATTGGTGACAAACCTATCAGCTCTCTATAATATTACTTTACTCCCTAAATAATTTCCACCACTCCCTAAAGAAATATCCATATGGTGATCCGCTTACCAAACTATATCCTCACACAGAAGCCCATATTGGTGTTGAGATTAGGTATGTTATGACGAGATTTATCGTTGCATATGTTAGAGTTACCCTGTATATCGCTTTAGGTCTTATCCTTAACCCTGTCTCCCTCTCAATAATCCTTAAAGCTACATAAAGGGCAGGAGCCCCGGCTGCTGTGTAATTGCTCCCAAGGGTTCCTGACCATAGGAGAGACCAGGCAAAGGGCCACGGGTTCTCTATATTGGCATCTTTAATGCTTCTAAGCATAATCAATATATACGCATCGTGCTCCACGAAAGCTACTATTGGTGCAGAGATCCAGTATATGGCTGTATAGCCTAAAAACACATCGCCCATTAGTCCTGAGAGCCATACGGATATCGGTTCTAACCCTTGGTGCTTTTCCAACGAGCCTACCAATATGAATAGCGAGAGGTAGAAGAGTATAGATCCCCAGTCAATACCTTTTTCAACAACCTCCCCAAACCTCCTGCCATATAGCTTCTCACACAGCATAGAGCCTATAATGCCTACTGTTAGTGGGAATACTCCTAGCGGTATATCCCTCCCGATAGCCATGCTGATCTCCTTTCTAAAGCTCATGAGAAGTATGGCTGTGAAGAACATGACTAGGGAGAATACCAGATATCCTTTATTATCATTATTACTGCTTCTAATCTCAACTTTTTGCTCTATCCTCTTCTCAGGCACGAGGATCTTTGTCGAGATATAGAGAGCCGCCAATATAGATACCATCAATATGGGAAAGCTCGATGGCCTCCCCATCATGTATATGAAATCGATAAACTCAGCCCCAAAAACACTGTGGAGAAGCTGTGGAGGGAGATCCCCTAGGAGCAGGGCCGTCCCTGTCGCATTGGCTGTTAGCGTTACCAGCAGAGCTGTTGCTAAAGGATCTATACCATAGGCTCTAGCGATCCTTATTGCTATCGGTACTAGGAGAAGCACTACGAGAACATTATCAACCACAGTACTTATAAACCCAGCCACAATCGAGAGTAAAAGCGCCGCGTCTCTGGAGGTTTTTATATATCTCGATATACCGTTAACGATCCGCTGGGGCAGCCCCGCCTCAACCATGTGGTAGGATATCATCCACATACCAAGGAGGATCGCTATGATGTTCCAGTCAACCATAGATCCAAACGCTTCGCCAAGCCCGACCAAACCGACCATTAAGAGGAGCGAGACCCCTAGAAGACCGGCAAGAGGCTCTTCAACCCTTCTAGATACTATAAGTGCTATCGACACACCAAAGATAATCCAGACGAGCCAGAACTCGAACCCGCTCTCCAAGAGCATCCTGTGATGATATATGAAGACATTATTTAAATGTTGTTGCAACCTATAGTAAGCGATGCACCACCTTTAAAAAATCCCAGGTTCCATTCCGTTTCTTCCATGTCATTGAAGTTAGGGTTTCATAGCAATTGATGTCGTTTGATACCAACTACTATGCCCTCGGCTTTATCGACATAGATCAGTTCGGAGTAACAATACCAATAGCTCCCCTTCATTTAATACCGTTTGTCCCTGGATGTTCATTCCAATCATCTTTTTATTCATGGCCACATCAGGGGGCTTCAACCTCGCCCACAAGGATCCCAAGATCTCTGCGGGTAGATGTGGAAGTCCCTGGATATGAGAGAACATCAAGTAATATCAATGAATATCTAGAGACAAACGGGTCGGTAGTCAGTAATGGATAACTATAGATAAACTAACCATTTTTACTAGGGGGCTCGAGCTTTCTGCATGTTTTGGTTAAATTTACTGTGATGCTTTATGAGGGGTTGAGGTTTTTTCTTAACCAGTCGACAAGATCCTCGATCCTTACTCTGATCTGCTCTCTAGTATCTCTGAATCTGATCGTCACCGTGTTATCCTCTAGTGTCTGCTTGTCAACTGTTATTCCGTAGGGAATGCCTATCTCATCGGCTCTCGCATATCTTCTACCAATGCTACCGCTCTCATCATATATAACATAAAAGCCTGCCTCAGCAAGACCCCTGTAGATCTTCTTAGCGATCCTCACGAGATCCTCCTCCTCTACCAGGGGATAGATGCCTGCAGTTATAGGTGCTAGTCTTGGGGGTAGTTTGAGTACTACTCTTTCGCCCTCCTCGCTATAGGCCCTATCAAGGACGATATAGAGGAGTCTTTCTGCACCGAAGGAAGGTTCTATGACGTGGGGGAAGAACTTCTCCCCGTGGACTAGCTCCTCAACCTCCTCTACCCTGAAAACATCCCTGCTGATCCTCAGACCCCTTATCTCTACCTCGCTTCCAGATAGATCCAGAGTATCTGGGTCTATGCTTGAGAGGGCCTTGAAGATCTCTGGGGCCTTCTCACCATAGATCCTGAGCACTGCTTGCTTATCAATTCTCACCCTCCTTCTCTTCACACTAATAGGGCTCTGGTATCTCCTATATACTGTGAGATCTGAGCCGCTATATAGGGAATGCCTGCTAAGATCATAGTCTGTCCTATTAGCATGCCCTGAAACCTCTATCCAGCCCCACCTCGATACCCTGACAAGCTGATCGAAGACCTGGGATGCATAGTGAGCCCTCTCGTGAGGAAGCTTCTCTTCGAAATAAGTGTCCGAGGGATCTATACCAAGCCCCTCGATAAATTCCGAGGCAACGGCCATCCAATAAGCATGCCATTCACCGCTAACCATTTTTTCCCTCACAAGCTCCTCCACAGTATATTCTGAAGGCTTATCAACCCCTGAGAGCCTATCCCTAGCTGTAAGTATCTTTAGCCTCCTATTCTTAACCCTGTCTAGAAGAGGGCAGGACGGGTTTCTGGGATCGTAGAAGAACTCGATCTCCATTATAGTGAACTCCCTAAGCCTCACCATACCCTGTCTAGGCGAGATCTCGTTCCTAGCAACCCTCCCAATCTGGGCTATCCCTAGTGGGAGCCTCTCCCGGAAAGCCTCGAAAACCCTCTTAAACGCTGTAAACATGCCCTGGGCGGCCTCAGGCCTTATATAGCCCACCGCATCGGCATAGGGCCCTATGGTGGTTTTAAAGAGGAGGTTGAAGAGCCTAACCTCCCCCAAGGGGCCCCCGCACTGTGGGCATCTTATATTCTTCTCAACAATTATCCTCGATAGATCCTCAGGCCTCATACCCTCTGTCTTCACACCGCTTGCAGCCTCAACCAGATGATCAGCCCTGTATTTCCTCCCACACTTTGTACACTCAACTATAGGGTCTGTGAAGCTCTCCACATGCCCTGAGGCTTCGAAAACCCTTGAGGGAGCGATCATGGGTGTCTCTATCTCTACAACATACTCCTGGTGTCTTTGGACAAACACTCTCCTCCACTCCTCAACAATATTTCTCTTAAGGAGAGTCCCTAGAGGGCCTAGATCATATAGTCCCGAAACTCCCCCATAGATTTCGTAGGAGGGCCAGAAGAAGCCTCTCCTCACAGCCAGATCTACTATCCTCTCGTACTTATCCTCCTCCCCCATCCTCTCCAGCCTTTCACACACTATCTAGCAGAAGAGGTTAATATTAGATGAAAGGAGTAGGGATCAGCTTGACGAGAGGCTAACCGATCTCAACGCCTTTGAGATAAAGCAGATCCTATTCCATTCTATATGTGTAGCTGATCTACAAGAGGATCTGGCTGCTCCTATTAAATCGACGGGGAGGATGTGTGGATAATCCTGGCCCTGGATCCAGGTGGCTAGGGCGGTTCTTAGGTAGGGTTTGAACTAGGGGTTTCTGGCTTCTTGAAAGATCCTGGTAGTGAGAAGAATGCTACCGCCTGTAATATGATGGCAACAAGGATTATCACAAAACCTACCAGTATTATCGTCAGGATCGAGCCCACAAGGTATAGAAGCCCCGCGGTTGAGAATAGCCCAACCCCTGTTTGAAGTGCTGCTGATTTGTAGGATTTATATAGAAAGTAAGAGGATGCTATTAAGAAAACCCAGAGCGCTATTAGGGCTATTATGATTGATGCTAACAGGCCAAGAAAGCCTGGAGGGATTGTTGTCTGTGTCTGTAAAATACCTGGTATTGAAGTCCCTGTTATGGTTATAGGCCCCTGAGATCTTATGACAGTCGAGAAAACACCGAAAAAAGCTGATAATATTACGAGAGCTGTGATCACAACGGCTACAACGCCTAGAATAACTGCTATTAGGGCGTTTCTAAATATAGACTCGTCTTTAGCCACATCAGAGAGCTTTCTAAGAGCTATGAGTAAGAATACGAGGCCGATTATCCCTAGGATCCCTCCTACAGTGGGTATTATTGTGAGTAGCATTAGGATCGAGCCTACACCGCCAAAAGCCCTGACCGAGCCTATCTCAGCCTCATGGCTAGTAGTGTTCAACTATAACCCTACATTGTATTTATTTAAAAAAATATAAATAGCAAGATTGATATGGAATCCTACTTAGTCAACAGCCCCGCTGCAGCAGCAGTAGCCGAGCTCGTTGATCTCGCATCCACATATGGAACACACTTCAGGGCCGTAGAGAACATGCCACGGTAATCTATGGAATAACCTGTAATGGATCTCGTTATCCCTAATGAAGAATCTATATTCTGGAGAGGATATGATCCTTAGAATCTCTCCGACGTGATAAACCACCTCAGGATCCCCCTCACTAGCAGCTATTTCCTCAAGATCTGTTTCTGTAAGGCCTAACAATCCCCCCTTGAGGGCAGCCAGCTTTCTCACCAACATAGCAGCCCTAGAAACCTTAGAGCATCTGACATGATAATTAAGCCCTATTATATAGTGAGTGAATTCATCAATATATCCCAGCCTCCAAATATTATATTCAGTATCGACCTAATATCAGTGCGTTACATCCCGTCAAGAGCGGGTTAAAGGCTCCCATAACACCTGGATAGAGATACCAATCAATAATAACACTAGCCGGGCAGGGTTATCAATGTGATTAGACTAGATAGTAAAACACGGGTGGTAACTGTTAACAAGAGAGATCCTGAATCGTTTAGAGATTCTTTCGCGCTTGTAAGAGATCATCTTGGTGTTAATCTCACGATTCTATCATCTTCTGCCGAGGGAAGACCCCTCCCATCCCTATTGCTTGTGGAGATGAGTATAGATCCGTCATCGTCTATCACCACATCTCTCAATCTGCCAAAAACACCTATAAAGAGCTCTTCGGCAACATATGCTCTCTTCGTATCGAGGAACCTGATCCTGAGGAGCCTTTCGCCTCTCAGGCATGTGACTAGAAGATCGTCCTGAAACTGTTTGAAAAGATCACCTTTTATGAAGGAAACACCCGAAGGAGCCCAAGTAGCTGTCCCGCTCTCAACAACGGGGTCTATGAACCTGTTATCACCACCGACTCCAGCATGGTAGGGCCACCCGTAATTCCCGCCAGGTATTATAACGTTTATCTCATCATGTGCCACAGAGCCGTGTTCTGAGGCTACCATGAATCCCTGTGATGGGTGCCAATCAATACCTTGCGGGTTCCTATGACCATAGCTATATATTGGTGATGGGTAGAATGGATTGTCCTTTGGTACGCTTCCATCATCCTCGACCCTCAAGATCTTTCCTGCAAGGCTGTCAAGCCTCTGGGCTAGAGATCCTGTTGATGCGTCACCGGTAGTTATATATAGCTTCTGATCCGGGCCAAACCTGATCCTACCACCATCATGTATATAGCTACCCGGTATCCTATCAAGTATTGTCTGAATCGATAGGGCCCTCCACGTGTTAGTATCAACCCTGATCCTCACAACCCTATTATATATATTCCCAGAATCCTGGTAACTCATATAGGCATACACACAAGGTTTTGAAGGAAACTCGGGATGGATAGCGAGTCCCAACAAACCCGCCTCCCCCACAGATGCAACCTCCATCGACACCACCTCCTTCACAGTATTCCCCACTATTACAGAGATCCTCCCAACCCTCTCACTCACAAAATAAACACCACTCCCTACAGGCACTATAGACCATGGTACTTGAAGATTCGATACCAATACCCTAGCCTCAGCCAGGTTAGCAAGAGTAGATTCAGAACCCCTCCCAGAAGAGATACTTGCAGTATTTGGCGACGGTTGTCCAGATTGTTGCGTTAATATTCTATAGACTATGAATAAACCCCCTAGGGTCACGAGACCTCCCGCAGCTATTTTTATAAAATCCCTTCTGCGCATCCTATAATACTACTTATCAGAGTATAAATAAACCATGGTCAGAGGTTCGGGCTTCATTGAGATTGATATTGCTTGGTATCAACTGCTCTTCCCCTTGGCTTCATATGCCTCAGGGCTCCTTTCATTGGATCCCATATCATTGGCCTCCACCCGTTCGGGGTGATCTCTACCCACAGCTCCCCTTCATAGATTTTCTCGGGTTCATAGCTGTGGGGAACCCCCCACATCATGGATCTCTTTACCTCTACCTCGCCTCTCGAATCTCTATCCCTACCCTCATCGCTGGGCGGGTATCCCATAAAAATATAGAGCCTATATAGTGTTCCATGGAGACGAATTTAATATTATTAGCTCTTATAAACCATAATGAAACTAGGAACAGCAGACGAAGGCTTAGACGCTGTGGAGCCACACGGATTCAGCATCACTATCTTAGCAAATTTTGGAACCATTTGCTTAGATGGGTTTTTTCATGGTGATGGCGAAACCAGCAGTTGTGATGGATCCGAGATAGTAAAGCAGCCACAAACTAACTCTACTAATATGGTATAAGCCTAAACCTTATCGTAGCAATTCAAGATCCGCTGCTTAGCTATGATAATATAAAATTCCTAACGATATCGGTATTGGTGAAGCATGGAGAAAAAGAGGATCACTGGTGCTATGCTAAAGGTTCTTGAGATTGTTGCAGGCGAGGGTGCCACGGCAGCACAGGTTGCTAGGAAGCTTGGGATAAGGGTGAGTGCCGCTAGGAAGCATTTAGAGAAACTAGAACTCTATGGCCTTGTAAGGCATGTTTTTGTTAGAAAGGGTGTGGGGAGGCCTAGGAAGGTTTATATGGTGACTGAGGAGGGTATAGAGGCTCTCCCAAAGATCTATGACGAGCTGTTAATCGAGATCATGGATAGGCTTTCAGCATTAGGGCTTAGGAACAGGATCGAGGATATTGTAGAGAACATGGCTATCGATATAGCCTTAAAGAATAGGTCGGGGGATCTCAGGGAATCTGTGGAGAAGCTTAACAGCCTTGGCTTCATGAGCGGTATAAAGATAGATGGAGATAGAGTCGAGATTGTGAGCAGAAACTGCCCAGTCCTCAAAGCAGCTAAAAGACATTTTGATATATTCTGCACAAAGTTCCACACAAAAGCAATATCTATGCTTGCCAACAGCCATAGAGTCGAGCTTGCTGAATGCATAGCTAGAGGAGATCTATTCTGCAGACACGTATTACTACTATCGCCTCGAAAAAATAGTTAATAAAGGCTCCCAGACATGATGGTTGCTCGGCCTAAAAAGGCACGATACCTTAAGCTCTAATAAAGCCTCTGATTCTTATGATCACTCTTAGAGATCTCATGTAGGAGAGCAACCCTCGATACTCATTCCGATTCACAAGTTGATCGATGACCTCATCGATAACACCAAAGATCGAACTATAATGGATTATAAATACTAAAGCCGTAGCCAACCTTCGGGTCTCATAAGGACTTATAGGGCTGTTTTCTTTTTGATATGCATAGTGAGGATTGATAGGCTTTGGAAATTCTTATGGGTATTGGGGCATACCCGAAAGCCGCTCTCCCGCCAACACCTAAGGGTATTTAAAGCCTTGAAAGATATTATCCCCGGTGTGGGTCTCCCCACACAGGCCTCGGGCGGCGATGGGAGCAGCGCTCCAAGCCACCTGGGGCAAAGCTAGATGGGAGCCGCGTGCCGTTAGGCTCGACGGCCGCCCATGACCCCACAGGATCAGAGATCCTGCGGGCTGAGGTTGAAGTCCCTAGATGGACCATGAATAAAATGAGTGGAATGAACATCCAGGGACAAACGGCTAGTATTAGATCTCTAGTCCTACAAGAACATTACGCCTACTAAGTAGGATAACTAGGAATAGCTGAACCGTAGTTTTTCACAAAAATCTTTTGATCTCGGTAACACGTCTCTAAGATTAATAAATAATCATATTAAATGCGGAGCAATACCGCAAGACGGCCGGCTATAGCTTGTTTACGGCCGTGAAAGGTGTCTTCTGGTCTGTGGAAATGTAACCCCTAGCCATCCCCTTAGTATTGAATGCCATATATAGATCCGAGTTCTTGGTAAGCACTATAACACCAGCATGTGCATAGCCCCTGAACCTCGGGAGGTTCTCAAGCTCCTCGAACGAGTATGCTATCGCAGACGATACTGATCCCATGAACCTAGATGCTAGGGCTATGGATCTGCAGAGAGATAGCGTCATTATAGCCTCCCCTACCCCTGTTGCTGAGCAGGCTATCTCTCGATCCGCGTAGAAACCCGCCCCAGGGATAGGTGTATCCCCAACTCTGCCAGGGAGTTTTAGCCAGATCCCTCCAGTGCTTGTTGCCGCAGCAAGCCCGCCCTCACCGTCTATAGCTACTGCACCGACAGTTCCATGGATCCCTGTTCCCAGTATTCTCTTCACAAAATCCCTATTTGCCCTAACATATGGGGGTATATCTCCACTATCGATCCTAGAGATCAGATCCCTATACCTTCTAACCTGCTCCTCCCCAGGTCTGAAAACCTCTAGCCCTAGACCCAGCGTTTTAGCAAATGCCTCAGCCCCATCGCAACATAGGATCACGTGGGATGTTCTCTCCATCACGGCCCTAGCAAGCCTAACAGGATTCTTAACCTTCACCGCGGCCACAGCGCCAGAAAACATCGTAGGACCGTACATCACACCAGCATCAAGCTCCCCATATCCAGCCGAGTTGAGAGCGCTACCAGAACCTGCGTTAAAGACCCCCGAGTCTTCAAGCACCGAGACAGCCTCGGTAACAGCATCGATAGCAGAACCCCCGCTTACCAATATATTAAACCCAGTCTCTAGAGCTTCCCTCAACCCCTTGCTAACCCTCTTCTCACCCTCACTATCAAGGCTCCACTCACCAGCCCCACCATGTACAGCTATGCCTGGCTTCCGGAGCACGAACCTCTCGATATACATGGTAATCACCATATATAACAAAAAGCAGGGCTTAATAATAGGACAAGCAGTAGCAGCCATAGGCAGGAAACTATCTATAGGGCTAAGAGATCAGCGATAATAAATGCTTAAAAGACAACCCCATAACTATAATAATTATGGAGGAGCGAGGTACTATGGCTAAGAAGGCTAAGAAAGAGGAGAAGAAGGAGGAAAAGAAGCCACAAGAGCAGAAGAAATAATAAATTAAATATTAAGATAAGTCCTGTCAATACAGCCCTAACTTCTTTTTCCAACCAAGCTTCACTAGAATGGAACGGTGTTGAATCATTGTTGGTTTTAAGTTTTTAGGGTTACAGCAGTATATAGAATGGACTCGTTCAAATCCATGAAGGGTCCCGTCTTGCAGATAGATCCTAGGGTGAGGCTTGTAGCAATATCCCTACTTACATCCCTAGCTATGCTAGGTATAAGGTTTACAGCCTACGTATATAGCGGCAGCCTTGCCATACTAGCTGATAGCGTGCATAGCTTGAGCGATATAGTAGGGGGGATAATAGCCCTGGTAGCAATTAGCGTTGCTATTAAGGAGCCCGACCAGGAGCATCCATACGGGCATGGTAAGGCTGAGAGCCTCGGATCCCTTGGCGTCTCTCTAGCCCTTGTCGCGTTACTTCTATATATAGCCTACGAGGCTGTACTCAGGATCACTGGAGCCTATGATCATTATGTGGAGTTCACACCCCTCATACCTTTCTTATTGCTAATCACCATTTTGATCGATTACTGGAGATCGAAGGCTCTTAGTAGGGGGGCATCGAGATACGGATCATTATTATTAGCCTCAGACGCCCTTCATTATAGTAGCGATCTCTATGCAACATCGTCCGTGCTTATTATGAGCATCCTGGGCATGGTGGTTGGTGAAAAGATACCCCTGCTTATAATAGACTCTATACTTGGCATAGCTATAGCTGCTTACTTCGCCATAGCAGCGGTCAGGCTCGCAAAGATCTCAATAGACGAGCTGATGGATAGAGCACCTATTGAGGCTATCGAGATGTTTAGAAGAGCATGCAGAGACCTAGATCTAGGTGTTAAGAGTGTAAGGGCTAGGAGGGCTGGCCCTAGGATCTTTATAGACGCTGTTGTTGAGATCTCTGGCAACATAGATCTTGTAGAGGCCCATAAGATCATAGATATCCTTGAGGAGAGGGTCAGGAGCTCAACGATCAGGAACGTGGATCTCGTGATCCACATGGAGCCCAAAGGAGGATCCACGCTGAGCGAGATAGCGTCGAAGAGCAGCGATATAGCATCAAGGGTAACAGGGGTTCTGGGTGTTCACGATGTAGAGGTTTTCAAAGACGAGAAAGGCTATCACGTGAGAATGCATATAGAGGTAAGCCCCACGATGAGTCTAAGAGAGGCTTCGAGAATAGCGTCGGAGGTTGAGAGAAGGATCAAGAGCCTGGTAGAGGGTGTTGAAAGCGTGCTTGTCCATATAGAGCCTAAGAGAGGATATGCTGAGGATCTATACAGGATCGTTGCTAAAGCTATACAGAGGGACAGCTCTATAAAGGATCTCGCAAGGATCAAGAGTGTGAAGGCCATTTACCTGGGTAAAAAGCTGGTGATAGACGTGGTATGCGTATTACCAGGAAATATGGATGTGAATAAGGCGCACGATATAGTATCAAGGATAGAGGCATTACTAAGAGAAGAGGTTGGTGAGAAAGCATCCATAACAATCAGATACCACTCAGAATAACAAAACCAATAACTATTAACAGGCGTAGGTAAAACATCCCAGCACCCATCTATGATCGTGACAAACACAGTTCCCCAGGATCATGAAATCCCAGGAATTACTAGAGAAGAAACGACCCAGAGACAATAGAAACAGATCTGGCGGGGTATCTGAATATGTATATCTCAAACTAATATTGCTGGGAAGGATATGCCGTGCCCCTTCTACAGAGGCGGTGCCTGTCACTCACCAAAACTCGAGGAGCCGGACGATAGTGTCGTGGCAGCATCTAGGTGTAGAGGCCCGCCAGAGACCTATATGGGGTGCTCTTTATACGTGAACACGGATCTCGGGGTAAATAGACCGCCTGAGAATAACAATAATAGTAATAGTGGAAAAGGAGGCGTGAGGGTTATTACGAAGAACTCGATTGCCTCAAAGATCTATTCACCAATACACCTACTAAAAGAACCCATAAGCTCTGAATGCCCAGGCTATAGGATAGAGAACGCAGGGACAGGGTACGTAGCTTTCTGCAACGTGCTGAGAAGAGCCCTCACCAAGTACGAGGCAAAGCTATGCTCTCTACACTGGAAAGAATGCCCATATATCCTTGCCAGACCCCAGAGCGCGTGATAATGCTATCTAAATATCCCAACTAGCTCTCTAGACTTTATAGCGAGGGTTCCGCCGTAGCAGAGAACCTGTTATGATCGACGAGAAGAGCTGTGGATCGAGGTAGCCTCGAAAGAGCTATGACTAATGATATAGAGTTTCAATATAAGGAACCCTGAGGTCGACGAAATCAAAGGTGAAGCATAGTAGCAAAAGATACTAACCGCCATGAAGCTCGAACCCCGAACCCGGTGTTGGTTATTTAAAAAAAAAAACTAGTGTTTAAGTAGTCTTTTCTTGAAGATCTCTGTCTTAAGGATCTGGATAGCAAAAGCCGGATCAACTCCTTTTGGACACACACGACTACACGATCCAGCGAACTCGCATGACCAGACACCATCGAAGCTGTCTACAAGCTCTAACCTTGCGATGCCGCCTTGATCTCTTGAGTCTGCGTACCATCTATAAGCCTGTGCGAGAGCCTGTGGTCCTAGGAATCCTGGTTTTTCAGCAACAACCGGGCATGCTGCTACGCAGAGCCCGCATTTTATGCAGTATGCAAATGGTAGGAAGTTCTCCAACTGCTCTGGCGTCTGTCTATACTCTTCTGCAGCTCTGAACTGCTCTTCCTCATCTTTTCTTATGAGGTATGGCTTCACGGATCTGTGTTTCTTGAAGAAGTCGCTCGCATCTATTACAAGATCCCTTACAATCTTTAAGTTATACATGGGCTCGACATATATCCTATCAACACCTAGCCCCATTATGTTTGTCTCACACGCCAGTCTCGGAACCCCGTTTATAATCATTCCGCAAGACCCACAGATACCCATTCTACAGCTATACCTAACAGCAAGCGTCGGATCCTGTTTCTCGATTATTGTGAGAAGCGCGTCGAGCACTGTAGAGTATCTGCTAACCTTAACACTATACTCACTATCATAGAAGCCCTTACCGGGATCGTATCTCTTAACCTTTATGATAACATTCTTATACCCTTTACCTTTTTCCACCATGACTCCCACCCCCAACCACGTGTAACAGTCCCACTACTCCGAAGAGGATTGATGCTAGGAGTAGAAGAACTGGGAGAACCACCTCTACCAAGGGCTGGCCCTTTAGAAACGATGAGACCATGATCAACCAGACCAGGATCATGGAGCCAAAGTAGCCTAGATAGTGGAGGAGCATAACCCAGCTAGCCCTAGCCATACAACCACCCCAGGATAAAGACTATTGGGGCAATGATCCACAATATGATTGCTGCATAGAGAGCTACCGATGCTAGCCTAGCCCTCGAGCCGTAACGCTGTAAAAGTCTCTCCCTCACATTCTCTGCTATATGGCTCATAAAGGCCCCCCTACTATATATCATGAGAAACCCTTTCGTGAGCTCGTAAAAAGAGGGGGTTAGAAGGAACCAATATATAATTGTAGACACCCTAAACGCCGTAGAGGTAATAGGTGAGGGGCTTGTTAAATATGCTAGTATGGTGAGAGCCTCTATTATGGAGAACAGAACAGCTGCTTTGTAGAAGGTTACGTGAACCCATCCCTCGAGATCGTATTGCCTCAGCCTCTGCCTATTCACAGCCACAAGGATCACCTCAGTATTTTCTCTCCTCAGGCGCCCACCTAGTTATCCTAACAGGCACATAGCCTATGCTCGGAGGCTCTCCCCTCCTGTAATAGACTAGAGTATGCTTGAGCCAGTTAGCATCATCCCTCTTTGGATAGTCAAGCCTGTAGTGGGCGCCCCTAGATTCTGTCCTGTTGAGGGCCCCTACCACTATGATCTCTGCTATATCTAGCATGAAGCTAAGCTCTATGAAATCCCTGAGGTTATTGTTATAAACCCTCGTCCTATTCTCAACCCTAGCCCTCGAGAACCTCTCCTTAAGCCTCTTAATAGTGCTCCATGCCTCCTCAAGGCTTCTCTGGTCTCTGAACACACCTACCTTCTTGTCCATTGTTGTCTGGAGCTCCTCCCTTATGTCATATGGGTTCTCCGCAGCGCTCTCAACATGTAGAAGCTTATCGAAAACACTCGACTCCTCCCTCTTTATAGCCTCATCTAGTGTTGAGCTCACCTGGAGCGCAGTATCGGGGGTCCTCATAGCATACTGGGCAGCAGCCTCGCCTGTAAGTCTGCCCCACACAACACATTCTGCTAGAGCATTGCTTCCAAGCCTGTTAGCCCCATGCACACTAACTGAAGCTACTTCTCCAGCAGCCCATAGATTCGGGATCCTTGTACTCTCGTCAAGCATAACCTGCCCATAGGTGTCTGTATGTATACCCCCCATTGTATAGTGTGTAGCTGGCCTGACTGGTATGGGCTCATCTACTGGATCGATGCCTATCAGCTTCTTTGAAAGCTCTCTTATCATTGGTAGTCTCTCATTTATTTTCTCCTCACCGAGATGCCTTAGATCTAGCAATACATATTCAAATCCTGACTCCTCATGGACAAAACCTCTCCCCTCTCTGATCTCAGCCATTATAGCTCTTGATATTATATCTCTCGGAGCAAGCTCCATCCTCTGGGGAGCATATCTCTTGAGGAACCTCTCACCCTCTTTGTTAATGAGATACCCACCCTCGCCCCTAGCAGCCTCTGTTATTAGCACACCGCTCGGAACCATGCCCGTGGGGTGGAATTGGACAAACTCCATATCCTTAATCGGTATCCCAGCCCTATATGCTATAGCCACACCATCGCCCGTGCTTGAGTGAGCAACTGTGACAAATGAATATACCCTCCCAGCGCCACCAGTAGCTATTATTCCTGCCTTTCCAAGGAATACTCTAAACTCGCCAGTAGCCATATCGATAGCTGTTACTCCTCTGAACATCCCATTCTCTATTAGTATCGATGTCGCCATGTTCTCATGATAGAACTCCACATTCTCGAATCTCAATAGGTTGTCATAAAGGGTGCTCATCATGAAGAAACCAGTCTTATCAGCAGCAAAAGCAGTCCTCGGGATACTCATCCCACCGAAAGGTCTTTGTGCTATTCTCCCATCCGGGAGTCTGCTCCACGGGGTTCCTAGATGTTCGAAGAACTTTATCTCCTCAGGAGCTAGCCTAACTAGAATTTCAACCGCATCCTGATCAGCTAGGAAATCGCTCCCCTTTACAGTGTCGTAAGCATGTAGATCCATGCTATCATTAGTCTCCTTAGGGTATAGGACACCACTTATGCCTCCCTCAGCGCTTACAGAGTGGCTCCTCATAGCGTGAAGCTTAGACACCACAGCGATCCTGAGCTTATCCCTAGAGGTAAGGGCTGCCTGGAAAGCTGCTCTGAGCCCAGCCAATCCTGACCCGAGGATCACAATATCATATTTCAGGATCTCAACCATATAAGCACCAAATATAATTCAGTAACACAGAATATATTTTCAGAGATGGGGTACGTTGGATTAAACCTCACAAACACAATATATATTGTAAATATATTGCGACTAAGATAATAACATGTTCCCAGGATCTATGGGCAGTTGTGTAAATAAGCTATATGTCTAGCACTATAGAGACCCTCCAGAGATCCCCAGCTCTCTCTATAGCCATTTGCGAGTATGTCACAGCCTTCACAACTATTCCGGGAGCGTGTTTCCTAGGATCATATCTCTCACCAGCAGCAAAACCCTTCAATATATAGCTCTGCTCCCCCTCCTCCTCAACCCTATATATGCCTTTTATAATGAATCTGGAGAAGACAAGCCCACGTGTATCGTGGAGTATTAGGAGATCCTCTAGCCATCTGTATAGGAGGTTCTCAAGATCTATGCCCCTGCATGTGAGCTCAACACCAATTATAGGCGATACCCTCGATAGATCTGGCGATATATATCTAAACATCCCCAGAGCAGCATATTCGAAGAGCTTCTCAAGAGACTGGGCTTCGACTATATACATCACATCCGCCGTATGCTCAACCTCAACGATCCTACCCATAGCATCGGTATCCATGGCCAGCCCGCCACTATATAGACATGACAGCAAAATAAGCCTCCAGGAATGTTAAAAAAAAAACACCTAGATCTATTGTTTCAGGCAGTCAATGCGGGGGTTCGGGCTTCATTGAGGTCGGTATTTTTATACAAACAGCTCTTCCCTCGGCTTCCTCGGCCTCAGAGCTCCTTTAATTAGAGCCCATATCCCCGGTCTCCATACTTTCGGAGTGATCTCTACCCATAGCTTCTCTCCATAGCATTGCTCTGGCTCAATGCTGTGGGGAAACCTCTATCCTGGATCTACAGTAAAATACATAGAGCTTATATAATGTTCCCACAGAGCTACGAGTTTAATATAAACCATCATGAAATCAGAAACAGTTGGTCACGGCCTCTAAAATCAGTTACGAGATATAGGTTTGTTGGAGCTTTATTGAGTGGATTTTACAGAGCCAGAACTCTCAGGAGAGCTCTATCCTCGTTTCTGATAGCAATGCTACTACAAAGTTGTTTTCTCTTGCCACTCATAACGTTTGGGAAATCTTAAAGCCTTTACCCAGGGAGAGGTTCATTAGTAGCAAGATAGGCTAAAAGATAAGGGTCGAACGCTTATTTACTCCCTCGTGACATCCTAACCAAAATAGATCTCCCTGCCTCCACAAGACCCGGTATATCTACACCAGTGGGGCATGGGGGTACGCAGGCATAGCATAGGAGGCATGTGTATAGATATTCAGCGGTTTTTTTGGAATATATACCGTTGAGGAGAAGCCCCACCACTCTGACACGGCCTCTAGGGCCATAGCCCCTCTCGCCTGTCTCTTTAAGAGTTGGGCATGATGATTCGCAGAATCCGCAGAAGACACATTTTCTGAACTCCTGCCAAGCCTTATCCAACGGGTTATATTTTCCGACTCGGCTCAGTTGGGATCACTCTCCCTGGATTAAGGATCCACTTTGGATCGAATGCCCTCTTTATACTGATCATAAGATCTAGGGTGTGCTCTGACCCCTTATTCCTCAGCTCTATTAACAATAGTTCTAGCTTCATCGAGCCTATCCCGTGCTCGGAGCTGGAGGTTCCGCCAAGCTTTAACGCTTCGATCACTATCTCTTTCGCTATCTTGAATGCCAAGGATCTGTCCTCTGGATCTTCTAGATCGCATTCTATGTGGGGATGGAGATTACCATCCCCGAGATGTCCTCCGAGAGCAATCTCTCTCCCATATCTACCCTCTATCTCCCTAACCCTTCTAACAAACTCGGGAAGCTTCGATATAGGGACTGCTGTATCCTCAAATATTATGTTCCTCTTAAGCTTCATCTTAACCATACCAGCATACATTGACCTCCTGAACCTATAGATCTCTTCGAAAGACCTATCACGATCCGTTGCAGTAGCGATATAGAAAGCACCCGCATCCCTAGCATCCCTCTCAAGCATTTTTAACAGCTTCTCAGCCTCCTCCGTAGACCCGGCTTCTAGATCCAGTATGAGTGTATGCCCAGCAGGAATACTTAGCCCCAAGGTTTTGATCACCTTGTCGGCAACCCTGTTCTCCATATACTCGGCTATGAGAGGAACCCTCCCCCTCCTAACGCCTAGGAAGAACCTATAGAGGCTATTGAAATCATTAAAAACAGCCATAATTCTCGAGATAGCAGCTGGTCTTGGCCATAGCTTAAGCACTGCCTTCGTTATAACCCCAAGTGTGCCTTCAGAGCCTACCATGAGTCTCGTGATATCATACCCCTGCCTACACTTGACAGTCCTACACCCAGTCCTATGGATCCTGCCCAGACCATCTACAAACTCGAGACCGAGAACCCAGTCCCTCATAGTCCCATATTTAGCGCCCCTCAAACCCCCAGCCCCTGTTGCTATAGCTCCCCCCACACTGGCTGCCCTAGCAGAGGCTGGATCTACTGGGAAGAAGAGATCTGTTTCTGCTAGAGCCTCGTTAAGACTATCAATCCTAACCCCCGGCTCCACAATCGCTACCCTATCGGTCTCCGATATCTCTTCTATGTTGCTCATCATCCCCGTGTGGAGTATAATGCCTCTCTCAAGCATATAGATCTGGTTAGCTGTTGTGAAAGATATGCTCCCACTACCCATCGATAGATCTGTTGAGGATCCCTGCGGTATCACCGAAACCCCGTGCTTACCAGCAACCTCGACCACTTCGGATACCTCCTCAGCATCCTTAGGAGCTGCGAGCACATATCTCTCAGAGAGATCTCTGGGGATGAAATAGTAGGACGATGCATCAACAGCGTGAAGACCAAGATCAACAGGATCTCTCGAAACCCTCCTCCCAAGGATCGATGACAGCTCCTCAAAAACCCTCTCGATAATCTTATCATGTACCAAGCACTATCCCAATTACTATAACCTGAAAGAAATATATTGTTGGAATAGATTTGTTTTCTGAGCAAAGGCTTTAATGTTTTCAGCTACTATATGTTGTGATCCTGCCCCAATGAGGGCAGAAGCATCAGAGGCGGAGAAGGCATTACACCTAGCGCTCTGCTCAGATACCTGTGAGGCGACTCCAGCAATGCTCTGTCGATAAAGCTCCCAATGAACCCATGATTCGTATCTGGGTTTTGAGGGAAAGCCTAGTCTGGGCTGATAAGTGTGGGCAACCACATGGGGGCATCACGGGTTGCTTAATCCCTGTGTAGCGTTATATATAGCTTAGGAGCTTGTTTGGAGAGGGGCTTCGACGTCAGTGTAAGGGTAAAGCTTGTTGACGCGGCCAGGAGGCTATATTTGAGGGGATTCAACTCAACCTTTTCCGGTAATGTGAGTGTTAGGAGTAGTTATAAAAACCACTTCTGGATAACCCCTAGGGCTTATGATAAAGCTTCGCTAACGATAGAGGATCTAAGCCTAGTTGATATAGCGACAGGTAACAGGATCATGGGGGCAGAGCCCTCCTCGGAGTATAAGGTTCACCTAGAGATCTATAGGGCTAGAGATGATGTCAACGCAGTGATCCATACGCACCAGGTCTACACAATGGTAGCCCACAGGGCAGGGCTTCTAAGGAGAGATCTTCTCGAAGAGAGCTATGAGGCTAGAGCATATCTGGGAGGCATATCATATATACCGAGGCTAGAGCCGGGGAGCTGGGAGCTGGCTAAAGCCGTATCGCAACAGTTGGTTGATAAGAGGAACGTTGCTGTCATCATGGATGGGCATGGGGTAGTGCTCGTAGGTGGAAGCATTGATGAGGCCCTCAACAGGGCTGAGATCCTCGAGATGGAGTCTATAAGGCTCATAAATCTAGCCCTTCTGGGGGTTATCAAGATTGATCGTGCTTAGGGCTGGGGATAAGATAACCGTGGTTAAAGGGGATGAGAAATATAGGGAGGGGGATGCAATAGATCTTTTCGAAGCGTCCTATCTAGTCTATAGCGGTAGAGCAAAAGCCATTGATGAGAAAGACGGAGAGCTCGGAGTTAAGGAGCTCTTTATGAGATACGCTAGCGGCGATCTATGGTGGATATACTTCACAGTATTTACAGACCTAGCATCCAGGGGGAGAAGGATTAGGAGGGGCTATGGTGAGAGAAGCATCATAGTCGAGCACGAGGGTGAGAAATACATGGTATACGTTACAGAGGAGGGTGCTAGAGTACCCCTCATAACCCTCCTCTCATGGATCGAGAGCTCCCAGCATAAAGACCTGATCCCGGTTATAGCGGTTGTAGACATGTACGGTGATGTGACATACTACCAGGCTATGAGCATATCTCTAAAGAGGCTCCAGCTATAGCATTCCACACCAGCAGTATATCGTCTTACTAACAGCATGGCCCTTAGAAGAATTAGCAGCATCATATATTTATTTATTATGGATCTTGTCGAGGCCTGAATTACAGGCTTCCTATCAAAAAGTATATTAGAAACTCGAAGCCTGTCTAGCCTTGTCTTTTGATATAATTATTTATATAGTTATTCTTGATAACCCTAACCACAGCTCCACCGAAGTGGTGGGCAAGCCATCTTAACAGCTTATACCTAGCACTAATCACTATATCGCCATTAAACCCAGGATCCTTTATCCTCCTAACAATCTCACTAGCAACCTCACTACTCCTAAGCACAGGAGCTATGGAAGAGCCCCTAACACTCCACCTATGCTTCATCGAGCTGTCGGTGAGGACAACGTTCCTGTGAAAATCTGTATCGACATACCCTGGATAGACCCCTATGACTCTTATCCCATAGGGGCTTAGCTCTATCCTGAGCACGTCTGTGAGGGCTTTGAGGGCAGCTTTTGTAGCATTATATAGGGAGAGCCATGGCATCGGGGTGTATACTGCGAGGGTGACTATGTTCACTATACAGCCGCCCCCTGTTTTCTTCATATATCTAGACGCCTCCCTCATAAGGATCGTCGGTGAGATCACATTGACCCAGAAGATCCTCTGGATCTCCTCATCACTGATCTCATCTATAGGGCCATAGATAGCAAACCCAGCGTTGTTAATAAGGATATCTATCCTACCCAGCTTCTCAACAACCGATCTGACAAGGTTTGAAGAATCACTATATATAGATAGATCGGCTTTAAAGACCTCAGCCCTACCACCAATACTAGCTATATCGCCCGCAACTTTCTCAAGAATCTCAACCCTTCTTGCCGCTAGAGCAACACTATATCCCTCTCTAGCAAGCATTAGAGCTAGATCTCTCCCAATGCCCGATGATGCTCCGGTCACGAGCACGACCTTCGACACACAAGCCCCCCTCCGAACCTCAAAGTACTTGCCAGCTAGATTAAAACAATACCTCTAAACTACCGGATCGAAGAAGCCTTTTAACCTAGATTACTTCCTAAGAACAGTGGCTAACTAGTATTGACCTCTTTATTACCGGTAGATCTTGTTTATTTAAACCTACACGTTCCGAAACTAGTGAAGAGATATCAACCTGGGTGCGAGACATGCACAGCGAGAAGCACAGAGAGCATCTGGCTAAGGGTTTAACATATAGGGATCTGCTTAGCGATATATTGCCTCAAGATGTGTTTGAGAAGCTTCCTAGGAGTTTTGATATTGTTGGTGATATAGCTATTATAAGGATCGATGAGAATGATCTGCTGAGATATGGCGGGGAGATCTCTAACGCCATAATGAAGATCCATAAGAGGGTTAGGGCTGTATATGCTCGAGGCCCTGCTAGGGGTTCGCTGAGGATCCAGCAGCTAGAGCATCTCGGGGGTGAGAGAAGAACAGAGACTATATATAGAGAGAACGGCTTGAGGTTCTCTGTAGATATAGCGAAGATGTATGTAAACCCAAGGCTTGGGAGCGAGAGGCTGAGGATAGCAACTGAGGTGGAGGACGGAGAGCTTGTTCTAGATATGTTCTCAAGCTATGGGGCTTTTGCGATAAACATAGCTAGGATCAGGAGGTGCTTGGTAGTGGCAAGCGATATAAATAGCGATGCTGTTACCCATATGAGGAGATCCATATATATGAATAAGCTTTTAGGAGAGGTCATGCCAATAATATCCGATGCCAATAACATGCCACTCAGAGGGGTCTTCACCACCGTGATAGCTGATAACCCGACAAACATTCTAGAAAGCGTGGATGCTATTGCAAACGCGCTGGTAAAAGGTGGTAGAGCCTATATATATGCACTCACAGACGAACCAGAGACTATGGGGAGGGAGATCGAGAGATCCTCAGGCTCTAGGCTCACAATAAAGTCATACTATAAAGTAAAGGAATACTCACCAAGGCTAAACATATATAGATACCTCGCTATGAGGGTATAGATAGTTATCAGGGATCCATAAAGAGTTTTAGTATCAAGCGCTAGGTATGTTTAGAAAAGGTTAGGGGTTAAAAAGAATATTGATCGAGCTGTGAGAGATCTATCCATAAGTATTTCTAATACTATTTATATCATCTCGAGTGAGGGGCAGTGGGACGCTTACCTCCCCACGCCTTATCTTATCCTCAAGCTCTTTAACACCTTCCCATACCCATGATGGTATTGAGTCCCTCATAGCCTTAACCCTAGCCTTGATCTCTTCGGGCGGTGCTGGGAGCACCTTCTTACCGGTTAGATTTTCAGCGTTTATACCCATCTGTATAAACTCGTCTAGATCCTGGAGCGTACTTACAGAGATCCCTTCGGCCAGCTCACCATCGATCTTAGTGCCTATGCCTAGAACAAGCACGCCATTATTTCTCTTAACCACCTCTGTGAATTTGTTCTCAAGCACAAGTTTTGTAGCTATATATACACCTTTATCCACTCTCTTCATCATAGATGCTAATACAAACCCAGGGTTGATCCAGTCCTGGTTGGCGTCAACACCTATCCAGAAGGGAGGTCCCCTAGTGAGGTTTCTAGTCTTAGCTATCTCCTCCACAGCCTGGTTTATACCCAGCCCGAGGGGGCCAGCAACGTTATATACAGCTATAGCGCCTTTCTCATACATTGGCTTCGAAGCAGTATAGCCTTTAATAACATCGCTGAAAGTGCCTGTATATGTCCATAGAACCCTGCTCTTAACCGGTGTCGCCCCTATCCCGGGAGGATCTCTGCCAAACTTCGACCTATACCACTCCAAAGCCCAGTTACAGCCCCACTTATACCCAGCCTCGAATTTCCAGAGAACAGGTATCTCTATCCCCAGAACCATCCCGACATATGGGTAGTTATATGCCGCTGCTGTTAAACATGCTAGTGCTCCCACTAAGGCGCTCCCCTTATGCTCCTCGAACCTTATGTCGAGGAGGTTAGGTAAGGGATACTTATCTTTATACTTCTCCTTAACGACCTCCTGGGAGCTTGTATCTATTCCTGCGAAGAACTTGTTGGGGAATTCAAGGGCTACAGTGACTAGGGATTCTGTTAGTAGGAACCCGACTCCTACTATTAGCTTTACATCGGGATCCTGGGCTGCTGTTCTTAGGTTAGGTATATAGTCCTGCTCAGTCTTACTAACAAGCTCAACAACACCTATGCCGAAATCCCTTTTAGCATCATCGCCTCCTTTAAAGGCCATGTCGTTAAAGCTGAGGTCGCCTCTACCACCTATATCAGACACTATAGCTATCTTGAACTTCTGTGTAGGGGTTGTCTGAACAGCTGCTGGTGCTCTTTGTTGTGTTACTACTATATAACCTGCCACTGCAGCTATAATTACCACGAGTATCACTACAGCTATAACGGTTCTGGAGATTCCTTTGAGAGTTTTGGCATGGAAAGTCGCCATGAAAATCTCCTCTTAAGATTAAGGACTAGGAATATATAACCTTACCGATACAAATTATCAGTTTAATATAAATTACATAAAACTATTAAAAATGCCACTATAGTACTACCACACCAGGCTTTAACATCGTGGTAAGTTATTTCGCTTCCAATGGATTCTTGTCCATAATACGTGTGTTAGTAGAGACCAAAAGTGTAAAGAAAATATGAAAAGCCAGGACGCCGGGTTCCCTTCACAATACTGGGCTAAAAATATGAAGGAGAGCTGTGAGTAGAGATCACGCAGAACGATGGAGGTCAATGATAAGGGCTACTGTAAATGAGTTCTAGGCTAGTGAAGCCAAAGGCTGGGTAGCTAGTATCGTGACTAACTATTATGAGGTCTATGAAGTCCGGACACCGCCCATCATTAGCCCTATATCGACTCTCTTAGCCTCTTCTCTAGATAGGATACCCAGGATCTTCCCATCATAGATTACGGCTATTCTATCACTTAATTCCAGGATCTCGTCTAGATCCGATGATATGAGAAGAACACCTGCACCTCTATCCTTTAGTTCTCTTAATATGGCCCTCACATAGCTTGTTGACGCTATATCGAGACCCCTGGTGGGGTTTGACGCTACAACTACCCTGGCTCCTTTACTAAGCTCTCTGGCTATGACGAGCCTCTGCCTATTACCCCCGCTTAGTGCTCTTACCTTGACATCCAGGGTTTCAGCTGCTATTGAGAATCTTTTTATAAGCTCTTTGGCAGCTTTCTTCACCATATCCCAATTTATGATCCATGGGATCATATTGTAGTGATATGCCGGGTCTCTTTGAAGACCTATAAGGATGTTCTCATAGATCTTCATATCCAGTGCTAGAGCGAGCCTATCCCTATCGCTCGGTATATGGATCAGCCCCTGTCTATATATATAGCTAGGAGGTTTGTTCGTTATATCAACACCATTGAGGATTACAGAGCCTTTGAGAACATTTCTAAGCCCCGTAATAGCCTCTACAAGCTCCGACTGGCCGTTCCCCTCAACACCAGCTATTCCTAATACCTCGCCCTGGAACAGATCTAGATCTACACCCTTAACAGCAGGCCTCCCAAGATCATCAAGCACCACGAGACCTCTGACGCTGAGGATAGGTTTGTCCGCGGATACGTTTCTCTCACCAGCCGCAACCTCTCTCCTAACTATGGCTTCTCCCCCAACCATGAGTTCAGAGAGCTTCTCAGGAGTAGCGATCCTAGTAGTCATCTCACCAGCTACAAGACCTCTTCTAAGAACCACTACCCTATCTGTTACCTCGATGACCTCTCTTATCCTATGGGTTATAAAGATCACAGCAGCTCCTTTCCGCGTCAACTCCTTAATAAACCTGAATAGCTCTTTAGCCTCGTAGGGTGTTAAGAGGCTTGTAGGTTCGTCAAGGATCAGGACATCCGCTCCTATGAAGAGTGCTTTAAGGATCTCTGCCCTCTGCCTAACCCCTACTGGAAGATTCTCAACAGGAATATCTAGAGGTACATCGAATCCTAGCACATTTAACAGCTTCTTAGCCCTTTCCCTAACGATGTCGAGATCTAAGCTTTTGAGCGTAGTTAAAAAGCCCCTTCCATGGACAAGGCATAGGTTCTCAAGCACTGTGAATGAGGGTACTAGGGAGAAATGCTGGTGAACCATATATATACCTCTATTAATAGCGTCCGAGGGGTCTCGGAACCTGATCTCCTTTCCATCAATATATATCAAACCCTTAGTTGGTCTTAAAAACCCGGATAAGATCTTCATAAGGGTTGTCTTCCCAGCACCGTTCTCGCCCAATAAGCCCAAGACCTCCCCCCTATAAATATCTAGATCAACCCCTCTGAGCGCTAGGGTGCCGTCCGGATATATCTTGACTATACCACGCATGGAGATATATGGCCTATTGTGACCCGCAGAATCGCCCATTAGCGATACCATGACTATTATACGATAACTCGTTATAATAATAAACAGAATATAATGATAGAACTGTGAGATATGGTGGAAACCGGGATCGTAAATCCTACACACTAGTAGACTAAAAGCTATTCTAAAGCTTCATAGCCTTATAGCTCCTACGGGATCTTGGATTAAAGGTAATGTGATTTATTCCCTGGAATAGGGGATCCCAAGAGCTCTGGGAAGTTTTCTTCCCTTAACAGCTATTGCCACTACTGCTAATGTGACTATGTATGGTAGGGCTAGTATAAATTGATAGGGAACTCTCTCCTTAACGCCCGGGGTAATAGCTATTACAGGTGCCAGGGCATCCGCTAGGCCGAATATCAGGGCGAACCCTAGGGATCCAATAGGTTCTAGGTTTGAAGATATCACACAGGCGAGGGCTATGAAGCCCCTCCCAGCGGTGAACTCCTTAGTTATGCTTCCAAAGAAGTCCAGCGGCATGAAAGCACCTCCAAGACCTGCTAGGAATCCCCCTATAGTTGGTGTGATCATCCTTATCATGTTAACGTTATGGCCAGCAGCGTCGAGAGCCTCTGGCGATTCACCCGCGGCCTTTATCCAGAGGCCTAGGTATGTTTTGTGGAGAATTATGTGGAGGGCTATAGCGATCACTATAGCCGCTATGGTGACCACTGATATTTGGAAACCATATATATCTAGCCTCTGTATGAGCACCTCTTTTGGTGGTAGATGGAGCCCTGGGAAGCCCCATATAGCTCTTAGGAGAAATGGTGTTATACCCATCGCTGCTATATTTAGCCCCATTCCCATTATTATCTGATCAGCCTTACCGTATATACTCAGTACGGCCATTGCTAACCCTATGAGGGCTCCTACAAGGCCTCCAAACAATAGCCCTAGGTAGCCGTTGCCAAGAGCCTCAGCCATATATACGCCCGCTATCGCTGATATGGCAAATATACCCTCAATCCCTATGTTCACCATGCCAGCCCTCTCATTGATCGCCTCTCCAGCTGCTGCTAGTGCTAGTGGTGTCATGGCTAGAAGCGTTGTTTGTATAAACGCCTTTGGATCCGTTCCTAGCAGTTGTTGCAAGAGTATAAGGACTACCGATAGGATCGCGGCGTAGATTGATATTCTAATAATACCTTTCAACATCAACCCCGCATCAACCTCCCCAAGATCCTGAATAGCTCTGGCATTGAAAGCGATATAACGATCAAACCATTTATCGCTTTGACCAGATCTGAATCGATCCCGGCGTAGTACTCCATAAACCGCCCGCCATTCTTTATACCTCCGTATAGTATTGATGCCAGGATAATCCCTACGGGGTTGTTACGCCCTATAAGTGCGACGCCGATCCCCTCGAAGCCGTATCCAGATACGTTGCCTAGAGTACCATAGATAGCATATGTGGGTGGTCTAGCGATCACCAGTAGACATCCAGCTATTCCCGAAGCTATCCCTCCTATTAGAAAACTATAGATCATGGTTTTTCTTACATTAACCCCTGCGTATCTTGCAACATCTATTCCAGATCCTAGTAGGGAGATCTCATAGCCAAGAACGGATCTAGATATGAGGAAGTAGTATGCGAGGGCAGTGGCTATCGATATAAAGATCCCGCCTGTGAGTGTTGTTCCAGGAACTATTGTTGAGAATCTAGAGCTCTCGAGAACGGAGAGTGTTTTCTCAGGTCTCGCAGGATCGACGAGAACCTGGGATGACATATACATAGTTATATAGTAGGCTGTCCAGTTAAGCATTATAGTGCTAAGCACCTCATGAACCCCTCTATAGACCTTAAGCAGGGCTGGGATCAATGCCCATAGCATTCCCACGAGAGCCGAAGCTACAAGGGTTAGGACTATATGGGCATGGCCAGCATAGACCAGAGGAGCTGAACCTATGGCTACTGCTGCTAACGCTCCCATATAGACCTGACCCTCAGACCCTATGTTAAAGAGCCCAGTCCTAATACCAATAGCGAAAGTAAGAGCTGTTAACGCTAGTGGCATTGAATACGAGAGGGTCTCTGCCAATGCTGTGGCATTTCCAAAAGCTCCGATGAATAGGCCTAGATACCCGGCCACAGGATCATATCTATATATATAGATCAATAGCGCCCCTACTCCAAGCCCTATGAGAAGTGCTAGCAGGCTCTCTAGAAAAGGCTGAATCTTGTGAAGAAAGCCCCCTACTCTCAACTAAATCCCGTTAATGGTTACGTAATGGCTTTAAATAAACTGAGCAGAACAGGTATAGATCGAGGTTTAGGCGGAATACCTAGCAATCCTAGTCATTAGGTGCTGAGGCAGAGCTATAAATCCCCGCAGCAAACCTGCAGATCTACTCTACTCATTATCAATTAAGCCTCTAACAAGTGGCAAATATAACGTGAGTGTTTGGAGAAAAGCCTTATATCTAAAGAGCTGGGCGATAGATACGAGTAATCACCTATAATATCCCTTCTATAACTTTTTATGTGTCTAGAATGAGGGGAAAGGTCTGGCTTGTCACTGCATCTATATACGTGCTTGATAATCTGTGGGGTTTTAGGGTTAAAGGTGATCTAGACGATGTGGAGAGGATCATAGTTGTTGATGAGGGGGATGAGAGGGTTAGACAAGAATCGCTCAAGATGCTAAAAGATCTCGATATAGAGTTCCACGGACCTAGGGAGAGAGAGGCTTTCTTCAGATCTAGATATGGTTCTTCTTATGAGAAATACTTATCCCTTATACCCGAGAGATCCCACGCTGAGACAAGCTATGGATTTCTCCTAGCATACGAGGCTGGTGCTGACTATATAATAGAGATCGATGATGATGTGTATCCTGAGCAGGGTTATAGCCTTGTTAAGGATCATTTATCTTCCCTGGCTAATGGCAATGGTGTGGGTATCGAGTCGCCGGGAAAGTGGATAAACACCGTGGACTTCCTCAAGCTGAAACCAAGCATGAGCCTGTTCCCCAGAGGACATCCGTACGATCCCTCAACAAGAGTTGGAAACTACAGTCACCGCGTTCAGGATGCCGAGTGTGTGTTAAACATGGGGCTCTGGACTGGACACCCGGATCTAGATGCGCTCACAATACTCTATCTAGGTGGTATGGATGGGAGGGCTCCTGTAGAGTCTGTTGGTATTAAGGAGGAGAGGATCATACCCCTTCCGGGGAACTACTTCGCTGTATGCTCGATGAACACCTCTTTCTCGAGAAAAATAGTGCCGGCGTTCTACCAGCTATATATGAGATACATGGGTATCGATAGGTTCGACGACATATGGTCTGGGATCATTATCAAGAAGATCGCAGATAGCATTGGCGATAAAATATGCTTTGGAAAACCAGCTGCAAGACATGTGAAGAGGCCAAGACCTGTGTGGAAAGATCTGAGGGCAGAGTTAGAGGGTATGATAATAAACGAGACCTTATGGAGAATCATAGACAGTGCTGATATATCGAGTAAGAGCTACCAGGACGCATATTTAGAGATAGCAAACCATATTGAAAGAAGCCTGGGAGTATTCAAGGAAGAGCTTCATAGAAAATTCATAGCAACCCAGGTGGAGAAGATGAGGACCTGGATAGACGCTATCGATAAACTCTAACCTTTAACTATATAGTGTTGGATATAAAACAAGTATGCGTTAATCAAAAACAGGTTTGATCTATATTCTCTTGATCCATCTAACCGTGTCGGAGGTTGTGTCAACAACAGCGACTTTCTCCCAAGAGGGTTTACCGTCTTTCGTAACCACAGCCCACACGTCATAGTCACCGCTAGCTCTATCCCCGTTATCATCAAGGATCGTCCATCCGGAAACGCCGAAGTAGTTTCTAGCTACAGATAACATAGCGTTCTTTATAGCCTCTCCGTCATATTTACCAGCCTGTATTATGGCAAGCCCCAATAGCCATACACAATCATATGCCGTGGCAGGATATGTTCCTGGTAACTCGCCCGTCCTAGCCCTAAACTTGTTCATAAAGTCCATAAACTTAGGACTCTCGGTTGGAGCGAATATGGTTGCTAGATGTTTAACCCTAACGAGCTGAGTTCCAGCTGCCTCCAAGATCTTTAGATTCATTGCTGTTCCATCGCTCCCAAACCATGTTACGCCCATAAGCTCTGGATAGCCCCCAGCCTGTGCGGTTACGGTTCCCCCTTCCTCGAAGCTTATTAGAAGTACACCAACAGATCCGGCACCATATCTGTTCACGGCGTCTCTTACTGCTGATGCTGCTGCGGCAAGCTCTGCTGAGAAATCACCCTTCCTGGGATCAAATCCAACCTTGCCAAGAACAGTGCCTCCTATCTCCTTATACCTAGCCTCTGTGCCATCCGCTAAACCCTTGCCCCAGGCATCGTTCCTATATAGGATATATGCATACTTTACCCCATAGTCCATCATAAGTCTCGCTATAGCCTTCGCCTGGAAGAGATCGTTTGGAACGTCTCTGAATATATAGTCAGGCACTGCGAGGTCGACTGCTGTTGATGACTGGCTGCACACTACTATCTTGTTACCATCAGCATAGCTCTTCAGATTCCTAACCTCAGCACTGCTCATAGGCCCGACAACAACCCTCACACCTCTGGCATAGAGGCTCTGAAGCTTGGCGAGAGCTGTTGTCGGGTCTGTAGCGCTATCCTCGATAATGAGCCTAAATGTTACCGGGAGTCCTAGCGTCTTCACATAGTTGTTGAGATCATCTACAGCTATTTCAACAGCAGCCCTATTCAATGCACCCTCGCCTGCAAGATCACCGCTTAGTGGTAGCAAAGCTCCTATAAGTATTTCTCTTGGTAGTCCTGTTGGTTGCGTTACTGTTTCCCTCACAGTGGTTGTTGTCACTACAGTGGCTGTTTGTGTAACCATTTGTGTAACTGTCTGTGTAACTGCGCCTGCTGCCTGGGTTACTGTTACAGTCTTTGGTGGTGCTGCTGCACCACCGACCGCATAGCCTACAGCTATACCGACTATGAGAACCACTACTAGCATAGCGACCTGTGTTGGGGATACCGCTCTCAAACTAAACACCTACTTTACCATATATTATATATGGGGATATATAAGTATTGACAAAAATAGAAAATAGGTTTAGATTATGCCGGGCCCGGGCGATGCGCTAGCATGCTTACAGGGCTTCGTAAACGTACCCTTACAACAGTTTATAGGATTTCTATTCTATATGAGCATATTGAGCTTAATGGGGCTGGGGCTTACTCTAATGTATCAAACTACAAAGGTGCCTAACTTCGCATATGCCTCCTATGTTGGTGTCGGTATGTATATTGCCTTTCTCGGCCACGAACGAATCCTAGGAATCATGCCCCCATACCCCCTAGCGCCCCTCGCATTCCTACTAGGAGGAGTCGCTTCTCTCCTAACATACCTATTTGTCATCAAACCTCTATCATCTCGTGGCGCTTCGATTGTTCAGCTCATGATAGCGACCATAGCCGTGGATCTCTTTGCCTCAACGCTTCTCTACATATTATCGGATTATTATTACTATGTCCACAAGATCTATACGGTTAAAGGCTTCCTATTCAGATCTAACGACATAGTGCTCATACCAGGCATCCAGCTGACAGCAGCCCCAGTCATAGCTGCCTCTCTTCTAGCAGTCCTGGTAGTCGCTCTATACATATTTATTAATAAAACGAGGATCGGGATAGCTATGAGAGCGTCTATAGAAAACCCACAGCTCGCAGAGATCCTAGGGATACCGACTGGCAGGATATACTTACTCTCATGGTTCCTCGCGGGAGCACTGGGGGGACTTGCAGGTTCGCTCTACCCAATGTGGCTCTATGTGGATCCCAGCGTCCCAGCAAGGATCCTTATAACAATATTCGCCGTAAGCATTGTAGGAGGGCTCTCAAGCATCTATGGACCCTTCCTGGGGGCTCTTGTAATAGCGTTCGCCGAATCTATATTACCATCACAGATCTATGGGTGCCTCTACTCAGTCGGCTATACCGGGGCTAGCGAGATCCTTAAATATGGTTTCGTGTTCCCAATGATCCTGATAGTGCTCTTCATAGCGTTCGCACCAATGGGGCTAGCACCTATAGCATCATCAGCCCTGGCTAGACTGCAGAGGAGGTGATGATCTGTGAGCGATGTGCTCAGCCTAGTAATAGATACGATCCCCTTCATAGCGATATTCGCAACAATAGCGATCTCGCTGAACATAGAGTATGGATACGCAGGCCTCCCCAATTTCGGAAAAGTGCTCCCTGTATTCGGTGGCGCCTTAATAGCCGGCTCTATGGTCCCGAGAATGATACAGGCAATATTTCCTGATGCTCCTAAGACCGACTATATATTTAACAATGGACCGGCATCGATAGAGCTCCAGGCTTTTATGAACACACATCACGAGATCTCCGTGATCATGATGATCCTCGGACTCGTAATAGCCATAGCCTTTGGGGCCTTTCTAGGCCTGATCTCAGCGGCACCTGCTCTAAAGCTTAGAGAGGACTATCTAGCAATAACCCTAATAGCTATGGCAGAGATTTTCAGAGCCGTCTCGAAAAACTATGATCCGATAATGAATGGCGCGAGAGGAGTCTCGGTCCCCGACCCTCTTGGGTGGCTGGGACCCAAGTCACTGGTTTATCTATATGTCTCGTCAGCAATGCTTATAGCATCAATCGCTATAACGAGCTATATGCTCAGAACACCCCTAGGGAGAGCTCTTAGAGCTATGAGGGAGAATGAGGTGACTGCCCAAAGCCTTGGGATAAACATAGTGTCTCTCAGGGTTAAGAGCCTCATGATCGGTTCCGCAATAGCCGCTGTTGCAGGCTATATAGATACCATGTACTCAGGAGGGCTTACCGTGGATAAGTATGATAGATACCAATATACATTCATACCATGGCTCATGGTTCTAATGGGCGGTGCTGGGAATAACCTAGGCGTATTCCTAGGCGTATCTATATACTGGGTAGCCTCCAGAGCTATCAACTTCTACAAGGACCAGATACTCTCAGGCATATCGTGGCTTGTAAACCTCGGCGGTTCCGGGATAGATATGAGCTGGTTCGACGTAACCAGGGTTGAGAGAATAGCGTTCGCAATAGTAATCATAGCCATACTTCTCCTAAGACCCCAAGGCATATTGCCAGAGAAACCCATAAAGACTCCTGGGTATAGGCTTGTAGAGGAGATGATGAAGAAAAACCGAGAGACAACATCATAGGCTGCCTAGCGTTTAAAGGATCAGTGCATGAATGCATCTTCACAGATCCGGCTTGCCGGGTCTCATCACACCAATAACAAGATCTCGTGGTTATATATAAATAGTTGAGGATCCGTGTTAGAGGAAATCGCTGGCAACAAGCTTTACGAGGGTCTCGAATTCTTTGAGGTTCCTAGCTATCCTCCCTATCCTAAGCCCCATATACTTTCTAATATCCCTTGACATGAACCTCCTATCACCGAGAACTACTAACGCCCTATCATCCTCACCCCTCACAGCCCTCCCTATAGCCTGCAATACCTTCATAGATGCTGCCATATTGTATATATAGTCCCAGGCCTCATCCTCCGAGACCTTTTTCCTCATATTCTTGAAAAGCTCGTCCACATACTCATCCTTCTGGGGGTAGGGGACGCCTGCTACGAATACACACTTGATCAGGGATCTGTTGTTCATGACAAGCTCTATCCCCTCAGAAAGCTTTCCCCCCGCAACGGCGTGAACCAAACTGCCTTCCTTACCTATGCTTCTAACAAGATCCTCTATGGTAGTGCCCCTATTCTCAACAAACCCCTGGTTCTGAAGCCTGTCAACCACGTTTCTCATGAACTCATAGCTGGGGTGTATAACGAGTTTTACACCATCTATAAGCTTATCGATCACCTCTATATATTTTGAATATAGATCATACATGTTGGGGCTCCTCTCACTATACCTAGAGCTCAGCCCGCTTGTGAGCACAGTAGCTATGTTGTTATAAGGAGACCAAGAGCCCAGCTCGAGAGCATCTATGTAGCTGGCACTCTGTATACCTAGGATCCTCCCTATATACTCGATGGTAGGGGGTGTTCCTGACATGAGTAGAGAGGCTCTATACATTGAGAGTGCCTCAGACACAACGCTGTGATCTATAGCTGTTACCTTGATCCATATGCTCATCCCATTCCTATATGCAAAAACCTCGAACCTGGGATCCTCTAGCAATGCTATCGTTAGCGAGACCTTGACTAGCGAGACTCTTTTCGAAGCAGCCTCACCCACAGAGCCTCTTGAGAGGATCCTATCGAGAGCCCTTCTCTTCACCTCAAGGGCTATGTTGATCAGATGTTCTATAGCGTCTGTGTCGATACTGAGAAGAGATCTATCTATCTTTCTAAGCCTATCATCCACAGCCCTTTCCTCGGCAAGCCTTATGAGCCTGTTTAGAAGGGCTTCTGAGAAAGGATCTCCACCAAGATACTCCCTGATCTCGTTGATAGAAGCCTCTATCTTAGATGTGCTTATCTCTGAGGAGAATATCGCTGATGGGTCTGTAAGCATGTGGGCCTCGTCTATCACAGCAAAAAACTCACCCGGATCTTCCTCCGGGTATATGGTTGAAAAAAGATCTCCGGAGAACACGTAAGGATATGTAGCAACAACATACTGAGATCCCCTTGCAAGCTTAGCGAGGGAGAAGAAAGGACATGACCCAAGATCCCTTGAGATCCTCTTCACAGCATCAACATGATTCTCCGAGGCATTGAGGATCTCTTCAACATCCTCCTCAGAGATTAGAAGAGATTTCTTATAATAGCTACACCTCCCACTCTCCCTCAGGATCTGGCAGTTTAGCCAGAAATCCTCAGGATCTATCCTCTCACTGCTTAGAAGAGGACACATAGCATGGGCTGAGTGTATAAAGCTATACCTAACACCCCTAACTCTTTTTGACAGTCTCTTGAGATCCCTTAGAACAGGTGTTATCTCATTCCTAGTCCTCACAGAATGGATCGCAGGCGATCTCATCATGCCCGTGGCTATAGCGATAGCCGTCTTCCCAAACCCTGTGGGGGCTCTGAGAACTAGGAGTCTTGATGACCCCATCTCCTCCCTGATCTTCTTGAGAACCTCTCTCTGACCGGGTCTGAAGCTCTCGTAGGGAAAGAGCTCCTCAGCCACCTCTACACACCCTTGATATATGATATAAAGATCCTGTAGAGCCTTACCCTGGTGAAATGCCCTATCACGGCAACAATAGCGAAGGATAGTATGATCGCTATCGCTATGCTCCTAGCTATCCCAGCACCTATACCGAGCATTGAGGTTATAATTATAGCCAGCCCCCCAGAGATCATCAGGATCTCTACCGCAACAATAGACCCGATAATACCTAGATAGATAGCCCTATTGCTAAGCCTATACCCAGAACCCTCAATACCCCATAGATAGCCCTGATAGAGGTTTCTACATCTCTTAAGATGGTAGGAGCCATAGATAGATATGAGGGCGAATACTATAAGGAGCCAAGGGGTATTGAGAATCGTTCCCACTATAAATATTACTGTTAAGGAGAATAGCACGAGGAAGCCCTCAACAACCCTATAAACGCTGGTCCCCTCAGAAAGCCTCAAGAGGATCCTAATAACCAGCTCGCTGGGGTTCGCAGCAGGCACCCTGTATAATATGTCCTGGCAATTAATAACCAAGCAGATCTCATACCATGAAAGTTAGAAGCAACTGGTGCAGGGCTGTATCGTTGAAGGCTCAATATATATTTGCAAACATATCTATGGTGGAGGAATAGCCATGACTGTAACTATAAGATGGTGGGGTCACGCGTGTTTCGAGATCCTCTATAGCGGTATATCGATAACCATAGATCCCCATGACGGGGCTTCCATAGGGCTTAAGAGGCCTGGGGCTAGATCCGATTACGTTGTAATGAGCCATGAGCATTTCGATCACAACGCATACGGAGTCGTGCTTAAAGAGGGGGGTAAATACCTATCAATGGCTGTTGGAGAGAACACCCTGGGCCCCTTCAAGGTGAGGGGTATACAGACCTTCCACGATAAGGAGAGGGGGAGGAGGAGGGGGAGGAATGTGGCCTATGTCATTGAGACCCCCGATGGTCTCAGAATCTTCCATGCCGGTGATCTGGGACACTTGCTTGAGAGGGATCATTTGAGAGAAACTGATGAGGTGCACCTAGCCCTACTACCAGTTGGAGGTACGTTTACAATAGATCATGAGGAAGCCCTCCAAGTGTTCTCATCCCTCAATGCTAAGGTCATGATCCCAATGCACTACTGGGTTAAAGGTGTGAATCTCCCCCTAAACACGATAGATAAGCTTGTTGAGAGGGCTAGGAAGGAATACAAGATCTACTGGGTAGACGGTAGCGAGATAGAGGTTACAGGAAAACCTGGCTCTGTATCGATAGTATCTAAACATAGCTGTAGGGATGAAGCTTCTGGAAAGATCCTGGAGAAATGCGGGATCGAGGTGGGGGATAGGGCGATAGTGATCCTAAGTATAGGGTAGCCAGCATGCCCATAGGTAAGAGGGAGCTAGCATCCTACCTTCTTCTCTATAGCATCGGCAAAGAGGTTATAAGCATAGAACATGCGAGAGAGATCCTGGAGCTCATACTACCTAGAAGAGCTGTTAGAAGCGTGATCAGGATACTCGCTAAATCGGGGTTCATTGGCTTAAATAATAAGGAGATAAGGATCCACAAACCCGAAGATGCTCTGGGAAACTATCTCTCACAATATATAAAATCGAGAATCGAGAGAAATGCTAAGTCTAGGCACATACAATACAGGTTCGAGAGGGGGTTGGATTATATAGAAAGAATATACATAGATAGTATTAAATGTAGAGAGAAGATCTACATAGCGGGAAGGATAGAGATCATATGTAGAACAAACACTGAAAACAGATAAGATAGAACAACCCGGAGTTGTTAACGATCTATTCCCTGATATTCTTTTTAGATTTGAATTTTATAGCATTTGGTATTTAAATACTAGAGACCTCTGCTCCAGGCTTTCATAGGCTTTAAAACCTCTCTCATTCATATATGAAGAATAGCCTTGACCTCACGGCTTTTTAGTCAATGATCCCTGGCCTATCTATAGAGGCTGCCAACAAGCCTACCTACTCTGATTTCTCTTCGAGCAGCTCGACTGTTATTCTCGCTTTAACCTTAGCCCCTGGCAAGGGAGGTGGAGATGTACCAAGATCCGCGGCAAACACTATAGTATTTCCAACGGAGTCGGTGAACTTGATCTCTGCTACGAATGTTTTCTTAGGAGTCTCCGTAATGCTCCTCATAAGAGTATCATAGATCCTTGTCAAAGCCATCTGGAGAGCAATGGGGCTCGCGAAGTCCTCTGGCCTGAGGGTTATGCTCTTGAAAGTGCTCATCACCTCACCTATCCTCGCCGTCCCCTCAAAAACTATCCTGATAGGAGTGCTCTCCTCGCCTTCAGCCTCTCTACCCATTTTCACACCAACTATTTTTTCCAAGACACCTTATACGTTGCCATAGCTGGTGGCTTAACAATAGATGGTTTCGACATGGAGTTCCGGGCTTCATAACGATAAAAAGGGTTCAGATAATCATGATCGCTACTATCTAACCTATAAGAGGTATAGATCATCCTCTCGTGGTTCTCTGAGTATTCCTGACTCCATAATATATACCCTATCCCCAGCTAGTTTAGCCATCTCCGAGTCTTGCTCAGCTATCAACATAGTTATGCCTTTCCTCATCATGCCCCTGAGGATCTCTGCTATATCTACCTTCATCTTTAGGAAAAGCCCTGAGGATGGTTCGTCTATTAGCAAGAGCTTTGCGTCCGAGTTATAGGCCATTGCGAGTGAGAGTATCTTATACTCACCACCACTGAGATACCCTGCCTTTACCTTGAGCCTTTTTTCGAGAACTGGGAATAGGGATATATCGTAGTCCTTCTTAACAAGCTTCAGATTGTCCTCCACAGTCAGGTTTCTGAAGGCTGCATCTCTGTCCGGTATGTATCTTATCCCCATAGAGATCCTCTCATAGAGGCTCTTGTTAGTTATATCGATACCTCTATACAGTATAGATCCCGATGACGGCTTCAGAGAACCCGCTATCGCCTTCAAAAGCGCAGTCTTACCGCTACCGTTAGGTCCTAACACAACTACAGATTCTTTTTCATGCACAACAAGATCTGCCTTTTCAACCCTGACCATGATGCCCTGCTGGCATCTAAGCCCTCTAACCTCTAGAAGTCCTCTCATCATGATCACCTCCTAGGAATAGTTTTCTAACCATACCCATGGCCTCTTCAACCGGTGCGTCAAAAACTATTTTTCCCGCATTCATGGCTACGATCCTTTTGGCGAGCCTGCTGAGGTGGGAGATCTTATGCTCTATTATTATAACACCTATCCCCAGCTCCTTATATATATCGCTTATCAGCTCTCCAAGCTCTGCAGCAGCGCTCGATACAAGACCTGCGAATGGTTCATCGAGTAATAGGAGCTTTGGTTTGAGGGCTAGGCATCTCGCGATCTCAAGCCTCCTGATCTCGCCCAGGGTAAGAGTTCTCGGGCTTTTCTCTCTCTTTTCCCAAAGCCCTGTTCTCCTCAACGCATACTCAGCCGCAGATCTATCCCTGGTAACCCCCTCTATGTTCTCCTCAACAGATAGGGACCAGAAGATCTTTGGCTGTTGGAATGTCCTAAGAATCCCCATCCTAACCCTATCCTCGATAGACGCCCTAGCTATATCGCTACCCATGAATAAGATGCTCCCGCAATCAGGCTTCACATGCCCCGTTATGGTGTTAAAAAGCGTGGTTTTTCCACTACCATTAGGCCCTATAATACCCACGAGCTCCCGATCTATCTTGAGGGATATGTTGTCTAGAGCAACTATCCCCCCAAACCTCTTACTTACGGATCTTAGCTCCAGCAAACCCGAGCACCACCCTTGCTGCGTATATGGTTAACAAGAGGCTTGATGCAACCACAAGCCTGAGATCATACATAGCGGCCCTCATATAGTTATCAAGCCACCATATACCCATACCGCCTAGGAATGAGTAGAGCGCTGAGCCAGGCTTGTAGAGAGCGCTGGCCATCAACGCATAGATCAGGACTGGGATTGGGTCTGCCAGCTCCACACTTGCAACCCCACTAACCTGTGTATATGGGATCATTACCGCGGTGACCATTAGTGTACACATTATATGGGACAGGATCTTCACCCTTATTACGCCTATGCCCGAGGACTCGGCGAGGATCTCGTCATCCCTTATCATTGCTAGCTTTATAGAGAGCCTCGTCCCCAGAAGAGTAAAGAGAATAGATAATACGCCTACTGATACTGCTAGAGAGAGATAGTAGAGGAGTGTGGGACTGCTTAGGAGAGGTCTTACATAGACCCCAACATCTCCACCAAACACTTCTGGAAAGAGCCTCGCTATTGGTGCTAGTGTGAAGGGATAGAGCAGCGTTGCAACAGAGTAGAAAGGCCCTCTGAGCTTTAGCATCGGAACAAGTATTGCTATGGAGAAGAACATAGATAGGGGAAAAGCTACCAGGATGGCTAGAGCTGTGGGGAGCCTTTCAAGGGCTATTGCTATTGAAAAGGCTGAAGATGCTACTATGTATGTATAGCCTAGATTTATATAGCCGCTCCTTATATAGAAGAAATCGTAGATAGAGACCAGTGCTCCGAAGAGCAAGAGGAGTGATAATATCGTTAACATGTATGAGGAAAGGCCTATCATGGGTAGCATGGACATAGCTATGAGGATCACGGCTAGGGGTATAAGCTCTCCATAGCTGATCTCCTTCAAGCCCATCTAACACCCCTCCCAAAGATCCCCTCAGGCCTCATGAGAAGAACCGATATCAAGATCGCTAGAGGGATCAGATCCTTAGCAGGAGACCCTATATAGTATGCTGCGAGGAATTGTGTGAAGGATAGTATCATGGAGGATGCTAGCGCTCCTAGAACGCTCCCGAGACCCCCTACTATGACCACTGCGAGCACTACTGTCAAGTAGTACCAACCCACGTGGGGATATATAGCATACAGGGGGGTTATGGCTATAGATGCTATTGAGGCGAAGAGAGAGGCTATTACGAATGACAGCATGCTCGTTACCCTCACGTTGATCCCCATGTACCTAGCTAGATCTTCGTTCTCCGCTACAGCCGCCATTCTCTTACCAATCATCGTGTGGCTCATCATCATGTAGAAAGCGGCTAGAGAAGCGATCGACGAGATAGCGGCTATAACCCACTGGGCAGAGATCCCCATTATATCGCCAGGGGCTATTACTAGAGAGATAAGCCTGGCACCGTATATCTTTAGAAGCACCCCCTCTATTAGAAGAGCAACAGCTATCGAGACTACTATTGATAGTATTAGATCCTTCCTAAAGATCCACAGGACAAGCCAGAGGATAGCACCTATAACGAGTGATAAGAGCACAGATATTGGAAGAGCTATCGCAGCCGGCATGAAGCTGAGGAGAGTGCTGGCTATATATGAGGTTAGTATTATCTGGGCCCCGTAGGCTAGGTTAACTATTCTAGACACACCTAGAACGAGGTTAAAACCAATGGCCATGAGCATGTAAACCAGTCCAACTATTACTGAGAATAAAAACACCTCTAGCAAGAGCTATCCCCACAGCTACTTAGAGAGCCATGGGGGTGGTTGGAAGCTCGCATCGGCATACTTAGGAGGCCATATAACAACAAGCTTTCCACCAGGTAGCCATTGAAGAGCCATCGTGGCTATATAATTCTCACCATACATCGCTGAATGACCCTTAGTGAAAACCCACCTACCAACAATCCCTTGGTAACCGTTCTTCTCAAGATAGTCGGCAACAGCATCGCCATCAAATCGTCCCGTAGACTCTATAGCCTTCTTCCACGCATACACAGCGTCATAGATATATGGTGCGTAGAAGAGCGGATCGTAGCCGTGTTTCTGTCTAAACGCATCGTAGAAGGCCTTAAGCTTCGGATCGGCACCAGCGCCTCTACCATATGAGAAGAATATGAATACCTGGTACGCCGTCTTCCCCCCAGTTATGTTCCACTGCTCGGGTCTCATCCCAACACCGTCGAACTGGATCAGCACGAACGGAGGCTTCAGGTCGTCATAGTCTCTCTGGAGGAACTTGGCATCGCCATAAGCGCTCCATACTAGTAACAGCTGGACACCACTGTCTCTAGCCTTTGTTAGATGCGGTACAAAGCTGGTGGTCTTACCAGTATCTATTGTCCCTTCATAGACAAGTTCAAAACCATCCTGCCTGATAGCATTCTTAACAGTGCTGACCACAGGGGCTGTCCAGGGCGCGTTATCATATAACAGGCCGAACCTCTTTAGACCAAGCTGCTGCGCGATCATCTTTGCCGGGTAATATACGAAGAGGGCATGTGTGGAGGCGTTTGTGTTGAACCTGAACCAATATCTATACCCAGGATTGTTACTCACATTAATATCGATAACATCGCTGGTCGCCCCCATAGCGAAAACAGGGATCTTGTACTGCTGGATCAGGGGCAAGATGGCTAGCCCGACAGGGCTTGCATGTAATCCGAATACAGCAGCTACTTTATCTTCCTCGACAAGTTTTCTAAACCCGCTCACACCTTTATCAGGCGTGTTTCCATCGTCATAGGCAACGATCTCGATCTTTCTCCCCAGAACACCGCCAGCCTTGTTTATCTCCTCAACTGCTAGCTGTACGGCTTTAAACCCGACATCGCCGAACTCCGTCTGGAGAGGACCTAGAAACCCTATCTTCACAGTACCAGGTGCTTGTGGTTGGCTCATCATTACTGCTAGGGCTGCCCCTATAGCTGCTATCACAATTATAGTAACTATTATTATAATATATGTTCTCGATAGTGCTCTCATTAAACCTCCCTCTATATATAGGATTAGTCAACTATATATTATCATCTAATTCTGTTTGATTATGCATATTTAAGCTTCTTATTGACACACGCAGTGAGACCCCATGGTATCTAGGGCTGGTATCTATTACTTCGAGGTTGAGCACCATGGGTGCTGGACAACCATTACTAGGGATCAGGATGTGGTTGTAAAAACGCTTAGACAGGAGTTCAGAGACCCTGAGATCTTTAGGGCTAGCGTCATGATTATAGGCAGGGATACCAGATCATTTATAACAAGGATACGAAGGCTGAGGGAGATCCTCAGGGTTGATATCAACCTCTTCCAAGAGAGGAGATGGGTTAATGGTGAGAGGACAAGGCTAGCCATCATGGATTTCGAGAGCCGTAGACATGGATCCATATCGGATCTTGTGTACAGGCTTGGAGGCATAATTCTGAGACAGGAGGTGGTGGGCGGGCTTGAGAAATGGAAGATCCTGATCCCGAGATCCTCTATCAGGCTAGAAGAAACCCTCAGAGAGGCATTGAATAGAGGATGTAACCTGGTAGAGATGCGGGGAAGAGATCTAGAGCCATCCATGATAGATGGTAGCATCGATGCAATGCTAACCGGCTATGAAAAACGGGCTATGATAGCAGCGCTTAAGAGCGGCTTCATAGACTATCCCAGAAGGGCTAAGGCTGCAGACGTTGCAAAGATGCTAGGAGTGAGCCCGGCCACCTTTATATATCATTTTAGAAGGGCTGAGAAGAAGCTGGCTAGGCTGGTGCTTCTAGAGTAACTATTGAAGATCGTTAGCCATGCTCGGATCCTTTCTAGCTATGCTTCTGAGAACCTCGATAGCCTTTCTCCTAAACTCATTAATATCGATCCCATCGTTAACTATCATTATATCGGCCACCGCTATAACACTCCCAAGCCCTAGTGAGAGTTCTAGAGAATCCCTCGCAACAAACTCCTCCCAGCTCTTCGGATCCCCCTCCCTCCCCCTACTGGAAAGCCTCGCAAACCTGGTTTTAGGGCTAGCATGTATACCGATAATAATTACTTCTGAGAAGCTCTTTCTAAAAATCTCGATCTCTTTTAAAGATCTCGAGCCATCTATAACAACATAGCGACACCTGCCCGAGACTCCATGGCTTGAGAACACCTCATTCACAGTCATCTTGGCAACAAAATCCTCACCATATATCTTCCTAAGCTCCACAGCAACCATAGCCATGTTGCTCCTAGTTATGGGGAGACCCCTCCTAACAAGCTCTCTCCTCACCACATCGCCCATAACATATACCTCGAAACCCAGCTCCCTAGCGGTTTCTGAGAATATGCTTTTACCAGAGCCCGGCATGCCTGTAACCACGATGGCTATGACGCACCCAGCCCTCGTATCCGACAAGATACCCCCAGCCCTCTATAAAGCTAAAAAGTTATAAGGCATTCGAACCCTTTCGATAGGAAACCCGTAACTCCTATGGTGGCGCCGCGGCCGGGATTTGAACCCGGGTCACGGGCTATCCGCAGCGCCCACAGGCCCCAGATAGATATATGTTAAGAAATGCTTATAAATTAGAGCGTGGGTGGGTTTAAAAAGGCTCTTTTACACTTCTCCCTCCACTTCTTCGATCATTATTATGTTCTCCTCAGGCACACCGAGCTCCTTGATCAATATGTTCTTCACCCTAAGCCTATGGTCTCCCTGGAGCTCTATCCTTCCGTTCTTAGCAGTCCCTCCTGTAGCTAGTTTCGATTTAAGCATGGATGCTATTTTCCTTAGATCCTGTGTCTCGTCAAGCCCCTCTATTATTGTTACCTCTTTCCCGAACTTTCTTTTCTCTAAGCGTATTTTTACAATCTGTTGCTCGACCATTAGCTGTCTACATATCTCTGGGGGGAGGCCTCCACATATGTTCTCAAGAGAGCTTTTCATGTTCTCCTCGATACACCCACTAAATGAAGGCTTAGTAAGCTAATATATTTGAAAAATTTGAGCACCATGATCCTGGCTGAGGCTTGTTAAAAGATCCGACCTATTTATTTATTGCTTCGGGTTGGGCATCTGATCCAGGATCTCCTTAACCATTCTCTTCAACTCATCCTGCTTGGATCTATATACCTCCGTGTATGTCTGAGCCCACCTTATCGTTGGATCCCCTCTGCTGAACCGATCATACTGCTCATACCTCATACCAACCTCAGAGCCTATAACATCCCATAATAGGTTGAAGAGCTTCACCCTCTCTAGAGCGTTAAGCCCCTTCATGGCTAGGTATTTCTCTATATATGCTCTCTCCTCGGGGTTCTCGAAATCCTTTATAGACGCTGGTATTGGTATAGATGAACCAGCTGAGATAAGCCTCAGGATCTCGTTGGCCCTTGGAAGGGCTTTCATGTTAAAGTGGCTAGCAGATATAGCTATCTGGGCATTCGGTCTAACTATGTTGGGGAGCTCTTCTGCAAGCTCTATAGAGCCGTATATAGCTGCCTCGTTGAGGGCTAGGTAGATCAGGATCTCGCCCAGCTTTTCTTGAACATTTATAAACCCATCTATACCAGAAGCCTGGGCTATAGATATAGCTAGGCCTGCGAGGAACTTTAGCCTGCAGTAATGCTGTATCACGAAGTGCCAGTTAAACCATGACCTTAGCCTCACCTCGTGCCACATGAAGTTCTCGATCTCCTCGGGCTTTTTATAGAATATTATATTCTCCCACGGTACCAGGACATCGTCGAATACTAGCAGTCCGTCGCTCTCCTCATATTTCGATGATATTGGGTATTCGAACTCGGAGTAACCGCTCCTCGGCTCAAACCCTCTTCTCGCAAGCACTTTAACGCCTTTAGTGTTTGTTGGTATCGCGAAGAATATGGCGTACCTAGGATCGGTATCCCTCCTTATGTTGGGTAGGTACCATAGCCACTCAGCATATGCTGCTGACGTAGAGATCATCGCTGCGCCTCTTACTATGACACCCTCGCTTGTTTCCTTAACAACCCCTGCCCATATATATGGATCTGGCCATTGTGATGGTGGTTTTGACCTATCATACATGGGGGCTACTATGGCGTGTGTGAAGAAGAGATCTTTTTTAGCATGCTGCCTATAGATCTCGATAGCGTTCTCACCATATCTAGACCCGAAGTGCTTAGCGAAATAGTCGCTATGTGCTGCGAATATAGCGCTCCATAGGTTGAGATAGTCGGGGCTTCTGCCGAAGAATCCTCTATAGTGATCATATATTGTTATGAGCCCTTCTGCAAGCCTTCTGAGATCCTTCTTGGACTTCGGGATCATGAAGCTTATACTTACCTCCTCACCAAGCATAGCGCTATAGTGTCTCAGCTTGTCAGACTTCCCTGGATCCCAGTGGAGGTCATAGTACTCTGCTGTTGTTTTTACAGGTATTCTGAAGGCTGGGTGATCCGCTATATTTTCTACGACTTTTCCATCGTAGTATACTACTGGATGGTTGCCTTCTCTAATAGATCTTATGTAATCCTCCCCTCTCCTGATCATGATCACCACCTTATGGTGGGCATCATGCTCGTATAGCCTTCGAGGGGTTTCATACCGCCCCTAACGATCGATTCCACCGGTTTTATCTCCTTCCATCTACCGGGTATAGGTCTACCCCAGAAGTCAGATCTATATCTAGCCTGATCGAATCTCCACTCAATAGGCTTCCACTTATCAGGATCTAGTATCACGTAATCACCTGTGAAGAGCTCTATCCTAATCCCGTCTGGATCCCTTATATAGAAGTAGAAAGCCCTAGTAGCACCATGCCTCCCAGGTCCTCTTTCTATAGAGTCCCACATACCGAGGCTGGCTAGTATATCCGCAACCCTCACCATATCCCTCATCTCTGGAACGATATATGCGACATGGTGGAAACCAGGCCCAGGATCTTTCCCAAGGGTTTTTCCCAAAGCCACATCGTGGGAGTCGTGTTTATAGTAAGAGGTAACCCACGCTGCATGTTTAGAGCCATCCTCGCCTAAGAAGTACTCGGTGAGTATGAAACCGAGATCTTTTATATAGTATTTCAGAGCCTCATCAAGATCCCTGACTGGGAGTGAGATATTGACGTGGGATAACCTTACCGGGGGTGCTCCTCTATACTGGCTATACTTTAACCCAAGATCCCCTGTATACTCCATGTCGTAGTAAAACACTAGAGGAAACCCATACGGATCTTCAACTGCTATAGCGTCGGAAACACCCTTCTCGGAGAACCTAGATACAGGTAGCCCCATAGATCTATAGTAATCCCTAGCCCTCTCGAGATCCTCTGGAGAATTCACCCTAAACGCTATATAGGATAACCCGGGCTCAGAGCCTTTCCTAAGCACGAGGCTGTGGTGCTGGCCTTCCTCAACACCCTTGAGGTAGAGCTCATCCCCGCTCTTCTCAACCTCAACAAAGCCCAGGATATCGCAGTAGAAAGACCTAGCCTTCTCAAGATCGGAAACCCTCAAGCCTACGTGGGAGATTCTATGGATACCAAATACTGGCACTCTAACCACCACATAGTAATTCTTCAGGACTATTTAATATACATGTAATCAAATGAATTAGATTAACACGGCCACTTATGTGTTAAAATATAATTTGTATAAACAGTATACTGGTTGACGGCTTCGGAACAGAATTACTATAGGAACTTATTCTAAAAATCGGTTCTGCTCATAACTCACATGTCGCACATGAGGGGTCTGTGAATCCCTCTACAGTGAATCTAGGTATCCTTAAACGCTCCTTTACCTGTGAAATCTGCTGCTGTTGGGATTGCTGAGCCTGCTGTGCCTGGGTATTCTCTTCCTTCCTAGCAGTCTTCTGCATATCCACGGTCTTTAGCCCGAAGTATATTACCTGTTTGCTCTTAGACTTGTCCCTATAGACAGTTATACCCTTGATCCCTAGCTTCCAAGCAAGCCTATATACGTGATCCACGTCCTCCTCAGAGGCTTCTGAAGCCATGTTTATAGTCTTGGAGACACCAGCGTCTACCCACTGCTGCCATGCAGCCTGGTGAAGAACATGATATATGGGGCTCACATCATGGGCTGTTCTGAATAGCTCTCTAAGGGTTCTCGGCATGAAGGGGTTATGATCTATAGATCCTGTTTCGGCAACAGCTTCAACAACCTCTGGGGAGTCTAGCTCATATCTCCTGAGATATTCTAGGAACACTCTGTCAAGCTCTATGAAGGTACCCACGGCAACAGCTCTTACAAAGGCTAGTGCAAATATAGGCTCTATAGAGCTTGATGTACCAGCTATTATCGAGATCGTTCCCGTAGGCGCTATTGAGAGAACCTGTGCATTCCTCACACCATGTTCGAGAATACTGCTCTCAAGAGATCTAGGATCAACATTGAGCTTTGAGATAAGCTTGGAGACCTTCTCAGAGGGTTTGCCCTCGATCCCGGCTTCCCTCAGTAGATCCTCAACAGGTTTTGAGAACTCCCAGGCAGCCCTATAGAGCTTCGGGTTGAATGCTGTGAAAGCGCCTTTCTCTCTGGCAAGCTCTATCGATGATCTCAATGCGTGGTAGTATATGAACCTTGCTAGATACCATGCTAGGTATATTGCATCAACACTATCATACTTAATTCCAAGCCTTATGAGTGCATGGGCCCAGCCCATAACGCCTAGACCAACCTTTCTAGTGAGCTTAGCCCCTCTCTCAAGCTGTGGTAGGGGCCATTTAGCAGCATCTATCACGTTATCCAGGAACCTTATAGCTGTCTCTATATCCCTTACAAGTAGATCGAGATCTATATCTGTGCTCCCATCCTCCCTCACCACTATATATTTAACTAGATCGAGAGATCCCAGGTTGCATGGCTCCCAATCTAGGAGGGGCTCCTCGGCACACGGGTTTGTGGCGTTTATCTTCCCCACATACCATGCCGTGTGCCTCCTATTGATAGTATCTATAAACACAAGCCCTGGATCTCCTGAATCCCACGCTCCCCTCACTATTTTCCTCCACAGCTCTCTAGGATCGATCCACCTTACTATAGCTCCCTCCCTCTCAGCTATTACTAGAGCCTCCTCCCACGTGATCACCCTGGACTCGTCGAGAGGGACAGAGCCTCCCCTCTCCTCAAGCTCGTCTATTATAACCTCCTGAATCCACTCCTCCTCAATACTAAACCTAGCCCTCGCTATAGCATAGTACCTCGAATCACCAGACCCTGGTCTCAGCTGCGTCTTTCTCGGGTTTATGAGGGGGAATTTCTCGCCCTTCTCAAGAGCTTCCATGAACGAATCATAGATCCCGACACTTATATTGAAGTTCTGGAGATGCACATCCCTAAGCTCTCCAGTCTTGCTCACTATGAACTTCTCTATATCGGGATGCCATACATGCAGGATCCCCATGTTAGCCCCTCTCCTCTTACCGCCCTGCTTGATCACATCGGTGTTAACGTCGAAGAGCCTCATGAAGCTCAGGGGACCCGAGGCTACCCCAGCTGTTGATGCAACAGTATCTCCCTCGGGCCTCAGCTCTGAGAACGAGAACCCTGTTCCGCCACCCATCTTGTGTATAATAGCCTGGGCCCTCACAGCATCCATTATACCCTCTCCATCCGGGGTTACTAGAGAATCCCTCACGGGTATTACGAAGCAGGCTGAGAGTATCCCGAGCTTTGTCCCAGCGTTCATTAGCGTCGGTGTGTTGGGAATAAATCTAAGGCTTGACATTATCTCGTAGAACCTCTCCTCAAGCTCTCCAACCTCTTTCTCAGACTTGCCGTAATGCTTCTCAACAGAGGCTATAACCCTGGCAACCCTTCTGAAGAGCTTCTGGGGCGTCTCTATATACCTCAGGGTCTCGGGATCTTTGAGTAGGTATCTAGCCTCAAGAACCTTTATAGCCTGGTATGTGAGGAGGAGATCCCTCTCATCAAACGAACCATCCCACTTATCACCATATAGATCCTGGTAGATCCTTGCAAGAGCATACCTCTTAGCAGCCTCGAAGAACCTCTGATCCCTCACACCAAGTATCATGAACCTCTTCTCAACAAGATCAGCAAGGTCTCTTGAGCTAATCTCACAGACCTGTTTATTCCCACACCTCTCCATAATATCCCCATATACCCCCTCAATTACATGCTCCGCCTCCTCAGCATCTATACCAGCAGATCTAAGGGCAAGGATAACAGATCTAGCTAGCTTGCTAACATCGAAACCCTCCTTACGAGAATCCCTCTTAATAACAACTATCTCTAAACCAGCCACCTGCCCACCAGCTTCTTTCTCAGCAACCTTTAACCCCTCAGAGCTAGACATAGATCACCACCTATTGTGTGACCATATCCTATTGCCACTTGGCTACGTATATATAGATGGCTCATAGGAGCCCCACTATCCCGAGTAATATCCTAAATAGAAAGGGTATAAATACCCACAGCGAGACAATACAGGGAGACCAGGGCGAAACTATCACCCTTTATTCTGAATATCGAATGATAGCATGGAGTTCGGGTTTCATAGCGGTTGATATTGCTTGGTATCAACCACTCTTCCCTTAGCTTCATAGACCTCAGGGCCTCTATCATTGGATCCCATATCATTGGCCTCAACCCATTCAGTGTAACCCCAACCCACAGCTCCCCTTCATAGCATTGCTCTGGTTCATAGCTGTGGGGAACTCCCACATCATGGATCTCTTTACCTCTACCTCGCCTCTCGAATCTCTATCCCTACCCTCATCGCTGGGCGGGTATCCCATAAAAATATAGAGCCTATATAGTGTTCCACAGAGACAAATTCAATATTATTAGCTCTTATAAACCATAATGAAATCAGAAACAGTTGGCTACGGCTATATTAATTAACAACCGACTCTTCTCTGGGAAGGAGATGCCGCGGAAAAGAGAAGCTAAGGAGAAGGTGCAGGAGAAACCTGAGGCTGAGGCTAAGAGGAAAACGCCTAGAAGGGTTTCTAAGAAGCATGTTGATGTGGAGGAATGGGTTAGCGAGAGGATTGATGATCTCTCCTCAAGACTGGGTCTCGATATCCTTGGACTATCTAGAGAGGAGCTTATAACAATACTGAGCAAGATCGTTGAGATCGTTTTAGGAGAATCGAGACCAGATGTTGACACAATAGTCAAGAGGATCAAGAGGAACGAGGATAAAGTAAGACCTCTAATAGCGCTCGGCATACTAGAGCTTAGGGAGAATCTGAATGAGGATCAGATAGACTATGTTTTATCAGCCCTAGGCCCATGGATACTATCCCATGCTGGAAAACTATATAGAGAGGCTAAGAGGCTGGGGAAGAGCGACTATCTACAAGCAGCGAGGCTCGAGTGGAATAAGCAGTGGATGATCCAGAGGGACAGGGTTCTCCCACCAGAATGCCCAATCTGCGGGTTCAACGCACTCATGAGCGACCTCACATGCCTAGTATGCGGCTCAACACCAAGTACAAAGCTTATCATAGAACACTATAGGGTTAGCGAATACATAGAGAGTCTTGCAAAGAAAGGGTTGTTCGAGGATCTAAAGAGGATCCTGGATTCAGGATATATAGTCATATCATCAACAGGCATAAAGATCCCGGGAAAAGATCCCAGGGAAAAATACGACGTAGAGCTCTACCTCACAAGCAGCCTAAGAGAAGAGATCAGAAAAGCTCTACAAAGCACCCAGAATCCATAGACATGCATCGAAGCATTTAAAGCAATAGTAAGAACTTTAAAACTAACTAAATGCCTACACTCGAGCCTGGTCTTCCACATTGAAGAATGTTAACCCAAGCTTGCCGAAACCGGAATCAAGCCACAGAGGGATTCTCACTAGGCGCCACTACATTGACAAATAAAGTGCAGAATGTATAAACCTAGCTTCTTAGAAGCCCACCAATAAGTGCAAGTCTCACCTATAAGTGGAAAGATCCTGCGACCCGGAATCTCGTTAATATATTTCTCTATCGCAATATGATTAGGTGGTTGTCTTAAGGATAATGATAGGTACTGATAATGGTGTATACGAGCTCTCTGGGAAAAGACTTGATAAGATCTGCTGTGATGGTATGTCTATATATGATCTTAAATCATATGAAGATAAACTATATATCTGTTCAAGCAATAAGGGGCTTGCAAGACTTGATAACGAGGGTTATAGCGATATACTGAGAGGTTCTTGCTGGAGACTTACCCTCACAGATAAGGGGCTTGTAGCGTCCCTCGATGGTCCTAGACTTTATCTAGTTGCTGGGGATCGTGTTGAGCTTCTAGCAGACTATAGAGGCTATGCTAGTAAGCATGGATGGTGGTTTCCACATGGACCCCCCCATATAACGGACTTCGCGATCTATAAAGGTGTTTTTGTAGCCTCCGTGGAGGTTGGTAACCTGTTAAAAGGATCGGATCTCGCATCCCTCGAGCCATTGCCCTTTAGCCATGATCAGCATAATCTACTAGCATTGGAAGAGCTGCTTCTCATCGCAACAGCGTCTGGAGTCTATTACACCGAGGATCTTGAGGTATTTAGTGAGGCAAAAGGCTCGCACGGATATTTCCACGCGCTCGAGAAGTGCGGGGATCTCGTGCTAGGACACGTGATCAGCTCCAGGCCTCTCAGGATATCCCGTAACCGTGGGAGAAGCTGGGATAAGGTCGATATAGAGCTCCCAAGCCCGACTTTCGGCACCACAGGGATAACGTGTATTGGGGAGGGAAAAGCTATCTATGCTTCTTCGGAAGTATACTTGGTAGATCTGGAGAGCGAGAAGGCTGAGAAGCTTGTTGAGAAGATCCCCATGACTAGAAGAGTAGCGACCCTAGACAACAAAGATCTCTAAATAAATAGATCATCACAGCTCTGGGACTAACCAGCCGGATCCTAAGCTATCGAAACCAAGGCCCCCAGCAGCGAGAGATCCTCAACAAGCGCCCTTCCCGGAATGCTTACCTATACGCATAGACACGGTCCCCTAAGCATCTCTACTCTTAAATCACCAGCTACAGCATGCCGTAGGCATACATCGTGGAACAGATATGTATGGGAAAGTATAAGCATAGTAAGAATAAAACCCCCCAGAGCGATAATAGATTGAGCCGGGGTGCCCGAGCGGCCTAAGGGGCCGGCCTGGAGAGCCGGTGGGGGAAACCCCGCGCGGGTTCGAATCCCGCCCCCGGCGCCATATTCATAGCAAGAATCCTTTCTGTGAGTAGCTTTGACAAGTTATAGTATAAGGTAGTTCATTGGAATCTATTATGAGCAGTGGTCTGTTATCTAGCTACATGGTTATTATTCTCTCCGATAGAATATTATGGGAACCATAGCCAACTATTTCGGATTTCATGATGGTTTATAGGGACTGATATTAAACCTGTAGTTCTGCGATAATGGAACATTATATAAGCTCTACTATTCTATGGTGATGCACGCCCAACAATGAGGTAAACATAGAGACTCGAGGGGCGGGTTAAAGGCAAAAAGCCCAGGATGTGAGAGTTTCCCACAGCTATAAGCCAGAGAAACTCAATGAAGAAGAGCTGTGGGCTGGAGTCACCTCGAACGGGTGGAGGCCAAGGATAAGGGCTCCAATGAAAGGAGAGCCCTGAGGCATATGAAACCAAGGGAGGAGCGGTTGATAAAAACAATCTATGAAACCCGAACCCCTTGAATCCCAGGGACTCTTGGGCTGTTTCTTTTTGATTTTCACCTAAAAAGTTTAAGCTTTGAATAGAATTGTTTCTGGTGATGATTTGGTCTCCATATTGACTCTGGATGGTGATGGGAGCAGCGCTCCAAGCCATCCAGGGGATGATCCCTTAAACCTAGATGGGAGCCACGTGCCGTTTGGCTCGACGGCAGCCCATGACCTCACAGGGATCCCTAGATCCCTGTGGGCGAGGTTGAAGTCCCTGGATATAAAAAGAACATCGAATAAGATCAAAGAATATCCAGGGACAAACGGGATCCCGGTCTATGCTTTGAGGATATTTCCTCTTAGGCTTCTTGCTATATTCTCTATATTATTCGCGTTGCTGGTTAGTCTGAGGGTTCTGGCTCCTCCTGGTGTTATGGGGCTTGTTATAGATCTCTACTCGTTTTTCCTAGCTATGGTTTTGATCCTTATGGTTATTAGATCTTACGGTTATTCGGTACGGGTTTTTCTATGCCCTGACATATCGTCGATTGTCGTTGCATCTATATATTCCCTCCTATTCGGCGGGTACGTCCCGATCATGATCTATCTATTCGTGGTTCTCATGGTTTTATCGTCATCCTATGTTGAGGATATCCTTGGACATGTGATAATGATCCCAAGGATCCAGGCTGGTCAAGGACTGGTTGGGGGTAGTCCAGGGGCTAGGGTTAAGCTATACCCAGGGGTTGTTATAGGCGACGACTCGGTAATATCGAGAGGCTCCATAGTTGTTAGAGAGCCCTTCATATCGGATCTAAGATCCTTCAGGGACGTGGGGGATCTCGTGCTAGGGCTCTCAAGCGTGGAGTCGGGATCCTCGGAAGCGACAGTGATCAGCAGGGGATCTATGTTCTCGAACAGCTATAGAGAGGTCTCATCGCTCTCGGCAAAGGTATCGGCTTTATTCTCCATAGCTGCTTATCTAATATCAATACCAGTAATGATCCTAGCCCCGGGACTGAGCACAGTTGCAATATCATTGATAGTACCCTCAGCACCATATGTGGTCTCACTCTATCTTTTTAGGAAGGCGTCTGATCTCGCTAGAAATGGTATAATCTCCTGGAACCCTATAAAGGCTTCTGGAAAGATCTGTAAGGCTTCTGAAAGCTATATAGATGCAGATGTAGCCCTCTACTCAGATGCCCAGGGAGAAACCCTGATAAAGCCAAGGGGGTCCTTAAGACAAGAGGATCTTCTAAGAATAGCATGCATAGCTGGCAATATAGAGAGCATTAGGGGGATTTGTAAGGGTTATGAGGGATACCCGGCAGAATATATGGTTATTAAGAGGGAGAGCAACATAGCGATCCTGGAGGATAGAAGGACAAGGCTTAAGATCTGCGTAGCATCCCCCCAAGAGGCTGAGCTCTACGGATTCATGAGCAGCATATCACCCATAGATCCTGATACAGAGTGCAGGGGCAAGATATATGTTGTTTCAACCAGACACGAGGTCCTCGGCTACATATGCTCCGGAAGATCCTTATCCATGTCAAACCTACTCACAATAGCAAGGATCTCGAGGGCTAAGAAGACCATCCTCATCCTCGACACGGATAGCATAAAAACACTTGAAACCTCTGGAGAAGAGGTTAAGAAGATACTGGGCCAGGTTGATCTAATGCTCAGGAGGCAAGGACAGGGAGAGCCGTGCGTAGAAATCCCCCGCGAAAGGTCCCTAGTAATAGTCAGAGGCCCTAGGGGCGAAGCCTGTGAAAACACCATCTACGTAGTGGATCCCTCAACAGCTGCTAACAAATACACCGATACCAAGGCAAGCCTGGCTAGGGGTGCATCTATAACGCTGAGAAGAGATCTAGTATGGCTTGAGAGGGCACTCAACCTATGCTCACGGTGGAGAAAGGATCTAGCCCTGATAGCCCTAACATATATAGTGCTGAGAGGAGCTGGTGCAGTGCTATCAATATCCACAGGGATCATGTGGGCCCAATATATCTTTGAGATCGTGGGCCTCATAATATCCATATTCAGGATCTATAGCCTCTAACCGGGGCTTCGGGCTTCATTGAGGTTGGTTTTTTATATCAACCACTCTTCCCTTAGCTTCATAGACCTCAGGGCCTCTATCATTGGATCCCATATCATTGGCCTCAACCCATTCAGTGTAACCCCAACCCACAGCCTCTATGGCTTGCCTCCGGCTCGTTGCTATGGTGAAGCCTCCATATCCTGGATCTCTCTTTATTTACCCACCTGTTAGGGTCTCTATCTACCTCACAGTGGGCAGGTATCTCAGCAAATGTTTCAGATTATAAGCATATATTTGCAGAACTACGGATTTAACACCGCCCCTATAAACCCTTATGGAACCAGAAATAGTTGGCTATGGCTAGAGATCAACTTACTTTTATCCCCCCAATCGCTAAAAACCTTGGCTGGTGTTTATTTTGAGTATAAGGACTATCACCTGCGAAATGTGTGGAAAAGAGATCCCGCTAAGAGCCTCTGTAGAGGTCAGGATCGAGGGTGCTGTTATGAGAATATGTCCAAGCTGTTTCGCAAGATACTCAGCTGGAAGGGGTGCTAAGATCGATAGGGAGAAAGAGCAAACCACCACCAGGGTTGAAAAACCACTCCCACCCCCGCCTAAGAAGCAGCCGAGGAGGGAGAGGATAGAGAGGTACGAGATAGTCAAGGACTATCATGAGAGGATAAGGAGTGCTAGAGAGAGCATGGGGCTCACCACAAAAGACCTAGCCATAAGGATCAGGGAGAGCGAGAATATAGTGAAGAGGATAGAAAGCGGAAAACTCATCCCCCCAATAGAGCTGGCTAGAAGGATCGAAAATGTGCTAAAAATACAGCTAGTAGTCCCAGCAGTGGATCAAGAGATAGAGGAGAAAGCCGCGGGAAAAACTGGGAAGGATATAGACCTAACACTAGGCGATATAGTGCAGGTTAAGAAGAAAGGATAAAGCGAACAGCAATTGATAAATATTTCACCACCATAATAGGAACCAACCCAGCCATCCGTTTACCGCTCGGCCCGGCGCCCACACTACTGGATCTTTCTTCTACAAGCAGGAGACCTCTGCGGATATTCAAAGACCTGAAAAAGACTAGATCTAGAATATATATACCTCCAAGTGGCAAAATACCTGGGTCTATTCTTGGTATGGGTTAGAGCAGTAGCTAGAACAACTATTGCGGTAATCATTGTTGCAGCCTTAATAGCCTTCTCGGCAGGTTTTATCGCAAAACCTCCCTCTACGATTACAGTGAGGGAGACCATACCTATAACTGCCCTCCAAACAGTTACACAGACCCTCCTCACAGAGCGGACCGTGGTTCAAACACAGGTGAGAACAATACCTACAACCATTATCGAGACAGCTACGCTTGCTAACACGATAACCTCAACGATCTATTCGACAATAACAAGGATCGAGACTGTAAGGCAGATGGAGACAGTGGTACAGACATCTACAGTAACAAGGGTTTCAACAATAGTATCTACAGTGACACAGGCTATGGGGCTACCAGAAGGGGCAACCCCGCTACCGTTCACCGGTAGGACTGTGTTTGCATTAATATCCACGGGCTTTAACTTTAACGGATCATCCGGCGGTAGCCTCATAATATATATCCCCACAGGATGGGGCATTGAGATCACATACACAAATAGCCACACAATACCCCACAGCATAGTAATAGTTAGAAATAACACTGCCACGCCACAGAGTAGTAATATAGCTAATGATGGGACTGTTATAGCTTCGCAGCCTGAGCAATATACCAGTGGAATAACACAGGGCTCTACGGTGAGGCTTGCCCTAAATAGCATCCCAGAAGGGATCTATTGGATAGCGTGTGGGGTGCCTGGACATGCACAGGCTGGTATGTGGATCATTCTAGCATCCTCTCCCAATGTATCGATACCATATGCTATAACAACTCAGCCGAGCGGTGGTGGTAGTGGGTATCAATACAGCTATAACCATATAACGACGCTATTAATATCTATGGCATCACTACTACTGATCCCTATAGTCGCCGCGCTGATCCTTAGGAGTAAAGGTGGCTAAGAATAGGAAAGCTGGTTTTCTTTTTTATCCAAAGTATTTGATAAAGTCTTCTCCTAAGACTTCTTTTAAAAGATTCAGGGCGAGAGATCTTATGTAACGATCTATAATGATCACAGACACCCCCCTACCAGGAACCCCGTATAATAGTGAGTCACCATAGCCAGCTACACCAGCTATGATTAGAGAGAGCATATCCTCCTCACCCCTCACTACCAAGAGAAACTTACCTCCGAACCTGCCAGCTATATCCTTGACAATATAGATAGCCTCCGAAGATATATGCCCACGAGGATTAGTGATCTCAAGCACCGTGCCCCTCGCCCTATATAGATCCTCGATCTCCCCAGACTCTATGTACTGTTCCCTAAGAGTCGCCCTATCTATAACGGCAACATCTGGTAGAAACCCAACATCTATAAGGCTCCTGGTAACAATATCACCAACACTCCACACTCTTTTGCCAACAACAAGCCCGAGGATCCTTCTAGCAACCTCAACCCTATCGCTCCCCTCAATAACAATTCCATAGCCTCTTGAAAGAGTACCCCTAAGTCTCTCAGGAACCTGGTATATCTTGTCCTTAATATCGATCACCACTACATGGTATATAACGTTCCAGCTTATAACAGAACACTGAGGTTCTCTACTATAGGATCTCAGCTAGTTACTGAGCATTCCGTTAATACTCATTCATATCTTATTGGATTCTCTCACTTCTACGATCTATGGGTGGTTATTAGCATAGCGGGTATAGAGCCCCTCGTTCGAGGTTATTATCCTGGTGATTCAAAACAACGCTCCTTTAGCGTTCAGGGGATAGATATAAGGATCTATAAAGGCTATAAACCCTAGCGAAGAAATAGTCTGTAAACGGATCTTTTGTTGAAATAATAAAGATCCGTTATTCGAGTTTTAGATAGTCTGTAAAAAGCTTCTTGTTATACGGTCTTAACCAAAGAATGCTCTATCAAAGAATATCATTTCCCCATCTACGTATACCCAGTATCCTTTGAGATCCTTAGATGCTGCGTAGAACCATTTCTGCGTGTATAGGAATATCCATGGCGCGTCTCTCCAAATGATCTCTATGGCTTTCTTGTATAGTTCGACTCTTTTAGCCTCGTTAAGCTCCCTCATAGCCTGCTCTAGTAGAGAGTCAACTTCAGAGTTGTTATAATGAGCCGCTGCAAGACCTCTTGGCGGTGCTTGGGATGAGTGGAATTGTCCGTGGAGTGTGAGGTGAGCGTCGGCAACACCAGGTCCCCAGCCTAGCAGTAATAGATCGTAGTCCTTTTGATCCAGCGGCTTGGTTATCGTAGCAACGAAACTCGGCCAATCCATGGTTCTGAGAGTAACCTTAAGACCTATTCTTGATAGATAGGCCTGCACAGCCTCTGCAACCTGTTTGTCCTGAAGATATCTCCCAGTGGGGTGTAGTAGCACGAGTTCTTTATCGAATGGGAATCCTGCTTCTTCAAGCATCTTTCTAGCCCTCTGCGGATCGTATTGATAGGGCTCCATCTTTGCATAGCCGAAGAAGTGAGGAGGAATAGGAGAGTCAGCTGCTACACCCAGACCATAGAGCACGCTGTTAATGATCGCGTTCTTATCCACAGCATAATTGAGGGCCTGCCTAACTTTAGGATCCTTCAAGGGACCCTTTGGTAATATTGCAATGAATATAACCCTGTTACTGGTTGGCGTAAGCACTGTGAACTTGGGATCATTTTTAACCCTCTCAAGATCTGTTGCTGGTAATGAGTATGCGAAATCCACATCCCCAGCTAGTAGGGCTGCCAGCCTTGTTGATGTCTCTGGTATTATTAACCACTCTATCCTCTTTATAGGAGGCTTTGTTCCCCAATACTCGTCGTTTCTCTCAAGTACTATCCTCTTGCCCTTCTCCCAAGAGGCGAATTTATAGGGCCCGGTGCCAACAGCCTCTGTGATGGTAGCGTTACCAAACTTCTTAATGGTGTTCAGGCTAGCGATCAGGAGATAGTTAGCTAAGGTTCTTAGGAATGGCGCGAAGGGTTCTTTCAGATAGATCTTAACGGTATATGTATCAACCACCTCAGCCCTGTTAACAGGACCTAGTTGTAATCTCAGAGGAACCCTTGTAGTGGGATCTATCCATCTATCTACATTTGCTTTAACAACTGTAGCATTGAATTCAGAGCCGTCGTGGAACTTAACGTTCTTTCTGAGATAGAATGTATATGTCAACCCGTCTGGAGAGACCTCCCATCTCTCGGCAAGCCATGGAATAACGTTACCCTTCTCATCAAACCATAAGAGTGTCTCGTAAACGTGCCTAACAACATTCTGAACCGTTGTTGTCGTTTGCCCGTGGGGATCTATAGTATCTAAGTCTGTCCCTATAGCTACTTTAAGCGTATCCTTCTTACTAACTACGGTTTGCCCTGGTGTTGTTGCTGGCGTGGGTGTTGTCTGTGGTGTAGTGAGAGGCTTGGTTAACGGCGTTGTAGGGGTAATAGGTTGCTTAGGGACTTGTTGCATGAAGATCACTGCAGATGCTACTGCACCTATTACTATTACTGCTATTATTATCGCGACCATGGATATTTTTGAAAGACCGCGCACCATACAAAGTCCCTTACGCTCTATTATCAAGACAGGCTTATAAACGCTCAAGTTGTTTTACAAAACCATTGGCTATAAGATCTGGGAAGAAGTTGAAGGGTTACGAGTATTGCTAGGTGGTTTCTATGCCTTTATACATGATACCATGTGATCGTCTGCTATCGCTCTGAGTGGTGGGTGCTCTCTAGAACATTCTGTAGAGGCTATTGGGCACCTTGTTATAAATCTACACCCGCTCGGGGGATCTATGGGGCTCGGGGGCTCGCCCCTCGCCTTAAACAGAGGATCTTTATATGCCGATGCCGAGGCTATTATTGGTGATGAGTATAGGAGCATCTTTGTATAGGGGTGGCCAGGGTTTTTGAAGATCCTCTCAGTTGATCCTATTTCAACGATCTTACCTAGATACATTACCGCTACCCTGTCGGAGATGCTCCACACAAGCCCCATATCGTGGGTTATGAATATCATGCTAAGACCTAGCTTCTCTTTAAGTTCCATCAGTAGGTTCATGATCTGTGCTCTTACAGAGACATCTAGTGCGGATACCACTTCATCGGCAACAAGGATCTCTGGCTGCATCGCAACCGCCCTGGCTATCGCTATTCTCTGCTTCTCCCCGCCTGATAGCTCGTGGGGGTATTTGAACACATGATCTGGTGAGAGTCCCACAAGTCTTAATAGTCTTAGCTCCTCTTCAAGGATCTCTTTCTTCGATAAACCGGGCTTCATGCTGAGCACTGCTTCTCCAAGTATATCGAAGATCTGTAGCCTTGGGTTTAGGCTACTATCAGGGTTCTGGAAAACTGCCTGGATCTTATGCCTAACATCCCTTGACATCTCCTCTCCACTATATATGTCATAACCCCTATAGATCACTCTACCCCTATCAGGCCTCATAAGCCCTGCAATGATTCTGCCAAGAGTTGATTTACCAGAACCACTCTCGCCTACGAGGGCTAGAACCTCGCCCTTATATAGCGATAGATCCACGTCGTCGACAGCCCTAACATACTTCTTAGACCCTAGGAAACCGATCGAAACTGGGAAGTATTTCCTCACACCTTCTACTCTAAGCACTTCCTCCATGATCACCACCGTAGAGGAAGCATGAGACAACCCTACCTCCAACCCTGTATAGCTGGGGATCTTTCTTGGAACATAGGTCAAAGGCTAGAGGGCATCTAGGGTGAAACCTACACCCAGGGGGAGGGGATATTAGGCTTGGTATCGAGCCCGGTATTGCCTGAAGCCTCTTCTTCCTCTCATACTGTAGCGACGATAAGAGGGCCTTGGTATATGGGTGCAGAGGGTCTTTAGAGATCTCTTCAGCCCTTCCTATCTCCGCAATCTTACCCGCATACATAATCATGATCCTATCAGCTATCTCTAACAACAAAGCCAGGTCGTGGGTTATAAATATTATGGAGCTCCCAGTCTCCCTCTTTATCTCGTTCAAGAGCTCCACAATCTCAGCCTGGATTGTTACGTCGAGAGCTGAAGTAGGCTCATCGGCTATTATCAGCTCGGGCTTTTCAGCAATAGCCATGGAGATCAAGACCCTCTGCTTCATACCCCCACTCATTTGGTGTGGATATGCATTAACCCTCCTCTCAGGATCTGCTATCTTGACCATTCTGAATAGCTTAACAACATCCCCCACATATCTCCTCCAACTACCCCCGCGATGGGCTTCATATACCTCGGCAACCTGGAAGCCCGATGTATATACTGGGTTTAGATATGCGCTCGGATCCTGGAAGATCATCGATATCCTCTTACCCCTTATCCTCCTAAGCTCCTCCTCGGTGAGGGATAAGAGGTTAGTACCCATGAAGAGCACCTCTCCAGAAACAACCTTAGCAGGAGGCCTCAGGAGCCCTGCTACTGCGAGGGCTAGGGTTGATTTTCCAGAACCGCTCTCACCAGCAATGCCAAGGATCTCTCCCTTATAGACTTCGAAATCAACACCATCTACAGCTCTTACAACGCCTTGTGGCAATTCGTAATAGATTCTCAGGTTCCTTACCTCCAACACCTTCTCCAAGGCTAGCCCCTCCTCAGCAATGCCCTCGCCTTTGGATCCAAAGCATCTCTCAAGCCGTCGCCAAGCAGGTTGAAGCTTAGCGCAGAGATCATTATAAAGATCCCTGGGAAAACAACTATGTGTGGTGAGCTGAAGAGATAAGTCCTACCACTACCTATCATAGCACCCCACTCAGGGGTCGGCGGGGGTACGCCTAGTCCTAAGAATCCTAGGGCTGATGCAAGAAGTATCGAGAGACCCATGTAGTATGTAGCCTGAACCACTATGGGTGATATTGAGTTAGGTAGCACGTGCCTGAACATTATATAGATCTTGCCCTTCCCGAGAAGCCTTGCAGCAGCTATATAGTCCTCGCTAACAACCTGTAGCACGACGCCCCTCACAAGCCTTGCGTAAACTGGGAATGTGCTTATAGCTATAGCTATTATGAGACTGACAACGCCCTGCCCTAGAGAGGCTACGAGGGCTATTGCTAGGAGCACTGTTGGGAATGCTAGCATTACATCGACAATCCTCTGGATCACTGTATCCCATAGACCTCCCAGATAGCCTGAGGCCAGCCCGAGGATAACCCCTATCACGACGCCGAGCAGTACTGAGGCGATAGAGATCCCTATAGTATATTTAGCTCCCTCTAGGATCCTACTAAGAATATCTCTCCCAAGTTCGTCAGTGCCGAAGGGGTGGGCAAGGCTCGGAGGCTGTCTAGCCCTTGACAGATCAAAATCGTAGGGGTTATATGGTGTTAAGAGAGATCCGAAGATCGCTATGAAGATCATGAGACCGACCACATATAGCGAGACATAAGCAGCCCTGTTGGATTTAAAGATCTCCCACATCTCTCTAAGCCTTCTCCTCCTAGCCTCATAAACCCTTCTCAGGATCTCCCCGCTCTCCATAGCACCTCCCTCACTCTCGGGTCTATGTATGCGTATAGTACATCTGTGACTATATTTATAACTATGAAGACAAACACTATGAATAATATTATCCCCTGTGCCAAGGGATAGTCCCTATAGAATAGGGAATCTATTAGGAGAGACCCTATCCCAGGCCATGCGAACACGGCCTCTGTTATCACAGCCCCACCTAGTAAGGCCCCAACCTGTATGCCCATGATGGTGATTATAGGGATCATAGCGTTCCTGAGAACGTGTCTCACAAGGATTACTCTGGATCCTAGGCCCTTAGATATTGCTGTAAGTACATGGCTACTCCCAAGAGCTTCCATCACCGCTGCCCTGGTTATCCTCGTAAGATTACCCATTAAGAGAAGGGCTAGTGTTACGGCCGGGAGTATAATATGTCTCGGACTGTCAGCACCACTTGACGGAAGGATCCTGAGGCTAACTGCGAAGACATATATGAATATAAGACCGATCCAGAATATGGGGGTCGATGCCCCAACTAGTGAGAGCACCGATGCTATGTATGAGGCCTTAGATCTAGGCTTAATGGCTGAATATATACCCAGGGGGAGGGCAATAGCTACAGCTATAGCCTCTGCTGCAAGGGCGAGTGCGATTGTATATGGAAGTCTGGCCATTATCTCGCTGATCACTGGTGTTCCGTATTTTATCGAGGTACCAAGATCCCCTCTCAAGATAGATGACATATAGTCCACGAACTGCAAATACAAGGGCTTGTTAAGCCCCAGCTGCTCCCTAATCCTCTGAACATCCTGCTCAAGAGCCTCAGGACCCGCTATGAGCCTTGCAGGATCCCCTGGGAGTATCCTTACAAGTATGAACATGACAAGCATAGCGCCAATAAGGGTTGGGATCGCCTGGGCGATCCTTATACCTACATACCTTGCTAGCGACATACAGGATCCACACTCCACTGTGTTTTGTTATACCTTGTCGGGAATAAAAGCCGACTTAGTTGAGTTTTATTATAATAAGAAACAATAAAACAATCTGGTGCTTTGATCATAGTGCAAGAAGGTCATATACCTGTTGGAAGAACCACCGCTCCTTTGGACGCTTGTGATACTAAGGACGCGTATTTAGCCAACAGTCCTGATCTGTATCTAGGTGGTCTTGGGCCCCAGTTCTTAAGCCTCCTCTTTATTTCATCCTCTGGCACGGCTAGATCGAGTCTCCTGTTCTCAACATCTATGATTATCTTATCACCATTCTCAACAACAGCTATAGGGCCTCCCACAGCAGCTTCTGGCGATACGTGGCCGACCATGGGGCCTCTCGTAGCGCCACTGAATCTCCCGTCGGTAATCATGGCTACTTTTTCAAGCCCAGCACCAACTATGGCTGCTGTGACTCTAAGCATCTCTGGCATGCCAGGGCCTCCTTTGGGGCCTTCGTATCTTATAACAACTACGTCTCCTTCCTTAACCTCCCCGCCCTCGATTCCTTTGAATGCCTCGTCCTCCCCGTTATATACTCTTGCACTACCCTCAAACCTGGTTATGTTTGTTGCAGCAACCTTGATCACGGCTCCCTCTGGTGCGAGGCTACCCTTAAGGATCACTATGCCCCCGCTCTTCTTAAACGGGTTTGACACGCTCCTCACTATATGGTCGTGGGGTACGTTTGGATATCTATAGCTCTCAAGATTCTCCTTAACAGTCTTCCCAGTTACTGTCAGAACATCGCCATGTATTAATCCAGCCTCTAGTAGCTTCTTCATGACCAGGGGGACGCCGCCAACCTCGTCTAGATCCATCATGGTGTATTCGCCCCCAGGCCTCATGCTAACTATCAGGGGAACCTTCCTCGAGATCCTTTCAAAGTCATCTAGCTCTAGCTTAACACCAGCCTCATATGCTATCGCGAGTAGGTGGAGAACAGCGTTCGTCGAACCCCCCATAGCCATGAGGACAGCTATAGCGTTCTCAAAAGCCTCGTATTTCAATATATCCCTCGGCTTTATCCCAAGCTCTAAGAGCCTCATAACAGCCGCACCGCTCTCCCTAGCATACCAGATCCTTTTAGCCGATGTTGCTACCGGCGACGCACTCCCCGGAAGGCTTAGCCCGAGAGCCTCTGAGATGGAAGCCATGGTATTTGCTGTAAAGAGCCCCGCACATGTCCCGTAAGTCGGGTGCACAGCTTTCTCAAGCTCTAGAAGCTGATCCTCAGAGATCTTGCCCTTCAGATAGGCTCCGACAGCCTCGTGTATATCCTCGATAGTAACCCTCCTACCATTGTAAAAGCCCGGCTCGGCACTGCCTGCGTAGAGATATATGGAGGGCTTGTTAATCCTAGCCATAGCCATGAGAGTCCCAGGCTCTGTCTTATCACACCCGGCTATGCCTACAAGCGCGTCGAAAGCATGTGCCATGAACTGGGCTTCGATCATATCGGCTATGAGATCCCTGCTAACAAGGCTATACCTCATACCCTCAGAACCCATACCTATGTTATCATTAACAACCATTGCCGGGAAGGCTAAAGGCGTTCCACCACCTCCCCTAACACCTTCTTTCACATAGGCGGAGAGAGTCATTGTATGTATATTACAGGGCCCCGCCTCACTCCACGCAACAGAGATCGCTACTAAGGGCTTCCCAATATCAAGATCTGTGAGACCAATAGATCTGAGGAAAGCCCTGTGGGGCGCGTTGAGAACCCCATGATACCTCTCTCTACTTGGGAGACTAGTTCCAATCCTCACCAATGGGGGACACCGACCTAAGTGGGTTTCAGATATATTTAAAGCTGAGTACTAAAACTATTCTTTCTAAAAGCCCTGCTTTGCAAATATAGTTCGATCAGATCTATGTTTGTAATAAGACGGGATCGCTGATCCCGAGATCTATCGCGTGAATGGTTATATGTGGTAGTGGTTATTAATACTCATACACCGAAATATTATTTAGCTGATCCCCATGAGCCTCAGCTTTGTTGGGAGAGTCGATTTTAAAGGAAGGATCACCATACCCCTCCCTATACGTGATCTTTTAGGGATGTATGAAGGAACAACAGTGATGATCTATGCGGATCTCGATGAGAGGAGTATAGAGATAAAACCTGTGCAAGCCATGGGCGTCCTGGCAAAGATCTCTAGGGAGTGTGGAGAGAGATCATGCATAGGAGAGCTAATAGCACGTCTCGAGAAGCTTGAGGGTTTCAAAGATCTCGTAGAGATCAGGTGCACCAGGAATCCTAAAGGGTATAGATGCTATGCAATAGCACTTATAGGCCAACAGTATATAGAAAAACTGAAGAGTAGTGAGGGCTACACCATAGAGATCCTCAAATAGATCTCGGCTCCACAAGCATTAAGAGTCTCAGGATATTGGATAGTGATATAGCATCGAGCTTTAACATTAGCCCGCTTCCAGCCATAGGTTTGTCTCTATACTCGTCGATATTCTTTTATATTCCCCATATCCAATAATTCCAACCTCATCAATAAAAGTACAACTAAACCTACGGAGATCATGAGTCGTGGTTGAGAACAATCCATTAGGAATCTTAAGAATAGTACACCGCGACCCGGGACTGATAGCTATTAAAGATCTACAAGCACATGGATCTTTTAGAAACACTAGTATGGGAGAAAACCTGTTCAATGTAGATAGTCTTGTTGTTATATATGGCGCAGCTCACTATATTTTGATGCAGTATGAGTATAGCTGCGGATCTTTCAACGATAGTATCGATAGCAGTGTCTGTATTCGCTATAATGGATCCTGTTGCAGCTATCCCAACCATGATCACATATCTCGAGGAGATGAGGGGCAGAGGTTCCAACGATATCGAGGGCTTTGTGAAGAAGGTGATTAACAGAACAACCATAGCGGTCTTTATAATGATCACGATCTTCTCGCTAGCTGGAGAATATATACTAAGGATCTTTGGCGTCAGCCTCTCAGCCCTAAGAATAGCTGGAGGCGTGATTCTAATGGCAATAGCGATCGAGATGCTCATGTCAAGCGATAAGCCGGAAAGGGTTAGTAGTGGTGATTTCGCAATAGTCCCTATAGCCACGCCCTTGATCGTTGGCCCTGGGACTATGAGTACTCTCATACTATACTCAAGGATCTATGGATCGATATTGACGTTGCTAGGAGCATATGTAGCCCTTCTAGCAACGTATCCTCTACTGAGATATTCTTATAGAATAATGAGATATATGGGAACCACAGCTCTCAGAGGGATTGGGAAGTTCATGGCTATCATAATAGCTGCTATAGCCGTCGAGCTATTCATAGCAGGGTTAAGGGATCTAGGGCTGGTTAGGGGGTAAAGCTAACGGGTCATGAGGATCGTTATTAACTCTCACGACATTCTGATCTCATTCTCATTATATTGAGACCGCCGCTGAGTGCTAGTAATCCAGATGCTAGGGATAGTATTGATGCGAGAACCATGTTAATGGCTATGAAGTATATTGACAGGCTCATGAATATTATCGACGATACAACCAGGATCAGTGCCGCTATACGCATATCCTTCAAGACCCCTTATCCCCAATGTTAGTTGACACTCTATGTTTTATTTTAATAGCCAGGCGTCCTAACCTAGAGGCACTGTCTTCACTATCCAGGTTTGAAGCCGTGCTTGACGCTAGAGCATGTTAACAAGACCCTTATAGATCTTTACTCAATATTGGTGGAAGCGTTTTTCTAGATAGTTTTAAGCACAAGCACTCCACATGAATAAAGGAAACCACAAGCTGGTACGGTGAATCAGTATCCAGCAAGCCCGTGGGTCTGATTCTTTCCAAGCATTGACAATATATATTTCTCCCCATAACAAATTATGCTTTGGGAGATATTTTGGTTAGAGTTAAAAGAAGCCTGGATGCTGTGGATGTAGAGATACTCAAGATACTGACCCAGAACTGTAGAGAGAAGCTTGAGAGCATAGCATCCAAGGTGGGTTTGAGTGCCCCGATGGTTAGGAAGAGGATCGAGACTATGGAGAAGCTTGGGATCGTTAAGAAATGCTCGGCTAAAATAGATCTAGAGATGCTTGAGGGCGTAGTAACCAAAGCCCTGATTATAAAACACCGGGGTGTTGAGAGAATAGCAGATGATCTTTATAGGAATAAGGGTGTTGAGAGAATATACGTGTCTAGAGCAGAGGATACGATTATAGCGATAGTTAGGGCTATTAATGAGCAAGAGGTGGGGGAGATTGTTGAGTCTTTACGGAAAGAGATCCCAGGCGCCGAGATCATAGATATAGATCTTGTTAGGGAGAGAGAGTGGGTTCCCGAGAAACCGGGGATCGGGATCATATATAGATGCAGCTTCTGCGGAGGCGTAATAATAGGATCGCCCCATGTAGTAACCATCAACGGGGTTATAAGGACGTTCCATGGTAGGGAGTGCGCTGAGGCCTATATGCAGAAAAGACAGCTAAGACTGGCAACGTGATTTAACAGCCCGGGAGCTCTACTCCTAACCGCTTTGCTGAGAAACTCTTCTCTTCTTGATCCTCTTCATATATCTAAAGGTAGGCTCATAGACTGCTACGAAGAGGAGCAGAAGGATCACTGTGGTGAGGTCTGGGAAGAAGAACGCTATGATAACCCATGCGAGCGCATATATCAGCTTCTTGTTTCTAAAGAGATCCGAGTCAGGATCTATGACCCCCAGCTCTGTGAGCGTGAGAAGCACCGCTGGGACTATGAATATAGCTACTGTGCCCATAATAGATGACACGAGATCGCTTATAAAGCCCTGGAGAGTTATCCAGGGCTCTGCACCGGCAGCTGCCCCCCAGTATAGTCCCGCCCTTATCACGGTATATGCTGTTATGAAGAAGCCTGCGAGCATACCTCCAGCTATATATATTGATGATATTGCTAGGTATTTTTTAACAATCCTCTTCTCGTGCTCATACAGCCCTGGCCATACGAACGCCACGACCTGGTATATTATGTAGGGTAGCGTGGCTATTAAGGCTAGTATTAGGGCTACCTGGAGGATCGCTGTGAAGACAGAGCCTACAGAACCTACTATGAGTCTCGCCTCAGGTGGGAGTATATACTCCCTACTATATCTTATGAATAGTGTTGTGAGGCTCTCATAGCTGCCCCCAGAGGTGAAGTTGGTTAAGAATGCAGAGCCCGGGTTCTTTATAATGTTAGCCACAAAACCAACTACACTATCTTCCGAGCTGAACATGCTGGCTAGGTTTATCGGTGCTATTAATACTGCTACAGCTATTCCGAGAGCTATCATGGCTCTAAACAGTCTCGCCCTAAGCTCCTCCAAGTGCTCTTGCAAAGGCGCTTCTCTATCCTGTGACAAGAGAGGGTTGCTCCTCTAATATTAGCTCCCCCACAGGGCATTTATTTGTTACCAAACCCTACTATGCTTGGTGATTGTGTGAGCGTTATCGATGACTACAGCTATCTATTAGAGAGGGCCTATTCGAAACTGCAGGTTCGTAGGGAGGCTAAGCCTATAGATCTACCGGATCTCGATGTAGATTACGCAGCTAACAAAACTATTGTTAAGAATCTCCAGCAGATCTCCCAGAGGATAAACAGAAACCCAAGGATAATTGCCAGGTATTTCCTCAAGGGATCAGCACTCTCAGGAGCTATAAACCCCTCAGGAGCCCTAGAGATCTATGGTAAGGTGTCTAAAAAGAGCCTACAAGAGCTATATAGAAGGTTTATACAGACATATGTTAGATGCCCCACATGCGGCTCTATAGACACGGACATGGTTAAGAAGGGCAAGATATGGATTATAAAGTGCCTAGCATGCGGTGCCGAATCCACAGTAGAGGCGATCTAGATGGCGGGGCTTTTCAGAGTAAAGATCATGAATATCGGTGAAGAAAAAATAGTAAGCGTATGCGATGAAGAGCTCTTAGGAAAGGTTCTGGTTGATGAGAAGAGGAGAATAAAGGTCAGGATCGACGAGCCGTTCTACGGAGGAGATCTCATGGAGCTCGACGAAGCCCTCGAGATTATTAGCTCCTCAACACAGGCAAACCTTATAGGGAACAGGATAGTTGAGGCTGCTATTGAGAGAGGGTTGGTTATAAGGGAAGGTGTGATCGAGATCGCGGGTGTGAAACACACACAGATCATACTAGATAGGGTATAACAGCTGAGAGAGCGTGCCTCAGCCCCCACCCCCAACAGATATTGTTTTAAACCCTAGATGCGATAATCCGCACTGATAGTATCAATAGATCCCGTGGGCCGCTTAGCACAGGATAACTGTTGATTATATACCCACACAACATACTAGATAACGGGATTTTCCATAGAATCGAGAAGAACAGCCCTGGTTATACTTAATAAGGATAATGCTGAAGGGCTGAGAAAAGCCCTAGAGAGTCTCAAGACACAGAGCTGCCCCCCATGCAAGTGTTTCGATATATATATAGTTGATGGTGGAAGCTCTGACCGTTCATTCATAGTTGCTAACGAGATGGGTAGCAAGATCCCCTGTATATATTGGCTCGATCAGAGTGTGAAAGGAGGTACAGGACCGGCTAGGATCGAGATACTCGAGCTGCTTAGAAAGAAGGGGTATGAGTATATAATCTGGGGCGATTCTGAGAACGTCTATTCGAAGGAGTATGTGGAGAGAATCCTAGCTATGCTGAACCGGGGGTGCGACATAGCTTCAGGAAGATCTGTGGTTATTAAGCAGAGCATATGGTCTGAGGCTTTCTACTGGTACCATGCTTTCCACAACCTCTTCCCCAGAATCGTTGGTTCGAGACATGCTCCGGGAAACAATATGGGTGCAAAGATCGGTGTCTATGATCTAGCTTCATACCCTCCCTCAAAGAGATCCGATGACTATATATTCACCTTCAGCCTCATAAAGAACAGTTCAAGGAACAGCAAGATAAATAGAGTAAAATACTGCATAGATGAAGACGCCGTAGTTCGTGTAAGCATGGCAGAAAGCCTACGTGGTGTTATTTCATGGCAGAGATCAAGGGTCATGGGATTAGTTATGGGATCTTTATATATAGGGCTCAAGATCCCTCCGGATCTCCTCAGCTGGAGCACACCTCTAGTAGTGTTCCTAACACTATTGATACTGTCAGTGATTCTTCTAAACCCGGTATTGTTAGCAGTACCTATAGTAGGTATTATATCCCTCTCAGTATTCCTACACATAAAGTCTAGGAGATATCTTGACAAGGGATCACGGATAACCGGGCTAGTAGCGACTCTCGGTATGATCCTTCACGCCTTTTTCACAACAATCTATGCTTTAGAAGATCTCATCAAAATCTATGTTAGCGGTGGTGTTGAGGAAACACTTGCAAACATGAGAGAGGCTGAGATCAAAGCCAAAAACAGTATGAGAGAAGGGCTACGCCTCCCTATCAAGAGCCCTTGACCCGTTGCGCTTAACCCTCCGAAAGGCTCTTCTAGCTGTGTGATAAAACAATCCCTCTATATTATATGGAGATGTGCAAACAAATTCTCTCGGTGAAACACATGATCCTAGATCTTGTGTGTAGCATTTTACAAAAGCACCTAATTATTTAGGCTTATACCCTAAATTCTCTCTATGTAATGAAAATAACGGTGTCCTTATGGGTGAAGCAGCGCCCCACGGCGAAGATCTTAGGAAGTACCAGAGAATAGTTATTGATCAGGATATATGTATCAGCTGCGGAGCCTGCGTAGCTGTATGCCCGGTACAGGCTTTAGAGCTGGATCAGAATGCAAAGGCAAGGCTTATCTGGGAAAAGTGTGTAGATGACTTCAGCTGTGTAAAGGTATGTCCAGTCAACTGTATATGGCCTTCCTCAGAAGCACCTGACGCGTCTAAGGTAAAGAACAACTGGTATAGGTTTAATAGAGTGTTGGAGGATCTCGAGAAGAAGATCTTTGATGAGTGGAAAGCCAAATACGGTATTACAGGAGCACCTGCAGAAGTATAAAGATGGGATAAAAAAGTATTTTGATCTTTTTATATATATTTTTACTTAGCTCTTCCTGTTATAACATATACCTTTGTTCCACAGGTGGGACATGTACCTACTATAGCCTTAGCCTTGTTCTTAAGCACTGTCTCTGTCGGGTTCTTTAGCTCAACCTTTTTCCTACACTTTAGGCAGAACCCAGTCGGCATGTTCTCACCAACATATCTCTTGTAAAGTGAAATTTAAATATTTACCCCCCGGGATCTTTATAAATCGATTTCAAAAGTGCTGTGGAGGATAAACATCGAAGCATAAAAAAATATTGTGAATACTGTCTTTTATTAGAAACATATTATTTGCACCTAGTTTTTCATATATTTATTTTTAACGCCCCCCTTGCCCTTAGTAAGATCTGGCTGTGATCGTGGATAAAGGTAATACAGGTTTTATGGATCGTTATAGAAAGCTGCTAAGAAACCATCATTCTTGGAGTATACCCATATCTGTTAGGTATTTTCTCACTATCTTCTTAAGAGCCCTCCTAACTATATCTCTGAGCGATGTAGTCCTGATCCCCATGATCCTGGCCATCTCTGCCAAGGATGTCTTCCTAGGTGTGTCGAAATATCCCTTCTTATAGGCGAATAGAAGAACCTCCAACTGCCTTGGTGTGAGCTCGCCGGGCTCTGCATGCTCAGCCCTTCTGACTACGACTGGTTGTAACCCTGCGTCTGCAAGGGACCTTATTATATCCCTCAGGGCTCCGAGGCCTGGGACTAGGAGTCTATAGCTTATCTCGGTACTTGAGACTGGGACGCCCTCTATAACAACACAGTCCTCTCTGCTTAGCAGTGAGCACGCTGAGCAGCTCCTAGCCCTAACCCAGAGTGTATTGTTGCTAAGTATCCTTACGATCTTTACCCCTTTTCTTATTAGCATTGTCCTTAGCTCCTCCGGGTCTCCGTTATAGATCCTAATCATGTGGCTTGACATAGTCCTTCCAGGGCTTGTTCTGAGCATCCTTATATTACTCCCACTAGGATCGATCCCGGCTATGGTGTTGGTAACATCGCAATCCCTCCTAGTAACCTTTATCCATACGTCTAAAAGTGGTGATGACACTGCTTGCATTCCCACGTATCTATTTATCTTGGAGATACATAAGTAGACACCTATGCTCAATTATTATTTATATAAAAGAGTTGTTATTTATCTTATTAGAGCAGGTGAGGGATCATGCAGCAGGGAAGGAGCATAGTTGTAGAGGAGATAAACTATATACCTGTAGAAAAACTCACCGTAGAGCTTGTTGAGAGAAAAGGTGTTGGTCATCCCGACTACATAGCTGACGCCGCATCAGAGGCTTCAAGCATAGCTCTATCCCTCTTCTATAGAAAAGAATTCGGCTACATATTACATCATAACCTTGACAAGACCCTAGTAGTGGGAGGACAATCCAGCCCCAGGTTTGGAGGCGGAGAGGTAATCCAACCGATATATATCCTCGTGTCTGGAAGAACAACGACAACGGTTTTTAAAGACGGCGAGGTTATAAGGATCCCTGTAGGACCCCTGATCATAGGCGCTGTTAAGGAATGGATCAGGAATAACTTCAGATTCCTAGACCCCGAGAAACACGTTGTAGTAGACTATAAGGTTGGGCAGGGAAGCGCTGATCTTTCAGGCCTATACGAGCTCGGTAAGGAGAAGACACCTCTAGCTAACGATACAAGCTTTGGAGTTGGTTTCGCACCACTATCGAATCTCGAGAGAACGGTTCTTGAGATCGAGAGGATGCTTAACTCGCGTGACTTCAAATCCAGATACCCCGAGGTCGGCGAGGATGTCAAGGTTATGGGGCTGAGGATCGGGAGGAGTGTTAAAATAACCGTGGCCGCATCAATGATATCCCACCTAATCGATGATATGGATCACTACCTCTCGGTCAAGGAGGAGGTTAGGAACAGGATCGCCGATCATATAGCAAAAATAGCAGAATTCAATGGGGTTGAGGTGTATATCAACACAGCCGATAGGCCTGAGAAAGGGCTTGTCTACCTAACAGTAACAGGAACATCCGCCGAGCACGGTGATGATGGCATGACTGGGAGGGGTAACAGGGTTAATGGGCTTATAACCCCCATGAGGCCTATGAGCCTTGAGGCGACAGCTGGTAAAAACCCTGTCTCGCATGTGGGTAAGATCTATAACGCCCTCGCCACAATGATAGCAAACGATATATATAAGAAGGTTCCCGGGATAGTTGAGGTCTATGTAAGCCTTCTAAGCCAGATAGGAAGACCCATAGATCTGCCGCTAATAGCGTCGGTAAAGATCGTGCCTGAGAAAAGCCTGACAGCTAATATTAAGAGCGAGGTGGAGGAGATAGTTAACAATCATCTCGAGAACATAACGAAACTCAGGGATCAGTTTATATCTGGGAGCATAATGATATTCTGATCATTGATAGCCAAGCCAATAGGGCAGAGGATCTTTTATTCTCCCCCGCTATCGATAACCAAGCTTCTACCCAAGTCGCTGAGAGCCTCGTCCTTTACGTCCCGAAAGGACTCGTTTGCACGCATAGATACCCTTGACCTGAGTTTTCTAGCAAGCATGAATATCTCCTCGATACTCCTTACATAGGATCCCCATTTCTCAGGATCCTCCTGTATCTTCCTATATATTTTCAGGAGCTTGGGTAGCTTTTTAAAGCTTATATCGTAAAGCTTCTTATAATCCGAATCGCTCCACCTCTTCTTCTCTGCAAGGTTCTTTAGGCTCCTAGCAATATCCTCTAATCTCAGGGACTCGATCTGGAGCCTTATAACCACAGCCTCAGGATCCTCATCTCCCCCACTCCTAAGCCTCTCGACATACTCCTCAAGCGCCTCTCTATTAGATATGGTATACCATCTCTGACTGCTTGTATGGAGAGTTGTTTTGATCAAACTATATTCCTTCTCAAGAATCCTTAGGAGGGGCGATGGGTTATAACTATAACCCATTATACCGAGCTCTTCGACAATAGATCTATAGTCAAAATCCCCTGGGAGTGGTGGTGTAGAAGTTCTGGAAAGCCTCTGGGCAGCCCTAACAATGGCTTCAAGAACAGCCTTACCCCTCTCGCCATATCTATACACAAAATCAGAGATCATGGCCTCTATATTATCCCCTTTAAGCATAAGCCCAAGCCCTATCGATCCTTCTCCAACAAAGAATAATATATATAGGGTGCGGAGAAAAGAGGGGTAACTTCTGTCAAAAAGGTATTACCCTCCACACTGGTTTAGCAAGGATCTCGCAATGCTAACCCACCACACAGCCAGGTTTCCCCGAAAACCAATAGCTATGACTATTCGTCTCTCCAAGAGTCAATACTTATCCATGCCAGACCCTCCTTTAACGCTAACAAGCCATAGGCAATAATCAACCCAGCTAGATAGAGGGGTTAGGGCTCAATAGCGGTCGATATTTTTGGTATCAACCGCTCTTCCCTTGGCTTCACAGGCCTCAGGGCCCCTTTCATCGGATCCTTTATCCTCGACCTCCACTTGTTCAGTGTGATCTCTACCCACAGCTTCTCTTCATAGGGTTTCTCGGGTTTATCGCTGTGGGGAAACCCCCACATCCTGGCTATACCATAAATAATAGATCTTATACAGTGTTCCCACAGAACCGCAATTCAATATCAAACCCCTATAAACTATCATGAAGTCAGAAACAGTTGGCTACGGCGTTACAAAGCGTTATCGACCAGAACACGGCCAACTTTATCTCTATTATCCTCCACATGGTTATCAGTATAGGGGTGCATTTGTGCTCTAGGATCACGGGAAGCATTGTTGAGAGAGCAGATGGCGATACTATCTATTCTATTCTTTCCAAGAGTCTCAAGGTTGATTGGAGGGAATATGTAGCTCTCGTAGCTAAGGTGAAAGGTGAGGGTCTCTTCCCAATACTTGTGGGGATTATACTGAGCCAGAATACTAGTGATAGGAGCTCTATAAGGGCTTTTGAGAGGCTGAGAAACAGTGTAGGGGTGGGTCTTAACGATATACTTAGGGCTAGTGTCGATGATATTGGGAACGCTATAAGGGAGGCAGGGCTTTGGAAGCAGAAGGCTGAGACTATCAAGAGGGCTGCTGAAGCGATATCGAGGATCGGTGGTGAGGACTACCTATCCAGAGAGGATCCTGAGAGGCTTAGAAGCTTCCTATTATCTATAAAAGGGGTAGGTTTTAAAACCGCAGACGTCTTCCTCTCAGTAGCTAGAGGAGCACCTCTGTTCGCTATAGATACCCATGCTATGAGGATAGCAATGAGATGGGGGCTTATAGAGAGAAGAAGCTATGCCGAGGCTTCAAAAGCCCTCCTCAAACTCTTCGGCCCAGAGAGGGCTGAGGAGGCGCATAGATTGTTAATAGCGCTTGGTAGGAGATACTGCAGGGCTAGGAATCCGAGGTGCGGTGAGTGCCCAGTAAGGGATCTATGCCCAAGCTCCGCAATATATCTTGGTGGGGGTAAGGGATGATCGTAAGGGATATAAGCCCTCCCAGCTACTCTATGTAGTGATTTCCTTGGACTGGCTTGAGGATCTCAGGTCGAGGATAGATATTACTAAGAATAAAATCTACCTGGATAATGCGGGAGCGGGGCCACTCTCCAGAGACGTTGTTACAGCTATAAGCAGCTTCATAGACCTATGGAGCCGTGAGGGGGAGCCGTGGGACGAGGCTTTAGAACATATTGTGGAGGCTAGGAGAGAGTTTGGAGAACTCATAGGGGCTGGTGTTGATAACATAGCAGCCACACCAGGTGTAACCTACGGGCTTAACGCTATCCTCTCATCCATAGAGATAAAGCCAGGCTCCAATGCTGTCGCAAGCCCCCTCAACTTCCCCACAGGGATCATATCCCTCCAGGCTATGAGGTCTAGAGGGATCTTGAAGGAGGTGAGGCTTGCAAAGCCGAGAAACGGGTATGTAGATATAGAGGAGTATGAGAGGCTAATAGACGATAGAACCTCTATAGTTCTCGTAGACTATGTATCGTGGATAACAGGATATAGGGAGAGGGTTAGAGAGATCTCTGAGATCGCTCATAAAAGGGGTGCATTGGTTATAGTGGATGCCTTCCACAGTGTGGGCGTGATCGAGATCGATGTTAAGAAGGAAGGGATCGATGCTCTCTTATGCGGCTCTTATAAATGGCTCATGGGGCCACATGGTGCTGGCTTCGCATATATATCGAGCGAGCTTCTCCAAAGCCTAAAGCCCGCGTTCTCTGGATGGATGGGTATAGAGGATTCGGTGATCAAGAGGAGGGCTAGGGGTGAGAGGCTTTTCGAGAGACCATTCAACATAGAGGGTTTCTCCCCAGCAAGGGATGCAACTATACTGGAGTGGGGAACATGGCCTGCGATAGCCTTTGAGGGGACCCTGGCATCTATGAGGCTTCTAAAGAGGTTTGAGGCTATATATAGATATAATACGCATACCTCAAAGCTTATTAGGAGGCTTATGGATTGTGTAGAGGATCTCGGGCTAAGGTTGAAAACCCCGAGGGATAGGCATGCAGCCATAGTTGTGTTTGAATATAGAGACCCATATGGCCTTGCAGAGAAGCTTAGATCCAGGGGGATCATTGTCTCCCCAAGACCAGGGATTATAAGGGTATCACCCCACCTGTATAACACCATGGAGGAGATCGAGATCTTCTTAGAACAGCTCGGAAAACATGTAAAGAGCGGTGGAGCTTAGGAGAGCTCTGAGAGGTAAGAAATATGTTGCCTCTTACCAATACAACTATGGTGCTACTGTGTACCCCTCTAACCAGGATCTCCAGTTAATAGCATTGCCATTAATAGTAATGGGAGCACTAATACTCCTAATAGGATTACTGCTCGCTATAGGCCCCCAGATCGCCTCAATGCTTAGGGAGACAAGCATTCCTGAGCCTTTTAGAAGCCTTCTTCTTATTGGAACAAGGGTTGGGGGTATTGAGATCTATACCTCACCACTACTAATAATAATCCTAGCAATACTATACGGCATGCTTCTTCTCAGAAGGTGATCTTTTGGGAGTGCTCGAATTCCTCGAAGAGATCTTTAGATCCAGGGTCGCGTTTATATCGAAAAACAGGTTCGCGCTGAGCGTTATAATGGGGCTCCACATATCAAGGCTACTTAGATCTGGTTATGAGAATATCTATCTATGCGACCTATGGGGTGTGAGGGAGGAGAGCCTCACAGCTGGTGGGTATCTGAGAGCCGAGGATCTCTCTAGGATCGTGTATAGCTGTGGTGAGCACCACATAGTATACGCTCCATGGACGAGCATAATTGATAGGAAGAGAACCGTTGACAAAGCCCTAGGCATATATACCGATGGTGGTAGGGCTATCCTTCTATCAAGGGGGTTTGTGGTGGTGAGTTTAAAGCAGATGGATATAGGTGCTGGGAGATATATTGTAGAAACACCCAGCGGGATCCTCCACGCCCATATAGATCGAGACGGGATCAAGGATATAAAGATCCCTAGTAAGCATGCTATAGCCTATGAGAGGATCGTCGAGGCTTTCAAGATCTATGGCTCTTTCAAAATCATAGATGCTGTGAATATCCTCTCAAGAGACCTCGGCGTCGATAGGGCTGAGGCTAGGAAGATAATAAATGATCTCATAGGTATGGGGTTGATAGAGATCTCTAGCGGCTATATACAGCCTCAAGAGGGGCGGGAATAGTGCAGAGACGCCAGCTAAAGATCTCTCTGATCCAGTCGAGGATCGAGAAAGAGTATAGGGAAAACCTGGCAAGGGTTAAGGATATAGCATCAACAGCCTCATCACCAGATCTCATGACTATCTATGAGAACTGGCTGGGAAGATCCCCGATCACGTATGGAGAGTATTTAGAAGCCTCGCAAGAGCTTATAGACGTGTCTGGATCAAGGGTTCTCGTATCAGGATCCTCATATATTAAGCAGGGAGGTATAGTTACATCCAAGAGCCTGGTAATAGATAGAACTGGCAACATATCCATCGGAGGCAAGGTTTTCCCTAGCGCCGCTACCGGCGAGAGGGCTAGGATATCGCCTGGAGATCCCCCAGCATTTATGAGAACACAGCATGGGTTCTCGGTAGCATCTGTGGTATGTGTGGATGCAGCCTACCCCGAGATCGTGAGGATCGCTGCTCTCATGGGTGCGGATATTATCGCTAACCCGAGCATAATACCTGCTAACAGATCTTATCTCTGGAGATCCATAGGATCTTCAAGGGCTGCTGAGAACACGGTGTATTTCATCCACATAAACCCAACGGGTATAACCTATGCTGATGGAAGAGAAGTGCTTGGGGGGAGCTTTATCTCAGACCCCCAGGGTAGGATTGTTAGTGAGATGGGCTCTGAGGAAGGGGTTCTCGAAACTGTTATAGAATTGGGCGAGATAGAGGTTATAAGGAATAGGTGGAGATATCTGGAAGATGTGAGAGGGATCTTCGGAGACCTATACCTAGGAGCCCTTGAAAGGATCAAGGATCGTGTTGAAAAAAGATCCTAACTTTTAGTTTCTAGTGAAGCCTTGGCAGCATGATGAAGTAGAGTATAAATACTAGAGTTATCACTATAGTTGCAGGCGTTATATCCCTAAACCTTCCCGAGAGGAGCTTAACCAACGTATATGTTATGAAAGCAAGCCCTATCCCCGTGGCTATGCTGTATGTGAGTGGTATTGCTATTATAGCCATGAAGCTTGGTATGGCCTCCGTGAGATCTTCGAGATCTATTTTCCTTATAACGCTGAGGAAGAGCAAACCAACAAGGATCAGAACAGGGGCTGTAGCAAAACCCGGTATAGATGCTGCTAGAGGGGCTATTGGGAGGAAGCATAGGAAGAGGATCCCCGTTACAAGGGCTGTAAGACCAGTCCTCCCCCCAGCCTCTATCCCCGAAGCAGACTCTATATACACAACAGTCGTTGTAGTACCTGCAAGAGCCCCCACAACCGTTGCAGACGCATCTGTGTATAGGGCTTTATCTATGTTAACAGGCCTGCCCCTACCATTCACAAGCCCTGCTTTGGTTGCCAGCCCAGCTATAGTCCCTATCCCATCGAAGAACTCTACCAGGAATAGCGAGAAGGCTACTGGGAACGCTAGGGCTATGAGATCTATGTATGCTTTAATAGCGCTAGGCATTACCGGGATTAGTGATGTTGAGAAGCTAGGTGTTTCGAAGATCCTCTGGGGAAGGCTCACAAGACCAGCTATTATACCTATTATCGTTAGGATAACTATTGTCACGAGAAATGCTGGTGAGAACCTCTTTATATATAGTATAGATGCTAGAACAAGACCCGCAAAAGCTAATATGGATTGGGGCTCTACAAAAGCCTTAACGTTAAAGGTAACAGGAGTCCCAACACCAGGCTGGACGAAGCCGGCTAGTGAGAGACCTATGAATGTTATGAAGAGACCTATACCAGCACTGATCCCGTAGGCAAGGTTAGGCGAGATTGTCCTAAGCACCCTCTCCCTAATCCCAGACCATGCTGCGAATAGGAATATCAAACCATCTACAAAGACAGCAAAGATCGCTGCATATAGGGCCGTTAGAGCAGCCGCCTCTCCCGTCAACCCCATCCCTGTGAGAACAGCTGTGAACGCAGGGATCACTGAGAACCCTATAAAGCTATTCTCACCCATTCCCGGCGCCATTGCAAATGGGAGTTTTGCATATAAAGCCATCAAGATAGATCCGAAGGCTGCTGCAACGATCGTTGCAGCTGCAATCCCAACCTTAACACTGTTAACGAGAGCCATCTGCTCCGGCGAGAGGCTCTGAACACCTAGAGCGTTCTTTAATGCGAGCTCAAAACCTGAGCCAACGATCAGAGGGTTTACGAATATTATGTAAGCCATTGTGAGGAACGTAGTGATCCCGGCGATGATCTCTCTTCTGGGCTGAACCTCGATCCTTATTGGGGCGAGGATCCCTAGCTTTCCACCCAATATTATCCCATTCAATGTAAAAATAAACACCCCTAAAAATAACAGCCGCTCTAGCTATAATGGATCTCTACATAAATGATTTAAAAAGATCCCAGTTGGTTCTGGCCGTGCTCTTATGCACGACCCGTGAAAGCCTATAAACCTAAATTGTGCGAGAAGCAGTATACAGTAGTGAGATAGTTGGAGCGTGGAGGAAGCTCTGATCTTGTTAGGAAGATGAGCGAGCTGTTAAAAGCAGGGGCTGCAATGCTTGCAGAGACATGCCCATCATGCGGATCTCCGCTCTTCAGGCTAAGGGGAGGCGAGGTTATATGCCCTGTGCACGGGAAGGTCTTTCTAGTGAGGAGTGATGAGGAGGCTAGCACCGTCTCGGTTATATCTGTCCTTTCAAGGATAGAGGATCTGGCTTCTGTCAAGATGATGGAGCTTGTCAAAAGACTCTCCACGAAAAGCGACCCCCTGGATCTAGAGTCCCTGGCTAAGTGGCTTGAGATAGTCCAGAGGATCCAGGAGATCAAGAAAGGGTTAGCCCAGATAGGACAGATAGGAGGGATCCAGCCTGGGAAGAAGGAGAAGGGCGAGGCTGAAAAGACAGGCTCTTAAACTCTAAGATCAAGGATTGTAGTATTGCAAGGATGAGAACACAGCCTTATTGAAGCTTCAACAACGCCTAATTCTTCTACTGCGAAGCATTTGCGGAGAACACTATGGGCTGGGTTGAAGTTACAGGATATCTAGAGAGGCTTAGAGATCTCTTCTATGGATTAGCAGAGATAAGGGATACTATTAAGAGAGAGCGGTGCATAGGATCCTGCGGGACTGTCAGAGTTAAGATAGGCTTCCCAACCATGTTTAGAAACGGGGTCATAATGGATGTAACAAACCCAGAACAGGCTGGGATAGCTGAGGATGCCGGAGCCGTGGGAGTCATGGTGCTCGATAAGCTACCCTACGATGTTAGGAGAAGCGGTGGCGTTGCCAGGATGGCTGATGTTAAGGCTATAGAGGAGGTGATGAACTCTATAACAATACCTGTTAGTGCTAAATGCAGGATAGGACATTACATGGAAGCAGTTATACTTGAGGAGATCGGTGTCGATCTGATCGATGAGTCTGAAGTACTCACACCAGCGGATGAACAGCATCATATCAATAAATGGGTATTCAGAGTCCCGTTCGTAAACGGTGCAAGAGATCTTCCCGAGGCTCTGAGGAGGATAAGCGAGGGTACATCCATGATCAGGACAAAGGGAGAGGCTGGAACCGGCAATGTTGCTGAGGCTGTGAGGCATATGAAGACCCTTAACAGCGATCTAAGAACCCTCTCCTCTAGAAAGGATGACGAGGAATTCCTAAGAGACTATGCGAGAAACTCTAAGGTATCATACGAGCTTGTCAAGCTAGTAGCCGAACTCGGAAGACTGCCTGTTATAAACTTCGCAGCAGGGGGTATAGCGACGCCAGCAGATGCCGCCCTAATGATGTGGCTTGGAGCTGATGGTGTATTCGTGGGCTCAGGGATCTTTAAATCAAGCGACCCGAGGGCTAGGGCTGAAGCCATAGTTCTTGCAACATCCAGGTGGGATGATCCCGAGGCTGTTGTTGAAGCCCAGAGAATGGTTTCTGAGAAGAGCGCGATGCAGGGTATAGATATAAGATCGCTAAAGCCTGAGGAGCTTCTCCAAGTGAGGGGTTCTGGTTGAGGATCGGTGTTCTAGGCCTTCAAGGGGATTATGAGGAGCACATATATCTCTTGAAAAAAGCCATGAGTAAGAGGGGCGTCTCGGGAGAGGTTATCCCGGTTAAGGATAGATCAAGGCTTAGAGGGCTTAGCGGTATAGTGATTCCTGGGGGAGAGTCTACGGTTATTGGAAGGCTTATCGAGAGAAGCGGTATGACCGATGAGCTGAGAGAAATGATAACCCAGGGCCTACCAACGCTCGGAACATGTGCAGGCGCAATCCTCATGGCAAAAAAGGTTAGGGATAGGGTTGTTAGGGTTCGGGTTTCATTGCGGTTGATTTTTGTATCAACCGCTCTTCCCTTGGCTTCCTCGGCCTCAGGGCTCCTTTCATCGGAGCCCTTATCATTGGCCTCCACCCATTCGGGGTGACCCCAACCCACAGCTCCCCTTCATAGATTTCCTCGGGCTCATAGCTGTGGGGAAACCCCCACATCCTGGGCTTTTTGCCTTTAACCCGCCCACTCGGGTCTTTATCCCCACCCTCATTGTTGGGCGGCATCCCCATTAGAATAATAGAGCTTATATAATGTTCCATTATTGCAGAACTACGGGTTTAATATCAGTAGTCCTTATAAACTTTCATGAAACCCAAAACAGCTGGCTACGGCAAGGTAGCGCAGCCCCTGCTTGGTGTTATGTCAATAGGTGTTGTGAGAAACGCGTTTGGGAGGCAGAGGGAGTCTTTCGAGACAGAGGTTGAGGTTGAGGGGGTTGGGAGGGTAAGGGTTGTCTTTATCAGAGCTCCAGCGATTGTTGAGATCTGGGGTAACGCTAGATCCCTTTCCGATATCGAGGCACCAGATCTCGGGAGGGTCTCGATCCTTGCTGTCGAGGGTAATATGATCGCGTCGGCATTCCATCCAGAGATCTCTGGCGAGACAGCTATTCATGAAATGCTTATAGATATTATTAAGAGATAGCTAGGTAGGTTTTTAATGGAATATATATGTGGCATATGTGGCTATAATACGAGAAGCCTGAGAGAAGGTCCTAGATGCCCATCATGTGGAGCACCACTAGAGGTTCTTATTAGCAGGAGATGGGGTATCGTTAGGAGTGTTCCGAGCATTTGGAGATATGAGACCATGCTCCCAAGATCAGGGGGTATTGTTACCCTGGGAGAGGGTCTCACCCCTGTTAGGAGGGTTGGGGGTGTGCTTATCAAGGATGAGACGAGGAACCCAACGAGATCTTATGTTGATAGGGGGTCAAGTGTTCTGGCGAGCAACATATATATTGATAGGGCTATTATTAGCTACTCGCCAGATCTCTCAATATCTCTTGCAACCTATCTAGCAAGAAAAGGTATCGATCTGACCGTCTCGGTAAACGGTCCTGTAAGCTCCTCGAGCGAGATAATCGAGATCAGCAGGCTTGGTGTGAGGATAGTCTTCGGGGATCTGGTTCCCAACATATACTATGAGGATCCATATATGATAGAGGGTTTCAAAACCATATCGTATGAGATCTATGAGCAGCTAGGGCATGTGAAGCGCGTATGCATCCCAGCAGAGGAGGGTGTGCTAGCCTATAGTATAGCTAGGGGTTTCAGGACCCTAGAAGAGCTCGGCATAGCTCAAGAGCCTCCCGAGATAGTTGCTACAACAACAAGCCATAGAGGGGTGGTTGGAATGCGCGATATCTTGCTAAAAATAGGGGGAGTGAGGATCGAGAGGATCGCTGACCAGGATATAGTTGAGGCTATAATAGAGCTCTCATCGAGAGGTATTTATATGAGGCCTATCTCAGCAACATCGTATGCGTTTTCAAAGAATGTGAGGGACTGTGTTGCAGTGATAACTGGCTCTGAGATTAAGAGGATACCTTATATGAATCCGAGGAGAGCTCGCTATGGGCAGAGGGTGACAGAGCTTCAGAGGAGGATTGTTGAGATCCTATCAAGATCAAATGAGGGGATGACAGCATACGAGATCTGGAAAAGGATCGGTGGTGATAGCTCTCTTAGAGGTGTATATGCATCGATAGAGGCGCTTGTTAGGAGGGGCGTGATTACAGCAACCCTGAGTCTCAGAGGGTCCAGGAAGATCAAGCTATATAGGGTTAAGCAATAGCTTGTTTGAATCAACTATTTTAGATTTATAGATTTTAAGCTCTGGTTCGCTAATATAATTGGTGTACTTAATGAGTATTGCTTCTATAGAGAATAAGCTTCTTGAAGCCACGGTGAAGCTTATAGAGGCCGCGGCCGTATGGCTTCCCGAGGATGTTGAGAATGCTCTTATAAAGGCCTATGAGATCGAGAATGTACCCGCTACTAAGAGCTTCCTCAAGGCTATGATAGATAATGTGAAGATCGCTAGGGAGAAGAGGCTCCCTATATGCCAGGACACCGGGGTTGTTATGTTCCATGTAGCTGTTGGTGATAAGTTCCCGTTCACAGGCCTCTTACCCTCGATCCTCAGAAAAGCCACTGTCGAGGCCACAATGAGGATTCCCCTGAGACCCAATACCATAGATGTCTTTACAGGCAAAAACCCCGGGGATAATACTGGGCGCTATATGCCCTGGATCGATTGGGACTTTGTTGAGGGCAGCGATACAGCCGAGGTCACCGTTCTGCTAAAAGGCGGGGGTAGCGAGGTTATTGGGAGGGCTAAGAACCTCATACCAGCTGAAGGGTTGAAGGGCGTTATGAAATACGTTATCGAGGCTGTATACGAGGCTGGTCCACAGCCATGCCCCCCAATAATTGTTAGCGTCGGTATAGGTCCCAATGTGAGCACCGCTATGAAGCTCGCCTACAAAGGGCTTCTAAGACCAGTTGGTCAGAGGCACGAGATCCCCGAGGTTGCTAAGTTTGAGGAAGAACTCCTCAGAGCTATAAACGACATAGGCTTCGGAGCCCATGGAATGAGGGGTAAGGTGACAGCGCTAGATGTTCATGTGGACTATGCACCAAGGCATCCAGCAACACTGAGCGTTGCAGTAGTTATAAACTGCTGGGCCGCTAGGAGAGCCTCTATGAGGATATACCCAGACGGTAGGGTTGAGTATATAACACACCCATACTTGAACAAGGAGGTGGTTTTACATGGCTGAGTATAGCTTGAGAACCCCCCTATCAGAAGAGGATGTGAGGAAGCTCAACATAGGAGATGTGGTATATATCACAGGCACTGTCGTAACTCTGAGAGATGCTGGGCATAGGAGGGCGTTAGAGCTTCTAGCCAGGGGTGAGAGGCTCCCAGTAGATCTAAAAGATCTCGTGCTATACCACGCAGGACCCGTGGTAAGAAAGGTTAACGATAGATGGGAGGTTGTTGTGATAGGACCAACAACAAGCACGAGGATGGAGGTATACGAGTACGAAATGATCGAGAAGACAGGGTTGAGGATGATCATAGGTAAGGGTGGTATGGGGCCTAGGACAGCTGAAGCCTGTAAGAAATACGGAGCCGTCTACACAGTATACCCTGGAGGAGCAGCAGCGCTACAGGCGTCACAGGTGAAGAGGGTAGTAGATGTGTACTGGCTAGATCTGGGAGTACCTGATGCCATGTGGGTTCTGGAGGTAGAGAACCTGGGACCCTTAACAGTGGTCATAGATTCGAAGGGGAGGAACTTCTACGATGAGGTATATGCTGAGGCTAGGAGGAGGATAGATACCGAGATATACCCGAGATTGGGTATAAAGTAAAGCCCAAACTTTTTTAAACACCCAGATCCTGATACGGCTATGTATAGACCCTGCTAACACCATCCTCGATAGCTACTCTTATTATCTTATCAGCCTTCTCTATTATCTCCTCATCGTGGGTTACCACTATAACCTGATCTAGGGAGCCTGCTATCTCTTTAATCATATCGAATAACCTTGATTTGTTCTCCACATCGAGGTTCTGTGTAGGCTCGTCAAGGATCATTATGCTTGGGAGCCTGCCCAGGAGTATTTTGGCGAGGGCTATTCTGAAGGCTATAGCGAGCATTGTTCTCTCACCGCCGCTCAGGCTATTTATACTCAGAGTCCCTCTAGAGCCTGCCTTTATATTTATGTTGAAATCGCTCTCTATCTCTACTGTGAATTCTCTTGAGAATGTCTCTAGAGATCTGTTGACCTCCTCCTCAAGGGCTTTGATAACCATCTGGGTGAGCATCTGGGCTATCAAACCCTCGCCCCCGAGGATCTTTTTCTCAAGGATCCTGAGGATCTTTAGCGCGTTCTCTATAGATGGTTTCTTCCTTATCTTCTCCTCTATCGATGCTATCTCCTGCTCCCTCTCCCTTATACTTTTCTCGAGCATCTCTATGTTACCCCTTATAACACCTATCCTTGTTCTGAGCGCCTCTATCTCCCCCTGGATCTTATCCCGCTCCTTTTCGAGAGAAGCCTTCAGAGCAGTATAGCTAGCGCCCTCTCCAAGCCATTGATTGCTCTTAATAATACTCTCGACCTCTCTTCTAAGGCTATCTAGCTTTGATGGATCGTAGAGGCTCCTCGCATCCCTAAGCCTCTTTTCAAGAACCCCCCTCCTCTCGATCAGCCTCCTCAACTCACCCTCGATCCCTTCTAGGAGTTCTTGGCACTCATTGCCTAGGCTACCCTGATATCCGATACCCCTTAGCTTGTTGGCTAGCGATACACATATCTCTCTACCATTGTTAGCACACTTCTCAACCTCTTCAAGCTCTTTCAAGCTCTCTTCGCGTTTCTCTAGGTGGTTTTTGAGCTCCCTCAAACCAGCCTCGATCCTCGATCTAGCGGCTTTAGCCTTCTCAATACCGCTCCTAATCCTCTTCTCCTCATCCTCAAGCCTACTGATCTCTAGCTTATGCTTCTCCGAGATATGGCTAAGCGTATCGAGATCCAGTTCTCTTCCGCAGAAAGGGCATCTATTACCCTCTGGTTTTATCTCGTATAGCTTTCTATACATATCGAGCAAACCCCTGATCTCGCCGAGCCTTCTCGCCATAACATCTATAAGCCCTTCAAGCTTAGCCAGGATCTCGTCCGGACCGAGCCCAGGATCTATTCCAAGAGTTTCTAGATCTCTCCTAACGCTCTCAGAATAGATCTCGAGCTTGATCCTATCTATAGATTCTTCATAGAACTTGATCTTCTTCCTCAACTGCTCCTCCCTCTTAATACACTCATACGAAGATCTATAGGCTGTATTTATCTTCCTAATAGCCTCGAGATCCAATCCCGCACTTTTTAGAAGACCTAACCGGGCATCCACTTCCTTGATCTCGTTTTCAAGATCCTTAACATCCCTCTCAGCCTTTTCGAGAGCCTCTATCTCCCTAGAGATCTCTAGGATCCTTTCCAAAACACCCAGCCTAGAGGCTATCTCACCCCTCTTAGCCTCGAGCTCTGAGACCCTTTTAGCCTCTGCCTCGAGAACCGATGCGAGCCTCTGCCTCTCTTCCCTATCTTTTGCGAGTGCTTCTCTAAGCTTCTTGAGGTTTGTTTCATAGCTGCTGAGCTCTCCAAGGATTCTCTCAGCCTTGTTTGCAGTCTCTCTAGCAAGATCCCTTGCCTCCTCAAGTTCTTTAAGGCCGAGGAGGCTCAGGATCTTTGACTTCCTCTCGCTGGGAGGCATTTCCAGGATCTGGCTGAGCATATCCTGTCTAGAGAAGATCGTTGATGTAAAGATCCTTGGATCCTCTGCGCCGAGGATTTTAGAGATATATTTAGTAACATCGGAAACCCCTCTAGCCAGCACCCTCTCACCATCGCCCGTAACCTCTGAGAGGATGTGAACTAGACTACCTCCGTCAGCATCATACTCCCTCCTAACCCTGTATAGCTTGCCGCCAACCTCGAACTCGAGTATTATTAAGGCTCCATTAGCACCGATCCTCACGATACCCCTCTTACTCCTCCCAGTCCTAAGGATCTCGTGGGACATTTGCGGGCCGCTGTCGAAAAGGGCTAGGAAGATCGCCTCTATTATCGAGCTCTTACCAGCACCATTGGGACCCACTATTGCTGTGAGACCTCTATCAAAGCTTATCTCTGTCCTTTTATGTGAGAATAGGTTCTCCATATAGATCTTCTTTATAATCATAGCCTCCCACCCAGGCTTCTAGAGACTCCTAGCTGTAGGTGTCTCTTTATCTCAGGCTCGCTGAGGATCTTGTTCACAAGACCCTGATCCACGAGTCTTGAGAGGATCTTGTCTGGATCTAGCTCTCCCTTAATAATCTCGTCGGCAATGAATCTCCTAACCTCCGGGTCTGAGAAGAGCTTCTCAACAGCCTTCTCAATGCTCAGCTCGGTCTGGAGGATCTCCCTCCCACCAATCCCAAGGCTCTCCCTGGTCTGTGGAGCCTCTACCTCGGGCCCCTCATACCTCAGGATCTTCTTAGCCTCTACTAGGCTGTCAAGAACCCTGACTATACTGATCCTCTCGTTCTTGGATAGGGGACTCTTGATCTTTAGAACCACTATGGGGGGTTTGGCGTGTTTCTTCGCAATATTCTCAAGATCTGTTGATACTATCCTAATAGCCTCTGAGTAATCCCTAGCCTCTATATTTATCCAGGGTCTCACTTTTTTCAAAGGTATCTCTCTAACATCTACACGCCCTTTATCGATCTCTACTAGAAAGACTACTTTCTGCTCCTCATAATCATCCCTAGATATCGCCTCAGGAGATCCTGGATATATTGCTGGAGAGCCTTCGTAGATGTTCCTCCAGCTTTTATGAAGATCGCCTAGAGCATAGTATGAGAATCCTTTGGGAAGCCTCTGGATCGTTGGTACAATGTCCTTTTCAGAGGAGCATATACTCTGATCCCTTCCATAACGCTGTGACCAGGCATCGCAGAGCCTTACATGGGCTAGAAGTATAGATCCGGGCTTCGGCTTCGATCCCTGGCTGAGGAGGCGATCCAGGGCTTTGTAAGAGTAGCCATGGATCTCGATAACATCGCCAGATCTCCCAACAATCCTGTCAAAACCAGGCTCGCCATGATCTGATAATACCTTAGCATAGCCCAGCCTTCCAAGAAGCTCTAGAGGGCTATTCCTAGTAGGCTTAGCAGCATCATGGTTACCAGCAACTATGTAGAAGGCTATCCCAGCCTGTCTAAGCCTGTCTAGACCTGCTATAGCGTATATATATGGTGTTGGGAAGAGCTCCGCACTGTGGAACATATCGCCAGCATGTAGAACAGCATCAACCTTGTTTTCGATAGCTATATCTATGATCTCGAGGAAAACTTCATATATATCCCTCTCCCTCTCGATAGATCCCCTAGGCCTTGCACCAAGATGCGTATCGGATATATGGAGGATCTTCAATAAGGTCACCAGATATCCATATAATATTTAGGCTAGACATCTATTTTGAATTTCTCCTCAATAACCCTCTCACGAGACCTAGATCCCGAGCTCCATATCCTATAGAGATCCGGCGTAGCCCCCCTCTTCTTACCCCTATGCTCATCTATATCGACAAGAACAGGGAATCTACCGACCCACTCACCCATAACTATAGCCCTCCCTTTTGGAAGGCTTGGCAATATGCCTGCCAAGCTCTCCTCGAGGGAGTCTGCTATATTCATAACAGCCCTAATATCCTCCTCCTGGACGAGCTTCAAGAACACGAAGTTCTGCAACTGTGAAGCCACGTTAGGATCCAGGGATCTTGGTCTCTGGCTAACAATACCCAGCACACCGCCAAACTTCCTCCCCTCCCTCGCAAACCTCTGGAGACTATCCTTAGCCGGTGATGAAGCATTTGCTGGGAGGAATAGGGGTGCCTCCTCAACTATGAATATGACTGGCATTCTCGATGCTCCGGATCCAAACGATGCTCCTCCCTCTTTGAGATACGCTAGAAGGTTGTCTGCATATAGCCTCAGGATCCATGACTTCTCCTCATCGCTTAATGTCGACACATTTATAACGGTCACCTTGCCAGGCTCTATAAGATCAGTGATCCTTGGTGCTTCGAGATTTATTGGCGATGTTTCGAAGAATTCCTCAACCTTATCCACGGTACTATCCACGATCCTCTTCTCATAGTCACGCTCTCTTGCCACACTCTCTATCTCTTTCAGGAGTAGTGCTAGATACATGTCCTTTACCTCAAGAGCTGCCTCCTCGTCTGCAGCGTCTACAAGACCCTGGATCTTCTTCTCCTCGTAAAGTCTCTCAACGGCTATTGAGAGCCCTAATCCCTCCTTAGAGGTTTTCTCCTCTATAGCTTTATTGAGTCTTCTGAGCGCTCTCCTCAGAAGCCTTCTCTGCTTTGTAGCTGCAGCCTCCCTCACGATCATTGATGCAAGGATCTTTGGCGGGATTTTGTAAGGACTGATAGTAGCTTCATGCTCCACAACCCTTGAGGAATTCTTATCCTCCGGCTCAAGACCGACATATTCTCCATGGACATCGAATATTATTACAGGAGCACCGATCTGGGAGAGCCTGTCGGCTAGGATAGCTACGGTATTGCTCTTACCAGACCCTGTAGCCCCTGCTATTAGGAAGTGTCTCGATAGCTCGTTAACATTAACGCCTATCTCTATTCCACGGTACTCGGAGAGGAACCCTATCCTTATAAAGCCCTCACGCGGTGATGTGTAGAGGATTCTTAACGCCTCTGGCGGGGCTGGATATATTGGTGTTCCAGGGGGTATTGGGTATCTAGGGGTCTCGGATCTTTTATCGGTGATATCGGCTACCACATAGACAAGGATCGTTGATATGGAGGGAACCCTATAGTCGTGAGGCAGATCTTCCCTAAGATCTGCTAGGACAGGTCTCTCCATTATTGGTGAGTAGCTACTATTGGAAACAATACCCACAACCTTTCTAGCAATATGGGATCCAGTAGCCCTATCGATCACGCTGAACTCGGCATACACATAGGTTCCCAGGGGTGCTGGAGAGTCTGAGTAAACCCAGCAGAAAGAAGGGGAATCGGATCTAAGAACCCTTCCAAGGATGGGAAGGCTCACGATCACACCTCCCCCAAAACCTCTCTCCCAGTTTCAAGTAGAGCCCCATAGGCGTTTAGGAGTTTGATAAACTCGCTCCTCTGGATCTTGCTGTGGAGATGGCACTGTCTAAGAGGCTCAGGGTATCCGGGGATGCTGTGGTATCTAAGCATCTCGAGGATCTCTGCTACCTGGTCTACACCAAGATCCCCTGGGATTGTTATCTGATACGCTGGAGCTCCTCTAGATAAAACCGCATATGTTAACGTATATGTTACACCCTCAACATCGTTAGAGATCTTTATAGGCTCTATGAAGCCCGGCTTACCTCCAGAGCCTTCGAGGATCTTTCCTATCAATGCATAGTCAGGGATCACTACGGGCTTTCCATCGAGCTTTGGCTCTAGGTATTTGTAGAGGACATGCCTAGAATGTGTCTTGGATATGAAGACCAGTCTCGAGGATCTCTGGAGGTTCTTTAGAGTCTCAACCCTCTCCTCCCAACCCTTCCTCATATCATATGAGAAAGCCATGCCCTCTCTAAACCTGCTATATAGAAAAGATCTCAGCGAGCCGTCGAAGAGAATAAGATCTGGTGGTTCTCTTACCGAGTCTATGACAAGCTTGACAGCCCCCACCTCAAGATCTTTAGCTATATGTGTAACAGCCCTCCTCCCGATCCCCAGAGAGATCTCTTTCACTTTATTCTCGGCATAGAGAGCTAGGGGGCCTATGAGATCGAATTTGGCGAGATATCTAGAAAACCTTATAGTATCCTCAGCAACGCCTGTAAAGAGCGATGAGAAGGCTCTTATGCCATATATGTATGCGTATCTAGTAAGGATCCCTGTAAAAGACGAGTCGGAGGCTACCGCGGTGCTTTTCCTAATATTCTGGATCTCGATCCATCTGGGCTTGCTGGAGATCTCGATCCTCTTGTAAAGCTCCACACCAGCAAGGATCTTGCTCCTCAGGCTACGCAGCTCAGCATCTATTATGCTTGATAGCATGAGCGTCCCTATCGATTCTTATTATTGGAGAGGAAATATTGTTAAGAATACCCTCTATAGATGTTGCGAGTGATACCCAGCGATAAGGAGTGCAAGGGATAATACTAAAGCTTGTGTTAACATAACCATAGCCCATATAGAGCCAAAGCCAGGCTAGTGGCAAATATTTATGAGCTGCCCGACTATATCACTGAGGTGTCTGGGGATTGGGTATGGAGAAGTTGTTCTCAAGCATAGCTATTGGTAATGTTAGGATCAGGAATAGGATAGCAATGGCCCCCATGATATCAAACCTAGCAACCCCGGAGGGCTATCCAAGCGATGCCCACATAACCTATCTAGCTGAGAGGGCTAAAGGTGGTGTTGGTCTAATATTCACAGAATATACCTATGTTAATAGAGTCGATGCCAGGGGCTCTCTAAACCAGCTCGGCCTCTACTCAGACGAGCTTATACCCAAGTTCAGGAGGCTCACTGAGGCTGTTAAAGCCCACGGCTCGAGGATCTTTGTCCAGTTAGTCCATGTCGGTAGAAAGACTAGGAGGAGCATAATATGGGGTAACATCCCCATAGCGCCTTCACCGATACCCCTGCTAGATGATGTTAGGGAGATGAGTCTAGAGGATATAGCTAGGGTTAAGAGGGACTTCGCAGAGGCAGCTCTCAGGGCTGAGAGGTCCGGGTTTGATGGGATAGAGATCCACGGCGCCCATGGATACCTCGTAGCCCAGTTCCTCTCACCAGCTACTAATAAGAGGAGCGATGCCTATAGAGACGGGGTTAGGTTTGTCGCTGAGCTTATTGAGGAGATGAGGTCAAGGGTATCGATACCAATAGGTATAAGGCTGAGTGTGACCGAGTTCGATCCACAGGGTCTTAACCCGGAGATGGTTGCTGAGATAGTCTCTAGACTTGAGAAAGAAGCTAGCCTCGACTATATCCACCTCTCAGCTGGGAGGGATGGGCCTATAGCATCGTCAATGCCGTTCTATATGCCGAGAACACCGCTTATAGAGGATGCCAAGATCGTTAGGAGGGTTACGAAGCTCCCCCTCCTCCTAGTAGGCTCGGTAATAGATCCTGAAGACGCCCTCAGAGTCCTTGAGGTAGCCGACATGGTTGTGCTTGGAAGACAGCTCCTAGCAGACCCTGCATGGCCTGTTAAGGTAGCCAGGGGGCTCCCAATAAGACCCTGTATAAGGTGTAACCAGCTATGCAGAGCTATAACACTAGGCGAGGTTAGGTGTGATGTAAACCCAGAACTCGGCTGGGAAGCATTCTCACACATTGAGAGAGGCTCTGGAGAGGTTTCCGTGGTTGGGGGCGGTCTCATGGGGTTAGAGGCAGCCAGGATCCTTGCTCTGAGAGGCTTCAATGTTACTCTGTATGAGAGGAGCAATAGGCTTGGCGGGCAGCTCAACCTATACAGAGATCCCTACAAGGCTAGGGAGTTTGGACTGTTGGTAGGCTATTATGAGAAGACTTTGAGGATGCTTGGCGTAAAGATCGTGCTCGGTGTTGAGAAGAGATGCGAGGAGGATGAGGACTGCATATACGCTGTGCCTGAGGAGGAGCCTCCGAAAATGCCCGAGATCAGGTGTGGAAGGATCTTGATAGACAGCAACCTCTACCCATACCATGACTATGCCTTCGAGCTTGCTAAGTATAATGAGGTTTATATGACTAGGAGGAGCCTGAGGGATCTTGAGAGAAGCAGGGCTTTCCTGATGGAGAAGAAACTAGCAGAGCTAGGGGTCATGTTTATCGAGGGGGCTGGAGAGGATTCTAAATACGATCTCGTGATCAGGGAGTTTAGAAGGGAGCAGCCATCAATAGCCTCAGCTATAAGGAGGGGATATATTGCTGGGAAATACTATGGATCTAAACATGCTTAGAAAACACACCAAGAACCTGTGAGAGAACCGAGACGAAGTTTTAATCATCAAGTATTAAAAAGTAGCCATAAAGATCCTGAGTGGTTAAAACGCTCGAGCCCCCCTTACCGTTTGTCTCTAGATATTCATCCCAATCATTCTATTCATGGTCTTATCCAGGGACTTCAACCCCGCCCACAGGATCTTTAATCCTGCGAGTTCGCGGACCGCTTGAGCCAAACGGCACATGACCCCTATCTAGGTTCGAGGGATCATCCACTGAATGGCTTGGAGCATAGCCCCCATCGCCACAAGGCTAGTGTGGGGAGACCCACATCGGAAGCAGTCTCTCAAAGCTTATAAATACTCATACGAATATCAAAAAGAAAACAGCCCCTTTCTTCTAACTATCAATAGGATCGTTGTTATTAGTGAGAGGGCAGCTATAAATAGGGCTGCCACGGTTAATAGACCCTGGATGTTCTGTGTAATCTCGCTTTGTGCTACCTGGCTTGGCTGTGCTGGGCTTGTTGGCTGTTCGACTAGCTGTAGCTTGCTCTTTGGTATAACTACTATTTCTCCCACCATATATGGGTGTACGGAGCATAGGTAGCTGTAGAGGTCTGAGTTCTCCGTGACTAGTGGGATGAATTTCTTATATGTTTGGAGCTGGGCTCCACCGATTCTATATATACCTGCCTTTGTGAATGTATATGACCAGCTCTCGCCATGCTTTAGGAGTGGTGATTTGACAGTCTCGTTACCCATGCGTAGGACTATGTCGTGAAGCCCTATGAGCTCTCCCCCTGCTCCTGGTAGGCTTATTATATCCTCGTTGATCCATACAACCGTTGTGCCCTCGGGTATGACAAGCCTCTTTGGATAGTATGAGTTGCCTATTATCCTTACATATACTGTTCCCTCACCATATACTGGTGTGTCTATCTCAGGGGATCCTAGGCCGAATGGGTCTATGATCCTCACGGGCTTCTCGGGTATTGGTAGCTTGGGTCCTTGGGCATCCACGACGCTTGTTCTATTAGCATCCTTGCTAGCCTTAAGCAGCCCTATAGCTCCCCTCACAGGCTGGTTGAACACGTGGGTCACTATAGCGTAGGACCCCTCTTCAGGTACCCTGAACTCGATAACCCATGAGTCGCTAGGCCCTGCAAGGACTGTCTGGCCACCGTATATTATGTTTAATGGGTGCCCCTGGTAGTATGCAAAGTCCCATACTATTCCCACTAGATGGAATGTCGATACCAGGTTGGGTCCAACGTTTAGGAAGTATATCCTCACATAGTCTCCCGGCCTAGCCATTATTGGGTTGTTGAGGTATCTAGCTATATATCCATTGAATAGAACGTATAGAGGCTTTGCTGTTACGAAATCAGCACCGCTTCCATAGATCTCGTGCTGTATTAGATAGATCTCTATATCCGGCTTTCTACCAAGGATCTCTTCCAGCTTGTATTTATAGGTCTTGGGCTTGACAACGATCATTCCGTACTGACCTGACATTGTGTGTATAAAGATCCCCTGACCCCCTGGGGCGCAGTGATACATATAAACCCCAGGATAGCTTGCATTGAATATGATCCTCTTGGTAGCGCCGGGGGGTATGTTACCTATATAGGGTGATGTAGCCCTATATATCGCGTGCACCGAGAGACCGTGGGCTACGTCGTCCTTGTTAACGACAATAAGCTCAACTATGTCTCCCTCCTCAACAACTATCGTGGGCCCCGGCACAGTACCATTTATCGTGAATGTGTCGAGCACGATCCCATCGCCTATAACAACCTTAGCCCTATAGAGCTCTATAACAAACCTCTTGTTAGGCTCAGTACCGGGTGGCACAAAGCTTGTCGGGGGTAGCTCGTATCCAGGCTTGGGATCGCTTCTAAAAGCCTCTATAGTGGGGCTTGCTATTGCTAGCACTATCAGGGATGCTAATAGGACTATAAAACCTAGCCTGTATATCATACCAATCCCCAGATCTTCGGCTAGTCAAAAAGCATATGATGGTAACCTAATCTTTTAGGTGGTATCTAACATTTACAGAGTAGCTTTGTATAGACGATCATATGTGGATCGACACAGCTTTATTACAAGATATGCAGTCTTGTATATTGTGAAGAACCAAGCCCTGCGTTGTTCTCTATAGAATGTTGCTTATTTATGTTTCACAGGATCTCTGATAAAGTGCCTGGCTATTAGCCTCTGCAGCAATAATGATAAGGATATGAAGTGATGCTTGAACCCCCATTCGTTGATAGGGATAAAGAGCTCAAGGCTCTGGAGAATCTTGTAACCCGCTATAGACCTCTACCCATATATCTCTATGGACCCGAGGGCTGCGGTAAATCACGCCTCCTGAGGGAGTTTATTGCAAGGCTCAGGGGTAGGGGTGATGTTATTGCTATCTATGTGGATTTTAGTGGTTATAATGCTAGGAGGGCTGTTGATCTCGACTCGATCCTCAGATCCTCTATAACAGGTCATAGCAGGTTTATCTCAACATTCCTAGATACTATTAGATCTCTTAATATGTCTCTCAACTATGAGAACATATTCTCAGTAAGCCTCTCATTCCTAGCAGATATAGCTGTTAGGGTTATGACTAGGGAGGAGGTTAAGGGAAAAGGTCTTATCCTTGTATACGATGATCTCACACGAGGCGTAGAGGATCTTAGAACTCTGGCTAATATTCTGAAAGGTCTCTATAACTATATACAGGAAGCTCCTCCTAGATATGGGTTGGATTTTCTAAACGTTGTGGTTACTACAAGCGAGGGTGTTAGCCTTAGGGAGGTTTCTAGACACACCTATGTATCTAGACCGATGCTTGTGTGGAATCTCTCTAAAGAATCGTTCGAGGATCTTTTTAGAAAGCTCAACCCGCCTGGGAGTGTTAGTTTCAGCGGTGTGTGGAGACTACTGGGGGGTAATCCTAGGAAGCTGTGGGAGCTTGTTACGATGTACTCATGGGATCTTGAAGCAATGATCAGGGATCACCTTGATAGTGTTAGGAGGATTGTTAGGAGGGCCGTTAAGATGGGGCTTGGGGATCTGTTGAGAAGGGCTGCGATGGATATAGCCTATCTCGATGAGGCTAAAGGCTCTGATGTTGAGTCCTTGATAGATTTTCTAGTTGGGGAGAACATGGTCATAGAGCTAGGGCTCACAATCTCTGGAGATAGGGTTGAGCAGGATCTCGAGATAGGTGTTGGTAGGTATTATGCTTGGCAGATCCCTATATACAGGGAGTTGGTTCTAAAAATAATCTCCAGTTCTCTCTAGGATTGCTGGTGGGTATGCATGCTCTCTGGGGCTGTCTCTTTTATTGGGACTGTTATCCTTATGTCACCGCTTCTCTGGAAGTGGAGTATTAATACTATCTCCTTTATGCTATCTATTATCTCTGTATAGTTCCCCATGATCATTATGTGGTATCCCCCGGGCTCTAGCTCGACCTCTGATCTGCCTGGTATGCATATAGAGCTCACAGGCTCCATCCTGGCTACACCGTTGCTCATGATTGTTCTATGGATCTCTGCTTTCATCTTCATCGGGCTTATCATCTCTGCCCCTACCAAGCAGTCCTGTCCAAACCCGTGGTTATGGATCATCATATAGACTCCTATCACCTTCGGCGTTATCCTCCCATAGGGATCGTGGATCTCTATGGATGGTGCTGCTAGATATGGGGTTGCTAGATATAGAGATGCAACTGCTATTACCACTACGACCGCGGATAGAATGAATAGCTTCCGTCTCTCTATGGCAGATCACCACGTATGAGCCTATCGAGGGCTATATAAGTGTTTTTAAAGATCTATATATATCTGCATAAATCCTTGTAGAGCTATTTATCAGCAGCATCAGCCCCCTCTTCTCCAAAAACTGTTTCATAGATATATAGTATTGCCACGGCTACTCCTCCTATGAGGGCTATTGTTAACATGATCTCTGACGCCATCCCAGCAACACCAACTCTGTTTATCCCTAATAACGAGGCGCAGAACTCTATGAAATCCGATACTGCTCCCCTATCTATTCCCAGCCTTACCATTATTGAGACTAGTATTGGGACTCCTACTAGGAAGAAGCTCAGCAGGGCTATGATTGGTAGTGTTTTTCTACCCATGCTCCACCTAGAATCTATTCTCTTGGAGATAGATATGTTTAGCATCTATAATGGTTATAAGCCTCTATTTCTATAAGCCCTTGGGGCCTCATGACTCTATCGAGGATCAGGCTCTATGTATTAGGATTAATACTAACAACCCTCATAATGGCAGCTGTTTTTGGAGCCATATTTATCTTTATCCACGAGATCAACATATTCCTCGTGGTTGCGGCTGTTGTCGCCATCCTTGTGGTTTGGGGTGTTAATACATACTATCTATTAAGGATCATTGATGAGGAGGAGAGGATCGGGGCTAGGGCTGGTGAGGATTAGCCTTGCCCAGACTATTCGTCGCTGTCGAGATTGAGGATAGCTCTACCCTCTCGAGGATTATTGGGGTTAGGGATAGGATCTCTGGTTTGGGTGTTGATCTAAAGCCTGTTGAGGATGAGAATATACATCTCACGCTAAGGTTTCTCGGGGATGTCGAGGATTCACTGATCCCGAGTATATATAGGGCTGTTGACGAGCTATCATCCTTCGGATCTTTTGTAATGAGGGTTAGGGGTTTAGGGGCTTTTCCAAATACCAAGAACCCTAGGGTTGTATGGGTCGGTGTTGCTGATGGGAGCGAGATCCTCAGATCTATGAGGAGCGTTCTGGACAGGGGTCTTAGGGGGCTTAGGATCCATGAGGATGAGCATAGCTTCCACCCCCACATAACGATTGCAAGGATTAGAGGTAGATCTAACCTTGACATCCTCTCAAGATATATAGAGGAGAACATGGATCTAGAGCTCGGGTTATCACCAGTAACCAAGGTGGTTCTCAAGAAGAGCACACTAACCCCTAGAGGGCCTATATATTCCGACCTCAGGGTAGTAGCTCTAGGGTCTAGGCGTGCTGGGCCTAGTCTCTCCCAAGCCCCATGAGGTATCTTGGTAGGGATTCTAGGAAGCATGCTAGCCATTCTCTAAAACCCTTGCTCTCATCCCAGGTTTTCAGGATCTCTTCCGGGTCTAGGTAGATCTTCTCTACCCCCACTATGTCTCTTGGTAGTGGGCTTGTGCTTATGATCCTCTCTATAGCCTCTACAGCAGATCTGTTTCTCCTCCTAACCCCGTGGAGCCTTCCATGATCATCTATCCAGAAGCCTTCGCCCACTGATAGCTGTTTCTCTATAAAGTCTAGGGAGTTGTCAACATTCGCTGGAGGTCCTTCTAGGTGGATTGGCTCTTCTGGGCTGCATGATAGGAGTTCTAGGATTACGAGGGCCTTGTCTGAAGCCTCGTCCCAGTACTCGTCTCTCCTCAGTACTGGGTAGCTCTCTGAGGATAGCCTGTTATAGATCCTTCTCGATAGGCTCTTAATCTCCCCCCATATGTTGTCGGGAGCGCTCTTCCCAAGCCTTAGCTGGATGGCGATTATGCATGATCCCCTCCTTTTCTGCTTAGAGATCGCTGTTTTCACGCGATCCTCGCTTATCTCTGGGGGTTCGAAGAAGGATATGCTTGGTCTTTCAAGGTATAGCTTTGAGGCTATGGTGAAGCTTGAGAGGCTCTTAATAGTAACTGCAGCCCCAGCGTTTCTTCTAACATCAACGGGGTCTGGTATTATGAGTGCTGATCCTTTGAAGAGCTTTCTAGCCTCATCCACAGAGATCTTATCCTCAGCACCCGGGGGTATTATGATCACTGGGGGTCTCCATCTAGAGGCTCTCTCAAGAACCTCTAGGAAGCCACCATAGCTTATTATAAGGAGCTCTGCAACGTATCCTGAGAAGCCGCCAACCTTTATCTCAGCACCATATACCCCGACACTCTTCATGAACTTCTTGAGCAGCCTCACATGATCCTTAAGATCCTCTCTAAGCATCCTCCTAACATACTCCGTATGGAAGGGTGTTCTATCAGCTGCTGTTAGAGCCTCCGAAGCCCTCTCAACCTTTATAGCAGGAACTATATCTGCTTCAAAACCCCCCACCCTTACCCTGAGGTATGGGTGCTCCGCATATCTCTCCTCACTCTCTATATCCCCGAGGGCTTTTCTAGCAAGCCCAACGAAGTTCCTCTTAATCCACTGTGTACCCAGCTCTCTGGGGACTAGGACGAAGATATCTAGATCTAGATCTCCTGAGATAGCCGTACCCTTAGCTATAGATCCATAGAGATCTATGGAGAAACCATCCCTAAAAACACCTGACAGCCTCTCCTTAATAATATTGTAAACCCTATAGGCATCCCTAATCTCGCTCTCCGAAGGCCTGATCCTCCCGAGAACCTCCAGGGCTATTCTCCAAGCATCCTCCCTGTTCAAAACATCCTCCAGAGATCATTTTTGAGAAGCACTTATAAGTCGAGGAGCAATACACTAGAGTAATTATAACCATAATACCAGCTAGCCTGGTAGAAGAATAAAGAAAATATAGAAGAAGAGATGGAGAAAAAAGCGTTGTTGTTTTAAACCTACTTTGCAGCCATTGCCCTCCTTACCTGGAGGAACGTTAGCAGAGCGAATACGAATGCTAGGAGCGCTAGTATTATTGCAACCACTATTGGTGTCATGAGCCCTCCGACACTAGCGTTAACGCTGTCTATCTTGCTGCTGAGATCTCTGCTAACTGTGTCGAGCCTGGAGTTAACATTGCCTATCGCTGATGTTATAGAATCTCTAGCCGATGTTACTGCGCCCCTCAGGTCTGAGGCTACCGCGTCTAGCCTTGTTGATAGGGTGTCGAGCTTGCCTGACAGGTCTCTCTGCCCTGTTACTAGATTGCTTATATCTGTCCTCATCCCGGTTATATCTGTCCTCAGACCAGCCACAGTGGCTCTGAGATCGTCGAGAACAGCTATCCTTGTCCTTATATCGGCTACAGCTGATGCTACACCCGCTATAGAGGAGTTGAGGCTAGCCACACCGCTTCTAAGATCGCTTGATATTGTGTCAAGCTTTGAGGATATCTCGCCCAGAGCTGCTGTGAGTGTTGCTTGGGCCGCCTGGAACTGCTGTGTAAGGCTTGCCACCTGTGATTGTAGGGCTGAGATGCTCGCGTTTAGCTGGCTAACAGCGGTTGCTATAGCGCTTGTCTGGGCTGATACCGTGTTTATCTGTGCCTGCATAGCGTTGACCTGTGCTTGTAGTGCTGCTAGCTGCGATGTTAGGTTCGCAACTTGTTCTTGTAGCTGTGTTACCAGGCTTAGGAGGGATTTTAGCTGTATTGTGCCCACATCGTTGGTACCGGTAACCACTGTGATTCTTCTGGTTACTTCTAGATAGCCTGGAGCGCTCACTACCAGCGTGTAGCTACCTGGGTTTGTGTTTAGGCTGAACCTGCCATTTACATCCGTTCTTGTTGAGACGCCTGTCTCTACAAGCTTTACTGTTGCACCCTCTATTGGAGCACCTGTATCAGCATCGACCACCCTGCCTATCACTACTGATAGCGATGCGAAGGTGAATGTTGCTTCAGCGACGTTTCCGCCCTGCTGGGCTCTCACCCTATAGGTTCCGGCTGGGAACTGTGCTGTTGGTGCTGATGGTAGTGTGAAGCTTGTTGTTGCAACCCCTGCTGCGTTGGCTACGGGCTGGTCGAAGAATACCAGGTCGCCGTTCGGGTTATACACGCCAACCGCTACGTCCCTGTTTGGTGTGGCTCCGGAAACCGTTATGGTTACTCTCTCGCCACCCACGTATGTGGTTTTATCAGTTGTTACTGTCAGTGCGGCCATAGCCATTGGCGCTATGCTTGCTAGGATCACTATGGCCATTGTTATTAGCGCTGCACTAGCTATGCTCTTCATCAAAGCCACCCCTAGTTCCTCACAGCAATTATCCCTGGCAGCATTTTAACCCTATAGTCCGGCTGAACCACTGCTTGGCTTGTGACCCCTGGTGCTACCGTACCCCCAACAACAGTTACTGTGAACTCCCTCTGATCAGCTAGCGGTGTTAGGTCTGTGAGGCTCTTGACAGCAGATACCCTCACAGTGTAGGTTCCAGGCGATGGGAATATGAAGGAGAATGTTATGCCGAATGTCTGGCCAGCAGGTATTGTTACCGTTACAGCCTGGAGCATTAGAGGCACACCATTAGCATCGAACACCTGGAAGAGTATTGTTGCTGTGACAGGTATTGGGTTGTTGTTTGTAGCATTAACCGTGAAGAGCACTGTCCTCCCAGCAGCTGGCTGTGTTACTGGTGTGCCATCTGAATATGTCATAACTACTTGTGGTGAGAATGCTATTGGCTTTTCAAGCAGCTGCCCTACAAAGGCAGATGCTGTTATATCCTTAGACCTACCAGTTATAGCATAGTCTGCTGGGAACTTATCTGTATATATCACAGTTATTGTGTCGCCTATGTTGGCATATATTATCCTCTCCTTACCCCTATCAGCTGGGTTGTTAGAGACTAGCACGGTTCCTGTGAATATGCCTGATCCTGGCTCTGTCTCTGTAAGCACAACCTGTATCCCTAGTTGATCGCTTGTTGATGTAACTCTAACCACTATCGTCTCCACTATCGATGGATCTATCACAGCGTCTGAATCGTTAACAGTTATCGTTATATTCTGCCCTGGCAGGTAGAATGGCTTGTCAAGCGTTACAATGCCATCAACACTGAAGAACCTCACCGTAGATATTACAGATGTTGGTCCTGATGGCGTGTCCACATCTGAATATACTATCTGGATCACACCTCCCCTCAGCAGCTCAGCAGGAGTTCCTAGCACTGATTTGTCAAACACATCTGTGAACACACCTGTGTTAGGCCCTGTCTCTGTCGCTGTCCTAGTTATCACCCTGCCATCCCATAGCTTTATGTTATAGGAGATGGTATCATTGCTAAACACGTTTCTATTCTTATCAGGATCTTCTATTGTCACGTTAATCTTACCCAAAGGCCCGGTCTCCGTTCCATCCTTAGGGCTTCTTATCGTGGCTATAGTCGATAGTATCTTGATGTTCGCCTCAACAGTCTTGCTAAGCCATATAGTAGAGCCGAACGGAGTATCTGGAGATGCCCTATTAACATATCTAAGCGCTATGATAGCCTCGGGGTTTGCTGAGATGTTTGCATCATCACCAACCCATACTAGGGCTGTAAACACTCCTGATCCAGGTGCTGTCTCATTCAGCGTAATAACACCGCTTGCCGGCACAGTAGCCCCTAGAACTGTAACATTTACAATATCATAACTCGAGGTGTTTGTATCAGCAGCAGGGTTGATCATAGTTATATTTATAACTTTTCCATATGTCACCTGTATAGACTGGCTACCATTTACAAATAGCGATACATCAACTGTCTTTAGAGGAATCGACACAGACTTAATCACACCGCTCGGCGAACGATAAGTTATTACCAGAGTGCCGTTCTGAACCTCATATGGATACTGGAATGCTAGGGGACCGTTGATCGTTATGTAGAGGCTGAAGGTAGAGGTTCCAATAGTACTTACATTTGTAGCGTTGAAGAGCTGTGGAAGCGGCACATTGGTTTTGACGGGCTGTGCAAGATAGTTGAGGAAGGTGGCGTTTAACGTATTACCAAAACTAATATCGGACGCTCTGGCTGATGGATCTATTATAGTTACATTGATCGATATGTTATAGTCAACAGTAATTGGGATGAAGCTCCTATCAACCAATATCTGGACAGGCGGTGGAACTCCTACCGTAAAGCTCACATTGATCACATCGTAATCCGTCGATGAATTATATTTAGGCACATAGATGGTGAGGTTATAATTGCCTGCAGGAAGTGTGTAAGACGCATTATCGGGGAATAGATCTCCAAGGGTCTTTACTGTGATATTGCTGCGGAACACACCAGAATTCCTATCCGTCTCATTGAGGCCCAAAGTTACGTTTCCATTCGGGATCAGTCTAAAGCCTGTGTCATTCTGTATGTTTAGAAATATAGTTGTGTTATCAGGGACGTTCCAGAACTTGTTGAGATCTGGAGCTGTTATATTGAATTCCCCTGCTAGGTTTATTGAGCTGAGTGGGGCTGGGGCTACGGTGCTCGGTATCCCCATGACATTCGATGCACTTGTATGTGTGAATACGAGCTCTCTGAACACTTGGAAATCTGCTGTTGATGTGTAGTTCCCCAGCTGTAGTATATCACCGTCAGATGGTGCTACAGTGCTTACTCTTAGGAATGATGTGAGGTCTGTTGATGTGCCTGTTAGATTTCCTATATATATGCCGGTACTGTTTATAAATATTGTTACGTTATAGAGGAATACAGAGACCGCAGTCGGAGCTACTGGCCATGCCGTTATGTTGTTAAACTCATTTTTTACAATGGTTCTATCGCTATTCAGTATCCGGAGGGTTATATTGACATTGGGAAAGGTAGATACGCTAACAGGGTTTTTGAATGTTATGTTCACCTGGAATATAGCGTTAAAGTATACATTGCCGTTGAATGGAGGCCCGTCTCTCGATGTGTTTATGCTGGATATGTTTTCAGCGAATACCGTTGCAGCAGATGCCACTAGTGGTCTCCCAATAATCGCTATTAGGGGTGCTGGTGCTACTCCGAGTATAGATGCTATTACTATTCCAAGAACTATTGATCCAACTATTTTTCTTGCCAACTCGAGGGATCTTCTATCCACCATCTAGTCACCTTCGTTTAGAGTATTGGGGGCTGGGCTATAAAAAGGTTGTGTGCACCCATGAGCACAAATGTATTCAGATCTTAATAATGATCTAGGATCTTCCATAGATCTTTCCAGTATTTCCTCACAGTATTAAGGGTTATTCAGCCTTGATTATCAGTGCACTACTACCAAGCGGATCTCGAGCCATTGCCTATAACCAGCCTACATAGCCCTAAAGAGACCCTAGGGCTAGGTTTTTATGAAAAGTTTCATCCCTACGCAGGCAAGGGACTGAGAGGAGGAAGAGGACCTGGGGAGAGGATCCTAGTTTTCGATCCTGGGTAGGGTGGTTCTGTGGGTTATTTTTCTTCTGCATTAAAAAGCTATCTATGCGACTGTATCTTTCTATGTTGGTGTGAGTAGGGATAGATTATCTATGAGGTAGATCTTGTTCCCGTTGCTTGCT
>DATMAU010000009.1:0-35196 GCA_035559775.1 Sulfolobales archaeon
GATCCTGAGCTCGTTTTGATGGATGTGATCAATGAATACATAACAATAGATGAGGCTAGAGAGATCTATGGCGTAATAATAGATAAAGAAACATTAAAAATAAACCTAGAAAAAACAAAACAAACAAGAGAAAAACTAAAAAGACAAGTTAATAGAAATAAATAGTGAGTTAATTTTATAACCTTCTGTGTTCACTATAGTTTGATGGAGGTATTAAATATTGGGAAGCCTGTATCGTTATAAAGCTGTGAGTAGAACTTTGGTGGCTGGTATAATAGTAGCTATAGTGATCATAGCAGTAGCATCATTTATAGTACTAACCACCCAGAGGGCACCCACAATCCAAACCCCGCCTGCAACAACACCGACAACCCCAGCTGCTCCGCCTACAACACCTACACCTACTACTCCCACACCCCCTACACCTATTGAAAGAGCGCTTAGGGTGTCATTCGCCAATGTTCCCTATCTAGATCCTGCAGTAGGTTCTGATGAGGCTAGCACAGTGTATCTGCTTAACGTCTATGACACACTAGTGTATCCTCTGTCTAATGGTAGTGTAGCTCCCCATCTAGCCCTTAGATGGGATGTGTCCCCTGACGGCTTAAGATGGACGTTTTACCTGAGACAAGGGGTAAAGTTCCATAGTGGCAGAGAGCTAACAGCCTACGATGTGGAGTTCTCATTAAAGAGGCTTATAACCATAGGTGAAGGATATGCATACTTGCTAGCGCCCTACGTAGATCTTAATAATACAAAAGCCGTAGATAAATATACGATTCAGATAACTCTGAAACAGCCCTATGGATTGTTCCTCCAAGCCCTTATAAGGCTTTATATAGTTGATAGTGAACTTGTCAAAGCCCATATCAAGAAACCAGGCCCGTATGGGGATATGGGGGATTATGGCAGAGACTGGTTAATGGCTGGTGAGGCAGACGCAGGATCAGGGCCTTATAAGCTCGCTAAATACGTCAGAGGAGAGTCAGTAACACTGGTAAGGTTTAGGGAGTGGTGGGGTGAAGTAGCTCCCAACGCACCTGATACGGTGGTTATGCTAGGTACAACAGAGCCAACAACCATAAGGACGCTTATATCGAAGAGAGAGCTAGAAATAAGTGACCAATGGCAACCTTTAGAGAACTATGATGCTATGTCTAAGATACGGGGTGTTGAGATTGCAAAGATACCAACATCATACGAATTTTACCTTATGATTAATACTAAGAAACCACCAACAGACGATATCTATGTAAGAATGGCTATGTCCTATGCTTTTGACTATGATGCTGCTATAAAGGATATAAATCCGTTTGAGAAGCGAGCATGCGCCCCTGTTCCAAGTACTTTAGTAGGCTTTAATAAAGATCTCGGATGTATAAGTAGAAACGTCACGTTAGCCAAAGAGCTGCTTAAGAAATCAAAATACTATGGACAACTAGACAAATACCCAGTAGAATTTTGGTGGATAGCAGAGGTTCCATGGGAAGAAAGAGTAGCACTCCTATTCAAGCTGAATATGGAGGAGATAGGGATCAAAGTTAATGTAATTAAGAAACCATGGCTCTCAGTCGTAGAAGCACTCAGCAAGCTAGAGACTTCACCCCATATAGTGAGCATATTCGTTGCATCCGATTTCCTCGAGGCTGGGGGTATGCTTGTTAATAGGTATCATTCAAAGGTTGCAGGAACATGGCAGCAAAATGAGTGGCTACTCAATACGACCATCGATAAAATGATTGAAGACTCGCTCACCACGCTGAACATGAATGAGAGAACAAGGAAGTATTATGAGATACAGAAGATAGTATTTGAGATGTACCCATCAATATATCTTTATGAGCATACAATATTAAGGGCATACCAGGCATATTATGTTGATTTCCCAGCGGCCAAAGGTAAAGTAATACCGCTCTTAGGCTATGACTTAGAATTTAGATGGATACAGGTGTATCCAGAAAAAAGGCTAGAACTATTAAGGACTGGTGGCTAATGGTGATTAAGACACCGGCTAGAAATGCTTTTTTAAACTATATAAAGAAAATTTATAGCACTTTTATAATAAGAAGGTTAATATATATAGTATTCGTTTTATTTGGCCTTTCAATACTTATATTTATAATAGCTAGAGTATTACCTGGAGACCCTGCTAGACTAGCCCTTGGACCTAGAGCACCAGAAGAAGTTGTTCAAAGATATAGAGAAGAACTGCACCTAAATGAGCCTCTTTATATTCAATACATATATTGGTTAAATGATGTATTCCATGGGAAGTTGGGACAGTCTCTTGTAACGTTTAGAGACGTATCTTCCGATATAGCTGAGTTTCTGCCAGCATCTCTGGAACTCATAGCATTTGCTGCTATAGTCGATATAATTGGAGCCTTTATCTTAGGTATATTGAGTGGTAGAAGACCTAACTCCTTAATAGATAATGCCATAAGGATCTTTGCCTATGCCGGTATAGCTATCCCCGCCTTTGTATGGGCTATAATATTTCAGCTAGTCTTCTCATACTGGCTCGGAATCTTTCCAGGCGTAGGTAGAATTAGCGATTCTGTACCGCCTCCTCCAAGGATTACTGGTTTTCTCGCTATTGATGCTATTATCACTGGGAATTTCCAAGCCTTTGTAGATGCTTTAACACATCTCATACTACCTGGTGTTTCGTTAGCAATAGGCCCGATGGCCCAGGAGGCTAGGATTTTAAGGGCTAACCTGGTTGAGAATATAGGTAAGGACTATATATTGTTTATGAGATCCAGAGGTATCCCGGAACGTGTTCTTTATTTTAAATACGCTCTAAAACCGTCGATGATCCCTGTTGTTACCATTATGGGTCTCGATATAGCATCATTGATAGCTAATGCTTTCCTAGTTGAGATGATATTTAACTGGCCAGGTCTCTCAAGATATGGTATTGTTGCAATGTTAAGAAAAGATCTTAATGCGATAGTTGCAGTAGTCCTGGTAGCAGGATTAATATATGTGCTAGCCAACCTTATAATAGATATTATAATATCACGAGTAGATCCTAGGATAAGGTATAGGTCATGAGGGATTCTTGATGATGAAGATCTCTGGGAAGAGAACCGTTATTAAAAGTAAGGAAAGGGAGCTTGCTTGGGAGAGATTTAAAAGGGCATGGTTCAGACTATCCAGGAGCAAGCTTTCAGTAGCAGGCTTGATCATGGTTATAGCTATTATCATACTAGCTATATTTGCAGACTACCTGACCCCCTATCCAACACATGCTGGTCTTTACATAAATTTCGCAGAAAGGTATAAGCCTCCCAGTTTAGAACACTTCTTTGGAACAGATATGTATGGTAGGGATGTTTTTACAAGAACTATATATGGGTTTAGATATGCTCTCTTAATGGCAGCAGTTGTTCTGAGCCTCGTAGTTCCCCCAGGCGTTATACTGGGGCTTCTAGCCGGTTACTATAGAGGGACAATAATTGAGACAGTGATACTCAGGATATCAGAGATCTTTATAGCAGTACCGCCTCTAGTATTGGCGCTAGCTGTCACATCTGTTCTAGAACCTAATATATTTAATGCGATGATGGCTGTATCGCTTATGTGGTGGCCTTGGTATGTAAGACTTGCATATTCTCTCGCATCATCTCTAAGAAACGAGCCTTATATATTAGCTGCAGAGGCGTTAGGAGCGTCGACTACTCATATAATCTTTAAGGAGCTCTTACCTAATATGCTGGGTCCTATACTAACTAAGGTAACCCTTGATGTAGGTTGGGTTATATTAATAGGTGCTGCTATAAGCTTTGTGGGATTAGGTGCACAGCCTCCCATACCAGATCTTGGAACCATGGTATCTGAGTATAGTAGATATCTTCCAGAGTATTGGTGGATGACCCTTGGACCTGCCTTCGGTATTGTTATAATTATTTTAGCATTTAATCTCTTAGGAGATGGTATAAGGGATCTATTCGCGGGGGAGGATTGATGCCTCTCTTAAGCGTTTCTGATCTCTATGTTAATTACCGCAGCTATTGGTATATATACAAGGTTCTTAACGGTGTGAATATTACCATTAATAAAGGAGAGAAGGTTGGCGTTATAGGCGAATCCGGATCTGGTAAGACAACGCTTCTTAAATCAATTATAAAGATACTTCCTCCGCAGGGTCGCATAACAAGGGGTAGTATTATTTACAAAAACATAGATGTAACAAGGATCAATGAAAATGATATGAGCAAAATTAGGAGATCCGAGATAGGCATGATATTTCAAGATCCTACAGCTGCGCTAAACCCTGTATTTACTATAGGTGAGCAGCTATTTGATATCCTAAAATATAGCCTTGAGTATGAAGGCAAACAGGTAGATAAACGGGAGATAATGGAGATAGCAGAGAAGCTATTGGCTGACGTGACTCTTCCGGATCCGCAGAGGATCCTAAGATCGTATCCTTTCCAGCTAAGCGGCGGCATGAGACAAAGAGTAGTTATAGCGATGGCTCTAGCATCTGCAAGAGAGCTACTTCTAGCAGACGAGCCCACAACGAACCTAGATGTAACGATTCAAGATCAGATATTAAAGCTTATAGATAAGCTGGTTAGAGAGAGGAGCCTAACCCTGATCCTTGTCTCCCACGCCTTAGGAATGGTGAAGAAGATGACCGACAAGGTCTACGTGGTGTATGCGGGCGATGTTGTAGAGGAGGGGAGCATAGGAAAGGTGTTCAAGGAACCTCTACACCCATACACACAACTACTATTCAAGAACGTCCCTAGGCTTTCTGGAGGAGGGATTGGAGAAGGAATTATAGGAAAGCTGCTAGACTATAGAAACCCTCCTCCCGGCTGTAGATTCCACACCAGATGCCCCTTCGCTATGGACATATGTAAAAAGGAAAAACCTGCTATGATCAATATCTCACGTGATAGAGGTGTTGCATGTCATTTATATAGAGAGGAGGTTAAACAGCATGACGGCAATAAATAGAGAGTACGAAAAATTATTAATAGTGAGATCTCTCAAAAAATATTTCCCAAGCCCTAGAGGTATAGTGAGAGCCGTCGATGATATAGATTTTGAGATCTCTTACGGAGAAACATTAGCGCTCGTGGGCGAAAGCGGATCTGGTAAGACTACTACTGGACATGTGATAATGGGCTTCTACCCACCAACAAGTGGGAATATCTTGTTTAAGGACATGGATATATCAATGCCACTTAGCAAAAGACCTTTAAAACTTAAAAAAGAGCTCCAGATAGTCTTCCAAGATCCTGGAACCTCTCTAAATCCTAAACACACAGTAAAAGAGATTATTGAGCTACCATTGAAAATACATAAGATAGTTGACAAGTCTGAGATATATAATCGTGTTATCGAGTTGCTAGAATATGTAGGGCTTGGTGAGGACTATCTATTCAAATACCCGAGAGAGCTTGGAGGAGGGGAAAAACAGCTAGTAGCAATAGCCAGAGCCCTAGCTGTAGATCCCTCTTTCATGGTGCTCGATGAGCCAACCTCTGCTCTTGATATATTGGCACAGGCTAAGGTTCTAAATACATTGACAAAGATCCAGCGTGAAAAGAAGCTCTCATATCTATTAATAACACACGACCTCGGTGTAGTTAGGAATGTTTCCCATAGAACTGCCGTAATGTATCTAGGTAAGATTTACGAGATCGCACCAACAGAAGAACTCTTTAAAAACCCTGCCCATCCATATACACAAATGCTATTCTCATCTATCCCCACATTTTACGATGAAGACGAGGCCGTTAAGCCTAAACATATAGAATCACAAGGAGAGATTCCGAGCGCAACCAATCCTCCTCCTGGCTGTAGATTCCACACCAGATGCCCCTTCGCTATGGACATATGTAAAAGAGAAGATCCACCGTTCATAGAACTTGAGCATTCACATTACATTAAGTGCTGGCTGTACAATAAGGATCATAATAAACCGTGAGCCCTAAAATAAAGATTTTACTGCCTTTAAGAAGTATCAAGCCTAGCCCTTAGGTCGAAGAAGGTTGCGTCCTCTATATCTACATCGATATAGCTGCCCAGAGGTATATCGCCTCTTATTACTACTTGTCTATAGCTTATTGTCCTCGCTATAACTGTTCCCTCTCTAAATCCTTTCTCTGTTACCAAGACCCTTGCCTTACTCCCTATATATTGTCTATGGATCTCTAGCCCTATTTTCTCCTGTAGTTTCTGAACCTCTGTGGATCTTCTCTTCTTTATATGTTCCGGAACCTGGGGCATTGCTGCAGCCTCGGTTAGGGGTCTTACGCTGTATTGTGCTATGTGGACTCTGTCGAACCTAACCCTTTCTAACAGATCTAGTGTGTTTTTGAACGCCTCTTCATCTTCTCCTGGGTGTCCTACTATTATGTCTGTTGCTATCGTGATCTCTGGTATTTTTCTCCTCACTTCCTCAACCATCTCCTCAAACTCCTCAACGCTATAGCCTCTCTTCATGATCCTCAGCACCCTGTTATCACCGCTCTGGACTGGTATGTGGAGGAATTTATAGATCCTGGGGCTCTTCATAGCTTCTACAAGATCGTCGAGGATCTTCCATAACCATTGGGGGTTCATCATACCAACCCTAAGCATGTAGTCGCCCTCAACCCTCTCCTCTATCTCCCTCAAAAGATCTGGTAGTAGGAATCTCTTCCCAAGATCGAATCCATATACAGCCGAATCCTGCGAAGCTAGCTCTATCTCCTTATAACCCCTAGACACAAGATCCCTCACGGTATCCACTATAACCCTCGGGGGATAGCTCCTAACACTACCCCTCGAGATCTTTGTTATACAGAAGGAGCAATCACTCAAACAACCCTCAGAGATGGGTAGAGGGGCTATAACACCCCTCACTCTGGGGAGAGGGATTCTATCAACAGCTCTAAAGCCTCCGAGATGCTCAACCTTCTCCCTCGAAGCAACAGCATCAACGATCCTGTCAATACTGCTGGGCGTGATCAGGGAGGCGCTGGGAGCGATCCTCTTAACAGTGGCGGGCATTGAGGATACCATACAGCCGGCAATAACGATCCTCTTAGATCCTGAGTAGAGAGCCTCAACCTCAGAGATCCTCTTGATCATCCTCTCCTCAGTATCCTTCCTAACAACACAAGTGTTTATAACAATAACATCGGCATCCTCAGGAGAGTCTGTAAAACCAAAGCCAGCCTCCTCTAAATAGCCCCTCATGATCAGCGAGTCAGCCTGGTTTAGGGTACACCCATAGGTCTCTACATACACCCTAATCCCGGAGCACCTCGGCAGGATCCCTGTAAAAACATATTCACAGCAGTGCTTAAAAATTCAGTGCGAACAATGCTCCCTACCACCAGGTTACGAGGATCGGATCTCTATATAAAAAAGATTGTTTATGAGGATCTTTCTAGCCACTATATATTCTCTCCAGCTCTTTTATAAGCCTCCAGTTAGCCTCAATCTTCTCCTCTATCGCTTTTATATCCTCTTCTCCTAGGTGTGCGAATCTGCCTTGAAGTTTTAGATATTCTGCTAGAGGTTTTCTCTTAGCCTTATCAGCATAGGGCCTGCTCATGGGGCTTATCGATAGCCTGCCCCCACTATACTCCCACAATATCCAAGCTCCCGTCTCGATCGCCAGCTTAGCTACATGAACAGTCTTGTCCGAATCAAACCTCCAGCCAGGAGGGCATGGTGAATGTAGATGTATAAACCTGAAACCCCTAATACTAGCTGCCTTTTCGAGCTTTGCTGCAAAATCAGTTGGATATGCTATAGATGCTGTAGCTACATATGGGACTTTATGCATTAGCATTAAGAGAGCTAGATCCTTCCTCTCCTCAGTCTTCCCCACAATAGGGCTTGTAGTTGTCAGAGCCCTCCACATAGTTGTCCCACTAGCCTGGATCCCGGTGTTCATATAGGCCTCGTTATCACTAACAATCACAAGTATATCATCATTCCTCACAGCAGCAGCGCTCAGTGTGGCAAAACCTATATCAGCAGCAGCACCATCGCCAGACCATACAACAACAATGCTATCAACACCAGAGGCCTCGTAAGACGCTCTAAGACCCGCAGCCACAGCAGGGGCTGATGCGAAGGGTACGTGGAGGATAGGCAGATCAAAACCCTCCCTAGGCCAGAAGCCCGACAATATTGTCGAACACCCAGCAGGTATTACTACCACGGCCTTCTCGCCCAAAACCCTTCCCACGATCTTCAAGCCTATATTGTGGGGGCACCCCATACACGCTGGGTTCCCAGGAAGCGTACCCCTAACCCTGGATAACGCGAGTCTCTGGAGGCTCATTTGCTAACCACCCCCATCCAAGGCATATACCACTCAGGAATCGACCAACCCTCTATAGATCCTGATTCGTATTCCTCTATGAATGTTTTAACAATGCTGTAGAAATCCTCAGGACCCGTATCAACACCCCCGATACCAGCTATAACGTTTTTAACAGGAACCCTGCCCCTTAGTGCTGATGATACCTCTAACCCCAGGATCCCTCTATGCCCTATAGATACAGCCCTATCGATAACCAGGACTGCTTTAGCTGTTTGGGCAACCTCGCGGAGCTCCTCCCACGGGAATGGTCTGAAATACCTTATCCTCAGAAGACCAACCCTATAGCCCTCACCCCTGAGCTTCTCAACAGCCTCTTTCAAATCACCACACCAAGCCCCCATAGCGACAGCCACATAATCGGAGCCCTTTGCATAGATATCCTCGACAAGCCCTCCATAGCTTCTAAGTCCAAACCTCTTTGCATACTCGAGATCCGTCTCTCTGATCACGAACCTAGATCTCTCCATAGCCCTCCAGGCAAGCCATTTAAGTTCCATGGTAACCTCGTCAGGACCCGTGTTGCCCACTGCAAAGGCTTTTCCAGGCTCTATTTTGAATGGTAGAGGCTCTCTTGGGGGCAGCCATTCGGATACTATTTTCTCGTCAGGCATCTCCACAGGCTCTGCTGTATGGCTTAGCGTGAAGCCCTCGAGGGCTACCATGGCTGGGAGCATTACTCTGCGATCCTCGCTTATTTTGAAAGCCTGCAATGTCATGTCAAATGCTTCTTGAACGCTCGAGGCGAACCCTATGATCCATCCTGTATCCCTCACGGTGAGAGCATCGTGGTGATCGCTGTGAAGACCCCAGGGAGGACCAATGGATCTTGTGACCACAGCCATCACTATAGGAAGCCTACTACCAGCAACCCACCAGAGCATCTCATACATATATAGCAACCCATGGCTCGAGGTTGCAGTGAAAGCCCTAGCACCCCCAGCGGCAGCGCCATATACTAGTGCGAGGGCTGAGTGCTCCGACTCAACCCTTATATACCTAGCCTTCAGCTCCCCCCTCTCAACCATCTCAGCTATCCTCTCAACAATCACTGTCTGGGGGGTTATGGGATAGGCTGTAATCACCTGAACACCTGCAAGCCTAACAGCCTCGGCCACAGCCGTGTTTCCCATAAGAACTCTGCGTATCATGTCACTCTCCCTCCAGGATCATCTCTATAGCGTTAACCGGGCATACGTTCGCACATATACCGCAGCCCTTGCAATAATCATAGTTAATGCTTGGAAGCCCCCTATAGGGCCATGCTATGGTGTCTTCGGGGCAGTAGAGCCAGCATATACCGCACTTTATGCACTTGTCTACAAGTATCTTTGGCTTGTAAAGCCTCCATGTGCCTGTCTTTCCAGCGGAGCCGGGGCTTGGTTTTGAGAGAAGCTTTTCCAAAAGGATCTCTAGATCCTCGATACCCTCTTTCTCAGGATCTATGGGCTTGTAAGCCATACCCATGATGCTCACCCCATCACAGAGTTCCAAGCAATTCTCACAGCCTCAGCATTAGCCTCGAGAAGCTTTCCCCTAAAATACTCGCCCAAGGCCTTCACAACACTCTCAAGACCAGCTATCCCGAAAACCCTGGCCATTGCAGAAGCCATGGCCGTGTTAACAAGAGGCCATCCAGCTATTATGAGACCGAGCTTTAGAGCTATCGATGTAGCATCAACGTAATAAACATCCCTATCAACAAGCTCGGGCTTTTTAGCAGCATTAACAAGCACCGGAACACCTCCGGGAGCTAGTTTCGAGATATCGATAAGCTCTAGGATCTTAGAGCTAAACACAGCAACACCCTCAGGCCTCCTAACACTAGAATGCCTAGCTATCGGTGCATCAGAGACCCTTAGATAGGATTTAACAATAGCACCCCTCCTCTCAGCCCCAAACTCAGGTATAGCCTGAGCCCATAGACCCTCAAGAACAGCTGCGGAGGCAAGGATCCTTGAAGCCATAACGCCACCTTGACCCCCACGGCTGAGTATAAGAAACTCTCGCAACAAGACACCCATCCATAATTATATCCGCTCCAAGGTTTAAGAATAAATATCAGTGTAACAGCTATAGCTATACAAAGTTATACATTACTATCGCTATATATAAAAAAGAACCTAAATAGAAAACATAATCAAAAACATTATATTAGTAACACAGATATTTTCAAAAATTCTGTGATAATCTGACAATATACATAAACATCCTAGAGCTTGAGAGTTACAGCTAAAGCTTAGCAATACCAGTAAATAGCCAGTAAATACTTAATTCCCACTATAGTCAACTTCTCGGAATAGATAATAGCAAACGTTGAGAGATGCTATGCTTATTAGAAAATCCCCACGATAGGTTTTCCTCCATAACAATATCACCCACAGATCTACTATTCTTGCTTTAAGCCGTGCTGATAAGAGTTGATCCTGGAATATTTATTAACTGCTAAAATAATTAATTAGTTGAGGAAGATTAAACTTGAAGATATATAGCCAGAAGCTAATTACTGCTGACCCTGCCACATTGCTTTTACCCGCATTTATTACACCACCTATAGCTTTTACTAAAGAACCCAGGCCTGGAACTTATAAGAACATATGTATCGATATAGCTTATGAAATGATAAAGAGAACCATAGGGTGATCCCGTGAAAGAAAGAAGAAAGCTTTTAGCAACCCTATTATTCGTTATCGGAGTTTCCGGTGTATTGGGAAAATTAATACTTGAAGGAAATATAAGTGGAGCTTTGTGGTACTCGCTCTTTATTATTGCCGGTGTGCTTGTATTATTAGAGGAGAGACTTGCATCAACAGGCTAAACAAGGGTGATCCTCAAGCAATGAATCGAGTAGAGGATCGACTGCCCGATGGGGTGATTTCCATATGATAAAGTTAGATAGAAAGCTCATAGCAATCCCGCTCTTAGTTATTGGGACTGTCGGTGTATTGGGAAAATTACTTAAAGGAGACATGAAAGACTAAAGACTATGTGGTTTTAATAGATCTGTGTCTAGAACCTGGTAGAGCTAACTCTATCTGTGGGATCACCGGTTTGCCGCTGCTCGTAATGCTTAACCGAGTTAGAACCACAGGGATCCTGATTAATAGCGATATGCCCTAGATCCGTTATGGTGTGGTCATAGTTGGTGTTCTAAACCGTGGTCGTATATCTTGATCCCGTTTTTAATAGCATCGATTATAAATTGATTGCCCTGTTTAATTGCTAGCCTCACCTCATCTACAGAATATACCGTGATCTCTACGTTAACGTCTTTAACCGCTCTTAGAAGGAATCTCTCGTGTTTAGAAGGCTCGTGCTGTGTGATTACTAGGAGATCTATGTCGCTTAACCCTCTGACGAACCTGGATCTAGCTAGCGAGCCTGCCACTATTACTGCGATGGGATCGAATCTTCTCACTAGCTCTGAGATCAGCTCTTCCAGAAGATCCAGGAGATCCTGTGTGCCGGGCTTGCTAAGGATCTCTCTCAACCTCTCTCTTAACAAACTCTAACACCTCATCAGCGTATAGGAGAGCCTTCTCAGCAGCCTGGTGGGAGAAGAAGCAAGCCTTGCTATATCTACCCAGCCTCTGCATCTCCCCAGCAGCCTCTAGATCATCTATAGCCTCGTCAAGCCAATCCCTATATCGATCGTAGGACAGGAAGCCCCTGATATATATGCTCAAGATACCAATATGAGTTTATTAAAGCCATACTTAGTGAAGCCTGATATTGAGGATCGCTGAGCATGCTATGAGTCTTAAGCCGCTATCGCAGAAGTGCTATGGGATCTAGTATAAAACTATGTATATTGCGGCTAGGGATAGTGCGATCCAGGCTGAGATCCAGGACGCGGATCTATATACTAGCAGGAGGACTCTGAGAATCCTGCTCGATCTATTATATTTCGTATATAGGGATTCAGCTACGGTTAGAGCATGGATTGTTCCAACTATGGCTAGGAGCTCGGGGATTATCTCTGCGTGGAGCTTTGAGCATACGTGATACTCCCCCAGGATTCCTACTGTGAGAATACCTGTAATCCTCTCAGATTTCATGCAATAGCCAGAGAGTACGGCTAAAAGTGCTAGGGGTGCCAGTAAGACTCCTGACACTATCATGATAAGGATCGAGATGCCTATCATGGATATTTCCCGTGATTTAAGCCTCTAAAGGATTTATAGGTGGAGAGCATGGTCTCCAGAAGGCTTTTCTTATCATCCCTCACCATAGCGATTGCTGCAGCACTCACCATACCCTCGATACTGATCTATGTTGCCCGCGGTCCCAACAAACCTGGTCGGGTGGTAAGAGATAGAGAGATCTATGCTGTTGGCGAGGACTATATAGATCTCCCAGTCCCCATACTAGATGGAGAAGTCAGTGTTGAGAGTGCGCTAGCTAATAGGAGGAGTGTTAGGGAGTATCTGGACGAGCCGTTAACGCTAGACGAGATCTCCCAAATTCTCTGGGCATCCTACGGTGTGAGTGAGACTACCTATGGTTTTAAAACAACCCCAAGTGCTGGTGCTACATATCCCCTAAACATCTATGCCGTGATCTATCCCAAGGGGGTGATTACTCCTGAAGGCACCGCTCTAGCCGAGGGCTCTTATATATATGAACCCCACTCCCACAGGCTCAGACTAGTCAGGGCAGGGGATCTGAGTAGCGAGCTCTACAGAGTATGCGTTAGCCAGGAGTGGGTTTTGAAAGCAAAGGCTGTTTAGTATTCACAGTAGTGTATGAGAGAACCACTAGGAGGTATGGTGAGAGGGGGATTAGGTATGTCTGGATCGAGGTCGGGCATGCTGGTCAGAACGTATATCTACAAGCAACATCCCTAGGACTGGCTACAGTAGCTATAGGAGCTTTCTACGATGACGAGCTTAGAAAACTAATAGGGGCTGGTGATGATGAACACCCACTCTATGTAATGCCATTAGCTAGATCAGCTTGGCGATATAGGTTAAGACGTGAAGACCTGATCTCATATATAGCTAAACATAGATCGTGAGAGAGCACCGCAAGAAAGGAGCCTGGACCACATGGCGATCGTCTACATCCAACAGGCATTGCCCAGCCCTGAAATACTATAAGGGAGAAGAGGATCAGGATGACAAAAGATCGCACAAAAATAGTGGATATCTTTAGAGATCGTTGTTTATACTTTATATGTGGCTATATATATGGTGGTAGTGATAATTGATCGTTAGAGCGAGGGTTGTTATTAGAGGTTCTAAGGATTATTTTGAAGAGCTAGTTCTAGTCGATACCGGAGCTTCCATAACGCTACTAGATATCAATGCTGCTGAGCATCTCGGTGTTAAATATCTTGGGAGAAAAATGAGGCTCATAGTTGCTGATGGTCATGAGATGATTGGCGAGCTAGCTATAGTCGATAGCCTCTCGGTGGAGGGTGAAGAGCTGCCGGGAGCCCATGTTCTTGTAATAGACTTTCCAGCCAGGCTCTCAGAATCGTTAAAAAGTCTTGGTGTGTCTGAGCGTGTTGTGCTGGGTTTATCGACTCTAGAGATCCTAGGTCTTGTCCCAAACACCTCTACCGGTAGGGTTGAGAAGATGGGTCTCTATGCTATATAGTCTTTGGGTTGCTAGCCTATATTATTCTCCCGAGATCTCTTTGACTAGTTTTAGTGAGTTTTCTAGGAGGTTGATGCATTCTTGACCTTTTATCCTGGTTATTATTGTTATGTTGGGTTTTGATCCTATTACTAGCTTGTCGAAGCCTGTTTTCTGTAGGGCTTCTACTATGTTTTTTAGCCTCTGCTTAGATATTCCTCTATATATTGCTCTATACCCTCCTATCAACTCTCCCCCGCTGCTCTGGATCTCGCTTTTCGTTATGTTCGCCTCTCCTGGGATAGGCTCTTCAGGCTGGATCTTTATCACTGCTATTGGGTTTCTCCTCACAGCTAGTTTTGCTGCTAGGTTGAATGGGTTTTCAAAGGGTAGCCATTCTATATAGATCCCTATATATTTATACCCAGGGATCTTGTGCTCGACGAGAATAGAGCTTGGTGTTATGATCCTTAGAGATCCTCTCTCTATACATGTCGATGCTTTTCTCCTCATAAGTCTTCTACCAGCCCAGGATCCGAGGGGATACCAGATCCCGAGGGCCAGGGCTATGAGGATTATGGTCTCGACAGCATTCATAGAGCTTCACCAAAATATGCTTCTAAGCATAATATATCCTGGGCTAATATGGATCGCAAGAAGCTCTCCGAGCTGGGTGAGAAGGGCTTTATAGCAAGATCCCTAGAGATCCTCTCAAACCTCTGGATACCAGGCCCCCTAGCACCTGGAGATGATGCAGCCTCACAATCCCTAGGCGGATCCTATGTGATCTTCAAGATAGACGGGTTCTCAGCATATAGCTCTAAATATCCCTGGAACACATACAGCGATCTAGGGTGGAAGGCAGCAACATCATGTGCTAGCGATGTTATAGCTAAGGGTGGGTTTCCATATATATACATGATCTCCATAGGAGCCTCCCCTAGCTTCAGCGTTGAAGAGGCTCTCGATGTGATCCTTGGCTTCAAAGAAGCCCTCACATACTATGGGGGCTTCTTTGCTGGAGGTGATACAAACTCCTCGAAAGAGGATCTATGGATCGATGTCGCCTGCATAGGATACTCATCAAAAGAACCAATCCCAAGAGCAGGTAGCGAGGGAAACAAGATAATCATAACAGGCCTATATGGCTATAGCGGGCTCGCCAGAATATATTACGAGAACCTCTTAAAAGGATCCATAGGCATCGAGGACATCCCCACAGAGGTTAGGAACGCAACCTCAAGACCCAGGGCCAGGATCGAGGCCCTCAAAATCCTAGAAAAATACAGAGGATGTATAAAGGGATCCGTAGATGTCTCCGACAGCCTCGCAGAATCGCTCTACCTATTATCAGAAGCCTCAGGCCGAGTAATAGAGATCCACGAAATACCAATCGACCCCCACGCCGAGGAGATCTCAAAGGAGATAGGGGCAGACCCCATAGACATAGTATTCAACGGAGGAGAAGAGTACGAACTAGTACTAGCGGTCGAAGATCATTGCGTCAATAACCTCGTGGAAGAGATGAGAAGAATAGGCATTATAGCAGAGATCTATGGAGAGATAACCAAAGAGAGGGGTATCGGTCTCAGACACAGAGAAAAAACCATACCCAGGAAAGGATACCAACATTTTATATCAATCTAAAGCCACGCTGACGTAATAGATCTTTCAATTCTATAGCAGATCGACATCAGGATCACTGATAATACGGCTAAACTTATCATGATGCCCTTTCAATTCTATAAATAGATCTTTTTTGATACTCATAGATATGTGGGGGCTCGCCCCCGGAGGGCCTATATCTATAGTAGATCGACCCACACGGAATCTTCTCTATTTGCTTTCAATTCTATAGCAGATCGACTTTATCACTATGCTTATTCTTATCCTGTTTATAAGCTTTCATGCTGCATTGATTCTTGTGGTTAGTTATAGTTATGCCTACTAGCCTCAACGTTTTGATCTCTTTTCCCATGAGATCTTTTGGGATTCCTCCTTGTTATAGATCCGTTATTCTCATCAACACTTCATTCAGCCTTTCTAGTGCTCTAACATAGAGACTACTTTTACTCAGCCTAAGGCTATAAATCGTTGATACTCGTGGGGAAAATTTATAAGCTTTGAATGGAGTCGTTTCAATGATGATTTGATCTCGATAACAACTCTGGATGGTGATGGGAGCATTGCTCTAAGCCGCTAGATGATGATCCGTAAGTGGATAAAGTCCCATGCACCTGGGCTTAGCAACAACTATAACCCCACAGGATCGATCTACCATAGAATTGAAAGAGATTCTCGGGTTATGGTTGCCGTTAGCTAAGAGCGTCTCTAGCCCTGATCCCTGCTGTCCTGATCACTTGCTATGGGTTTGTTTTCTTACTCTCCCCTTTCCTATTCTGCTATTCTGATCGATGCTTCTATGTTGAGGGGCGGTACATCTTCCTGGCTTATTCTGAGATCTATTATGAAGGGTTTATCTGATCCCAGCATCTCGTCTATGACTCTATCTATCTCGCTATCATCTGTAACCGTGGTTCCGAGGGCTCCAAATGCTCTTGCAAGTGCCTCGAATGAGGGGTTTTCTAGGAGGGTCCCTATAACCCTACCCCTCCTCTGGATCTTTTGCCTTAGGAGAAGAACCCTGTATGACATGTCGTTAACAACCACGACCTTGACGGGTATGTTCTCCCTAACAATTGTCTCAAGCTCCCCCACACTCATCATAAAGTCCCCATCACCCACTACGGCTATGACCTCGTGGTCGGGGAGTGCTAGCTTAGCCCCTATGGCTGCGGGGAATGCGTAACCCATAGCCCCAAGCCTTGTAGCTGCAAGGAAGCTCCTCGGCCTCCTGATCTTTATGAAGTCATAGGCGTATACTATATGCACACCCTGACCCCCAGTTATTACACACCTCTCAGGGAGCCTCTCACTAAGCCTCTTAAAGAACCTAGATGGGTTGGCATAGCCTGTATATCTTCTTGAGAGAGCCTCCTCTATCGAGGATCTCCAGAGGGATTTGAAGCCCTCAACCTCGGAATCCCAGGATGGTTTAGAGATCTCCAAACCCCTCTCCCTCGAGACCTCGACCAGAGCTTTCAAAGTCTCGTAAGGATCCGCGTAAACCAGCTTTGAGTAATACAGTGGCCTCGCCTCCACACCCCTATTTTCAGTGACAACAACAATATCACCTCTAGGAACTATGTTATAACCATAGGTAGCTATATCATCAAGCTCATCCCCTAGAACTAGGAGGAGATCAGCTTCCTCTAACACCTTATCAGCTGGGAGAGAGCCTCCCCCAAAACCAACCCTCCCCACACATCTAGGATCATTCTCATCGCAAGCACCCCTAGCATTACCAGTAACCATAACATAAGCACCCACCCTCCATGCAAGCTCTGAAAGCAGAGGCTCAACGCCGGGGAGAGCGGTCTCGCCACACGCTAATATGGCAGGCTTCTCTGCCTTAACCATGTAGCCTAGTATTTCCTCAACATCCTCTCTGCGGGGTTTCACCGGCTCGATCTTTAATTCCCTGAGAGCATCGCTAGGAGCAGCGTTCACAGGGCGTCTCCACATATCCTCGGGAACCTCTAGCATCACAGGACCCCGGGGTTTGGATAGACCTAGCCGCAATGCCTTAGCCATAATGCTTGGAAGCTCGTCTTCCCTCGACAGCCTAGCAGCGTATTTGGTTATGGGTCTCACAATGCTAACCTGATCCACTTCATGCATAGCGTCAGTTCCATAGAGTCTTCTCTTAACACCCCCGGATATGAGTAGCAGTGGCACCCTATCCTTAAAAGCTATCCCCAGACCGAGGGCTGTGTTTAGAAACCCAGGTCCTCCGTGAACCACAACAGCCCCTAGATTGCCCGCAGCTCTATACTCTGCATCGGCCATGCTGACAGCAGCTTGCTCATGCCTTGTTGTGATGAGCTTCAGATCTTCTCTGTAGTCGTAGAGGGCGTCCATAAAGTCAAGAATAGTTGTGCCTATTATCCCATAGATCCTCTTGAGGCCTAGGAGTTTTAGAACCTCTACTATATAGGAAGCCACTGTCGGCATGATCCCACACTATATGGGCATGTTAACAACGTTCAAAGGCTTCTCTCCCCTCAGAACCCTCACAACATTCTCTATCGTAACCTGGATTATCCTAGCCCTAGACTCTGTAGAAGCACCACCTATATGGGGTGTTACAATCAGGTTTAGATCGCCTTTAGCTGCAAGCCTTATGAGGGGATGATCCTTTCCAGGAGGCTCCCTGCTATACACATCAACAGCAGCCCCAGCTATCCACCTCTCCTCAAGAGCCCTGGCAAGGGCCTCTTCATCAACAACCTCACCCCTCGCCGGGTTTATAAGGATCGCTGTGGGCTTCATCAGCCTAAGCTCCTTCTCACCTATAATACGCCTAGTCTCAGGTGTTAGAGGCACGTGTAGCGATACTATATCGCTAGTCCTCAAGAGCTTGGGTAGGGGGGAGTATTCTATGCCTAATTCTTTCTCCACATCCTCAAACCTAACCTTATCATAGTATACTACATTGGTATCAAAAGCCCTAACCCTCCTAGCAACCTCCCTCCCTATCCTGCCCAGACCAACTATACCCCAAGTCTTACCCTGAAGCTCGAACGAACCCTTCTCCATGAGCTCCCACTGAACCCACTCACCCCTTCTAGTTCTCTCATGAGCCTCTACAAGCCTGCGCAGCAGGGCCAGGGCTACCATGATAGTGTACTCAGCTACCGTGACAGCGTTAGCCCCACCTATATTAGCCACCGGGATCCTTTTCTCAGCACATGCCTCTATATCTATGTGATCAAAACCCGTGCTCGGCTGAGCTATAAGCCTGACCCTCTCCATAGCATAGCACATATCCCTCGTTATAGGAACCTCCATAGTGTAGTCCCCTATTATAACATCAGCCGACCTAAGCAGAGTGGAAAGCCTCTCCCAGTCACCCACATCCCTGAAGACAACCACATCAACATCCCTATCCAGCAAAGACCTATAGGGAGCTATCAGAGCCCTTATAAGCTCGGCTGGCAGGGGACTGAAACTGAGAACCAAGTACTTGTCAGGAGCTTGAGCCGACATAAAGCCCCACCTTAGACCATTGAGACGGAGTCTCTAACTGCGTCTCTCTCGAGGGGAATACAGCTATAAAGACTATAGAAGAGATTATTACTCCCACTACTCTATAGATACTCAATACAGCTTCCCTTTTCTAAATATAAAATAATCATATATATATTTATACATTAGAGGGCTTACCAGCGGCTGCCTAGATCTTTCTAACACGCCTCCTACGCCTGATTTGTAGGCCGACCTGTTTATAATATTACCGGCCAGTTCGTGTCTTGCTGTGGGTATTGGGTATTGTGATGCCAGCTATAGTGGCTACATAAAAGCCATCGAGGTTCTGGATCATTTTCGTGGTAAATGAAGTCTCCTTACACTCAATATGGATAGCTATGGTTTGTTTTTAATACTGTGCTCGTGATTCTCTCTCGGCTGGTCTTTGTGTTTGGCGTTGTTGAGGGTTTCTATGGTATGCCGTGGGGCTGGCTGGATAGGATCTATATGGTCGAGTTTCTAGGGAGGCTTGGTCTTGATACCTATATCTATGCCCCTAAATGGGATCCTATGCATCGAGATTGGTGGAGAGATCCCTATGCCCCTGGCTTCCTCGACAGGCTTTCCATGCTTGTTAGCGCTGCTAATAAATATGGTGTTAGAGTTGTTTTTGCCCTGAGCCCTGGGCTTGATATTGACTACTCCTCAAACCATGACATAAGGATCCTGTTGAGAAAGCTTCAAGGGATTATGGAACACGGGATAGAAGATCTAGCGATTTTCCTCGACGACATACCCCCGATCCTGAGGGGCAGGGGCTATAGAAGCCTTGCAGAGGCACAGGCTTCTCTTGTTAACAAGATCTATGGGGAGCTAGAGCCAAGATCCCTCGTATTCTGCCCCACATATTACTATGGCTTAAAAGAGGATTACTTATCAGAGCTGGGCTCCCTGGTAGATCCAGGGATCCATATCGTCTGGACGGGTATGTGGGTCGCTTCCCACAAGATCTCTGAGCAGGATCTCGAAGCGGTCTCAAGGCTTATCAAGAGAAGACCCTTTATATGGGATAACTATCCTGTTAACGATTACTTCACTGTCAACGGGATCACAAGGCTCCATCTAGGAGCTATAAGGAATAGACCTAACAACATGGCCAGACTCGTATCAGGTTATGTATCTAACCCTGCTAACCAGCCCGAAGCGTCTAAAATACCTCTATACACGATCTCGAACATGCTTTTCGAAAAAACCTATGATCCTGAGAGGAGCATTTCAGAGGCTGTAGACACTATAGTTAATAAGAATGCTAGGTATTGGTTCAAAAGATTCCTCGAATATAATAAGGCTAGCTTCATGGATCTCGATGAGGAAACCATAACGAAAAACAATGCCGAGGAAGCCCTCGAGATAGCCAGGGAGCTGAGGGAGAGACTATATAGTAAAAAGCTATTGAGAGAGATAGAGCCAGTGCTAGACAAAATGGAGGCCATAGCTAGATATGCTAGAGGAGAAACCAGGATCCTGGGCTGGAGAACCCAGACAGCAGGCGAGTATAACCCGCCAATAACCTCTGAGAGAATGGTGAAAGAGATCTTCGGGATCGTGGCTAGAAAAATACCATGGTATGTAGAAGCATATAGAAAGCCTGAGCAGTAAAACAAAAGATTATTCCCACAAATCCCCGATCAACCATCATAGCCCACTATCTAGACAATGGTCTAAAAGCTATTAGTCGCTCTAAACCCATAGATGGTTACTCTTAATATAAATTGGCCATGAAGCCTCTAAACCATGGGTGGAGGGTATAGCTAGGCTTGTCTTGAGAAACGCCATGGTTGTCACGCCCAGGCATGTTTTTAGAAAGGGTTATATAGCTATCGAGGATGGCTATATCGTTGATGTTGGTGAGGAGCCCTATAGAAATCTAGAGAAATACGATGAGATCTCTCTCGAGGGTTTCATAGCAGGCCCCGGCTTCATCGACACCCACACCCATGGTGCTTTTGGGGTTGATGTGACCACAGCATCTAGCGAGGAAATAGCTAGGCTCTCCGGAATAGTGACCAGGTTTGGTGTTACATCCTATATACCGACCTCGGTCTCCATGCCCCACGAGATCCTTAAAAGGTTCTGTAGATCCGTTAACACGGCTTCCAGGATGAGGAGCGGTGCAAAGATCCTTGGGATCCATCTCGAAGGACCATATATAAATCCTAAAAGAGCTGGAGCCCATAGAGTTGAGTATATAAGGAGACCAAGCCTTGAAGAGTTCTCATCCTACTTATCAGAAGCAGGGGATCTCCAGCTGATCATAACAATCTCGCCAGAGATCGAGGGTGCAACGGAACTCATAAAAGAGGCCCGCAGGAGAGGAGTTATAGTCCAGGTGGGGCATACAGACGCAACATATAGAGAAACCATAAAGGCAATAGCTCTGGGAGCTTCGAGGGCAACACATCTATATAACGCTATGAGCGGTTTCCACCATAGAAATCCAGGGGCAGCTCCAGCTCTTCTAAAGAGCAGGGATGTTTATCTAGAAATAATAGCCGATATGATCCACGTATCGCCAGAGATGCTTGAATTCACCATAGGCTACGCATCCCACGAAAGAGTTGTTCTAATAACAGACTCGATCTCAGCAACCGGGATGGATAAGGGGAGATACAGGCTAGGGGATCTTGAGGTAGAGGTTGAGGAAGGCGTACCCAGAATCCCTGGAAGCGATACAATAGCTGGGAGCATTCTAACCATGGATAAAGCGTTCAAAAACATAGCTAGTCTTGGTTACAGCATATCCGAGGTATTTCACATGGCATCAACAACCCCGGCAAAATCCCTAGAGCTTTTAGAGAAACATAGAGTAGGCCTTATAGAACCAGGATATAGAGGCGATATAGTTATCATGAACAAGGAGCTCGAGATAATCGCAACACTTGTTGACGGAAGACCCCTATATGTTAGCGATAGCGCCAAGGATCTGTTTTCATAGCAGCTACACACTATAACCTGCTCAACAGAATTGTAAAGGAGTCCTGTCAATAGATCTCTAAGCCTTAAACCTCTGAGCCCGAATGATTGAAAAGCCAGTAAAAAATAATGGGGTGGAAAAACTCCATATTAGGATTATAGCTGTATACCCAACCTCTTAGCTACTCTTACAAAATCGTCTCCAGAGAGACCTGGCGCAAACTCTTCGGGAACCTCCGGTAGTTCTAGGTAGTCCCCACCCTCAGGCGGGCCGTCATGAACAACAAGCGGCTGGTTATCCTGCGGATGGGTTCCCCTCCATATAAGCTCTACCTCTTTGTAATCGGCTGGACTGAACCTGTAGAGTGTTCTGTGGATACCCATCTTCTCGTATTTAGCCGCTTCAGGGAACTTGGAGTTCTCCACCTTTGGTATTGGGAGCATTCTCCACACCTCAACCCCTGTGAGGGCTTCTAGAGCCTTTCCATATGCCATTGCATGAACCCCTCCCCTTACTAGCAGGTAGCCGGCTATCTCCCTAGCTACTGGGTTGTCTGTCATCTCATAGACCCTCATCTTAGCCAGCCTAGCACCAACCTCTAGGAAGAAGTTGAAGAGCAGATCCAGCTCTAGAGAGCCGCTCACGAATATATAGTCACCCCTCCATGGTGCCCCGTGGCTATCCATTGGGAAAGCTGTCAAGCCTGTATTGATCACATGGTAAGTGTTCCTAGCATCCTTGAGATGTTTAAGCGGCGACTGCTCCGGAGGAGCTGTCTTTGTGGATCCTACATAGAGCGCGTTAACCCCAGCTGATACAAGCTCTATATGCCCCAGCTCCTCAGTAGCTATATTTGATACAAGGGCTCTGAAGGGTCTTACCGCGGGGTTTTTATGAAGCCTATAGTTGAATGACTGATAAGTATAGGTCATCAGTGTCGTCATCTCACCAAATCTTCCTCCAAGCAGCTCTTGAAGTGCAGCTGCAGCGTTGGGATCTGGTTCCTTGGGTGCGGGAATGCTTATCTGGAGTTTATCTATTCTGAGGTACAAAGGGCTCACCAAATACCTAAAGCTAAAGGGTTTATAAACTGATATTTAATGTTATTCGGTAGTGTCAATATGAAGTATGACGATATCTCAACGATCCCATGTTTAGACATATCCTTCTTGCAATAAGCATGATTCGGATCATTAACATTAGAATATAGGCCTCAACCCGGCTATGTATTACGAACGATAAGTCTATACCAGGGAGTATTTTTACGATCTACATCGTATTGAGAGAACCTGATTTGTGTTAAATAGATCCGCAGTGGCTGTAAACCGATCCGAGTATGGGGGTTCGGGCTTCAGTGAGATTGATATCTTTTGATACCAACCGCTCTTCCCTCGACTTCATGGGCCTCAGGGCCCCTTTCATTGGAGCCCATATCCTCGGCCTCCACCCATTCGGGGTGACCCCAACTCACAACTCCCCCTCATAGTTTACCTCTGACTCAATGCTGTAGAAAAACTCATCCTGGCTCTCTTTGCCTTTAACCCGCCCTTCGGATCTTTATAGCCACTCTCATCGTGGGCAGACATCGTTATAAATTATATTTTTAGCCTATAGGCTTATCTATAAAACAAAGATCTAGGTGGGAAAACTGATAACACCCACTATAAGTCTTCATAAAAACTGAAATATACAGCTTGCTACGGCTTTTGAAAAGCGTTGGTAGTTATGTAAGGTTGGGATGATAGCTATCTGGTAATAGCTGTTATGGGTATAACTTGAGTATGTATTGCAGCTTATGTAATATTAATATGTTCTACAGAAAATGTATATGGGTGGCTGTATGAGGGATGCTGTGGTTTCGGCTAGAATAGATAGGGAGCTGTATGAGAAGATCAAGAGGTATGGAATTAATGTGAGCCAGGTGATCAGGAGGGCTCTGGAGGAAGAGATCAGGAGGAGAGAGGAGGAAGAGATAAGAAGAGGTCTTGAAGAGGCATCAAAGATCCTCTCGAAGATCCCTGAAGAAGAAGTGGTAGAGATCATAAGATCCTTGCGTGAAGAGAGATGAGGAATACCAGACTTCTCTACGACTCATCAGCGTTGCTAAACACCGTGAGGCTCTACGGCCCCAGGGCGCTTGATATCATCCGCGGTAGTTATACGCTGACCCTAACCCCCTATGAGATCGGCAATGCATTGTGGAAAGAAGCTCTGCTTGTAAAGAGGATAAGCCTGGAGGAGTCGATCAGTGTGCTAAGCCATATAGCCAGGCTGCTATCTATGGTGAATGTGGTGGAGCCCCGTGATAAAGAATCTATCTTAAGGCTGGCTTACGACATAGGATTCACCTACTATGATGCATCATACGTGGTTGCATCACACGAGATAGGGGGCGTTTTGGTTAGCGATGACAGAAATCTGTTGAGAAAAATACTCTCAGAAAGGGATAGGATTGTGAAACAGTTGGGACGCGAGGTTATAGCTATTTCTAGCAAGGAGGCTGCGGAACGTGTTTAGCTATCTATTTTGAGTTATGAGCCTGATACAGGAGCTGCCGGTCTCTGCGGATCTTCTTTGTTGATAAGCGTGTCACCAAGTTTCCCTAACCCGGATCCTGAATACTGCACCAATCTATCCCCAGATATTCTTTAGGAACCCAACGGCGCAGGTGGTCTACGAGAAGCTACCCGTGCATAGCTACTGGATATCATAGATCTGGGATTAGGCGACTGCGAATAGGTGTATGGATAATAGGTGTGTATTGAGTGATTATAGGGGGAGCTGTGGGGTTTGGCGAGACTAAGAGGTTCTGGGTGTGGGTTTATTCATCGAGGGCTCTCGTTATAGCCTCGTCGGTCTTCCTGATCCTTGGTCTCCTCTCAATACCCCTGGGGCTTGTTTGGGAGCACGCGATGCTCATGCTCCTCGGTGTAAGGCTCTTCTACTCTGGTGTTATGTGGGCTCAGGTGCCTGGATATGCTGGTTATTATATGCCCCACCCGCTTCTAAGCATATTGATAGCTGTTCTCGAGATCTCTGGAGGGGTTCTCGCGATCCTGGGGAGCCAGTTATGGGTCTATATCATCGCCCTCTCAGGGTTTATCCACGCGTCTGTCTATCTATATAGAAGGGCTATTGGATCCTCCCTCCTCAAGCTCCCAAACATATTAACACTAGCCGGTCTTCTCCACTCCTCCCTCTCACTAGCGGCTGGGCTAGGGCCTCTCTATAGCATATCCTTCCCCCTGCTCTCTGCGTGCAGCCTTATGGTGAGGGTTGAGCCTAATATAAATGGCTATAGAATCTCGAAACCCTTGCTATATACATATATAGCATTATCAATAGCTTCTCTAGCCCTCTCACCACTAGCAGGGGTTAAGAGCCTTGTATTGATAGCAGGGCTTGTAGTGATACCCCTCTATAGGATCAAGATCGGTGGGGTTTCGCCGAGGCTGGGGGTGGAGGATATCTATAGGCTGGGCTCTTCCATAGCAAAGATCCTTAGTGTTTTATCCATGATCGTTGTTTTGCTAGGGATCAGGGGTGTGGATTATATCCACATGAGCATGATAGGCTTCCTAGCAGTAATCATGGCCTCCCTCTGCACACCACTATTACTGCCAGGTATTATGGGGAGGGCTTATAGAGCAAAATGGATACCGATACAGGGTATCGTAGCGATAATAGGTATAGCGAGAGCAATGCCAATGCGGAGCGCGGAATACTGGGGCTGGGTGGAGCTGCTAGCACTTGTAACAGCGGCGCTGATCATGTATATAGTATATATAACACTATCTTCGGAGAGGGCTTTATAGATCCTCACCGCAAAAGTTCCGAAACAGGCCTGCTTAAACGATCTAGCAGAAGGGATCGCGTGTTGTTTATAAAATGGCTAGCAGTAGTAATAATGGTATCAAGATCCTCTGGAGAGATGTAAGAACATGGAGCAGAAGGGTTCAAGACCCGTAGAGATAGATCTAGAAGGTCTTAGCGAGAAAAGAGCCTCAGAAGCTGTAGTAGAGCTCGAGCTGGCCGAAAAACTCCTGAGAGCAGGGCTTCTGAGAAACGCTGCGGGAAAAGTCTTCCAGGCTTGGAAATCCTACCTATCACACCTAGCTCTAAGCAACATAGATAAACTTAAAGATATAGAGGGGTATAGAAGACTACCTGAAGGTAGGGTTATAGAGAGATATAAATGGATCGCTGCAGTCATGCCTACCAATATGATGAGCCAGATCGCTGTTAAGCTAAGCGATATAGACCGGGATATCGTAGAACTAACCCTAGCAGCACTAGCAATCCACGAATACCAGTACAACGGACCAGATCGAGAGGGCATTATGAGTAGATTCTATGACGATGAGACGGCAGAGAGAGCTATAAAGGTATTTATAGAGAGGGTTAGGGATAAGATTTCAAAGAGAAACCGATCTATAGTTTAGGGCGAGACCCTAAGATCCGTGGGGCTCAGCTCTATAACCCTTCAAGGATCACAATAGCTGGGGAGAATATCTATCACAGAAAGATCCTAACCATAGGGCATTCAAACAGAAGCCTCGATGATCTCATAACAATATTGAGTCAATTCGGCGTAGAGGTACTCATAGATGTGAGAAGATGGCCAAAGAGCAGAAAACATCCCCATTTTAGCCGAGAGAATCTTGAGAAGATCCTGCCAAGCCGTGGGATCAGCTATGTATGGGAAGAAGCCCTAGGAGGTTATAGGAGGTTTGGTAGAGATATAGAGGACCACGGTATTGGGAAATGCTTTGAGAGCGAGGGTTTCAGAGCATATGCTAACTATATACTTAAGAACAGAGAGGCTGGAGAGGCTCTCGAAAGGATCTTGAGACTCGCAGGCGAGAAGCTCGTAGCAATAATGTGCGCCGAGAAGCTGCCGTGGAACTGTCATAGAAAAATAATATCAGACTGGTTGGTGAGTAAAGGCTATAGTGTTATACATATACTCGATCGAGATCACGTCATAGAGCATAGGCTAACCTCCTGCGCAGAAGTGATCAACGGCACCTTAAACTATAAATAGCCAGGTCAGCCCCGCACACTAAACCAGGATCTCTAGCCTGCTAGCATTACTAGTTTATTTTTATTAGCTTAATTACCCTCTACACATTTAACCGCTCTTTCCCTTATATCGTAAGAGCTCTTCCAGGTCTTGATCCTGGTTGTTCTGGAAAGAAGTTCTCGCAATGGTATAAAGAGCCTTTTTAATTCAGATATAGTTCTTATTATACTATTGATTCTCAGGAGGTAATACTACAAAGACCATGCAGAATTTTGTATTAGTATAGCGACCCTATAGCGAGATGCAGCTTACTAGCATAAATTGTTCTAAGGGTATAGGGTCTCTGCGTTACCAGAAAATGGTAACGCAAACCCCGCTGAGAGATAACAGAGGAGTGGGAATAATGCTGGGGCTCATTACATATCTTCTCGCTCAGCGAAGAGCGCGTTAATCACCCCTCATTGTTTGCACCCTTCATCATCAATTATAGTAGATCTATAGGGGTTATTTCTTTTCTAATAATTCCTCCAGTAATATTCCAAGTTGTTTGGAAAGCGAGCCCTGCAAGATAAATTGGGCTCTATACTGCTAGGATCAATAACCAGACATTAATCTAAGGAACTCTCTATCTCTGTTTGTGGTGTAGATTTTCTTCGATGCTAGGGAAGAATAAAGGAAGAATAAAAACAGTGATTATATCAGAAAGGTTTTATAGCGATCCGGGAGTAGTTTTCTAGAGGGCTGGTTCTTGATACTATCTGATTTTGATCTTAGGAGCTATATAGCTTCTGGCAGGCTCTATATAGAGCCTTTCTGGGAGGGTATTGTGAGGGAGAATGGTCTCGATCTAAGGCTTGGTAGTGAGGTGTGTGAGATGCTTGGGTCGGACAAGCCTTTGGATCCCTATGGTGAGTGGGATCCTGGCGAGTATTTTAAGTGCTATGAGACCAACGGGGTTTTCCAGACAAAGCCTTGGGGGAGGTATTTGATGCATACCCTCGAATACATACGTCTCCCACCAGAGCTTGCCGGGTTTGTCGAGCTGAGATCGACTTTTGCTAGGCTTGGCTTCATAATACCTCCAACACTGATCGATGGGGGTTTTGAGGGACAGCTAACCATAGAGGTTCAGGCACCCCCCTTCCCAGTAAGCCTGAGGGCGGGGACAAGGTTTCTCCACGTGATCCTCTCCAAGGTATCCACACCTATAGAGAGACCATATAGAGGCGCCTACCAAGGCCAGAGGGGCGTCAGGCTCCCAAAGAAGCTGGAATACCCGTAATCCCTACCACGAGTGGTTAGAGATATAAGCAGTGGGTCTTTATATTTTATTGTGATGAGGAAGAGCCGTTTGGAACGGTGACATAACCTGTCTCAACTGATGAGATCAGCTAGGCCTCTCTCCTGCCCCAAGCTCGCCCCGGATCTGTTTATAGAACTTCTCTAGAAACTCAAACCTATCCCTAGCTATCTCTCTAGAGACTTCTAGGTATAGCCTTCCATATAGCTTTAAAAGCTTCTCCTCAAAATGCTTTAGAGTCTCATCAATACCCCTCCCCCACAAACCCCCCAGCATGAATGTCCTCGCAACCCCCACAGCCCCCATAGCGTCTATCTTATCAGCATCGCTAAGTATCTTCCCCTCTATGGTTTCCGGCTCACGCCCATAGCTATAGCTATGGCTTGTTATAGCACTAACCACCCTCGAGATCTTATCCTCCCCATAACCCAGGATCCTGAGGATCTTCTCTGCAAACTCTGCAGATACCTCCGAGTGATGCCCGCTGTCTCCTACAAACCTGCCAACATCATGGAGAAGGGCTGCGAGATCTAGGATCTCGAGATCCACAGGACCCCCATATCTAGAAGCTATATATCTGCAGAGCTTCCTAACCCTCTCTATATGCTCCCAACCATGCACAGGATCTCTTAACGATAGGCTTTTAACAAGGTCCTCTAGTAAGGATAACCTCCGATCCATAGCACGGCCCATATAGTATCATCAAACCCCCAGGCTATATAAGAAATACCCTCTATAGAGCATAGCTAGCCCTTACACAGTATATGCAGCACGCTTGTTAACCAGACGATTACTAGTGTGGATAGCTGAGTGATAAGATATATAAGCTCTCCTCCATAAAATGGATGCGGTGACAAAGAAATGGCACAGCAGGCAACAAACGTGGTCCTAGTGGGTAAAAAACCAGCTATAAACTATGTCCTAGCAACCCTGACCCTGTTTAACCAGGGCATGGATAAGGTTGTTATAAAAGCCAGGGGCAGGGCTATAAGCAAGGCTGTAGACACAGTAGAGATTCTGAGGAGCAGGTTCCTCAAGGACAAGCTGACAGTAGCTGGAATATCGATCGGGAGCCAAGAGGTAACCAGAGAAGGCGGGAGAACCTCCAGAGTATCCACGATAGAGATAACAGTGGCTAGGAAAGACTAATTTTTTTAAGCTTTTTTTCTCCACTCTATAGCATTTCTATAGCAGCCTTAAAACCCTCTATACAATTTCACGAGGGGGTTGTGTTGAAGAGAAGGATCCTTGTTGCTGTGATATCTATTATCGCGATAGCCGGGATCCTGCTAGCCCTACTAGCCCCACAGATCCTGACCCAACAGGGTAGAGAGATCAGGCTTGTCGTTGTGACAAGACTAGCCCCTGAAGAAGGTAATGCTTTGAGAGAGAGGTTTCTTAGAAGCGATATAGCCACTAAATACGGGATCAAGGATATAGAGTTCAGAAAAGAGGACGTGGGTAAATGGAGATCCTTTGTAGAGAGCGGGGCTGTCGATATATTCCTAATAGGCGGCTATGCTGTCTACAACTCCCTCTGCAGAGACGGTTATCTAGAACCAATAACGAGTAGAGAGGTCATATCAAGGGCTAGTAGCATAGGAGCAGAGATCTATAGAGATGATAAGGGGAACGTTTGCTTCATCTCAGTCTCGAGAACCATATTCAGCTTCACAGTCAATAATGATTATCTCTCCAGATACTCATTACCAAAACCATCATCCTGGGAGGATCTCGCAAGCCCCGCCTTCTCAGCCTCACTACTGAAAGGAGACCCAGCAATATCCTTCCCAATGCCCTCAAAAAGCACAACAGCTGCAAGAACCCTACAGCTAATACTACAGAAATACGGGTGGGATAGAGGGTGGCAGATATTAACGATAATAGGTGCTAACTCAAAGATCGTTGAGAGCTCTGAGAAGGCTAGAGACGATGTGGCCACAGGGATCTCTGGTGCAGCACCAACAGTACTTATATACGGGTTGAGGGCTGTTAATGCGAGCGGAGGCAAAGCCGAGTTTGTTATAGCCACGCAGGGATTGCTCCCAGATATAAGCCCTGTAGCTATTGCCAAGAATACTAAGAATAGAGAGGCTGCAGAGGCATTCATACTCTGGTTATTAAGCGATGAGGGGCAGAGGGCGCTTGCCGAGCTATTCTACTACCTACCATACCAGCTACCAAGAGGCACACCCCTAGAGGAGATATATAGAAAAGCCTCTGGTAACATATACCAATACGATCCTGAGGATGCCTCTAAATGGGAGCTCTCAGCAGTATATTACTTCGAAGCGGCGATAGCTGATTCAGATGCGAATACACTGTTAAAGAAAATATGGGGCAAAGCAGTCTCCCTCTACCTGAACGGCTCCATATCAAGCAGAGATCTCGAGACCCTAGTGGCGAAGCTCGGATCGCCCCTTGAGATCGACTATAAAGGGATGAAGAGCTTGTTCACCAAAGAATATGCCTCTAAGATCAACGATATGCTTAGAAGCTCTCAGGAAGCCGATCTCTTCAAGAGCGCTGTGAAAAAGGCAGCGATCGAGAGGTATAGCTCTATACTCAAAAACCTGGGTGGATAGAGATCTAGCTCCGATAGCGGGAAACAGATCATCCCTCACAGAGCATTATAGGGAGAGGCACCAAACCCAAGCATAGACCCAGCTATTTATGCCACTGCTAGGATCTACTAAGAGATGTGAGGATAGTGGTTAGAAGGGCTTGGAGATCAGTACCACGAGTTAGTGAGAAGGAATTCGTATCCCTAGCCCTTTTACTTGTAATGATCTTCATGCTTGTCCTCCCCATAGTGTATCTGCTCATATCAAGCATAGATCTTCAACAGATGTTAGAGATCCTTACCAGTGTTAAGATACCACCTGATGGGGAGCTATATACCGTTTATAGCTATCCTGGCTATGTGCTCATATACATAACAGGAGCTGACTATGGACCGATGGTGAATTCCCTCTTACTCTCAACACTAGTATCGCTTGCCGTGATACTCTTATCTATGATCACTGTTATCGCTTCTCTAAGCATGTCTAGGGCTAGGTGGTTCTTCGGCTACCTCTTACCTCTCTTGGCATCGATACCCATGCCGTTTCTATCCGCTTATGCCGTGATCCATCTCTTCCACAGGGATCTGGGGATTGTGAACATGGTTCTAGGCTCTCTCGGCATGGGTTTCAGAATAGCTGTAGACGGGCTCGCCGGCATAGCCCTCTACCAGATCATCCACTTCCTCCCCCTAGCCCACCTATTCCTCCTCTCCTATGCTGAGAGCATAGATAGGGGGCTTATAGAGGCTTCGTGGAACCTTGGTGCGGGGGCTAGGACTACTATAATGAGGATCCTTATACCGATCATGAGGCCAGCTATAATAGCTGTTTGGTCTTTGATCTTCATACTATCTATAGAGGATCTGGTCGGCCCCCTAACATTTAGCAGACATAATGCTGCGAGGAACCTCTTATCCTACCAAGCATATATAGGCTTTATCTCCGAGTATGGCTACCAGGTCAGCCCCAGGATAGCCTCGTTCGTATTCATAATGCTTATAATAACCATAGCTATGCTTATACCACTCTATAGGTATCTATCCATATCAAGACTCGGCGTGATCTCGTTCAAGAGAATCTATATAGAGGTTACAGGGATTAAGGGATCGTTATTAAGGATCTTCGCGTCAACACTGCTCATAATCTCCCTAACACCCAACATAATGGTCCTCCTATACTCATTCACAAAGAACTGGTTCCTCAGCACCTCACCATCCCCCGCCTGGCTTGACAACTATGTCGATGTGCTGGTATCTCCTTATTACCAAAGAGCCGTGATCAATACTGTGGTCTATACCCTCATAGCATCCATACTAATAATGATCCTTGGGTATTTCTCCGCCTACGCCTCGATGAGGTTCGGAGGAGGTGTGGCCACCGCAATAGAGGCGTTATCCATAGCTCCCCTCGTGATCCCCGGCGTGGCTATAGGTATAGCTTATTACCAGCTCTTCCACAGCGTTGCCAAGGGCATGCCTATAGATCCTGTATATACCCCTTGGATCTATCTCGTGATGAGCTATACTATCAGGAGGCTCCCATATATGGTAAGACCCCTCGAAGCATCTCTACAGAGCATCCCAAGATCTTATGAAGAAGCCTCATTCAACCTAGGATCTGGTGTTGTGAGAACCATGTGGGGTATAGGGTTCCCAATGATCTTTAGATCTGTTAACGTGGGCCTAGTAATAACATCGATCCATGTTATGACTGAGGTAAGCACAAGCCTAATCCTAATAGGAAACCCAGCCGTGTCCAGCACACATCCATCCCCAATAACACCCGTGATCGCCAGCCTCCTAGTATATGATCCGCTGCTCATCCACAGAGCCTCATCAATGCTGATACTAACCCTCTCGATCGTGATCATACTATCCCTAATCATTAGCAGCATAGCCGCTAGAATCTTAAAGCTACCTAGGGACTAGTCGAGCTATTCCTAACCCGTTTATGATCCAGGACAAGGGTCTGTTAACGTTAATCCTATATAGTTTGATATCAATATAACACGTGGAGGTAAAGGTTGCCGAGATACAAGACGGTTGAGCAGATCCTCAAGATCCTTGGTAACCCAGAGCAGGTTAGGAACATAGGTATCATAGCCCATGTTGACCATGGCAAAACAACCCTCACCGACACGCTACTAGCAGCAGCAGGGATCATCTCAGAGAAGCTCGCTGGAGAGGTCTTAGCAATGGATTACCTCACTGTAGAGCAGCAGAGAGGCATCACAGTTAAGGCTGCCAACATAAGCCTTTACTTCGAGTTCGAAGGAAAACCCTATGTGATCAACCTCATAGACACTCCTGGACACGTTGACTTCAGCGGCAAGGTCTCCAGAAGCCTGAGGGTTCTCGACGGAGCTATAGTGGTTGTCGACGCTGTCGAGGGTGTTATGACCCAGACAGAGACGGTGCTTAGACAGGCTCTCGAGGAGAGGGTGAGACCCCTCCTCTTCATAAACAAGATCGATAGGCTTATAAGGGAGCTGAGGATGAGCCCCCAAGAGATCCAGGGTAGATTTGTCCAGATAATCAAAGAGATTAACAACTTGATAGAGACCTACGCAGAGCCCGAGTTCAAGCAGGCATGGAAGATAGATCCTGTTAAGGGACATGTAGCATTCGGAGCTGCGAGGGATAAGATAGGTCTCACAATACCATATAGCCAGAGGAAGGGTGTCAAGATCCCAGATCTGATCGCAGCCTACGAGAGCGGTAAGAGAGATGTTATAGAAGCCATGCAGAAGAAGATACCAATACACGAGGCTATACTAGAAATGGTTATAAAACATATACCCAACCCAAAGGAGGCTCAGAAGTACAGAATACCAAAGATCTGGAGAGGACCTCTTGACTCAGAGATCGGTAGGGCAATGCTCGAAGCAGACCCCAACGGCCCCGTGGTATTCCTGATAAATGATATGAGGCACGATCCCCATGCCGGTTTCGTAGCAACCGGCAGGATACTCTCAGGAGTGCTTGAAGAGGGCAACGAGCTCTACCTAGTCAACTCAAAGACTACCCAGAGAGCACTCCAGGTAGGGCTATATATGGGGCCATTCAGAGAGCAGGCTGGAAGAATACCCGTTGGCAACATAGCCGCAGTGCTCGGGCTTGATAGGGCTAGGTCTGGAGAGACCATCGTAGACCCCAGGTTCAAGGACTCCATGGTTCCTTTCGAGAAGATCTCCTATATATCGGAGCCCGTCGTAACCATAGCTCTCGAGCCTAAGAACCCTGCCGAGCTGACAAAGATGATCGATGCTCTTAGAAAGCTCACCATAGAGGATCCAAACCTGATCCTCAGGATCAACGAAGAGACGGGAGAGTATCTATTATCAGGTATGGGTTACGTCCACCTAGAGGTTGCCCTAACACTCCTCAAAGAGAACTACGGATTAGAGGTAGTAACCTCACAACCCCTTATAGTGTATAGAGAGAGCATTAGGTCTAAGAGCCAGGTCCTCGAGGGCAAGTCTCCCAACAAGCATAACAAGCTCTACATAAGCGTCGAGCCCCTTAATAACGAGACAATAGCCCTCATAGCATCTGGAGAGATCACAGAGGATCAGGATCCGAGGGAGAGGGCAAAGATCCTGAGGGATAAGGCTTCATGGGACTATGACGAGGCTAGAAGAATATGGGCTATAGATGAGAACATAAACATCTTTATAGACATGACAAGCGGTGTCCAGCACCTGAGAGAGGTTAAGGATACAATTATCCAGGGCTTCAGACTAGCCATGAGAGAAGGACCCTTAGCCAGAGAGCCTGTGAGAGGTGTTAAGGTCATCCTACACGACGCTGTGATCCACGAGGATCCCGCACACAGAGGACCCGCACAGCTATACCCAGCAACAAGGAACCCAATATATGCTGGAATGCTCCTCTCAAAACCAACCCTCCTAGAGCCTCTCCAGAAGGTTGATATAAAGATCCCGTCGGACTATATAGGAGAGGTCACGGGGGTTATTAGCAAGAAGAGGGGGAAGATAATAGATGTTGTAGAGCTCTATGGCAACTGGGTGAGGGTTATATCAGAGATTCCGATAGCCGAAAGCATGGATCTAGCAGCGCTATTAAGAAGCGTCACCTCCGGAAGAGCTATATGGGGTACAGAGTTCAGCAAGTGGACCCCTGTCCCCGACAACCTACTCCCCGAGCTTGTGAGAAAGATTAGAGAGAGAAAGGGTCTTAAGCCGGAGCCTCCGAAACCAGACGAGTTCCTCGGACCATAGCGCTATGGTGTAGCTTTAAACATAGATCACGACGCGCCGGGTTTTTGGATATTTCCTCCCTAGACATAATAATATAGTTATAAGCG
>DATMAU010000010.1:0-7118 GCA_035559775.1 Sulfolobales archaeon
GAGCTTCTTTAGCAAATCCCTATTCTTGACTAGATACCAGCTTAGAAAATCCAGTGTAAGTGAACCTATAGGTTCGTTGGGGTGAGGAAACCCGAAAGCTAGAACCCTCTTCTCACCACCATGAATAATTAGGGCCTGAACAGGCAGACCAGCTCTAGATACACCAATATCAATAAGCTCGGCAATGTCTCTATTGCTAGAATAAAGCATCCTAGAGCTCTCATAGAGCTCAGCGATGCCCATGAAGTCTGAATAATGAGGAACGGCCTCAAGAACGTTATTAACCAAAGCTGCAATGCTCAAATTATGAACACCATAGTGAGGAGAAAGTCAAGGCTTTTAAATTTAGAACTGCTGCATAAGTATAGATATAATAAGATATAATAAATTAGTGTTGTTTCGTTTGGTCAGGTTGTTCGGAACTCTCTCTACGAATCTTGTCCCTTAGGTTTATGAGTGCCAGAGCTATTATAGCGATCTGTGCGAGGTCTATTGAGAGTGAGGATCCCTGTGAGTCTTTTATAAGCGTGAATAGGGGGTATATGATAATCTCGGTTCCCTGGCTGATCCTGTAGGCTATGTCTAGATAGTAGGTTATCGCTAGCGATGCTAGTGCTATTTGTATTGTGTAGCTGAGCAGCTCGCTTCCCAAGGCTAGATAGGCTATTGAGAAGAGAATCAGGATAGCTATGTTTGAGAAGACCATTAGCTGGTAGGGCCTTATATACAGCGTAGGGGTGCTTGAGAGGGCTGAGGGTATGATCACTATTGCCATGTACATTGAAGTCATGTATATTAAAAAAGCTATTATGATCCTTGATAGGCTGTTCAATATTGTCAGCACTCTCAGAGGCTTTTAAGAGTCTCTATAACAGCCTCTGTGAACTCTTTCGTTGATAAGGGTTTTACGTTCTCATAGTGTCTTGCAAGATCCTGGGTCATCTTGCCAGACGCTATGGTCTCCTCAACAGCCCTCCAGATCAGGTTTGAAGCCTCAACCCACCCTATATGCTCCAAGAGCATTGCCCCAGCCAGTATGGTTGCTGAGGGGTTAGCCACACCCTTGCCAGCATACTTAGGGGCTGTTCCATGGACTGGTTCTGCGAACGCATATATATCGCCAGCATTGAGTCCAGGGGCTAACCCTATCCCTCCTACGAGGGCGCTTGCAGCATCGCTTAGATAGTCGCCGTTAAGGTTAGGCGTTACTATGACATCATAGTCCCAGGGTCTTGTTATTATCTGTTGGAACATGTTGTCAGCTACGCGGTCGTTAACGAGTATCTTCCCCTCGGGCTGTTTGCCCCCGTATTGCTCGTTAACCTCTTTCTCGGTGACGACATGTTCTCTGAACTCGTTTAAAGCAACCTCGTACCCCCAGTTTACGAAGGCACCTTCGGTGTACTTCATAATATTACCTTTATGCATGAATGTAACAACCCTTCTACCATGCTTAATAGCATATCTAAGGGCTTTTCTAGCATGCCTCTTGGTTCTCCACTCGCTGATAGGCTTTAAACCGATCCCTGTGTCTGGTGTGAGCTCTATTCCGAACTCCCTGTGGAGGAACTCGATCACTTTTAACGCTTCTCTACCCCCGGCTTGCCACTCTATTCCGGCATATACGTCTTCTGTGTTCTCTCTGAAGATTATGAGGTTTATCTTATCGGCATACCTGCTCGGGGCTGGGACGCCTCTGAAGTACTTAACAGGTCTTATATTGGAGTATAGATCGAGCTTCTGCCTAATAGCAACATTGATAGATCTATGCCCAGTACCTATAGGGGTTTCTAGAGGGCCTTTAAGAGTAACCTTAGCCATCATCATCCCGGTGAGGGTATCCTCTGGGAGGAGTGTTCCAAACAGCTTCTCAGCCTTATACCCTGCATAGAGCTCCCACCAAACAATCCTCCTAGCCCTTCCATAGACCTTCTCAACAGCAGCGTCGAGAACGGCTCTAGCGGAGCTTGTAACCTCAGGCCCTATCCCATCCCCCTCTATATACGCTATGATCGGTCTGTCCGGGACCTTGTAGGAGCCATCAATATACTCTATGAAAGAACCATCACTAGGAGGCTTTATCCTCTCAAGCCCTGGTCTCAACCATTAGCACCGATTTAAATAAGCGTGTGAGGATATATAGCCTCAACCAAGTATAGAGACTATATAGCCCGGCATCTCATGCTTGGCTACTCTCTATAGATGCCTTTATATTAGCTATAACCTCGTCCACAATCCTCTTAGCAACATCATCCAAAACCCTGCCTCCCAGAGAGCCTACAAGCCCTCCCACATTACCTTCGAAAGACCATTTAACCCTGGTGCCTCCACCCAGATCTTCTAGATCGAATGCTAGCGAGATATCAGCAGTACTCTGGAGACCCACCCCCCTGCCAACAACCCTAGCATGGTCCGGAGCCCTTTTCTCCTCAAACCTTAGCTTAAAACTCATACTACCCCTCAGGGGCCCTATACCGAGGGTTGCCCTGACTGAGAAGTTATTCTCATCGCTAACCTCTACCTTCTCGACACCTGGGAATGTCTTCGCGACCCTCTCAGGATCTGTTAGGAAGCTATACACCCTCTCTTTAGGCGAGGCAACATCAAAGGATCCAGAATACCTGATTCTCATTAAGAATCCCGGAGATTCATTACAAAACCCAAGCTTATATCTCACCATCGTAATAGAAAAGCGGTGCTAAGCATGCCCATACTACTGGGAACATTCTCGATAGTGGCGAGAGACCCTGATACTGGTGATCTCGGGATCGCGATAGCCACAGCAGCCCCTGCGGTTGGCTCAGTAGCACCCCACGCGATCCCGGGAGTAGCTGCTGTATCAACCCAAGCATTTGTTAATGTAGAGATAGGGAGAAAGGCTGTGAGGATAGCCGAGCTCGGTGTTAGAATAGGCGACGCCATAGAATCGCTATTAAAGGTAGATCCCTATAGAGAGTATAGACAGGTCATAGGCGTTGATCGCGAGACAGCTTATGGCTATACAGGCTCTAAATGCATACCATGGGCTGGGCATATAGTTGAGAACGATCTCGCCGTGGCAGGCAACATAATAGCAGGACCCCAGGTGCTCGAAGCAATGGTAAAGGCTTATAGGGCATCAAGAAACGATCCATTCCCGGTAAGGCTGCTAAACGCTATCAAAGCTGGAGAAGAGGCTGGCGGCGATACTAGGGGTAAACAGTCAGCAGCACTCCTAATAGCCTCCAAGAACCCAAGGTGGGAGTATAACCTGAGGGTAGACGATCACCCAGACCCCATTAACGAGCTGATCAGAATATACAGGAAAACTGTGGAGACGATGGAGAACTTCAAGAAAAAATACGGGGATGCAATGAGTATAATAAAGCTATAAGATCTCCTCGGAACCCTAATAGTTAGCATTACCTTTTTGATATCCCATATTTGAGCATGAGTGCCATAGAGGTTGTTAGCGGGCTTATGTTAGCATATAAGCTCCCTGTACCCAATGATGCTTGGGTGGTTAAGAATAGATCCTCTGGAGTTGTTAAAAAGGCTAATACCATTGAAATGCGTTAACGATCCTTCAGGCGGTGTTAAACCCGGATCTACGTGTGTAGAGGGGGTTCTCGATGTTATGAGGCGCTCGGGGATGGATCCTAAGAGTATTGAGAGCAACGGGTTCTACACATTGTTCGATATATATGGGTCTGGAAGACCTGTGGTGCTCTATCTAGCCCATTACGATGTGGTTCCCCCGGGACCCTCGTGGAGTTTTGATCCTTTCACGCCGGTTGAGAGGGAGGGTAGGCTCTATGGTAGGGGGTCTGCTGATGATCTAGGTAACGTTGCCTCTATAGCCTCAGCCTATAGGGATATGACCAGGGTCGTGGATAAGCTTGGAGGAACCCTCGTAGTAGCCTTTACGGGTGATGAAGAGATAGGGGGCTATAACGGGGCGAGGGTTCTTAGAGATTATCTTAGGAACAAAGCCCTCTTCCCAGACTTCCTTGTGAATGGCGATGGCTCCGGTCTTGTTGTTATAAACAGGAGGAGGAGTGCTTTCAAAATAGTGATCGAAGCAGAGGCTCTCATAACAAAAACAAAGGGTTCTAGGAGGAGGGTTGAGAAAACGCTTAGGAGCGCGAGCTATCATGCAGCATACTTCATCCCAGGCTCTGATGTTCATCCCCTCATAGATTTAGCCAGAGAGGTCTCTGAACAGGATCTCCTCTTATCCAGCTTGGGAGGTGATTTTGTCAAGTCAAACGTGCTTCCACAGAGGGTATGGGCTGAAGTGGTTGGAGAAGGTGTTGACGAGCAAGAAGTAGATCTATCGCTCACAGAGCTTGTAAAAACACTGCTACCAATCACCAGGATATCTATAGAGCTGGATTTCCCAAGCCTATATGGTGTTACAGCGACTCCTAATATGTACTATATGGATGGCTCTAAACACGTGTTCGAGATAGATGTTAGAGCTCCTCTCAAGGATAACTCTAAGATTGAGAGGGCTGTTAAGAACCTGTTAGAAGATCTATCAAGTAGGATTAGATACAGAGTATCTGGGGGCGGAGGTTATCTAAACACACCTAGAAGCTCGAGAATAGTTACCAAAGCACTAAAGGTTCTTGATAGAATGGGGCTACCTGCAAAAGCCGTTGAGAAGGCTGGCGCGAGTGATTCTAGATACTTCTCACCAGAGGGTGTTGAGTCCATAGACTTCGGACCGATCGGTAGCGGTATACATGGCTATAACGAGTACGTTGAGATCTGGAGCCTTGAGAGGGCTAGGAAGTTCTATATAGATGTTTTAGGAGAGCTGCTCTCTAAAGAGTAGAACTCTGTAATATTCGAAGGCTATGGTCTAAAGGTTATTGTGTCTAGAACACTGGGCATTATTATATCGGCTGTCCTCACCCTGATATCTTTGCTTTTTCCTAGCTCCTTCGCTAGTGAGGCTATGGCTGAGGGTTCGCCGTGGTTGAGTATTATTTTCTTCGGGATTGTTGGGAGGCTTTCAACGAATCTCACTAGCTGCTTTCTATCGCTGTGTCCTGAGAAGCCCTCGACGCTCTGGATCTCCATGTTGACCTTCACGGTGACTATCCTTCCATCCTCTTCCTGGAGCTGTATCTCCCTCTCCCCATCCTTGATCCTTCTCCCCAGTGTCCCCTTAACCTGGTAGTTTACAAACACCATGGTGTTCCTCGGATCACCTGCTAGGAGTTTGAAGTACTCAACCGCTGGGCCGCCTGTTAGCATGCCGCTTGTAGCCATGATCACGCTGCTCTCTGGAGCGTCTACAATATCGCTCCTAGCCCTTCTATCCTCAACCCTCTTGAATGTTGTGTAGCTGAAGGGGTTCTCACCGCTCTTAAATAGGGCGAAGGTTTCTCTCGATAGGAGCTCTGGATAGGCTGTATGTATCGCTGTCACCTCGTCTATCATCCCCTCTATATATACTGGGATCTCGTCGAGCTTCTTCTCCATCATAGCCGATCTTAGGACAAGCATTATCTCCTGAGCCCTCCCAACACTCAGCGTGGGGATCAGGACCTTACCTTTCCTCTCGACAGTCTTTTTAATGATCTCGACGAGCTTCTCCTCAGCCTCATTCCTTGGCGGGAGATCTGTTGCACCATATGTGCTCTCAAGGATCAGGATATCGACCCTGGGGATCTCCTCAACACTAGCCCTCTCTAGAAGCCTTGTCCTCTGGAACTTTATATCACCACTATAGAGTATATTGATCCCGCCTCCAGCTGGGTTGCCAGCATATATGTGAACCATGGCAGAGCCCAGTATATGGCCAGCGTTATAGAGCGTTATCTTTACATCGGGGGCTATGTCTGTTGTATCCCCATACTTCAGAGGTATTGTGTGGAGCACCATTTTCTGGACCTCCCTCTGTGTGAACGGGATCGGGTTTCCCTCTCTCCTCGCAACATCGAGTATATCTAGTTGCATGAGGGCCATAAGATCCCTGGTAGCTTCTGTAGTATATACAGGACCGTCGTAGCCGTATTTGAAGAGGAATGGTACTAATCCGCAGTGATCCACGTGGGCGTGTGTTACAACAACAGCATCTATCTCCTCAGGGGATATGTTGAGCATATCTATTCTGGGATACATGTTTGGAGGTGTGTTAATCCCTGGGTTTAGGCCGAAGTCAAGGAGGATCTTGCTATTAGGTGTTTCGAGAAGGATAGCGGATCTACCGACCTCCATGAAGCCTCCGAGGGCTGTGATCCTAACTGTATCGCTTTTGAAGAGAGGATCTATGTGTATCTTCTCACTAGCCCTTCTAAGGAATTTCAATCTATAGTCGCTCTCATTCATCATATAGTTTATTATCCCTTCTAGAAGCCCTGACTTTATAGGTGGTTTTCTAACAACCCTCGGTCTCCACCCAGTCTCTACGAGGATTCTCTTTAGATTCTCTCCCTCAGCTCCTATAACGAGCCCTGGCTTTGCAGCTTTTATAACGACTTCTCCTAAGACCTCGTCGAACTCTATGTCTTTCTCACTAACACCAGCTTCGCTTGGCACTAGCTCGAGGATCTTTGACCTAGCTTCCTGGGGTTTCTTCCTAGCCTGGGGGTCTACTTTGACTATGATCCTTTTCCTAAGGATCTTGGCTATGTTCTTTATAGCAGAGGTCTCTGACTTAAGAAATCCGGGGTTTCTCACATAGATTACTAGGTAGGGTCCTTCGAACTCGACTCTACGCATCTCAGCCTCGGGGGGTATGTTCTCCATAATCACCTTTCTTATCTCGTCGAGAAGCCTATCTCTCACGAAAACCATCCTCTATACGCTAGACCCCCCTATTTCACTGGGAAGTAGTGGCTCTTCACGCCATTCTTTGTTATAACCACCACATCTATACCCTCTCCTGTATAGGCGTCCCTCTTTATAGACGATGTTATAGCCTCTCTAGCCAGGTTCACGGCCTGGTCGACACCGAGATCCTCGGAGTACCCAGCCTCTAGCACACCTATAGCTATGGGGCTACCGCTCCCAGTCGCTACGAACTTCTCCTCAGTAACGCTTCCGAAGAACTCTATCTGGTATAGCCTCGGCCTATCATCTATACCCCCTAGGAGGAGCTGGACTATGAATGGGAAGTACTTGGA
>DATMAU010000011.1:0-8231 GCA_035559775.1 Sulfolobales archaeon
GGCGGGCCCGCCGGGATTTGAACCCGGGACTTCCGCCCAGCGGCCCTGGTCTACGGGTTAAAAGCCCGCCGCTCTACCGGGCTGAGCTACGGGCCCATCTATATTACATTGTATATGGAAAGCTTATAACTCTTCTGAGGATATGTATATATACAGAGAAGAGTGGTGGTTGCTCCTTCATGTCGGAGAAGAGGTTCAATATCTTTAAACACGAGCTTGTTCCTAAACATGAGGTGGTTCCCATAGAAGAGGCGGTGAAGATCTTGAAAGAACTTGGGGTTAGGCCTGAGCAGCTTCCATGGATAAGGGCTAGCGATCCTGCTGCCAGGGCTATCGGGGCTAAGCCGGGCGATATCGTGAGGATCATTAGGAAGAGCGAGACGGCGGGAGAGATCGTGGTTTATAGATATGTTATCGCGGGGTGATCATGTGGGCAGGGATAGGCAGAAAAACATAGTATCGCAAGATGATAGATGGCTAGTCATACAGAGCTTTATTAAGGAGAAGGGGCTTGTGAGGCAACATATAAACAGCTATAACGATTTTATAACCAAGAGGCTTAAACAGATAATAGAGGAGGAATCGATAGTCCAGACCACTTCGCCTAACTTCTATGCCATGATAACAAACGTTGTTATAGGCAACCCGCAGGTCAGGGAGTTCGATGGTAGTGTGAACACAACCATAACACCGCTTGAATGCAGGATAAGGAACCTAACATACGCCGCCCCGGTTTATGTTAACATAGTGCTTGTCGAGGATGGTATAAAGACGTCTTCTCAAGAGCCTATACTTCTCTGTGAGATCCCTGTTATGGTTAGGAGTATTAAGGATCCCACATCATCCATGGATGAGAAGACTTTAAGGGAGATCGGAGAGGATCCAAAGGATCCTGGGGGTTACTTCATAATAAACGGTAGCGAGAGGATCCTCGTTGCCCAAGAGGATCTCGCACCAAACAGGGTTATTGTCGACTATGCTAAAGAGGGTCTCAATGTTACCCACATGGCTAAGGTTGTCTCTGCAACGACAGGCTATAGGGTTCCGATAATCCTTGATAGGCATAAAGATGGGACTCTCCACGTATCCTTCCCAGCGGTTACTGGCAAGATCCCGTTTGTGGTTATGATGAGAGCCCTTGGGCTTGAGAGCGATTTAGAGATAGCCCTCGCAGTCTCCCACGATCAGGATGTGCAGAAAGAGCTAATACCCTCCCTCCTACAGAGCACAGAGATAAAGACATCAACAGACGCTCTTGAGTTCATAGGGAATAGGGTGGCTGTGGGGCAGCCGAGGGAGGTTAGGATCGAGAGGGCAGAGCAGATCATTGACAGATACTTCCTACCCCACCTCGGGGTTAGCAGGGAGGATAGGATTAAAAAGGCCCTTTTCCTAGGCTATATGGCTCAGAAGCTGATCGAGTTCATGCTTGGTAGAAGACCTCCGGATGATAAGGATCATTATAAGAATAAGAGGCTAAAGCTAGCCGGTGATCTCTTGGCAGTCCAGTTCAGGGTAGCTTACAGAGCTTTTCTAAAGGACTTTAGATACCAGCTCGAGAAGGCGAGGGCGAGGACTAGGAAGGTTACACAGATAGGGGCGCTAGTGAGATCCGATATAATAACGGAGAGGATAAGGCATGCAATGGCCACTGGTAACTGGGCTGGTAATAGGGTTGGGGTTAGCCAGATACTTGACAGGACTAACTGGATCTCTATGCATAGCCATCTAAGAAGGGTTATCTCGCCCCTCAGCAGGAGCCAGCCTAACTTCGAGGCAAGGGATCTTCATGGAACCCAGTGGGGCAGGATATGTATATTCGAGACCCCTGAAGGCCCTAACTGTGGGCTTGTGAAGAACATGGCTCTAACAGCATATATATCCGTGGGTGTTGATGAGAACTCTGTCCTAGAGATCCTTGAGGAGATAGACGATCCCGAGATCAGGGTTGAGAAGGTTGAGAAGGTGTTCAATGATCTGAGAAGGGGTAAGGAGATCGACGTGATCAAGGGGACGAGGGTTCTGCTCAATGGGAGACCGGTAGGCTTCTGTAGAAATGGTGAGAAGCTTGTTGAGCTTCTCAGAAACATGAGGAGATCTGGGAAGCTTCATTACGAGGTCAACATAGCCCATATAAAGACACAGTATGTTGATGAGATATATATTAACACAGATCCAGGTAGGTTCCTGAGACCGGTGTTTGTTGTTAAAGATGGGGAGCTTGTTTTCACAAGTCGCCATGCAGAAGCCCTTAGAAGGGGTGAGATAGGGTTCGAGGATCTTGTGAGGATGGGGGTTGTTGAATACCTAGACCCTGAGGAGGAGGAGAACGCCTACATAGCTCTCGAGCCAGGCGAGCTTACTAAGGAGCACACCCACATGGAGATCTATCCGCCCGCTATTGTTGGTATAGCTGCTGCAACGATACCATATGCTGAGCATAACCAGAGCCCGAGGAATACTTACCAGTCTGCTATGGTTAAGCAGGCGCTGGGGATCTATGCCTCTAACTATCAGATAAGGACCGATACTAGATCATATCTACTCCACTATCCAGAGAAGCCATTGGTGCAGACAAAGTTCCTAGACGTGATCGGCTATAACGGCAAGCCTGCTGGGCATAACATGGTTGTTGCCGTTATGAGCTATACTGGGTATAATATGGAGGATGCCGTTATACTCAACAAATCCAGCATTGAGAGAGGGCTTGCTAGATCCACGTTCTTCAGGCTCTACACTATCGAGGAGAGGAAATACCCTGGAGGTGAGGAGGATAGGGTCGAGATCCCAGATCCGAGTGTCCATGGTTATAGGGGTAGACAGTTCTATTCTAAGCTTAATAGCGAGGGTATAATAGGGGTCGAGATCCCGGTAGAGGGTGGCGAGATCCTTGTTGGCAAAACCTCTCCCTCCAGGTTCATGGAGGAGATGAGAGAGTTCGGCGTCATAGCTGCTAAGAGGAAGGACTCCTCTGTTGGTGTGAGGCATGGTGAGAAGGGGACTGTTGATATGGTTATTATGACGACCACCTCTGAGGGTCATAGGCTTATTAAGGTGAGGGTAAGGGATCTAGGTGTAGTTGAGATAGGCGATAAGTTTGCATCGAGGCATGGTCAGAAAGGTGTTGCTGGGATGCTTATACCTCAGAGCGATATGCCATTTACTAGCGAGGGTATAACACCTGATCTTATTATAAACCCACACGCACTGCCATCGAGAATGACTCTTGGACAGCTTATGGAGAGCATAGCGGGTAAGGTTGCCGCCCTCAGGGGTAGGCCTGTGGATGCCACGTCCTTCTATGGTGAGGATATCGATTCGCTTAAACAGGAGCTATTATTCCTAGGATATCCCCTCGACGGGACAGAGCCTATGTATGATGGTAGGACTGGAGAGCTTATTGGGAGCCCTATATTTATAGGGATTGTTTTCTACCAGAAGCTTCACCACATGGTGGCTAACAAGATCCATGCTAGGGCTAGGGGTCAGATCCAGATCCTCACTAGACAGCCTACAGAGGGGAGAGCTAGGGAGGGAGGGCTAAGGTTTGGAGAGATGGAGAGGGACAGCCTTGTTGGGCATGGTGCAGCTATGCTGCTTAAGGAGAAGCTTCTCGATGCTAGCGATAAGACTACAATCTATGTCTGCACAGAGTGCGGGCATATAGGCTGGTTTGACAGGAATAGCAAGAAACCTGTCTGCCCAATACATGGTGATAAGTCCAAAGTTGTTCCCGTCAATGTAGCATACTCGTTCAAGCTCTTGATGCAAGAGCTCATGGCAATGCTTATAATCCCGAGACTGATTGTTAAGGAGAAGGTTGAGGTGTTTAGAGAGAGGTGGGGGTGGGGCTGAATGTCTGAGGAGTATATGGTTGCTGGCGTGAAGCTAGGGATACTATCCCCTGAGGAGATCAGGAAGCTCTCCGCGGTACCGGTGCTCACTAGCGAGATCCTCGATGAGGACGGGATCCCTGTGAGGAACTCGGTAATGGATCCAAGGCTCGGTGTGATAGAGCCTGGGAGGAGGTGCGAAGTTTGTGGAAACACCATGGCCCAGTGCCCAGGTCATTTTGGCCATCTGGAGCTTGCCAGGCCGGTTATACACTATGGTTTTGTCAAGCACATATATGATCTCTTGAGAGCGACGTGCAGGAGCTGTGGGAGGCTCAAGATACCCCGCGAGTATGTTGAGAAATACAAGGATCCCGAGAGGGCTGTGGAGGAGATCAGGAAGCTCTATGGGAAGATGAAGAGCAGATGGCCTCTCCTAGCCAGAAGATTCTCTGAGACGCTTAAGAGAGAGGCGTTCAAGGTCTCCGAATGCCCGTTCTGTAAGGCTAAGCAGTATAAGATAAAGCTTGAGAAGCCAACGATCTTTTATGAGGAGAGGAAGGAAGATCTTGTGAGGCTCAACCCTGTCGAGATAAGGCAGAGGCTTGAGAGGATACCTGGAAGGGATCTAGAGCTCCTGGGATACGACCCTGAGAATGCTAGGCCTGAGTGGATGGTGATCACAGTATTACCAATACCTCCTCTCAGTATAAGGCCCTCGATAGTCCTCGAGACGGGGGCTAGGTCTGAGGATGATCTAACGCACAAGCTGGCAGATATTGTGAGGACTAATGAGAGGCTTAGGGAGCATATAAACCAGGGCGCTCCCAACATAATAGTAGAGGATCTCTGGGAGCTCCTCCAATACCACATAACAACGTATTTTGATAACGAGGCACCGGGGATACCTCCAGCTAAGCAGAGATACGGTAGACCTCTAAGGACACTTGCACAGAGGCTTAAGGGTAAGGAGGGCAGGTTTAGAGGCAATCTCTCTGGTAAGAGGGTTGATTTCTCTGCTAGGAGCGTTATAAGCCCCGACCCATACATAGGGATCAACGAGGTCGGTGTTCCAGAATATGTTGCAAAGATCCTAACTGTTCCTGAAGCTGTGACTAAGTGGAATATTGAGGAGCTGAGGAGATATGTTATAAACGGCCCGTATAAATGGCCAGGGGCTAATTATGTGATCTCTCCGGATGGCGGTAAGATCGATCTCAGGTATGTTAAGGATAGAAAGGCTCTTGCAGAGACCATCACACCTGGGTGGGTTGTTGAGAGACATCTAATCGATGGCGATATAGTTCTCTTCAACAGGCAGCCCAGCCTACATAGGATGAGCATAATGGCCCATAAGGTTAAGGTTCTACCCGGCAGGACTTTCAGGCTACACCTAGCAGTATGTCCACCATATAATGCTGACTTCGACGGGGATGAGATGAACCTCCATGTCCCCCAGTCTGTTGAGGCTAGGGCTGAGGCTAGGCTTCTCCTCTTGGTCCAGGAGCATATACTCTCGCCAAGATATGGTGGACCCATAATAGGGGGTATACAGGATTATATTAGCGGTGCATATATACTCACAAGCAAGGGAACCCTTCTCACCAAGGAGGATGTTATAGACCTTCTTGCCGCGGCTAGGTATGTAGGACCCCTCCCGGAGCCTGCGATCCTGTCTCCGAAGAAGTATTGGACAGGTAAGCAGCTTGTAAGCCTCTTCCTCCCAAAGGATTTCAACTACAGGGGTCCTTCTAACATCTCCACTGGTCTTTTGAAGTGTGATGACGACGAGTGTTTCTGGGACTCATATATAGTTATAAAGAACGGTGCTCTCCTAGAGGGTGTTATTGATAAGAAGGCTATAGGTTCTCAGCAGCCTGAGTCTATGTTCCACCACCTGGTCAGAGAGTATGGTAACTCCTTTGGAGCCTACTTCATAGACAATGTGTTCAGAATGTTCATAAGGGTTCTGGAGAGGAGGGGCTTTACCATGGCATACGATGATGTTGTTATACCGAGACAAGCTGAGGAGGAGATCAATAGCGTAATGGTCAAGGCCTATGAGGAGGCTAAGAGGCTTATAGAGCTTAAGGAGAAAGGAGCCTTGGAGCCCGTGCCTGGTAGGAGTATTGAGGAGACCCTCGAGATCAGGTTAATGGACGAGGTTCTTAGAAAGGCTAGGGAGGAGGCTGGAGAGATAGCTGTAAAGTACCTCGACCCGTTTAACCATGCCTTCATAATGGCTAGAACAGGTGCTAGGGGTTCTTCGCTCAACCTAACCCAGATGGCTGCTTGTGTTGGGCAGCAGTCTATAAGGGGTGAGAGGATACATAGAGGCTATTCTGACAGGCCTCTTGCCCATTCAAAGCCAGGTGATAGGAGCCCTCCTGCTAGGGGGTTTGTTGCAAGCAGCTTTAGGAAGGGGCTCAACCCTATAGAGATGTTCTTCCACGCTGCCGGTGGCCGTGAGGGTCTTGTTGACACTGCTGTTAGAACCTCTCAGAGTGGTTATATGCAGAGGAGGCTTGTGAACGCTCTCCAGGATCTCTATGTTGAGTACGATGGTAGTGTGAGGACGCCTGAGGGCTCGATAATACAGTTTAGGTATGGCGAGGACGGTATAGATCCTGCTAGGAGTGTGCATGGGAAGAGTATAAGCGTGGATAGGCTTATAGAGAGGGTTGCTGGGTGGAGGTTATAGCCATGAGTCCTGGAAAGACAGGGAAGACAGGGGTAGATATTCACGAGCTCATATCGTCCAAATGCCCCTACCTACCCCCGAAGATCGTGAATGAGATTGCTGAGAAGACAGCAGCTAAGAATCTAACAGTGGACGAGGTCTCAAAGGTCGTTGAGCTCGCATGCATAGAATATATAAATAACCTGATAGACCCGGGCGAGCCTGTTGGGACTGTGACGGCCCAGAGCATTGGTGAGCCCGGAACCCAGATGACGCTGAGAACATTCCACTATGCTGGTGTTAGGGAGTTCAACGTCACGCTAGGGTTGCCAAGGCTTATCGAGCTTGTCGATGCGAGGAAGATCCCGTCTACACCGATAACATATATATACCTTGATGAGGAGCATAGACACGATCCCGAGAAGGCTAAGGAGGTTGCCAGGAGGATCGAGTTCACGAGGGTTGAGAACGTGGTTGGGTCTGTATATATAACCACGGGATCCATTATACTAGAGCTGGATCCTGATATAATGAGCGATAAGGGCGTCACAATAGATCAGGTTAAGGGTGTTCTTAAGAAATACGGTGAGGTTGAGGTGGTGAGAGAGGATCCGCCGGTTCTCTCTATAAACACCGGGATAGTTGATCTTATGAAGCTCTCGAAACTAAGGGACAGGGTCTTGAAGGCTAAGATAAAGGGTGTGAAGGGGATAAAGAGGGTTATTATCCAGAAGAAGGGTGATGAATACATGCTCCTGGCCGAGGGGGTTAATCTAAAGGCTATTCTCAAGATCAGGGGTGTCGATCCGTATAGGACTGTTAGCAACGATATACACGAGATAGAGAGAGTGCTGGGGATAGAGGCTGCCAGGACAATGCTTATAAGGGAGATGATGAATGTTCTAATGGAGCAGGGTTTAGACGTAGATATCAGGCATGTCATGTTGGTGGCAGATATAATGACAAGGAACGGCTCTGTCAGGCAGATCGGGAGGCACGGGGTGACTGGTGAGAAGGAGAGTGTCCTAGCCAGGGCTGCCTTCGAGGTTACTGTGAAGCATCTTCTAGACGCAGCTGCCAGGGGAGAGGTGGACGAGCTTGCAGGGGTCGCTGAGAATATAATAGTCGGTCAACCTATACATGTTGGTACTGGGAAGGTAAATCTATATATGAAGCCGTATGTTATTCCAAAGAGGGGTGGCTAGCAAATGTCCCAGAGCGTCTCTGTAGATAGTATTATAAAGAACATAGTTAGGGGCGGGAAGATAGCCATAGGCTTCAGGGTATCGTCAAGGCTGCTCAAGACGGGGAGGCTGAAAGCCGTTATACTGGCTGAGGGGTCTCCAAGGAATATTGTCTCGGATACGCTCTACTACGCCAGGCTCGGAGGTGTTCCTGTGATCGTGTTTAAGGGTTCGAGCATGGATCTAGGTGGTCTGATAGGAAAACCATTCCCAGTAACTGTGATCGGGGTTATAGATCCAGGGAGTGTTAGCATGGATCTGATAAAAGAGGTGGCGATTAAATAGATAGGGTGAGATCATGTCGTCCGAGATAAGATTAAGCCTTGAAGAGATGAGATACATATCACTGGTCCAGGATCTCACAGGAGCTACTATAAGGGACTGTATAGTTGATGAGGAGAACAACACCCTAATATTCATCGTGAAAGAGGGAGAGGCAGGCCTGGCGATTGGTAAGAATGGGAGTAATATTAG
>DATMAU010000012.1:0-11017 GCA_035559775.1 Sulfolobales archaeon
AGTGCTACCCATGAAGGGGTGGGCGAGGAGAAAGTCCCTGGATGTGACCATGAATGAATATAAATGATTGGAATGAACATCCAGGGACAAACGGCTGACACCCATATATGTGGTATATGCAATGCAGTCCCAGAGATCAGCGATCTCATGTATAAAAGCATAGTGATGGGCGATATGGAGAAGGCTGTTAAGTATAAGTCGCTGCTTGTGAAGATAAAGGGTCTTGCCAGAGAGTTCCAGGTGGAGGGCTTATCCATAGTTAAAGCGATCCTGAGGCTCAGAGGGTTGAGTGTAGGGAATCCTGTTCCACCTAACAAGGGGCTTAGCGATAATGAGATGGGAAAGCTGAGAGAGATTCTTGAGAAGATATTAAGCGATGCCGGTACGAACATAGAGCTCAAACAGATCCTCTGACAACCATACAGTATCCCGCACAAGCCTTGCTTAACAATCATGTTCAAGCCCGCTATGAGATAACAGACATTAGATCTGAGGAGCTCTTGCTCACGCTATCCTTCTAGATATATATTCTCTATATTTTCGCATTGATCCGCACCTCTTAGTTCTCCTGAATATACTGTACTCGTGATATTGTGGTGAGGTCTTAACCTTAGGAAGAACATCTCTTCCCATCTTTGCATCACAAATAACACTCCCCCTCAACTCTTCCACAATGATCATACCTTTACATATAGCCGTGCTCAACCTAGTGCTAGTATGCGAGAGCATTATTCGGTTAAGAGTAGTTTTTAACAGATTCTATAAAGCTCTTGGCTCTCTCTGGATCTAGCGGTTCTCCTGCCTTTCCATTTCTTCTTATGAAAGACCCTATAATTACACCGTCGCAGTGTTTCAGTATATTGCCTATATTGTTGGTATTAACACCGCTGCCAACTAGAACCGGTACTGGTGAGAGCTCCTTCACAAGCCTTAGCAACTCGATCCTGGGGGGTTCTCCTGTTCTCAACCCTGTTACTATGAGCTTGTTCGCTCCTCCCCTCTCTACATAGTCATTTACCAGTTCTCTCAAATAGTCCTTGGTATCTGTGCTTTTAGATACTAGTGCTTGTGGATCCAGACGCTCTAGGATCATCATGCCGAGGTTCATGCTTGAGGCATGTTTAACGAGCAGGTCTGCGTATATCTCTACCCATGGGTAATTGATCCTGAGGTTTCTAAGCCTAGGCGCCTCGGGCTCTATTAAGCCCGAGTCAGTCAGGATCGTCTCGACTAGAGAATTGATCCTCACGAATTTCGCCCCAGAGGCTATAGCAATACTATACGCCTCCTTACCAGAGTTCCTAAGCAGATTAACCCCAACCCTCAGACTAGTGCTTCTAACAACCTCCCTAACAGCTATAGACATTGAGGCTATGGTTAGAGGATCTCTTACACGCTTCTGGTAAGGCTTATCACCATAGTTCTCTAGAATCACAGAGCCATATCCGAGATCCTCAAGGATCCTGGCCTCTCTAACAGCACTCTCAACAATACTATCTAGATCCATATCCCCCTTATAACTAGAACTAGGGAGCCTTGCTAAATGGATAACAGCAACAACCTCCTTCACAAGCCCCACCCGCACCGCCATAGATTTCTATGGAAAAGCAAAAGTCCAAACCTTCCCACAAAAATAAACGTTTCACATATGTCCACAAGTAACTGTGATAGTGCTATGTATCACTATGTATCTGAAAATAATAGCTTTTTCTTCTGATGCTTCTAGAGAGGATCCGTGATCAGAGATACACTATTAGATCTAGAGCTGCTCACAAGCCATAGGATCCATTGTCTCCGCAGGCGGGGTGGAGGTCTCCAGCATAAATGGGCTCAAGACTCCAAAGGATATTCAGAAGCAAACGATTTATATAATGCGAGATCACATATACTTGCCATAGTGTATAGTGACACATAGTGATCCAATAGATTAAATATATTAACTATTACATGCAACAATCCTTGGTAGATTGCATGCCTACTAGAAGAGAGTTTCTAAAAATTGCAGGAGCTGGTTTAGGATCCCTTTTGGTTGGTGTTGGTGCTGGCTATTACCTAGGTTCACTGGGTTCATTGCCAGCTACGGTTACCACAGCTCCTACCACTCCTAAACCCTCTGAAACATACTCCCTATCAATATTGGGTAGGGATGCAGAGCATCACGATATAAATACAGCTGTTATAGACTTCTTTACAAGGGAAAACCCTAGTTTTAAAGTTGACTACTCACCCCTTTCATATGCTCCACTCTATGATAAGATGGTTCTAGCCCTTCAGCAGGGTTCTGCGGCATATGATCTCGTATATATGGATGATCCATGGCTGCCTCAGTTTGGTGAGAGGGGTTGGTTAACAGATCTTGAGGCTCTTGCTAAGGAGACAGGAGTCCAGCTCGATCTAGGTGATTTCCCAGGAGTGCTCATAGATGTGGGTAGAAGCCCATATAAATCAGGCAAGATAGTAGCAATTCCACAGATGGGGAACGTTCAGATCTTTGCCTATAGAAAGGATGTCTTTGACAAGCTAGGGTTACCTGAGCCTGCTACATGGAGTGATGTTCTCAACGCTTGCGAGAAGATCAAGGCTTCGGGGCTTGTAGAATATCCTGTCGCCTTCAGAGGTGTTAAGGGGAACCCTGTTGCAACAGCCTTTCAGCCTATCCTATACGCTTTTGGGGGCAAGATACTCTCGGACGATCTGAGGAAAAGCGCTCTCGACTCAAAAGCTGTCGAAGCCCTCGAGTTCTTCCTACAGCTTAAGAAATACGCTCCACCCGGTGTTGAGAATTTCAACACCCCCGATGTTAGAGATAGGCTTGTCGGGGGTAGGATTGCTATGAGCACTGAAACATGGCCCGGCTGGGTCAAGGATGCTGATAACCCAGCGCTAAGCAAGGTTCCAGGCTTGCTTGCATATACAACAACACCTGGTGAGAGGACAAAGCCATCGCCTCTCCTTGGTGTTTGGTACTGGGGTATACCAGCTGCATCGCAGAATAAGGCTGCTGCCCTTAAGTTCATACTATACTCTATAAGCGCAAGGATGCAGAAGATCATGGCGATACTTAAGGGTCTACCGCCTGTGAGGATAAGCGTTGGTGAGGATAAAGAGCTGGCAGGCCTTAGGAGATGGATCCCTGTGCAGGTTAAGAGCCTTAATGTGGCTGTCCCAAGACCTAGAACTCCTCTCTGGCCGAGGATCGAGGATATATTTGGTAGCTATGTTAACCAGGTTCTTGCTGGTGTGATAAAGCCGAGCGATGCTGTCTCTGCAATGTCCTCTGAGATCGATAAGGTGCTTTCGAGCTAGCCGAGGGTCCCAGGATCTAGGGTTGGTGAGTATACGTGAAGCTGCTTCCTTTTTTACTCATCCTCCCAGCCCTCACAGTACTTCTCTTTGTCACAATCTACCCCATAGCGAGTGTTTTTTACTACTCACTCCATAGCTATAATATCATTACAGGGGAGTTTAGGTTCACGGGGTTTCAGGAGTATCTAGATCTCTTACAAGACCCCGTGTTCCAGGTTAGTGTGAGAAACACGCTTGTTTTCTCACTAGCCGCTACATTTCTCCAGACATTCCTAGGACTCTCGATAGCTGTGATCATTAACCAGGAGATCAGGGGGAGGAGATACCTAGTCCCCCTCATAGTGCTCCCAAACATGTTCTCAGCCATTATTGTGAGCTCTATGTGGAAGCTCATGCTAGAATACGATACAGGGCTTGTTAACCATATCCTGAGGATCCTAGGGCTCCAGCCCCAGCCCTGGTTGACGAGCATAGATCTAGCTCTTCTAAGTATTGTTATCATAGATACGTGGCAGTGGACACCGATCTGTTTCCTGATCCTCTACGCGGGGCTCCAATCGATCCCGAAGGAGCTATATGAAGCAGCCCTTGTAGATGGCGCCCTGCCTTATAGAACTTTTCTACATATAACACTACCCCTTCTCAAACCCTACATAATCCTTGTCCTGCTACTGAGAAGTATAGATACCTTCAGACTCTTCGACAAGGTCTATGTACTCACGGGCGGGGGCCCTGCACATGCCACGGAGACCATCTCGCTATATATATTCAAAACAGGCCTTGTATTCTGGGATATTGGTAAGGCTTCTGCAGCCTCATTCCTAATGCTTATCCTAATACTTGTGGTGAGTGCTTTCTATATTAGGAAGGTGATGTTCGAATGAGCCTGTGGATCAAAATCCTTATCTACACAGCGATCGGTATTATTGCTATGTGGACTCTTATGCCCATATACTGGACGATCAATGTTTCTTTAAAAGTCGGTCTCGAGGTATATGAGGTGTTCTCAGCATCACTATCCCTTGATAACTATGTGAGGCTCTTTAGAGGGGATTTCCAGAGGTATTTAAGCAATACTGCATATCTAGCTTTCCTAACAACATCCATATCACTATTACTCTCAATCCCTGCAGCGTATAGCCTCTCAAAGCTACCTATAAGCAGGCTCCTAGCCCGCAGTCTCCTTGTGTGGACTCTTTTCTCAAGAACGATACCGCCGATAGTCCTGATACTACCTATATATGTGATGTTCTCGCAGCTAAGGTTATCGGATAATCTAAGTGCTGTTGCGATAGCTTACCAGGTATATACGCTTCCATTTTCACTATGGATGATGCTAAGCTTCTTCAGATCAACACCCAGGGAGGTTGAGGAAGCAGCTCGCGTGGATGGTGCCGGTCCTATGACACTGCTAGTAAGGATCCTCCTACCCCTCACAATGCCCGGGATCGCGGTGACAGCGATCTTCTCTATACTCATGTCCTGGAACGAGTTCCTCTACGCAGTGATCCTAATACAGAGTCTCAAAAACTATACAGTGCCATTAATAATAGCGAGCTATATATCCGAGTGGGGTGTTAAGTGGGGTGAAATGGCAGCTGCTGGTATCGTATCATCCATACCAATGCTTCTCTTCACCGGGTATGTGCAGCGCTACATAGTACTGGGCTTTATGAAGAGATAGAAATAGATCGGATCATTTACACGTGTTGGCTCCTAAGAGTTAGCTTCACACGCTTTTATTAACAGAATAATAGAGAGCAATGCCCAAGCACTTCAGATAATAGCCCCATATGCGGGATCCTGTATATTAAGCTTTAAAGCTAATCCATGATCAAAGAAGTATTAGTGAATAAATATGCGGTGTGGATCTATATTTCTCTAGATCTGTTGCCCAATATATCCAGCGATCAGGATCTCGCGTTGTTTCCCGCGATAAGTTTTTCTGATCCCTTGTATGTTTATTTCTTGGTAAGCATGTCTGGGAGAGAGTCGCGAAAAGCCAGGATCAGGCTTCTGAGTAAGAGGGAGATTCTTGATAATGTGCTAGCCTCCGATATAGTCTTCGAGATCCTTGATGCAAGGATCCCCGAGTATCTGAGGAACAGGTTTCTCGAAAGAGTAGCTATGAATAATGGTAAAAGGCTTGTTCTCGTGCTGAATAAATCTGACCTTGTTCCTAGAAGCGTTATTTCCGAGTGGATTAATTATTATAAAGATAGGGGGCTAGAATGTGTTGCAACAAGCGCGAGTACAGGCGATGTGAGGGCTGTGAAGAAGATCCTTAGGGAGACCGGTAAAGAGATCATGGCATCGTTTTTCGGAGCCCCCAAGGTTGGGAAGTCAAGCTTGGTTAACATGCTTAAGGGGAAGAGATCAGCTACAGTGAGTAGATATCCTGGAACCCCTGGCTATACTAGAGGGGTGCAGGTTTACAAGATATATAGAAACATATATATAATCGATACACCAGGCTCTCTCCCAATAGATGCTGATAGGCTTGAGATGATTATAAGGACAAGACCCCCCGAGAAGATCGAGAACCCCCTTGGTGTAGCCATAGAGCTTATAGAGAGGATCGAGAAGATCATGCCGGGATCTATAGAGAGGGCCCATGGTGTTTCAGGCAAACCCCTCGAGATTTTAGAGAGACTAGCGATCAAAAGGGGATGGATTCTTAGGGGGTCTGGCGAGCCCAATATAGAGGAGGCGGCTAGAGAAATTATAAGAAGCTATCTCGACGGAAGAATAAGGTTCTATACAAAGCCGGGATATGGGAATATATAATATTTAAAGCTTAAGCTTGATATAGAGGCGAGGAAGAGTGATAGCTATAGTGCTTACAAAGGATAGAATAATATCCTCCCCAGTAGAGGCTGAGGAATTCTATGTGGTAGATCTAGATAGGGGGAAGATCGTAAGCGGTCCCTACAGGCTCAGGGCTAGAGGTAGTGGTTTATCAAAGCTTGGCGAGATTATCACCAAAATGCCCCTATATGGTGCTAATAGCATTATAGTTTCAAGAATAGGCTCCGAAGGTATGGAGCTTGCGAGAAGCTCTGGTGCTAGGGTTTTTAAAGCTAATGGTCGTTTGGAAGATCTCGTGGGAGAAGGGTCTGTTGGTATTGTTGAGATAAACCTGGAGAACATAGATCCCGGATGCCCCTGCTGCTCGTTGAAACATAGACAGAGAATGGTATGAAGTGTCAGCGGAGGTTCATTAGATCATCTATCATCGAGCGACAGCTCATCATCAATTACCACTGGTCTTCAGGATTAATATATTGAGATCACTAGCTAAGCCTAGATCAAGCTCTATAAGATCTTTTATTTGATTTGAAGGAATAATTGCTAGGGATAGTGTTTTGGCGTCTTGGATAAGCGATCCAGCTGAAAGGCTTAGGAACTATCTAAACAGCTTCCGAGCAGCTGTTGAGGAGGCTGAGAAGAACTTCACAGGAGGGAGGAGTGAGAGGGAGGTTCTAGAGATGGCTAAGAGATACTATGAGGATGCAAAATATAACTATGATAAGGGCGACTACATAACAGGGCTTATAAATATATCCTATGCCGAGGGTCTCCTAGATGCTCTCAGAATACTTGGGGCATCTAGCTTCAAGTGGCAGAGGGTTGAAGAACCCAGGGTCTTTGTTGGAGGTACTTTCGACATACTGCACCCAGGACATATAGCCCTGCTTAGGGAGGCTTCAAAATACGGGAGGGTTTTTGTAACTGTTGCTAGGAATGCTAATGTTAAGAGATTCAAGGGATACGATCCCGTGAATGATGAGGCAACAAGACTCGAGGTGGTCTCGGCTGTGAGGTATGTTTATAAAGCCTTCTTGGGAGATGAGGCTGATTATCTAAAGAGTGTTGAGGCTGTGAAGCCGGACTTGATCCTCTTGGGACCGGATCAGTTTGTAGATGAAGAAACACTCTCAAGACAGCTTAGGGATAGAGGGCTTGAAGGTATAAGGATTATCAAGCTTAGGGAGAAGATCGGGGGGTTCTCGACATCATCGTTGATAAAGAAGATCCTCGAGTCTAGGTGTAGGTGCTGAGCATGGGGAGAGGGCATCTCTATATAGTGGGGCTAGGGCTCTCACCAAGCATGATAAGCATGCTAGCTATAGAGGCCCTGAGATCCTGTGACCATGTTTTCTACGAGGAATATACATCCATACCCTCCGAGGGGTCTATAAAGGATATAGAGATCCTAGCCGGTAAGGGTTTCGAGAAGCTATCCAGAAGAGATCTTGAGGATCTATCGGCCATAGAGATCTTCACAAGGCTTGATAGGGGTGAGAGAGTATGTCTAGCCAGCTGGGGCGATCCTCTCACAGCTACAACCCATATCTATATAGCTAGTGAGGCTGTTAGGAGAGGGCATAATTACACATATATACCAGGGATATCTATAGCCACAGCAGCCCTCGGCTTCTCAGGCCTCATGATCTATAGGCTTGGGAGGGTCATGACTATGGTGAGGCCGAGGAGCTCTGAGGAGGCTGGCGAGATATATGGGAAGATCAGAAAGACACTGGATCAAGGAATGCACGTACTACTCCTCCTAGAGATGGATGCTGAGAAGGGCTATTACATGAGGATCCATGAGGCTTGCGAAACTCTCCTTAAGATCTCTAACAACCTGGGAGATAAAGATCTAGAGGGTAGAAAAGCTCTGGGACTCGCGGGCCTAGGCTCAAGATCTCCAAGGATCTGCTATGCATCTATCAAGGATCTCTCTAAAATCGTTATCGAGAAACTCCCTCAATCGATCCTAATCCTTGGACAGCCCTATTTTACTGAGCAGGAGTATATAGAGAGCATGGTGAATAGATATGGAGCATGCTGGCCCCCCATATCGAGTGAGGCTTAGGGGGAGGTATGTGAAGGGTTTGGGAAGATCTGGTCTCTTTCTAAACATGGAGATCTATAAGAGAATCTTTAGAGAAAGACTCGGAACCGAACCCTACCCGGGGACGCTCAACATAGAGGTTGAAGATCTAGGAGGCTACGAAGAGCTTAGAAAAATATGCCCAGAACATGAAGCTATAGGAGACATAACATTTGAGGGAAGAACATATGGCGGGCTATACTTATGGAAAGCACTCCTAAGAGATACCAGGGTTCTCTTAATAAGACCCTATAGATCCTCACACGACCCGAAGATCCTTGAAGTGGTTTCAAGCGAAAAGCTGATAGAGAGACACGGAATCAGAGAGGGAGATAGAATAACCATAGATATCGAGTGCTATGAGAAACCATGAATCTTGAAAACCAGCTCATAGCCAAAACCATATAGAAAAATATAGATCTTCCCTATCGCGTATCAAAAAAGAAAACAACCCCCTTTAGTTAGGAGCTCTGTATCGATGTGGTGGGCCCGGGGGGATTTGAACCCCCGACCTACGGGTCTCTCCTCTCCAGTTCCCTATCATCCCCCACACGGGGTCTCTAGACCCGTAGTAGTGAACTGGAGCCCGCCGCTCTGCCTAGCTGAGCTACGGGCCCACTACCGGTCACTCCAATAGGTATCTTGGTAAGAGGTTTAATATTCGTTTCCGTTTGTCCCTGGATGTTTATTCCAATCACTTTATCTTTATTCATGATCTTATCCAGGGACTTCCACCTCTACCCGCAGGACCTCTAATCCTACAGGGTCATGTGCTGCTGTCGAACCCAACGGCATGGGGCTCCCATCTAGCTTTGCCCCGGATGGCTTGGAGCACTGCTCCCATCGCCACTCAGGGCTGGTGTGGGGAGACCCACGCCGGGTGCAATACCTTATCAAAGCTTGTAAATACCCCTGGGTGTGAGGGGAAGTAATCTTCGGGCATGCCTCAATACTTATAAAAATTTCCAAAACCTATCAATCCTCCCTATGAATATCAAAAAGAAAACAGCCTTCATCCATTAGTGATAAGGTTTGGAAGTATGGGTGGGTGGTTTTAGTGAGCTTTGAATCGGAGATCCGGTAGGATCTTAGGCCTGAGAACTCAGGCTATTTAATCCTGGAGGCTGTGGAGTTGTATAATTAACGTTTTAGAGCCTAATCACTTATTTGCTCTCATGTCATATTCTACTGAGATGAGGTGGAGTGAGTGGCTGAGGAGTTCATAAACCCCTATGATATGAGTAGGCTGAGTGTTGCTGAGATGAACTTGCTTGAGAAGATGAGCAGCGATTCAAGGATCCTTAGGGCGGAGATCTTCGAGCTGAGATCGATGTTGAGAGAAGTTATAGGAGGTGGTAGGGGTAACCCGTATGCTGTTAAAAGTATGGAGGAGAAGATAAGGAAGCTTAAGGAGGATCTTCAGGCTGAGGGTTTCAAAACCCTTGAGTATCTTGTGAGAACAGGTCTGGGGCTGAGCTTTAAGGATATATATGCTGAGATCATTACAGGGATAATAGCAGTTGGCGAGAGCACCGCGGATCTCTCACTATACCTCGGGATCCTGGGGCCGGGAGCCACGATCCCAAGCGATATAGCAAGATCCATAGAATCCCTCGCCGAGGTTGTAGAAGAAGAGGCTAAAAAGTTTGAGGAGCTCTTAACAAGCCTTAACATTAACCCCAAAGCTGCTTCAGGCAATGCTGCGGAGATAGAGAAGCTTGAAGAGCAGGCGGACGAGATCTATAGAGCCTTGATGCCATCAATAGTTAAGAGCCTCTCTAAATCGCCAGAAACCATGCTACCCATTATGGAGATTGTTGAGAGGCTGGAAGGGATCTCTGACACCATATGGAGGCTCTCAATATACCTCAAATATGTCGCTATGCACAGGGTATAAGGGTTATGGATCGCCTTCTAGCTGATATTCTGGGGAGATATTTATTAGGCTTAGCTAACATGGTCTTCAACGATGAACCGGTTTTAATGACTCTAGACAGTAATAGAAACAATGCTCTAAGCATTACGAAGAATGGCTTCTCAGTAGATGGGAACCCTGCTCCTTTAGGCTCTATAGACCCCATGAATCCGCCAAGGATAGAGACCCCTGTGCGGGCGAGGTGAGAGTCTCTGGGCATAGAGGAAAAACAAAAAACATCAACAAACATTCAGGAACAAACTGTTTTTGAGGCTGTAGTTGTTGGTGCTAGATCTTTAGTATTCGATCCCGAGGCAGGGGAGAAGATCTATTCCTCAGGTTTTTATGGAAAACCGTTTGGTGTTAAGAAGCCAAAGCCTGGCGTGAGGTATAAGGGCCCTCTAGAACTCTCCATGCTCGAGACGCTCTATCTATGCGAGAAAGGAGTTCTAAGGCTTGTTATGAACTCTAGGGAGATAAGCTGTGAGGAATATAGAGAATATGCCTCTAAACTTGGAAGCAGATTCGAATTAGAATATACAGTGTACAAGGACCTGAGAGACAGAGGATATATAGTTAGATCGGGCATGAAATTCGGAGTAGCCTTCGCAGTCTATGAAAAAGGACCAGGCTACGAGCACGCCCCCTATCTAGTCGATGTGCTCAGCATGGAGAGCTCGATAGATCCTATATCGATCGTGAGGGCTGGGAGGCTTAGCCATAGTGTTAAGAAAACACTTATATACGCTATAGTTGGTAAGAACGGGAGTATAAGATATATAGGCTTCAAGTGGATAAAATTCTGAGGAGCAGAGGCCGAATTCTTGAGCCAACAGGATAGAGATAACAGGAAGCCGAGATCCTGGGATAGGGATAGGGGTTTTAGGGATCGAGAAGAT
>DATMAU010000013.1:0-71731 GCA_035559775.1 Sulfolobales archaeon
CTCAAGAACCTCTTGGAGGGTAGGGAGGTTTATCTAGATATAGATGATCTCTATGTGTATGATAGATATGGTAGAGTCATTGCTATAGCCTATCTCCAGATCAACTCAACACATCTTCTTAACATAAACCTATGGCTAGCTATGAACGGCTATGCATCGATCATAGATTATACCAATGAGTTTAAACCGCATTTATGGAGCCTCTATATAGCCCACACGGCTCGGGTTACAGAGGGTATGGTAACTAGCAATACAATGCCCGAGAGTCTTGGTGGAAACATATACCTCGTCATATTAATAGCGATCTTTGGTGCTTTCATGGCAATTCTCCTCTACATAAAACTTCTTAGAGGCAGGTAGTCAGAATACTAATCTTCACTCATAGCTCTACCGGCTTCGTGTTGTTAGGAAGTCTTCTAGGCTTAGTTTGCGGAGGTGAGGCATTAGTATAAAGGTTTGGTAGAGATTATACTTGGTGACCTTATGGATCTTGGTTTGAAGGGTAAGAGGGTTATTGTTACAGCCTCGACTAAGGGGATAGGTTTTGGTGTTGCAAAGGTCTTCGCCGAGGAGGGGGCTAGGGTTGTGATTACATCTAGGTCTAAAGAGAACGTGGATCTCGCTGTTAAGAGGTTAAAGGAGATCTCGGGCTCAGAGGTCCTCGGTATAGAGGCTGATCTTAGGGTTAGGAGCGATGTTGAGAGGCTTGTGAGAGAGGTTCTAAACACATTTGGGGGTGTGGATATCCTTGTATATAACACAGGGCCTCCCAAGCTGGGGACGTTCATGGAGCTCAGCTTCGAGGACTGGGAGGAGGCTGTAAAGCTCCTCCTCCTCAACGCTGTGTGGCTCACAAAGCTAGTGGTTCCGGGGATGATTGAGAGGAGGTGGGGGAGGCTTATATATATAACCTCGAGCACGCTCAAACAGATCATCCCAACCATAGTGCTCTCAAATACTGTGAGGCTAAGCATAGCGGGGCTCGTGAAATCACTAGCCCACGAGCTGGGCGGGATGGGTATAACGGCCAACGGGATCATGCAGGGCCATATAAAGACGGAGAGGACGATGAGGATAGCCGAGGATCTAGCGTTAAGAAACAAGGTCACCGTTGACGAGGCTCTCAAGAACCTAGCTAAAGACATCCCGGCGGGGAGGCTGGGCTTGCCTGAGGAGATAGGCTATCTAGCAGCATTTCTGGCAAGCGATAAGGCATCATATATAAATGGGGCTATGATCCTGATCGATGGGGGCTATGTGAAGACAGTATTATAGATAGCTAGCAATAAAGAAAGCATCGATAAGCATAGTCGCTCATCCTTAGATATTAATACTTTTCTCTCCCCTCATTCTAGGGTTTTCACAGCTTTCTCAGAACGCTTATTCCTTTTCTAATAAACTGCTCTTTGTTGGTTGCTCTGCTATAGATTGGCTTGTGATAACACATACTCAGCAACGATGCCAGCTATATCTACACCAGTCACCCTGGCTACGTTTTTAAACTCTGGGACTGGGTTTGCCTCGTTCACTATATAGCCTCTCTCTGGGTCTTCAAATATATCTATCCCAGCCACCTCTAGTCCGAGGGCTCTGGCAGCTTTTATTGCTAGATCTTCTAGCTCTGGGTCTTTAGGTACTGGCCGGGCTTCTGCTCCTCTAGCTGTGTTTGTTATCCAATGTGTCTTATTGATCCTGTAGATCGAGATCACCTGATCCCCTATCACCGTTGCCCTTATATCCCTCCAGGGTTTCTTAACATATTCCTGCACGATCCCGTAGAGGGCTTGGGGGCCTAGGGACTCCCTATGGGCTATTAATGCGCTAAGCTCTCCAGGGTCTCTTGCCATTGAGACAAGCCTACCCCAGCTTCCTTGGGAGGGTTTATAGACCACAGGGTATCCTAGATCCTCGGCGCCTTTCTCGATAGAGCTTGGTCCGAAGGACGCATAGCTTTCTGGGATCGGGATCCCTGATCTTGCTAGTGTCGAGAGGCACCAGATCTTGCTCTGCGAGGTAGCTATCGAGAGGGAGTTATTGATAACCCTTACCCCCGATCCCTCTAGAGCTACTGTCGACTCTAGAGCGGCTATTCTGCTAACACTCCTCTGAATAGCTATCGATGGATCCCCGGGGATCTTGCTCCCTATCTTTATAGGCTCCCTACTAATATCCATAAGCCTATAACTAGCCCCCAGCCTTTCAAGGGCCCTTGCTATCTGCTCCTCCTCCCACCTTGCAACTGTGTGGTAGACTATCAGGATCAATTCTAAACCCCAATCCTCCTCACTGCATTCTGGTACTTATCGGTGCTCCTCCATATCAGGGGCTCCAACCTCGCGGCATAGGGATCTCTGACCACTGAATTGCGACTTCTATATGTTAAGAGAACATTCTCCGAACCGCTTGGAGCATCGCTCCTATAGCGGTGCGGGGTTGTTGTGAGAGTCTCTCTATCGATTATCTGTGGGGGAATGGTTCTTATACTCGTTGTTAGGATAGATGCTATGGTTTTCAAAGGATTAACAGCACCTCAGGGGCCATGCCAGGAAGCAAACCTATTCTCCCCAATCCTCCCCAACGCCCTGGAATGGTTTAAGCCTTATAGATCCCCCATCGAGGATCACTATCTCTATCGTTGCACCGCAATCATGATCCACAAGCTCTCCCGAGACAGGGTCGCTCGGGATCTCGATTGGTTTTCCACAGACGGGGCATCTATGCTCCATAGAACCACCATATAGAGCTTGGCGGTGCGCACTATATAAAAACATACCCATAAACAAGGACTACTCGCTATCTGTTCTAGCCTGGTTTGTTCTTTATATAAACATTACTCGGTAAGGATCGTTCGTTGTTAGAACATATATTGCTTATCGATATAATACATGGGTGCCAAGAATCTCTGTCGATGAAACGGATCAGAAGATACTCTCTATACTTAAGAAGGATGGCAGGGCATCATATAGAGAGATAGCAAGATCTGTGGGGCTTAGCGAGACGGCTGTGAGGAAGAGGATCTCTAACATGGTTAGGAAAGGTATTATAAGGAGATTCAGTGTCGAGTATGTACTGAGCGATGAAGCCAGAGCCCTTGTCCTTGTAAAGACCTCTCCCCCCACAAGAACCCCTGAGGTTGCTGAGAGGATAAGGAATATCGAGGGTGTTGAGGCTGTCTACGAGGTTACCGGTGAGCACGATATAGCTGTGCTTGTGAGGGGTGTTGGTATTGGTTTTATAAATAAGTGTATAGATGCGATAAGATCTATAGAGGGGGTTGTCTCAACATACACAATGATCATACTAAGGGCACATATATAGCGGGTCTCTCTCATGCCAGCCATAGCTAGTCTCACAGAGATCCTGGAGGATATCTATGTAGAGCCTGGGGAGGATGCTAGGAGGCTTGCTAGGAGGTACGGTTATCTAGAATACATGGTTGAGAGATACATAAGAATCCTTGGCAGCTCCGCAGAGGATCTCTTGGAAGCGATGGAGGATCAATCGATCCTCAAGCCCGTTGCTAGATGCAATAACCTGAGGATCGATTGTAAGAAGCTAGAGGAGAGGCTCAAGGGCCTCGGGTTCGAGGTTAGGAGGCTTGAATGGTCCCGAGAGGCTATAGAGATCCTGAGAGCCCCTGAGAGTCCTACCCCTGGCTCTACCCATGAGTATCTCAAGGGCTACTATTACCTCCACAGAGACTCCTCCCCCCTCATACCACCGCTTAACATGGATCTAGGTGTCGGCGACTCTGTGCTCGACACATGCGCAGCCCCAGGTGGTAAGGCGACATATATAGCCCAGCTTATCGGGGATAGGGGGCTTGTTATTGCTAACGATATCTCTCTCGATAGGATAAGATCCCTTGTGTCAAATATAGCGAGGATGGGTTTTAAAAGCATAGCAGTGACTAGGGGCGATGCTAGGAGGATCAAGAATATTGTTGGGAGGGGGTTCACCAAGATCCTTGTAGATGCTCCTTGCAGTGCTGAGGGCTATATAATGATAGATCCCGGTAGGAAGAGGAGAACAGATCAGAAGAGCCTCGCAGCACTTGTTAAGAGGCAGATAGAGATCCTAGTATCGGCTATAGAGATCCTGGAGCCTGGAGGGGTTCTGGTTTACTCCACATGCAGTATAGCTCCTGAGGAGAATGAGTATGTTGTGAGCAGGGTTCTCGACATATATGGTGATGAGATCTTTTTGAGAGAGCCGAGGCTATCGATCTGGTCTAGAGGTATAGAGGATCTATGGATCAAGAGGATCTCTCCGGAGGTTAGGAAGTGCATAAGAACATGGCCCCATATCCATAGGACAGGGGGATCTTTTGTATGCGTGATAGGAAGGAGATGAGGAGATATAGGGAGAAGCTTCTAGGGATCCTCTCAAGAGCCTATAGAAGATCCGAGATTAGTAGGTGTATCCCACAAACTCTCGAGATCACATGCAACCTATACCCAGGGATATGTATAGTTACAGCTATAGAGAGGGAGACAGGTCTCAAGCATCTATACGCAGGATCCCCTGTTGGGATTATAATCAATGGCGAGATCTACCCATACCCAGACCTATTGCAAGAGATATATAGATGCACCGGTGATATAAGATCCGCTGTGGAGGCAGGATCCCATGGTGTTAAAGCCTACCTATATGGAAACGATCTTCTGGTAGCGAGTGTCGAAAAGATCTACAGGCCCTTTAGGAGGGGAGATATAGTGGGCGTAATAGATACAGATGATGGACACGTCATAGGGGTTGGAAGAGCACTACTAGATCCTGCAGAGATCCTTAGGGTCAGGGCCATGGGTAGGGGTACAGAGGCTGCTGTGGAGAATATATTCGATCTAGGCTGGTTCCTCAGAGTATTAAAACCAATCGCTGAGGAGTATTAAGACTTAGAGCAGGCTCAGATGTTATGGCTATAGAATAGCTATAAGGGTCTCTGTGGGGTTACGATAGCCTTCATAGGACCGCTTGGTCCTGGTATTGTTAGGAGCTTGATCTTTGCTATCTCCACCTTCCTGATAGGGTATATCTTTTTAGCCTCCTGTAATATCTGGCTCTGTATCTCTCCAAGCGAGGCCTTTATAAACTCATCCAGTGTTTTCTCCGAGGCTGCTTTGGATAGTATTTCGAACATTATCTTTCGGATGGTTTTTTTCTGGGATGCTTTGCACCTATAGGTTGTGAAGGCAGCTGCTGTCACCCTTATCCCATAGCCATCTTTAGTGGTTAGGTTGATTATCCCAGCCACCTTGCTGCTCTTCCTCCTTGTAAGGCTTCTGAGATAGTCTCTAGCTAGCTCCATGAGCTTAAACCTGGTTATCGCTCTATCACCATCCACTCCTATTATCTGGAACTTGAATCTAATGTGGAGCTGCGATATATCCCCGGTGAGCTCGTACATTGTCACCTCAACAGTTCTCCCAACGATCTTCCAGTCCTCGTCTGCTGGTACAGAGCCTATCTCAACCTCTCCGAAAAGAGGGGGTGCTGTAACCCTATACCACTTCTTATACTTCCACTTCTCCCTCCCAGGGATCCTTGCCCTTGACAAGAGAGGCACCGGCTACTCCATATATTGCAAGGGGATTTAAAAGTCACAGTAAGCTAAGTATAGAGGATCTCTATATTAAAGCCATCAACGCGTTCATGTGTGGTGGGCTAGATAGAGCTGGTCACGAGCTTGATCGAGATGATCCTGAAAGCGATCTTCATATACTTCCCCGCAATGGCCTCCAACGGGGCTCCCGTATTCGTTAAGAGGGGAAAACCAATAGATCTTGGGAGGATGTTCATAGATGGTAAGAGGATCCTGGGCGATGGAAAGACCTTCGAAGGACTAGCAGTTGGCATGATCTTCGGAACAGGTGTAGGGGCTATCTACTCAGCAGCCCTCGATAACCCGTATTTTGTGCCATACGCAGCAGCATCATCCCTAGGAGCACTTCTAGGCGATATGGTGGGAGCCTTTATAAAGAGGAGGCTAGGGATCCCTAGGGGGGCTCCGGCACCCCTCCTAGACCAGCTATCATTCTTCATCTTCGCAAACATCTTGGTAAAAACCCTATCGCTCGACACCATAATTGGTTACCAAATAGACCTCGGGATCTTCATAGCAGGAGCCCTTATAGTGCTTATCCTCCACATAGCCACAAACTGGGGAGCCTATAAACTAGGGCTTAAAAATGTGCCTTACTAGAGATCCTAAGATCAAATTGTTCTTGATAAACCTGCTACTCCTCCCTATAGGGCTTGGGGAAGAGCCCTGCTTCGATGCTTATAACCTTATGAGCTATATACATGGTGATAGGGTTGCTCTCATTCAGATCGGTCTACATTATTATCAGGCCGAGAGGTTCTAGAGATCTCTATGCTCTAGACTGTGAAATGCATAAATACGCTAGAGGTAGATCGCCTCTGGAAAGGCTATACTTAACATTAAGGGTGGCTGGCTATAAGGGTATCGAGCCGTTTGAAGGTGATAGGGGGTGTATCGAGTCTTTTGCTAGCTATTTAAGAGATGTCGAAGGTCTCCTCAAAGGAGGGCTTGAGAGCGCCTCCGAGCTTAAGATCTCTCCTATCAGGGTTATGATCTCCCATATATTATCGCCTACAAAAGCGATATTCAGAAGTGTTGAGGAGGGGGTTAGGGGATATGTTGCCACAAATATAGAGCTGTCACTGGCTAGAGAGATGTTTGAGCTGGTGAGATGTGTTGGGGAGAACTCTTGCGAAAGAGCAGATCTAGGTTATCTCACGCTAGGCATAGATCCTGGTGATAAGAAGCTATACCTCGTAAGCGAGGGCCGTGGAAGGATCAGACTTACGAGCTATGAGAAAATAATAGATCTCGATAGACTGGTTGAGAGACTTCGACAGGATCACTTCTTCATATAGAGCCAGCATGAGACGAAGTGGTTCCTTTCATCCTCTATAGACGGGGGTTCTTCTCTTCTGCAGATATCCATGGCGAGGGGGCATCTTGGGTGGAACCTACAACCCTTGGGAGGATTTATAGGGGATGGTGGCTCTCCGATCGGTCTTACCCTCTTTTTATCTCTACTCACCTTAGGATCTGGGATCGGTATTGAGGATACCAGCATCTGGGTGTATGGGTGGAGGGGTCTCTCGAAGACCTTATCGCTCTCTGAGATCTCGAACACCTTGCCTAGATACATAACAGCGATCCTGTTGCTCATATACTTAACAACGCTCAGGTCGTGGGATATGAAGAGGTATGTGAGGTTATGCTTCTTCTGGAGATCTTTAAGCAGCTCAAGGATCTGGGCTTGGACGCTTACATCTAGGCTTGAGGTTGGCTCATCGAGCACTACGAACCTGGGCTTAGATACTATGGCTCTCAGGATAGCTACCCTCTGTTTCTGGCCTCCTGAGAGCTCGTGGGGGTATCGGTAGAGGAACTCGGCTCCTAAACCCACCTCGGCCAGACGATCCGATAGGAATTTCACTGTGTCCCCCACATCTATTTTGAAGGCTTTGAGCGGCTCCTCTAGTATCTCTATTATCGTCATCCGCGGGTTTAGAGACGTATGTGGGTCTTGGAAGACCATCTGTGCATTTCTACGGAACTCTCTATACTCGCTTCCCCTCATACGCCATATATCCTTCCCCATATAGAGGATCCTTCCATGTGTTGGTTTCACAAGACCGAGGATAGCTTTTCCTAGGGTGCTTTTACCACTACCGCTCTCACCAACCACGCCCAGAGTCTCTCCCTCCTCGACATAGAGGCTAACACCATCGACAGCCCTGACTTTTTTCGTAAAACTACTCCTCACTCTGAAATAGACCCTCAGATCCTCTGTCTCGACCAGCTTCACATAGCCTCACCTCTTAGCATAGACCCAGCACCTCACCGTATGACCCGGTGAGAGCTCTATAGACGGGGGTTCTTCTCTTCTGCAGATATCCATGGCGAGGGGGCATCTTGGGTGGAACCTACAACCCTTGGGAGGATTTATAAGGGTCGGTATAGTTCCTGGTATCGATTCTAGCTTCTCAACCTTCTTCACAGGGTTAGGGACTGCTCTTAATAGCATCTGGGTATATGGGTGGGAGGGGTTGTCGAAAATCTCATACACACCTGCGTTCTCAACGATTTTCCCAGCATACATGACATAGACCCTATCGGCAGTCTCAGCGACAACCCCGAGGTTATGGGTAACCAGTATTGTGCTCATCCCCCTACTCCTAGCCAGCTCTTTCAACATGTCGAGCACCTGAGCCTGTATGGTCACATCGAGATTGGTTGTAGGCTCGTCAGCTATAAGCAACGCAGGTGAGTTTGAGAGGCTTATAGCTGTAACAGCTCTCTGCCTCATACCGCCGGACATCTCGTGGGGGAAGCTCTTGACCCTCACCTCGGGGTTCGGTATGTTCACATCTCTTAGGAGTTTTATGGCAAGCTCCTTTATCACGTTCTTTCCAGCCTTCTTGTGATCTTTCACGGTCTCAGCTATGTGGGCTCCTATCGTGTAGAGCGGATCTAGAGCTGATGTTGGGTCTTGGAATACATATGCTATCTCATCGCCCCTTATCTTTCTAATCTCCTCGTCCGATAGTTTGAGTAGATCTACGACGGCGCCGTTTTTTCTCCTGAAAAGTGCCGATCCCCCCTCGATCCTTCCGGGGGGCTCTATAAGCCTTGTGATAGCCCTTGTGGACATCGTCTTACCGCTCCCGGTCTCGCCGACGAGGGCTACGATCTCGTTTCTATATACCTCGAAAGAAACGCCTGAAACGGCTTCAACAACACCTGCATATGTGTAGAACCTGACCTGGAGATCCGATACCTTTAGGATGTGTTTCTCGGAGAACGTGTTGCTCATTTCTTCCTCACCCTATACTCGATAGTCCTTCTCGTTTTAGGATCCAGTATATCTCTTAGAGAATCACCAAGGAGGTTCCAGCCCAGGGCTATGAAGAGGAGAACAGCACCCACTATCGCTACTACGTGGAGGCTCTTCTCGGGGAAGAAGTTCCCCGCCTTGGATATTAGGAAGCCTAGTTCGGGCACGGGTTCTTGGGGCCCTAGCCCTAGGAAGGATAGGGCCGCTGCTGCTAGGGTTGCTGTTGCTAGGTCAAAGGTTATCATAACAATCACTGGCGATATCACGTTGGGGAGTATATGTTTAGAGAGGATCCTCCATTCCGACAGGCCCATGAGCTTGGCGGCCTCGACAAATGGTTGTTCTCTCACGCTTAAAACGCTTCCCCTAACAACCCTCGCATACCCTGGCCACCAGACGATGATCATCGCTATCCAGATCGATAGCAGGGCTGCTATCTGTCCAAACTCCTCCGGCCTTAGTCCGAAGAGCATTGCGAAGAAATCCCTAGCAGGTGTATATGTGCCTAAGAAGTCTCTGATCCTCTGGGGCAGTACCGAGGCGAAGGCTATTGCCAGTATAAGCCCTGGGAAGGCTATGAATATATCTGTGATCCTCATTATAACCTCGTCCACATATCTCCCCTTATACCCAGCAATCAGGCCTAGTATGATTCCTATGGGGGCACCTAGAGCAACTATCACTAGGGAGATTACAAATGATATTCTGATACCATAGAGTACCATGGAGAGGAGATCCCTGCCCCACTCATCAGTCCCCAGAAGGGGTTGACCGCTACATGCGGGTGGGATGCATGGGGGCAGATATCTGAGGCTTAGATTCTCTATCACTGGGTAGACCCAATATGGCTGGGGAGCTATTATGGGGCCTATGATTGCTATTACAACTGTTATAGAGACCATCAGACCCCCGAGAACCCCTATTGGAGATCTACTGAAAGCATATGCCATTAGCTTCCACTCCCTGATCCTTGACTCGTTCCTCTCAGCCCAGCCCTTCTGGAGGGTGTCTCTAGCCTTGACCATAAGATCTATTGCCCTCTCAAGAACCTTGTAGATCGCCTCGCTCATGGTGTATCGCCTCGATTCAATACCTTATTCTTGGATCTATATAGGCGTAGAGTATATCCACTATAAGGTTTATTATTAGATATACTAGAGCGACAACAAAAGCCGATCCTATGAGTGCTGGGAAGTTCAGCCTCGCTATCGAGTCATACATATATCTACCCAAACCAGGTATGTTGAAAACAGTCTCAGCAATCACAACTCCTGAGAGCAGCCCTCCAAAAGAGAGCCCAAGGATAGTGAGCACAGGTATGAATGCGTTCTTAAACGCGTGCTTGAACACATTGCTCTTCTTAAGACCCCTAGCCTTGGCGTATAACACATACTCAGATCCTAGTGCGTCGAGGAAGCTGTTCCTCACAATCCTCGCAACAAAGCCCCCATTGAGGAGAGCCAGCGCTAGTGCGGGGACATAGAGCCTCTTAATGCTATCGAAGAAGACATCCCACTCACCACACATAGCAGCCCCAAACATTGGGACGGCTCCGATAGAGCCTATGACCACCCCGACCACGGGGTATGAGGAGAGACTGCTAATAGTATTTATACATTGGGAGCTGGGGACAGGGATCCCTGCGAGGTATGTAGCCTTTAGGTATGAGAAGAAGACAAGTATCATTAAGTAATATAGCACGAATGAGGGCATAGAGCCTCCAAACAGTGCTAAGAGTCTTACCGCAAAATCTATGATCGAATCCTTCTTAAGGGCTGCGAGAATCCCTAACGGTAGCGAGAATACTACGAGGAAGAGGAAAGAGACTATAGCGAGCTCCACGGTTATGGGGAATCTTGATGCTATCTCTGCAAAAACGTTCGTACCTCTTACTGGATCCTCGAGCTCTCCTCTCAAGAAGCTTGAGACGAGGAAGAGGAACTGCTCATACCATGGTGCGTCAAACTTATACTCAGCCCTTACCCTCTGGAGGATCGAGGGGTCTGTGAGTTTCTCGGACACCCATGCTCTCACAGGGTCTGTGGGTACTGCGTAGGCTATCAGGTAGGTTATGAAGAGCACGCCGAGCAGTGTTGGCACGAATGTCGCGATCCTGCGTATAAGAAACGTTGCGAACCCCATATGCTCTTTACCCCTTACATCTAGTTAGGAGAGGGCTAATAAGATGGGAACTGTGGGGAAAAAACTTATAAATAAAGGATCTTTTTGAAATCACGGCCTTGGTTTATATCCGTATAGCTTGACCCACAGATCGCTGTTCCAATAGTATGGGTTTATCTTTAGCAATATATAGCTGTCCTCTCTATAGCTGGCAACATAGTAGGGTCCTGTGCTTATGGGTTTCTCCCTTAGCAGTTTATGCGTGGAATCATCTTCTCCTGGTATCACGTATTTAGCCCAGGCGCTCGGGTCTCTCCCATTATTTGAATCCATGAGGGCCTGTTGATACTTATCGCCTAGGGCGTATTGCATTGAGATTATGCTTGCAGGCGCTGTTGTGAATATATGCAGTATTGCGGCGTATGGGTTGTAGAGCTTGAATTTCACAACACCGTTTATAGGCACGTTTGATGTGTTGAATATCTTTAGAAGCTGGTCGAGGGAGGATACATCGTACTCTTTACCATGATATATTGTTACGAGTCCTTCGGAGAGTTTTTGTTTGAACTCATCGACTGTGAGCACTGAGGATGCGTTAACATCTATGAAGTCCCTTACCAGCCATGAGGGATCTAGATTCAGCCTCGCAGCTCTCCATATGCTGAACAGGACATCAACAGCTGTTACCTGGTATGTCTTGTTGTTCCAGGGATCATATGCCAGGACACCGTCTCTAACCACGAAGTATAGCTCGTCTCCAGCCTTGTTGAAGGCCCACGCAGTTGCTACCTGGGGCTCTGGTTCTGTGTTCTCGTATTCGTAGTCAATAAGCTTGCTATAGATCTGCTGGAATATCTCCCAGCCGAAGCTCTCATAGGACTTAGCCGTATCGAATGTGTCTGGCCACCCTATCGTTGCTATAACCATTGTCGCTGGGTCGTTCTTGATGCCAAGCACACCGGTGTCAACCACGGGTGCTCTGGGATCCTCATATACTAGATCGTATCTCGCGAAGGTAGTGAGCGGGTAATACATGTTCTTGACCCAGCTCCCATAGTTAAGCCCTGTTATAGCCTGGCCCATCATTATCATAGGTACTTCGTGGTTGAACACGATAACAGCAGCATTGATTATAGCCTCTCTAACCTCAGGGTCTAGCACGACCTTGGATAGCTTGACAAGAGCGCTTACAGGCACGTCTCTCCAGCCTGGAGCCCCTATATTGACCATAGCATAGGGGTTCTCCCAGTTCTTCTTAGTAGCCTCCTCATCTAGCACATAGCTTACAACTAGAAGCGGTTTGTTCGTGGGCCCTGTGTAGGTGGCTCCGCTACCCTTTGGCCCTACTACGACTATGAACTTGGGAGTGTCGATAACCCTCTCCACCTTAGCTAGATAGCTCGACACATCTCCTGGCGAGGCTCCCTTGTAATACTTCAGATCTTTAAACTCAGCTCCTCCCCACACGAATGGTGTGAGGTAGTTGTCTGGGTCGAGGTAGTCTGGTATCCAGCCTAGGAGCGCTACATCGAAGTCAAAGTGATCTACCTTGTTTAGATACTGAGGCCAGTTATAGGTCTCCACAAGGACCTTGAAGCCCAGCTGTGACCAGGAGTTCTGCAGAAGCGCCGCTATCTGCGCTCTTGCTGTGTTGCCCAGGTTATATATTATCGTGATCGTGTATTTTCCGGGATCAAAGCCTTTGGCTTTAAGACCTTCTATGATTTCTCTAGCCTTTGTGATATTGTATGTATACTTAACAATATCATAATCAGTATAGCCGAACACGCCTTTGGGGACTATTGTATAGAGGCTAGTATAAAGACCACCAAACACTTGATCCAGGATCACCTGGTATGGGACTGCATATGCTAGGGCTTGTCTAACCTCGGTTATGTTGAAAGGCGCTCTATAGTTGTTCAATATTATATGCTGTATCGTGAGCATCGGTTTGGCGGGGTTCGGCTGAAGGATCAGGTAGAAATCCCCTACTCGGGTTCCGTTAAGATCCTTCCACCTAGCGGGCGTTACAACAGCGATATCCACAGAGCCCGACCTATACATCTGGATCCTCGTGTTCTCATCGTTGGAGATTATGTAGAGAACCTGAGTATGCATCCTGAGCTGTGGGATAGGCGTTGTAATCGTAGTCATGGTTGTTGTGGGTGTAGTAGGGGTAGTCGGAGGAAGAGTAGGTGATTGAGTGGGAGACGTGGTTGGTATAGCTGTTGTTGTGGGGCTCGGTGCTGTTGTAGTAGTAATAGCGGTGGTTGGGGGGCGCATGAATAAGAAAGCCATCGCTCCCCCTACCGCCACCAGGACTACTATGACTATTAATAGGGCCGCTGTCCTGCTTATAGCATTCGAAACCCTTACCATCTAGACCACCAATTCCTCACAACTATACGAGTTAATAAACGTGTCAATGCGGGGAATTGCATATATGGCAGACCGGCAAGCGGGTTCGGATTCCACTGTGCTTGGTATTGCTTGGTATCAGCCGCCCTTTCCTTGGTTTTATTGGTCTCAGGGCCCTCTCACCGGTTCCTTTATCCTCGGCCTCCATCTTACAAGATCCAGGAAAGAGTCGTCCTCTAACAAGTGTGGAGTGTTCTACGATATCTACGGTAACACGGGCTTGGTCTTTTACAGTATAATGATAACGATAGGGAAAGCCTTCAACATCGACACACACCAATAGATCTAGGGGTGAAGGGATGTGCTTGTTCTAAATATGATTGATACTATAGCCTAGATCTCTAGAAAATATATTAGTTTTGGAAGAACGGATTCTCAGAAACGTTGGTGGTACCTTGAACCTGGGCTTATATTTAGAGCACCTGGTACCGCTTAACCTCTTAACAGAGGCTCTCTATGCTCTCGCCCTGTTCCTCTACGTCCTTCTAGTTGTTCTAGGGACTAAGTATCTCTATAGGATCTTTATTAGCAGGGGTTTTTCCCCACAATGTTGCTGTCTATTTTAATAGAAAAGTAATACATATCCTCGCAGGCGGTGTTGTAGCCCTCCTAGTCCCCGTGTTTTTCACATCGCCTACGATACCAATGATCCTGGCACTGCTTCTCGCTCTTATAAACTGGATACCCCATAGGACTGGGAGGCTTTTATACTGGTACCAGGTTGAGGATAACATGTATGAGGTGAACTTCTGCATCGCTTGGGGAGCAGTGTTAACAGCCTCATGGATATTCATGGCAACGCCTCTCTACGGCTTAATACCAATACTCTTCATGTCATTCGGAGACGCTGCAACAGGTATTGTGAGGAACGCCATGTTTAGGAAGAGGACTAAATCATGGTGGGGTAATCTAGCCATGTTCGTAGTCTGTACACCCATAGCTTATTACTATATAGGATTCCCAGGAGTATTCATAGCAGCTCTAGCTTCGGTGATTGAACACTACGAGATGAACCCTATAGACGATAACATCCTGATCACCCTTGCAACATTCATTCTATTATTAGCACTCTCGCACATGGGAATCATATCGCTCTAAATAAGAGCTCGGCATGACTCACTATAAGGAAGATGAGAAATATAGCCAGATGCTATGCTATCTCAAGAAATTACAATGAATCGAGTTGAAATGTGAAGGATAAACGCGTGGAACTATTAAATATGCGATCCAGGGCATTCAAAGTCTCTTCAGTAATCTCTATGAAGTGGTTAAACACCTGGATCAACGGCATCCTTTCGTTGTAGACCTCTAAGGGATTGTGGCCAGCTTGGGGATACCTTGGTTTAGTAGCATGTGGGGAGAAAACCAAGGAGAGGTAATATAGTGACAAAGAACAGAAGGCGTAAGAAGGCAGCTCGGCTATCACTATATTAAGGAGATCTCTAATTAGCTGGGGAGTGAGCGCTTTGTCTATCTTTCTTTTGATCTTATCTGCTGCAATCTTCGCTGTAGGATTGATCTTAAAGATATAATCCATTAAGGCTTTTTTTATCTCTTTGACGTCCCGCTCGCTTACATATATCGTGATTTCCTCTTCCAACTCTTTCCTTGTTTTGTTGATCTCTACTATAATGCTTTCAAGCCTCTCCTTTTCGAAAGAGAGCTTCCATAGCTCTTTTTCCTTTTCTTCAGAGAGGTTATCTTCATGCTCTTCTAGCTTAGCTATGATAGCGTCGAGATCTAGATCCTTTATTATTCTCGTCTGTTTGAGTCCTGGATAAGCCTCAATGAATTCTTTTGCTTTTTTCATGTCCTCTTTAATCTTACTGAAAATCTTGCGATAGACCTTCCACGCTCTATGCCCAATATCCCTTGTCTCTCCCTCACTTATCACTTTATTCAAAATATACCATAGGATTTGATAGCTTTTTCAATGCTTTGTTGCAAGAAGAATACAGCCTGAGGATATAGCTTTTTATCGAATAGGAGCCTAGACGCCTCTAGATCTTTCTTAGCTATCTCTAAGAGGGTTGAGTGTATCTCCAACACGATCTACCCGCTATAGCTATCATCTGTTTGGGAGTTCATAGCAACTTTGCCTCGTTTGTGTTGTTAAACCGAGCAATAGACTTTATCTTTGCAAGTATATCCGTAACCTCGCTAGAAGCTAGGGATTTATCCTCGAGAGCGAGGGCTAGTATCTTTCTAGCCAGCCTTCTATAGTTTCTTGATAAAGCCTCATCAAGGATCTCTTTCGCAGTGATCACCCTCTCACCCCTGATCTCGTTGATCGTATCGGCTATTGCAGAGAAGGCTCTCTCGTCAAGGAGCCCGTGTTCTAGGGATTCAACAAGATCTCTGAAGATCCTCCCAATAGCTTTAACCCTCTCCCCCAGATCCTCGGGGACTAGCTTGGATACCTCTTCACATAGATCCTCGGAGCATAGTATGGAGGCCGATTTAGCATCCCTAAGGTGCTTCACCATCATTGCGTCATAATAGTATTGCGAGGGGATCTCAAGTATAACGGGATCCCCCTTATCCGTTCTTAGCCATGCTATTAGAGATCTTGTTGTTATAGAGCCTTTGATCTCGCTGTATAGATCCTCTAGGGGTTTAGCGATCCTCTCAGCAGGGATGAGGCTCCACCCTATCCTCCCCCCAGCCTCAGCTCCTGTTACTAGGATCCCATCGCTCCTCCTAGCTGCTACTAGGTAGAGCTTATACTCACTAGGATCTGGTGCTATTGGGTATGGTGGAGATGTTATAGCCGGCTCTGGTCCTAGCAATACGAATATGAATGACCACCCCTCCAGACCCTCTAGCCTTGCATAGAGATTCTCTCCAGATGCTATCTCATCGGCTAGGGATACTATTGGGTTGCTTATCTCTCCATATTTATCTATGTTTAGAACGCCTCGCGAGAAATACATGTTGTGGAGCACATACTTGGTCGAGAAGACCCATCTCCTAAGGATCTTATCGTAGTAGGCGTTAACCTGCCACCCATCGATCCTCTCCGACACATAGTAAGGAACCATAGAGCCCGGTATATTTTCCGCAGCAACCGGGTAGTCGAGAGCCTTTGGTAAGGGGTTGCACATAACCTCCAGAGGCTCGTCTCCTCTGAACAGGATGATCGTGCCTGTAGCGTAGAGAGAGGCTGGGAAGGCTTTGAAAGCCCTCTTCTTGTTCCATGAGTATATGCAAACCCTATACCCAGAACCTGTCTCTGAGCATCTCTTCTCAATAAACCTGGAGAAAACATCCGAGTACCTAGCCCTCAGAGCCTCAACCCTCTTAACAGGCGTTCCCAGGAGCTCGCCAGCCCTCCTAACCTGTGCCTCCTCCACACTCTGCCCGCTCTCAACGAGCCACATGAGCCTCTCGACAGCGAAGATAGGGTTCTCTATAGAGCCTCCAGGGATTCTAACACCCTCCCCCTCCACGGCTCTCAACCCCTCTGAGGATCTCTAGCAGGGTTTTTTGAGGGGGCTCCATACCGGCTATGATCTCTTTAGCCTTGGCGGTGAATAGCTCTATACTGCTCCCAGCACTATCTATAATACCCATGATCTCCTCTATACTTGATGCCCTCTTTATAGGGAGGCCCACGGATGAGAGACACCTATCTACTGAGAGCTCTAGTGGGAAGAGAGTTATCCCCGGAACCCCGTAGAGTGCTGCCTCTCTAGCGATAGTCCCTCCCCCTGTTATGACTGCTAAGGCGTGCTTAGCTAGGGCTGGGCCTATGGCTTTCTCGGTAGGGGGTATTATTACCCTCTCCCTCTCTATATGGTTTCTAAGCCTCTCCTCCATATATGCCCTCTGATCCCCATATCTAGGTAGGATCACGGCCTTATACCCTCTCTTAACAAGATCCTCAGAGATCCTTACCCACAGATCCCACTTATCCCTCCATATGTAGTAAGAAGCCTTGGTCTCTTCAGGTCTTATAACAACGTATTCTCTTTCAGAAAGGCCTAGGGATCTTATGTGCCTCTGATCCTGGATCTCCTCTAGATAAAAGATCCAGCTGAGCTCGTCGACACCGCGATAGCTATAGAGCCTTGTGTGGGGTAATAGATACTGCTTCCACTCAGCACTATCTATACACCAGCTATGGACTAGGAAAGATGCCAAGGGCACTGTGAGCCTGTGGGCATGGATAGAGTGCGGTGTGTCGGATAGGATTGCTAGGGGTTTTCCCAATCCATAGACTATCCTAGCCTCCACGGGGTTTGGGTAGGAGATCCCTGCTATAAGGTCGCTAACCCTGTCCGAGAGCATCTCTAAGAGAAGCCCCATCCTCGAAACCTCCTCCCTAAGCTTCTCATAGGCATCCCCGCCATAGCCTCCTACGAGCGGAACATCTGCCCCGAGGGCTCTCACAATCCCCTCTATAGCGTCATATCTCCTCCCTGTCACCAGGACATCGTATCCGTGGGGTTGGAGGAAGCGTTTGAGCGACAAGGCTATGAGTATCTGCTTAGATGTTAGGGCATCGAACCAAACGATCCTGCCCATCCACCAAACCCAATATATAACACCCGTGGGAGATATTGTTTGGATGAACATGCCCAGGCTATTTGGGACAGACGGTGTTAGGGGTGTTTTTAACAAGACACTAGATGTTGTTGAGGCAGCCAGGCTCTGTATGGCTATAGGAAGCTACTTCGCCCCCGGCTCCAGGATCCTTGTCGCATCGGACTATCGCGGTGGTACGGAAGCAATATTCCACGCAGGTGTCTCAGGCCTTATAAGCTCTGGGGTTAAGGTCTACGATGCTGGGAAGATCCCTACACCCGCTCTCCAGCTTGCTGTGAGAGAGCTGGGCTTCGATGGCGGTGTCATGTTCACAGCAAGCCATAATCCTCCTGAGTATGTTGGCTTAAAGCTAGTAGGACCCGATGGTGTTGAGGTTAGCGATAGTGTTGAGGAGGAGGTCGAGGCCCTGTATTTCGAGTCGAGGTTTAGAAGGGCTAGCTATGCTGAGGCTTGGCATGGTGTTAGGAGGCTTGAGGGCGCTCTTGACCTCTATATATCGAGGATCGTTTCCCTCGTGGATAGGGATAAGATAGCCTCGAAGGGGTATAAGGTTGTGATCGATCCTGCTAATAGTGTGACGACCCATACATCTCCAGAGATTATGAGGAGGCTTGGGGTGAAGGTTATCACCATAAATGCTGACCCCTCGCCACAGCCCTCGAGGCATTATGAGCCTACCCCGGATAGCCTGGGAGATCTTTCAAGGGTTGTGAGAGCGTTGGGGGCAGATCTTGGTGTTGGGCATGATAGTGATGGTGATAGGGCTATCTTTGTATCAGAGGATGGCGAGATCCACTGGGGAGATAGGAGTGCTTTTATAATAGCCAAGCACCTCGCGGAGAGTGGGAGGTCGAAGAGGCCTAGAAGGATCGTTACTGCTGTATCAACCTCAGAGTTTGTGGCGAGAGCCTTTAAGTCGAGGGGTTTTGAGGTTGAATACACAGCTGTTGGTATAAAGAGGCTCTTCGAGGGTATAAGGAGATCTGGGGCTATGTGTGCCTTCGAGGAGAACGGGGGTTTCGTGTATCCAGAGCACTTATCAGTGAGGGATGGTGGTGCTAAATCCGCCCTCTTCCTCGAGGCTATGGCTTATTCCGGTGAGAGGGCTTCCCAGCTCTTCTCCCAAATACCCAGGGTCTATATAGTTAAGACCAAGATCCCGATGGATAGGGATAAGGCTCTCAAGGCTGTCGAGGCTGTTAGGGAGGTGTATAGGGGTAGTGATACCATAAATATAGATGGTGTTAGGGTTAACCTCAAGACAGGCTGGTTCCTCGTAAGGCCCTCTGGTACGGAGCCTGTGGTGAGGATCATGCTGGAGGCTGTTAGCAGGGATGAGGGTGATAGGATCCTTAGCGAGCTTCTCTCAGTGATAAGAGGTGTTGTTGGGTGAAATACAGGCTTGTGGATCTACTAGCATGCCCTATGTGTAAAAACTTCCCCCTAGAGTTGATAGTTATTGAGGAGAAGAAGCACCCGAGGAGGGAGCTGGGTAGGAGTAAGCCTTTATGCGAGCTATGGTGTAGCTATCTCAAAAAAGATCTCTCGAAGGAGAAGGTGGAGACACCGTGCGAGGAGTGCGTATCTATAGAGATAGCCACAGCAGTGATCTATTGTAGGAAGTGTGGGAGATGGTACCCCGTGATCGATGAGATCCCGAGAATGCTTCCCGACATGTATAGGAACGAGGGGGAGGATAGAGAGTTCCTTAAAAAATATAGAGACAAGATCCCCGAGGAGATCCTTAGAAGTGGTAAGCCTTTTAATCTCCAGCAATAGTCTGGTCTAGATTATAGAACCGGTGGTTGGTAAATAAGCCCTCACAGGATATATTTCGGTGTATATTGGTGGAAAGCGGGCTTAGGATAAAGATCCTTGAGGAGAAGCTATCAAGAGTCTCAGCACTAGTTGAAGAGCTCTCTCTAAAAGGGCTTCTGATTGCGAGCGAGTCTATGAACAAGTGGTTCTTGGGAAAAGGGGTCTCAGCGATCACTATTATCAGCGATAAGAGGGCTAGGGTCTATGTGCCTGTGCTCGAATACACAAGGATCAGGGATCATGTATCCGGGGCTAAGGATATAGAGGTTATAGCTTACCAGAGATACCCAGTAGAGCCTCCGGAGGATATGCCCCTCATAAGGGGAGGTGTTGAAGATGTTATTAAGAAGGAGCTGAGCGTTAAAGGAGCCTTTGGGTGTGACTACTCATATCTGGGCAAAAGGCTCCTCGAGATCCTCTCTGGCAAGTGCGTGGATCTCTCAGAAGATCTCTCAAGGATCAGGGCTTTGAAGACAAAGAGCGAGATCGAAGCTATATCGAGATCCGCCGAGATAGCGTCGAAAGCATTCACAGAGGTTGCTGGGAGTGTTAGGGAGGGTATGAGTGAGAGGGAGCTGGCTGGGATGCTTGATAGAGCGTTAAGACTACATGGCTCTGATGGGTATGCGTTCCCAACTATAGTGGCTTCAGGTCCGAACGCCTCCTATCCACATGCGGAGCCGGGTGATAGAAGGATCTCGTCAAGAGATGTTGTGGTCATAGATATGGGTGCTGTGTACTCTGGATACGTGTCTGACATGACAAGGATGCTTGTGGGGAGCAGTGTGGGTTCGGAAGAGCTGAGAGCCTTGGAAGCTGTTGAGGAAGCCCTCAACACCGCTATAGAGAAGATAAGCCCTGGGGTCAAGGCCTCAGAGGTCGATGGGGTAGCGAGAAGCGTTCTTGAGAAGAAAGGCTATGGGAAATACTTTATACACGCGCTCGGGCATGGTGTTGGTGTTGAGGTTCACGAACCACCTCTTCTAGCAAGGTCTTCCAACGACGAGCTTAGAGAGGGATATGTGGTAACAATAGAGCCCGGAGTATATATACCGGGGAGGTTTGGCATCAGGCTTGAGGAGCTGTTAGTCGTGACAAGCAAGGGAGCCGAGATCTTGACAAAGCCTTCCAGGATTGTTAGGTATTAGTAAAAACGGTATAGAGGGTTCTTCTCAGCACAGCTATAGGATTTATCTTTACGATATGGGGCTAATAATTCTGACAAGCCTGCAAAGGGGGTTTTTTAATACTCTTAAGAGAGATTTTAATGGTGTCTACTTGAGGGGTATCTCTGCAATAAAGTCTCGATCTATATAGCATTGCTTATAATAGGGCTAGTAGTTGGGTATATATTGGCAGGGACAGCTGCACCGGCAAAAATGGTAACTATAACAGTAACGGTGCCGCAACAGGCAACGGTGCAGACAATCACCATGGCTACGACTACTACTGTAAGGGTGACTGTGACGCAGCCGGCTACAGCGATGCCTAGGGAGATACCTATAGGGGCTCTGCTAGCTCTGAGCGGTGCGTTTTCCGCTGAGGGTGCGATAACAAAGGTTGCTGCTGAGATGGCTATAGAGGATCTCAATAACTATGTTAGATCTCTCGGCCTGCCAATAACATTCAGGCTCCTTATAGAGGATAGCGCCACAGACCCGACAGTCGCTCTAGCAAAGACCCAGGCCCTCTATGCTAGGGGCGTTAGGGCTATTGTGGGCTTTGCATCAAGCCCTGAGGTTAGGGCTGTGAAGAGCTATATTGATGGTAATAAGATTGTTATCTGCAGCTATGGCTCTGTAGCCTCTGATCTAGCTTTGCCCGACTACGCCTTCAGGCTAGTCCCGCCAGATATATATGGTGGATATGGTGGTAAAGCTCTCTCAAGGGGTTCGGGCTTCATAGCAGTTGATACTGCTTGATATCAACCGCTCTTCCCTTGGCTTCATAGGCCTCAGGGCCCCTTTCATTGGAGCCCTTATCCTTAGCCTCCACCCGTTCGGGGTGACCCCAGCCCACAGCTCCCCTTCATAGTTCGCCTCTGGTTCACTGCTGTGGGGAAACCCCCACATCCTGGGCTTTTTTATTTAACCCGCCCCTCGGGTCTTTATCCCCACCCTCATTGTTGGGCGGGCATCCCATAGAATAACAGGGCTTATATAATGTTCCATTATTGCAGAACTACAGGTTTAATATCAGTCCTTATAAACCATCATGAAACTCGAAGCAGCTGGCTACGGCTTATGTATGATTATGGGGCTAGGTATATCTATATAATGTATGTAAACGATGCATGGGGTAGTGGTTTTGCGAGATACGTAGAGTCTAGGTTTAAGGAGATAGGGGGGTCTGTGATCTCAAAGATCGGGTATGATCCGGATAAGGTGGACTTCTCAGCAGAGCTTACAGCAGCTGTATCAAGTATTAGAGATGCTATAGCTAAATATGGTGCTGATAAGGTTGCTATGCTGTTAATAAGCCGTGAGGAGGCTGCAACGATAGCCTCCCAAGCCGAGGGTTACCCAGAGCTTATGAGTATAACGTGGTTTGGAACAGATGGGACGGCTCTTAACAAAAAGATCCTAGAGGTTGCTGGAAGACAGCTAGCAAAGGTGAAACTAATATCACATATCTTCGCACCAACAGAGAGTCCTAAGTATATTGAATTTGCTGAGAGGTTTAGGGCGAGGGTGGGAGAGGATCCTGGTACGTGGCCCGCCCTTGTATATGACTGCACGGTACTCATAGGATTAGCTATAATAGAGACTGGCAAGTACGATGGTGAGGCTATAAGGAACGCTCTACCACTAATCGCGCAGAGGCATTTCGGAGTATCTGGGTGGACACTGCTAGACGAGAACGGGGATAGGGCTGGTGGTAGCTATGATGCATGGGCTGTGGTTATGAAGGATGGTAAGCCCTCTTGGGAGAGGGTCGCTGTGATCGATGTTGCTACTGACACTGTATCTTGGGTCAAGAGGGTATGACTCAGTCCTATCAGCAATGCCTAGAGGATCAGCTTTTTCACACTATATTCATATGTAGTCCGAGCCGCATGGATCTCTATAAGGATATATAAGTAAGGATAAAAGGTGCTGTGGGTAATATAACTAGGTGGATGTCGTGTCGATAAGGATCGAGAGAGGCCCGGACGAGTATACATGGATCATACCTAAGGGTGCTAGGCCCGGTATGAGGACAGATGTTATCGTGTTTGGCGACGAGTTTCTTATAAAGAAGATGAGGGAGGATATGACCCTAGTACAGGGTGCTAATGTAGCGACACTCCCCGGTGTTGTTGGTAAGGTATATGTAATGCCTGACGGGCATCAAGGCTATGGTTTCCCCATAGGCGGTGTTGCTGCCTTCGATGTCGATGAGGGCGTGATAAGCCCTGGCGGGGTTGGGTATGATATCAACTGCGGTGTTAGGCTTATAAGGACAAACCTTATGGAGAAGGATGTCAGGCCAAAGCTTAAGGAGCTTGTAGATACTCTTTTCGAGAACATCCCCAGCGGTGTCGGTGCTGAGGGTAAGATCAGGGTGTCTGTGCAGGATATAAACAACATCCTCGGCATGGGTGTTGACTGGGCTATACAGAAGGGCTATGGATGGGCTGACGATAAATACCATATAGAGTCGAGGGGCTTTATAGACTGGGCTAATCCTGACAAGGTCTCTAAAACGGCTAAGGATAGGGGTAAGGAGCAGCTAGGAACACTCGGTGCTGGGAACCACTTCCTCGAGGTACAGGTTGTCGACAAGATCTTCGACCCGTCTATAGCTAAGAAGCTCGGGATATCTAGCGAGGGCCAGGTTGTTGTGATGGCCCACTGCGGATCTAGAGGGCTTGGGCACCAGGTTGCGAGCGACTATCTAATGATCATGGAGAGGGCTATGAAGAAATACGGTGTCAACCCACCTGACAGGGAGCTCGCATCAGTACCATTCAATACCAAGGAGGCTCAGGACTACTTCCAGGCTATGGGGGCTGCGGCTAACTTTGCCTTCACTAACAGGCAACTCATAACCCACTGGGTTAGGGAGAGCTTTAGGCAGGTATTCCACGTCGATCCAGACAAGCTGGATCTAAGCATAATCTATGACGTAGCCCACAACATAGCAAAGATAGAGGAGTACGAGATAGACGGGAAGAGGAGAAAAGTTGTGGTTCACAGGAAAGGAGCTACCAGGGCATTCCCACCAGGGCATCCAGAGATACCTAAGGAGCACCAGGAGACCGGACAGGTGGTTCTAATACCAGGTAGCATGGGTTCGGGGAGCTTCGTCATGGTAGGGATACCTGAGAGCATAAGGACATTCTACTCAGCACCACACGGTGCTGGGAGGTGGATGAGCAGGGCTGGGGCTGTTAGGAGCTATCCAGCAAGCCAGGTTATAAACGAGCTGAGCAAGAGAGGAATATATGTGAGGGCTGTGGATGCGAGGATAGTCTCGGAAGAGGCTCCCGGGGCCTATAAGGATGTCGATAAAGTAGCCCTTGTAGCTGATAGGGTTAAGATAGCGAAGCTCGTTGCAAGGCTCAGACCTATAGGTGTTGCCAAAGGCTAGTTTTCCCAGCAATGCTCAGGATATAACAGAGCTTTCAAGCCTCACCACAGCGTGGGCAGCATCTTCTGTGGCGTCAGCTATATCATCGACTGTCCTTATGAGTTGTATTGCGTGGAATATCTCTATAGGTTTTAGACCCCCACCCTCATAGATCTTGTTAAGAACCTGGTTTTTCACCTCATCTATCTTATCCTCGATCACATCTATCTCAGCTCTCAACCTCAGAGTTTCGTCTCTATCTCTAAAAGCCTTTGTATATAGCTCCCGCAGTTTCTTCAAACCCGATTTTGCAAGGCTCATCATTACCCCTATATCGGAGTAGATCTGTCCTAAAACCTGGTTCTGTGTGAGGCCGTTGCGATAAGCTCTAGACATCTCCATCCCGATAAAGTATATGTGATCCATTATATCGTCTGTCTTATCGACCAGGTATTGGAGCTCTGAGACTATCACGGGGGGCATGGATCCCTTGATTATCTTTACGAACAGGTCTTCTGCGAGCTCGTCAGCCTCCCTCTCCATTAGAAGCACCTCGTTAGCTCTCTCAACAGCCTCGCCAGGATCTTTGCAACGCCCGATAACCATCTCGTATGTCATGTCAAGGGCTTTGAGAGATATGTCGAGGTGCTTAACAAGGGTATCGAACATATCCCTTTCAGGAGTCTTTGGAGATATCTTGTCAAACACTCTCTTCAGAGCACCAACCCCTCTATCATTGCTAAGAAAGATTTTATATATAAATACTATTAATCGTTATACCCTGTTATTATGTATTAACCTTAGCTTTGGTTCCAAGCTATGGGCTCCAAACCTCCATGATCCTCCCATCTATGGTGGTGTAGATGGTTAATGGGATCAGCTAGCATATATATCTGTGTGATATTCAATGGTATAGTTGTTCGATCCGACCAGAAGTTCTATGAGTTCTTCTGATAATAGTGGTTTGCCATCTATTAAGGGGTAGGCGTAGGGGAGGTGGATCTCGTGTTCCACAGGGCCTAGTTTCCTCTTTATTGTAACACCCACGGTGAATGGTATGTCTTTGAGCCTTTTGCCCCTGATGATCTGTAGGGCTATATAGACGCTCCCATCTATCGAGAACTGGTGTTTCCCTATATTTCTTTTAACAGCCTGGGGGAACCTGTCTGAGAGGAGCTTCTTAGTTCTTCCTAGGGGTGGGTGTGAGCCCAGGATCCCGCCTACCACGATCCCATCGCATCCCTGGAGATCCTCTGGCTTGAGCTCCTCTTCAGCCTGGGGGTCTAGTATTATGAGCCTTGAGGGATCCGCGATCTCGTGGAGCCTTTTTGCCGTGCTAGGAATGCCCGGTATCTCGATCCCTGTTACTAAGAGAAGATCCCCCGCGATCCTATAGCTATTCCTATACTCAGCTAATAACCATCTCCCCAACTCTTCCTCGAGGTGCTCCACATAGATCTTCATGCGCTACACAGCCTGGGGCGCTAGGTAGAAGGTAGCCGTGCCCCCCATAACGAGGGGGAATACTAGTCTGAGTGGGGAGTCGTTGGAAAAGCTTACCTGTAGCTGTGATGCTAGTTTGGCGAGGGATAGGATTTTCTCTATATAGCTGATCTCGTAGGAGCAACTTGAGGGCTTATTGACCCTTAGATCTATCAGAGCCCCTGAGGATCTTGTAAGCCTTGCAAGACCCTTCTTGGTAGAGGCCTCCATGATCTCGAGGGCCTCTTCGTTCTCCGCCCTGAGAAGGGCGTAGGATCCTATTGACGCTATATCCTTGATCGCTAGTTTGAAGGGATCTATACCTATTATAGCATCAACATCGTATTGGACATCTATGCTTGGTATATCGCTTGGAAGCTCTATGCTTCTAAACTTAAACCTCCTCGTAGGAAGACCCTCTACAACTACTTCTACGAACTCGCCATCGCTTGCCAAGACATATCTCTCATTCTTCTTAACCTCCTCTAGTGTTAGTTCTAGGTTCTGCATAGATAGCCCTAGAGAGAGCTCCTTATCAACCCTAAGCTCTAGAAAGGCGCTCGAGGGTATCTCGAGTGTGAGCATCGATACCTTGGCAGGATCTAGTGCTGTGAGGCGAAAACCATTGCTATCTATAGTGACCAAAACCTCGTCCACAAGCCCTTTGAGGGAATCCACAATAGCCTTGGGAACCTTGACATCGCTGAAGACGAGAGAGATCTTAGGCTCTATCGATACGAAGGATGACATGGCTCACCACCAGAGAAAATACAGGGCGATTAATAAATGCGGAGCGGAATGCTTATAAGCATCCATAGCCTTTTCTACAAGGCGTCGGGGATGTGTATTCACACCTAGATCTTTGATGGGGAGAAGCCCAGGGATAGAGTTTAGAGAGAAGACCATCGAGAGAATATACAGACCATCCGGGGTGGTTTGTTATTGCATGCCTCGTTAAACTCGCCATACCCAAGGGCTCTCTCGAGAAAGCTGTCTACGACTTCCTCGAGAGGGCTGGATACACACTAATAGGCAGAGAGAGAAGCTATAGGCCTATAATAGCCAGTGATCCCTATATATGTGTCAAGATCCTGAGGCCCCAGGAGATCCCTATATATGTTTACGAAGGGCTATACGACATAGGGATCACTGGGATCGACTGGGTTCTGGAGCAAGGTGTTGAGGATAAGGTTAAGCTTCTCCTAGAGCTGGGGATAGGGAGGGTTAAGCTCGTCCTCGCAGTACCAAGGGGTTCTGGGTATAGGAGTGCTGAGGATCTTGTTAGGAGGTTTGCTGAGGAAAAAAGGATCTTGAGGATCTCTACAGAGTATCTCAACACGGCTTCTAGGTTTATCTCTACTAGGGAGAGTTATAGGAAATACTATGGATCATCAAGGCCTCTCGTAATAACGCCTTGGAGCAGGTGGGGCGACAATACTATGGTGCAGGTGATACTATCCTTCGGAGCCACCGAGGCGAAGCCCCCTGAGGAGGCTGATGCTATCATAGATGTCTCAGAAACCGGGACTACGTTGGAGAGCAACGGGTTAGAAGCGATCGACATGGTTCTAGAATCACAGGCTGTGCTGATAGCAAGCCCAGGATCTCTAAGCGATCCTGTTAAGAGGGAGAAGATCTCCGATATCGTTGCTATAATGAGGGGAGTCATAGATGCTAGGTCTAGATACCATATATTCATTAATGTTAAGAAGAAAAACCTAGAAGAGCTCCTCAAAAGCCTCCCAGCACTCAAGAGCCCCACAATAAGCCCTCTAGCAGATCCTGAGTGGGTTGCGATAAACACTGTGGTTGGTAAAGACGACCTCATAAGGATCATGCCCATACTGAGGAGACTCGCACAAGGACTAGTTGTATACGAGCCAAGGCTCGTGATACCGCTCGACGATATAGGCGTGGGTGGCGGTTTTGAGGGTGTTAAGAATAGCTAGCGATGCTGATGTTGAGAGAATAGCTAGGATCATTAGATCGGGGTTCAGTGTAGAGGATGTTGAGGAGAATGTGAGGAGGATCGTTAGTGATGTTAGGCAGAGGGGAGATGAGGCTGTTATAGAGTATGCTGAGAAGCTAGATGGTGTGAGGCTATCGAGAAAAGATCTATATATCGATAGGAGGGATCTTGAGGCAAGCGTTGAGAAGGTTGATAGGAGCTTGATAAGATCCCTCGAAGAGCTCTCGAGAAGAATAAGGATCGCTGAGCAGCCCCTGGTAAGCATTATCAAGGAGCGGTGGCTCGTTAATACAGGCAACGGTATATCAATAGAGATCTTCTTTAAACCAGTGAGCAGGGTGGCATGCTATGTTCCAGGAGGCGTTGTGCCATATATATCTACAGCCATTATGTGTGGAACAACAGCTAGAGAAGCCGGTGTTGGGAGGCTCGTAGCATTCCTCCCACCAAGAGCTCTCAACAATGCCATGATGGCCGCCCTAGCGATCGCTGGTTTTGACGGCGTATACAGGGTTGGCGGGCCCTATGGTGTTGCTGCACTAGCATATGGTACCGAGAGTATCGAGAGGGTTGATAAGATAGCAGGTCCTGGGGGTATCTATGTTACGATGGCTAAGCATGTTGTTTCAAAAGACGTTGGGATCGATATGCTTGCCGGCCCGACAGAGCTCCTAGTATATATCGATAAGAAGGGCTCTGAGGATGAGATAGCTTGGCATCTAGCAGCGCAGGCTGAGCATGGGGACTCGGTTCTCCTAATAGCAGTCACAATCAGCGATAATATTGCGGAGAATCTTTCGAGATCTATTGCGAAACTTTCACGAGAAACAGGATCTATGGTTTTCGAGAGAGTCTCCAGGCTCTTAAGCATAGTTGTTGCTAATAACCCTATACTGGCAGCCCGCTTTATAGACCTAATAGCCCCCGAGCATGTGGAGATCTGTAGCGAGGATGGGGGTATCGTGGAGATGGTCAGGAACTACGGTGTATTGATAAGTGGGTGCGTATCAACAGCTGTGAATGACTATTACTCTGGGGCTAACCATATTCTCCCCACCATGTCGTGGGCTAGGTGGAGAGGCGGTCTCTCTGTTCTGGACTTCGTTGCTCTTAGGAGAGCTGTGAGGTTCCACGGATCTCTAGGAGATCTTAGGGAGATAGCTATGGCTATAAGCCCTATAGCTCTTTCAGAGGGGTTCGAGATCCACCTCAGATCTATTTCCAGGTGAGTAGGTGTTGATGGAGAGGCTCAGATCCTTTGTGAGAAGCAACATCCCAGTCTACGAGGCTAGTGATGGCTGCACATATCCCCTAGATAAGAATGAGAATCTCTTAATACCTAGGGAGCTTGTTGAGGGGATAATAGCTAGGGCTGCCTCTAAAACCGATCCGAGGCTCTATCCACAGGGCGAGGAGGCGGAGCTGGCAGGAATGCTGGCTGAGATGCTGTCTGTTGAGAGGGATATGGTGAACATAACCAATGGGGCTGACGAGGCGATAGATCTCCTGCTAGCACTGGCAGGGGTTCTGGTTAAAGAGCCCAGGGTGCTTGTGCTCAAACCCAGCTTCCCCATGTATGCCTTGAGATCCCTTGTTAGAGGATATAGAGTGGACTACATACCCCTAAGAGAAGGGGACTTCGGGCTTGATATAGATGTTGCTGTTGATAAGGCTTCGAGATCCGATCTAGTGTTTCTCTGCAGCCCCAACAACCCAACAGGCAATCTCGTTGATAAGAGATTGATAAGGGCTGTTGCTGAGAGCACTAAGGGTTTAGTGGTTGTTGATCAAGCCTATATAGAGTTCTCAGACGATAAGCAGGAGGATCTTATTAATAGCTATGAGAATCTACTAGTGATCAGGACATTCTCCAAGGCATATGGTCTCGCAGGCCTTAGGCTCGGCTATATAGTTGCTGGGAGCGATGTATCCAGGGCTATAAGGATCCTCAAGCTCCCCTTCCAGATAAACAAGTTCTCCTTACTCGTTGGGGTAGAGATTCTCAGGGCTAGGGAGGAGATCCTTAGATATGTTGAGGAAGTTAAGAGGCTCAGGAGGGTTCTTGTCTCTAGGCTTAGGGGTATTGATTATCTAGAGCCCTACGATACACAGACGAACTTCGTGTTGGTGAGACCAAGCCTAGATATAGATCTGATAGATAGGACGCTTAGATCGAGGGGTATGTGTGTCAGGCTATATAGGGGGCTCTTCAGAGAGGGTGATCAATATATCAGGATCTCTGTCCCTAGGGGGGAGGTAATAGACCTGTTGATCAATGCTCTGGAGGATGTGGGATCATGAGGGTAGGGAGATCCTATAGAGAGACCAGGGAGGTCAAGATCTCGGTCGAGGTTGATCTAGATACTCCTGGCTATAGCGTGAAGACCCCTTATAGGTTTCTCACCCACATGCTAGAGACCATGGCCCACCATGGAGGAATAGGGGTTAGGGTGGAGGCTACAGGGGATCTTGAGCACCACGTTATAGAGGATGTGGGGATAGCCCTTGGAGACGCTATCTCGAAGGCTTTGGGCGATAGGGTTGGGATAAGGAGGTTTGGGTATGCATTGATCCCTATGGATGACGCTCTAGTAGCTGTTGCAATAGATCTTGTTAGGAGAGCCTATAGCAGGATAAGCCTAGACCTAGGGGGATCCAGGATAGAGGATGTTGATGGACGCAACATAGAGCATCTCCTCAGGAGCATGAGCTCCTCGGGGGTTTTCACACTCCACGCTCTCAAGATCTATGGAGAAGACCCCCACCATATTGCTGAAGCATGCTTCAAAGCCCTGGGAATGTCTCTCAAACAAGCATCAGAGCTAACAGGAGGAGGGGTTATCAGCTCTAAGGGTGTTGCATAGTGAGGATCGCTATAGTTGATAATGGTATAGGTAATCTGGGTAATCTTGCCAACTATGTGGAGAAGCATTTAGGAACAAAACCCCTAATCACAAGCGATTCTAGGGATATGGTTGCAGCGGATCTATTGATCCTCCCTGGTGTTGGGAACTTCTCAGCACTGATCAGAAGGATCGAGGGTCTGAGGGAAGCTATAGAGAGCCTTATTGCTAGAGGAGGCTATGTACTTGGGATATGCCTGGGGATGCAGATCCTCTTTGAGGAGAGTGAAGAGGGGTCTGGGAAGGGGTTAGGGGTGCTTCGAGGCAGGGTTGTGAGGATCCCTGGAGAGACAGGGCTGAGGATCCCTAGGATCGGTTGGGCCCCGCTTAGGATTAAGAATCCCCTAGAGCCGTGGATACGGCTCGAAGATCTCGACTTCTACTATGCACATTCATACTATGCTAGATCTACCGATAGCGTTGTTGGCGTCTCATACTATAGCTCCCTCGAGATCCCCTCTCTAGTTGTTAAAGGCGGTATAGTTGCTACTCAGTTCCATCCCGAGAGATCTGGGGTTTCGGGGAGGGTTTTCGCTGAAGCGCTTCTAAGCTATATGAGGGGATGATATGGAGATCCACGTCTCCCTCGATATCTATAGAGGCTCTGTTGTGAGAATGCTTAGAGGAGATCCAGGCAGTGTTAAGGTGTATTCGAGGGATCCTCTGGCAAAGGGTCTCGAGATCCTTGATAAAGGTGTTAAGAGGATCCATGTGGTTGATTTGGAAGCAGCTATAGAGGGGAAGGCTATTGGAGGACACGTTCTCTCACTGGTAAAGGCTCTTAAAGATGCTGGGGGGTTTGTAACCGTAGGTGGGGGTATAAGGGGGGTCGAGGATCTAGATGCAGCCATAGATGCTGGGGCTGATAGGGTTGTTGTGGGGACTGCTATATATAAGGGTATAATAGATCCTTTTGAAGCCCTCGAGAGAGGGCATGATAGGGTTGTGTTAGCAGCCGATGCTAGGGGAGGGCTTGTTGTTCACAGTGGCTGGAGAGTCTCTTCCAGTTTCACTCTAAACGAGATCCTTGAGAGGTTCTCCTCCATAGGTTTTAAACTCTTCCTCGTAACCAATACCGAGAGGGATGGTAGCCTTAGCGGTCTAGACCCTGCCTTTGTATCATCGATACATCCGAGGTATAGAGGAGTCGTGATATACTCGGGCGGGGTTTCGGGTACAAGTGATCTTGGGATCCTTGCTAGGGAGGGTTTCAGGGGCACCGTTATTGGGAAGGCTTTTTACGAAGGGCTTATAGATCCAAGGGATCTTGTGGCTCTCGAGGAATGAGACCATGGTTTATATAAGGGTTATCCCCTGCCTCGATATGGACAGGGGTGTTGTTGTTAAGGGTAAGAGTTTCAAGGAGCTGCAGAGTGTGGGAGATCCTGTCGAGCTTGCTAGGAGATACGAGGCTGAGGGTGCTGATGAGATAGCGGTTCTCGATATAAGCGCCTCTCCCGAGGATAGGGAGTTCTCGATAGATGTTCTCAGGAGGATCTCGAAGGAGATCTCGATCCCGATATTAGCTGGAGGGGGTGTTAGAAGCCTTGGGGATGCTGAGAAGCTTTTCAGGGCTGGTGCTGATAAGGTTAGCATTAACACGCATGCTGTTAGGAATCCGGGGCTTATAACGGAGATCTCTAGGATCTATGGATCACAGTCAACGGTCATAGCTATAGATGCTAAACGATCTAGGGATGGCTATAGGGTCTTTATAAGCGGGGGCAGGGTAGAGACAACCCTCGACCCAGTAGCCTGGGCTTCGAAGGCTGTGGAGCTTGGTGCTGGTGAGGTCTTGTTAACATCTATAGATGCTGATGGTAATAGATCTGGGTATGATTTGGAGCTCATATCGCTAGTCTCAAGAGCAGTCAATATACCGATAATAGCGAGCGGGGGCGCGGGCTCTCCAGAAGATATGGCTAGGGCTGTGGATGCTGGTGCCTCAGCTGTTCTGGCAGCCTCGATATTCCACTACGGGATCTACAGGGTATACGAGGTTAAGGAGCGCCTCTCAAAGCTCGGGGTGAGGGTAAGGATCCCTTGATACGTGATGAGAGATTGAAGAGAAAGGTACTGAGCATGCTTGACTTCGACAAAGGGGGAGGATTGTTACCAGTGGTTGTCCAGGATATAGAGAGTAGGGAGGTGTTGATGCTAGCCTATGCTAATAGAGAGGCTGTTGAGAAGACCATAGAGACTGGCTACGCGCACTTCTGGAGCAGATCTAGGGGGAGGCTCTGGATGAAGGGCGAAACCTCGGGGAATGTGATGAGGGTTGAGGAGATCCTTGTTGACTGTGATGGCGACTCAATAGTATATTTGGCAAGGCCCTCAGGGCCGGCGTGTCATACGGGTAATAGGTCTTGTTTCTTCAGATCTGTAAAGCTCGGCGAGTTCAGATCCGTATCGCTTGATGAGGAACCCCAGCCCTGATCATCTAACAGCTATAAGCTATCTATAGATGTTTATTAAACCTGACTATTAGCAACACCACTGGTGATCCTCGTGAGTGTTAGCGATATTAAGAGTTTCTATGAGGATCTAAGGAGATCTCTGAAGGATCTTGAGGAGAGGGTTGTCAGACACCCAGTGGTCTCTGAAGCCCTTGAGGGGAGGCTGAGCGTCGATGTGATCAAGAGGTTTGCAATAAACCAATGGTATATCGTGAACCACGACCTAAGATCCCTCGCAGTAATGCTCTCAAGGGCAAGGGATATGGATGAGATAGATTATTTCAAAGCAGCTGTCGATGTGGATTACAAAGCCCTCCACGAGCTAAAAAGCTTCCTCATAGAGCTCGGCATAGAGCCCGTCAAACCCTCCGAAGCCTCCGTAAGACCCATGGCTGTTGCCTATACCCACTATATCTCATGGCTATCACAATACGCAAGCCCCGGGGTTATCGCCTTCGCATTCGCAGTGAACTTCCCAACATGGGGCCAGGCTTCATCAGCCTTTGGGTATGCTTTGGAGAAGAGGTATGGGTATAAGAACCTAGGGTTCTTCAAGATCTTTAACCCGCCCTATGATCAGTTTATAGAGAGATCCTTGGCCATCGCATCAAAATACTACCCAGCCGAGAAGGGCTCGATGATTGTCGCAGCAACACTGATCCAGAAGTACGAGGGCATGTTCTGGGACACCATATATAGTGGTTAAGACCCATTGAACCCGGGATGATCACATTAGGGCGAAGGTTTTTTATAAATGTCTATAAACACGTGAAAAACTACAAGAGAGTAGCCAGTACAAGCCTTATGGTCAGCTTTGTCCACATAGAGAGTTGCAGAAGAAATGTTTACCCAGATATATGCCCTAACCTATATCTATATTTCAGGGAACTAGGGCGTGGAGTCCTGGAAGAGGTACTCGTGGATCGCGATGTTGTTTCGCATAGTAACCTATACTGTTATACTACTGGCTGGATTGAGCCTTCTACTTCCAGGAGTTATTATGTGGGTTCAGATCGGTGAACCCTGGGTCTGGAACATCATCGCAGGTGTTATCCTCATAGTAGCATCAGCATACTTGATAGCCTCGGGGGAGTGGAAACGACCTCCCTCCTCACCGGGTGAAGTGCTTGTTGGTGGTATTTTACTCTATGTGAGCCTTGCCGGCGGTATTATCCTCGTCACAGCCCTCCTGCTAAGGGGATCAGTGATCCCAGGGATCACTGGTGTGTTATTATTAGTCGCACAGACCGTGCTCTTCACACTCATAGGCCGCTTGGTCTATACCCAGCTAAGGCGGAGGATCTCGGGGTAACTACGACGTATAATTAAAAACCCTATATTTAAATAATCCTGTACTTTCAAATGAACAACAGGTTCTGCTCCTAAGCTATGGTGGTGTTCAGGTATTGTTTACATAGTAGATATAGGTCTCCTCAAAATCGACTCGCCAGCCATGGGTCGTTGTGGATATTGCTAGAGCAGTCTCGTGGGTATTGCGGCAGAGCTTTAATGACCTAGTCAGCGGGGAAACGGCTCGGAGACAGTCTGCTTCCTTCTAGCGCGTGAGCTTATGAACCCCATATAGCCTGCAATTGCTGATAGGGCAATGAGAGCCGTTACTATATATGGATGGGCTACCGAGGATCCTGGAAACACTTCGAGCCCCATCAGCACAAGCAGCGTGTTTAGTGTGAACACTGCTGGTGAGAGTATCTTGGTATAGGTGTTACCTTGAGTAAGCGCTACATATACTAGATAGCCCAGTAGGAATATATTTAGCACGCCCACCACCATGTGGACCATGTGGACTTGCGCCGCTTCCGGGTCTAGTTCTGCATAGAAGCCTACGGCTAAGGAGGCTATAATACCTATGGCATACAGGATACACACTATAAGCACTATATTCACATAGATCCTAGATCCCCCTACTGTTTAGGTAAGCTAGCCTATAAGCCTGGATTCGTGTCTGTAGTCTAGTGTTTATGCTAAAGAGGGGTTCGGGCTTCATAGCGGTTGATACTGCTTGGTATCAACTGCTCTTCCCTTGGCTTCATAGGCCTCAGGGCCCCTTTCATTGGATCCTTTATCCTTGGCCTCAACCCATTAGGGGACTCCAGCCCACAGCTCCCCCTCATAGCATTGCTCCGGTTCATTACTGTGGGGAAACCCCCACATCCTGGATCTCTTTGCCTTTAACCCGCCCACTCGAGTCTCTATCCCCACCCTCATTGTTGGGCGGCATCCCATAGAATAACAGGGCTTATATAATGTTCCACAGAGAAAAATTAAATAATCAATCATTATAAACCACCATGAAACCAGAAACAGCCGGCTACGGCTTGCCCGGCCATGTTATAGCTAGTAGAGCTGTGAGTGGATCAAGGGCAGCAGTACTTATATACCCCTACGCGGTGTTTATACTGAGAGCCCGTGATTTGGTGTAAGTATGGAGGAGGATCTTGTAGCCTTTATTCGGGATGATTTTTCTACTTTGCCTGTGATAGAGATCTCTATGGGTAGGTGGCATAGTCATTTTGCAAGGGCTGTTAGGAAGCTTGGTGGTGTCGCGATAGATCTATATAGATCTGGCGAGCTTGTGGGGCAATCGGTGGTATATAGACTGGATCTGGGGTCAAGGGTTATGGGTGTTATCTACTATATAGCGATCCTCCCGAGATACAGGGGTCGGGGTTATGGGAAGGTGCTCTTGGCATCGGCCGAGGAGGCTCTATCGATGGGCGGTGTGGACTATTTTGTGGCAACCATATCTGGCGATAATGATCCCTCGATCAGCCTGTTCCAGTCCATGGGGTATAGTGTTTATTCATGGGGAGACATCTCGAAGATCTGTGGTTATAGGGCTATGGAGACTCTGAGGATGGAGACCTGCGGCTATGAGGATGATCTGATAGCTATAAAGAGAGATTCTGGGGAAGCTAGTCTGAAAGAGATATGCAGTGCTGATGGGAAAAGGGCTAGAAGGTGGTGGAGAGAGGCATGCCTCAAGCCATGGCTCACTATTAGAGGTCGCTTATAGCTGGGATCAGAGCTAAGATCGCTTGGCTAGGGTAAGTTTATTCTCTATAGTTCTGATCTATTCTAGGTAGTATTGTTTAAAGGCGAGGTATCCCTATATCCCTTGGTATCCAGCACCTATGGGTAGGCTTGTTATAGAGAGATCTACTGAGAGGAGTGCTAAGGCTATATCTATCTACAAGGCCATCGAGGCTATGGAGTATGTGGCTGAGGAGCTCGGATGCCTTGACCCGCGTTTAACAAGTATCGGGGATATTTATAGAGATGTGCTTGATATAAAAGTCTCTGTCTGTGAGGAGCCTGAGCCTGTCTTCAGGGAGGTTGTTAAGAGTATCGAGGATTCTATTGGGAGGAGGGTGAGGATCTCTAGGGGGTCTTCTGGATATGGTGTAGGGCTTAGGGATCTATATAGAATGCTCTCAGAAACCATCGAGCAGGATATCAGGGATCTTATGAAGCCATTCGCTCTAGAGACAGCGTATAGAGGTGGTGTTGAGTATATGTCGATCCTCCTATATAGCTCTAAATGGGTTATACTTGAGGGTGAGAGGCATAGGGTGAGGGTTCCATGGATAGACGAATCCATAGCGATAGCCCACACCCACCCGCCTGAGAACTGTATCCCCTCAAGACCAGATCTAGAGAGCTGTCTAGAGCTCATAAGCGGTGGGGGAGTGGTCTGCGGGATAGTGAGCATAGGCTGTATGTTCACATTATCGCTAGAATCGCTCCCAACAGAGGGGGATTTTGAGCATCTAATGAGGCTTATAAATAAATATGACGAGGTATTCGATGAGGTATTGGAGAGCCTGAGTGAGAGGGGGTTGAAGAGTATAGAGGAGATCTTTTCCAATAGAGAGGGCTCTCTGAGGGCTACCATAAAAGCTCTCTAAAAACTAGGATCCGGATAAGCGTTGTTGGGAGTCTGTTATTATATATTAGGTTATCTGTGTTTTGTTTATTAGTGACTTATATGCCCCAGAGGACTGTGAATTTCAGCTTAAGCAGGGATGCCTTAGAACTTCTAGATAGGATTGCTAGGGAGAGGGGTCTTTCTAGGAGCGAGTTTATAAGATCGATCATTGAGGAGTATGTGAGAAAGAGGAAGAGGTGAGATCATGGCTCAGAAGAAGACCCCCGAGGTAAGCGTATCTGTTATACTGGATGTAGAGGTGATAGACACTCTCGACGAAATGGCTAGGGAGAGGGGGGTCAGTAGATCCTTTATTATCAAAGAGATAATATACGAATACCTGGGCATGAAGAAAAGCGGAGAGCCACAGCTAGAGCTCGATGTAGAGGGGCTGAACGCGGCTGATATCCTTCTAGATAAGAGTGATAAGTATAGATGGCTGAGACTCACACTCATAGAACTATACCCCGAGATCTCGAGCGTGCTTGATAAGAAATGCCCATACTGTGGCAGGAGGTTCAGGGGTAGGGGGTATATGGCTAGACACATAGCCAGGGGTAGGGGTCAATGCCCGAAGATCTATGGGGCTAGGGTTGAAAAAGCAGTCGAGCTGTACAGGGAATTCGTATCGATGGTGAGGCGTGAAACCATACATAGGCGGGGGAAACAGGTTGAGGTCTACGCTATACCCAACCCTAACTGTCCTAAGAATAGGAGGTGTAGAGAGAAGATCTTCAAGGATCTCGGTGAGGCTATAAGGTACTTCGTATCGAAGAAAAAGGCTGGGGAGAAGCGAAAGAGAAGAAGATCTAAGGAGGAGACTAAGGATTATCTATACATAGACAGGGCGTCAGAGTGAACTAAGGGCATTCACCACTCAATCCTATGCTGCCCGCCTCATCATCCAAGAATAACTCCGCACAGGGTTAGAAAAGCTTTGGATACCTGGTTTTATATGTAGTTTCTGGATAGCGTGTCTTAATATCTAGAGTGCTAATTGATCCTTAGTATTAATATTTGGTCGAGACAGCGCGATGGTGGGAAAATCTGTGGGTTGTAGATCTTCACAGCTATTAAGTCTCGTTCGATTATAAGATCACGTTTAAACCCTATATAGTAACGCTATGGTGGAAGTCGTATTAGGTTAAACTTAAGGTGTCTCTGGGTCTCTATAGATCGATCTATAGATAAGCTTGCAAGTAGTGAACTAGATACTCTTTACTCTATGTATCCAAAGCCGTTGTGTGAGGACTATCTAGCCTCGTTTATATCGATACCCTTCTCCACATATTCTAAGAACCATCTATATGCTGTCTCATCATCCGGCGCCTGGATCGGTGGGTGTTTAAATAGATACGCACTAGGGCCTTTTATAGGGCCGCTATGACCTCTATCGAGTGCTAGTTTGGCTACCCTTATAGCGTCTAGCAGTACCGCGGCTGCCATTGACTTGTCATCAACGCTCAGCTTAGCTTCAAGTGTTACTGGAAGGCCTCCGAAGGATCTTCCTTTTATGTATATGTATGCTATCTTCGTGTTATTTAGGAATGGTATATAGTCGCTCGGACCTATCCTCACTCTCCCCTCGTTCTCAAGCTTATCTCCGTAGGGGAGTATGCTTGTCACAGCCCTTGTCTTGCTGATCCTTTTGGAGTATAGTCTCTCCTCATCGACCATGTTGAGAAAATCAGTATTGCCCCCGATGTTTAGCTGGTATGTCTCGTCTATGAGAACTCCTCTCATGTGGAGGAGCTTTATAAGGGTTCTGTGGAGAATAGTTGCACCGACCTGTCCCTTGATATCGTCGCCGAGTAGGGGGACTCCGGCTTCTCTATATAGCTTCTGCCATGCATTGCTCGGGTCGCTTGCTATAAAAACAGGGATCGCGTTTATAAAGGCAGCACCAGTCTCGAGTGAAGCCCTTGCATAGAGCCTAGAGGCCTCCTCGCTCCCAACGGGGAGTAGGTTGACTACGACCTCGGTTCTGGAAGATCTAAGGATGTCAACGATATCCCCGAGCCCAACGTTAGACTCTATAGGCTCGAAAACACTCCTCATATGGGGAGCTACTCCATCTAGAACAGGGCCTGGCGATACTGTGACACCTGTTTTCCCGACATCGAAGATCCTTGGGACACTGTTAGGGGGTTCGTGTATAGCTTCACCGAGATCTTTGCCAACCTTCCTGCGAGATATATCGAAGGCTGCTACAAAATCTATATCCCCAACCCTATAGCCTCCTATGCTCTCTGTCATCACGCCCTCTATAGAGCCTCTAGCCTTATACATATATACAGACTGGACAAGCATGGAGGCTATGTTACCAACACCGACAAGCGCAACCCTGATCAAAAGCCCCACCAACAGGTCTTTGATGTGTTAAGAATAACGATAGACCGGGGATCTCGGGATAACACGTTTGATCGTGCGTATAGCTGGCATTCCATTTGGCAGCCCATATAACTCATATAAGGGGAGTATATAAGAATGCATAGAGACAGAGGGATTTGTTTCATCACGGTTAATATAGTTTTATACAGGTGGAGGGCCGATCATAACCAAACCCTATGAGAAAATGAATATCTTAGAATAGTGGTAGCCGGGCGGGGATTCGAACCCCGGTCACGGGGGTTCTCCCCGGCGCGCCGCCCCCGGATTTATTATCCATGCTGGGCTTTTATTCTTTGCCTCCTATTGTTGCGTGTATCTCTACAATATCCCCGTCTTTAAGCACGTGGTCAGAGCCCACCCTCTCGCCTGGATAGTTTGCCGAGGGCCCCCAGATCCTCGCGTATTTAAAGCCTCTATATAGATCTTTATGTATAGCTTTAGCCACCTCGAGAACAGTTGATCCCTTCTTGGTTACGAGGGGTTTTTTAGATGGCTCGGCGTTCACGGGTTTTGTATATATCCTCATGATCTCTAGCCTCTCGAATATAACCCTGCCCACGTTCTCTAAACCCATCCCGGTTAGTGCTGAGCAGCATATAACAGGGATCTCCTGTGGTACTGTTTTTCTCAGCTCCTCACACTTGCTCCCATCGTCCAGGTCGGCTTTGTTGCCCATAACGATCGATGGTCTATATATGATCGCCCCCATGACCGCGTTCTCGATATCGTCTAGGGTTACTTCTCCATAGAGCTTTACAGTAGCCCTGTAGATCCTATAGCCCTCGAGGATCTTTTTCACGTCCTCGCTCGTCCCATCTATAAGCTTGCCATGGTATATGATCCTTATGCCGGGCGACCCCTGATCCTTCTCAACAACGGCATAGCCTCTGGGCTTCGTGATCCTTATATCATCTTCCTCAAGGGTCTCGACGAGCTCTTTATAATCCTCGGAGGGGTTTTGGGAGAGGTCTATAACTATTATAGCACCGTCGGCGTTTCTTAAAAGCCCTATGGATCTTCTATTCCACCTAGAATCCCTGTCACCCCTTATAATAGAGGGGGCTTCGACGAGCTGGAACTGTATATCCTGGTAATCAAGCATCCCTGGGATAGGGACTCTGGTTGAGTATGGTATATCAGAGGGCGTGACCTTAGCGTTGGTAAGCCTCCCCAGGAGGGCTGTCTTACCGGACTTCGTAAAACCGATCATTATGAGCTGTGCAGCCCCAGATCTCTCGATTGTGAATAGAGAGGGCCCCCCACCTCCTTTCCTAGACTTTCTGCTCTCCATCTCCTCTCTAAGCTCGGCCATCCTCCTCCTAGCCCATCTAACAAGGTTCTCGGTACCCTTGTGCTTCGGGACAGCTGAGAGGAATTCCTGCAATGCTTGGAGCTTCTCCTCAGGGGTTCTTGCCTCCTGGTACTTAGCGAACTTAGACCTAGCCTCTGGGGGTAGGTTGGTAACCATACCTAGTCCATTAATATCTCTGTGACAAGGAATAAAATGGTGTAGCTTTCCTGAGGATTGATTGCCATAATGCCTCAAAGATCCTTGCGGGTCTTGTTTCAAAAGAGATCGAATCGAGGGTCTGTGACTGCATTATAATGAGCGGTGGGATAGACACATCATATATAGCCACTATCGCTAGAAAGATCGTGAAAATACCTCTCAGAGGCGTCGTCGTAGGTCTTGAGGGAAGTGTCACAAAGGATCTCTACTGGGGCTCTCTTGTCGCGAGAGAGCTGGGGATAGAGATCCATCACAAGATCTTCAGCGTAACAGAAGCCCTCAGAGTGACAGATGAAGTGGTCAGGATCATGGATACATTCGATCCTATGGAGGTGAGGAACGACGTCTCGGTATACATAGCCCTGGAATATGCTGCAAAGCTTGGGTGTAGATGCGTCTATACAGGCGATGCTGGTGACGAGCTCTTCGCTGGGTATTCCTATATGCATCTATACAGACTAGAGGATCTATCGAGATATATAGAGGATCTTTCAAGCTATATGGAGTTCTCCTCCTCAAAGCTTGGAGAAGAGCTGGGGGTAGAGGTAGTGCAGCCTCTAGCCTCGAAGAGAGTGGTGGAGCTCGCCCTCAGAATACCCCCCGAGTGCAAGGTCTCATATTCAAGGATAGCTAGGGGTAAAGAGATCCTGAGGCTCCTGCTGGAGGAGCTGTCAATCCCCTCCCACCACAGGTTAAAAGAACCTATAGAGGTTGGGAGCGGGTCTGTCACGCTCAGCAATATATGGGCTTCAATGGTGACAGAAGATCTTATTGAGAGCGTGTCAAAGATCCTGAAGCCTAGGTCGAGGGATCAGGCGTACTTACTATCAAGATACCTGAGGATCTTCGGAGAGCTTAGAAAAGCAGAGGCTCAGGAGACATGCAGAATCTGCGGGGGACGGGTCAAAAGGAGGTATTGCAAGAGATGCGGGTATTATGAGAAAAGCCCATAGATATAGGTTTGCACTGTGAAAGCCGGGGCAGCTTGACTAGGCCTGGGCTGTTTTCTTTTTGATATGCATAGGAAGGATTGATAGGCTTTGGAAATTTTCATGAGTGTTGGGGCATGTCTGGAGGCTGCTCCCCCCCCCCAGGGGTATCTATAAGCCTTGAAAGAAATTGCCCTCGGTGTGGGTCTCTCCACACAAGCACGGGTGGCGATGGGAGCATTGCTACAAGCCATCTTGGGGATGATCCCTCAAGTCTAGATGGAAGGCCAAACGCCGTTTGGCTCGACGGCCGCCCATGAACCCGCAGGATCTCTGATCCTGCGGGTAGAGGTGGAAGTCCCTGGATAAAACCATGAGAAGATAAAGTGATTGGGATGAACATCCAGGGGCAAACGGTTTATGGGTACTGGGGACAGGTCGTGTCGATCTGGCTCTACCGCGGTAGTATATTTTATTCAATTATCCATATAATCTGGGGAGCCTATGTCGCTGGCTAGGTATGCCATCATAAGGTTTATTGCCATGCTGGCGACATTCACACTAGCCCTTGTTCTTTTCTTCTTTCTAACACGCGTTATACCAACAGTAGCCTTTGGGGGTAACCCTTTTCTGCCAAGCCAGTCCACGGATCCTCTGCTCAGGGCTGTTTTTAGGGCCTCAGACGATCCCGGGTATTCTAGCTGGGTTGCGTCCCTCGCCTCGATATATGGTCTTGAGAGGCCTCTCCTCCCAGACCAGCTGATCCTTTTTCTGAGAAGCGCTTTTACAATGGATTTTGGCTACTCTCTACACTCGATGAGGAGTGTTTCGCTAGAGATCCTTATGAGGCTCCCATATACTCTAGCCCTATATGTCTTCGCAACCATAGTCCCGATCTTTGTTGGGTATTATTTGGCAATAGCTGCCGTTAGGTTTAGGGGGAGGGTTCTCGACTTTCTGGTGACCCTCTCAAGCATATCGAGCTTCTCTGTCCCGATATGGGTTTTCGTGCTTATTGTTTATTACTTCCTAGCCTATGTTCCCAAGGTCTCTTGGGGTGTTCAGCTCCTCCCCCTGCCTGTGAGGGCTCCTACTACTAGTATAGAGAGCATATCCGATATTAGGTATTGGCTCTGGTACCTATCCCCGCTCTATATAGCATCTATACTCTCGCTCTATGGTATCTGGGCCTATTTCTTCAGATCCATATTATCCTCAGAGATCTCTGAGGACTATACATTCACGGCCAGGGCTAAGGGTATGTCTGACTGGGATGTTATCAGGGCAGAGGTCGTCCCTAACGTGAGGCCTCCGATACTCACCAAGGTTGCCTATACCCTGCCAACGATATTCGGGGGCTCGGTAGCCCTTGAGCTGGTATCATCATGGCCTGGGATAGCTTTCTACGCATACCAGGCTATACAGAACAACGATATCCCGGTTATGAACGCTTTCTTCGTAATCTCAACACTATTGGTAGCTCTATCCCTCTATATATCGGATCTAGCTATAGCGATCCTGGATCCAAGGGCTAGGCACGGTTTATCAAAACACATAGCGTGATCACAATGAGCGTGGAGAGGGAGAGGAGGAAAGGCTATAGAGGCGGGGTAAAGCTCTACCTAGGGTTGCTAATAGTCATTTTCTACGCAGCCCTAGGAACATACTCGATGTTTGCCGGGTATAGAGCCTCGGCAGGGCTTGAGTGGGAGGCAGACGCGCTTGCACAGCCTGTATGGGTTGCTTTCCTGCTAGACCCAGAGATCCCGAGGACTGTGGAGGCTAGCCTAGGTGGTTGGCAGCTAGCTGGAGAAGGGCTAAACGGATCTGTATTGGTGGGGAGCGATGGGGTGGCTAGCATTACTATCCAGACCCCAGGTTCTGTAAGCCTGGTGAGCGGCTATCTTGATTACCCCTACAAGCCGGCTAGGTCTATGATTATAACGTATGGTTTCAAGGTATTCTCAGGGGATCCTGCTAGATATAGGATCCAGCTATACCTGGTTAGTGAAAAGCTGTTGGGGAGGGAGAAGGTTGTTGAGCAAGGCGGTGTGAGAGAGAAGATCCAGGCCGGGGTTTATATGGTATTCAGGGTAGATGACGCGATACCCCCGGGAGGTAATAGATCCTATGCTTCCAGCATACGTCTCCCATACCCCTATCTCAACAGGATCCAGGATCCACCTATCCCGATATTTGTTAACCCGGTGAGCGAGCTCCTCCTAGAGCCTGGGACTAGGTTGAGGGCTATGGTCAATATAAGCTATGAATGCCTGGGAGATAGTTGTAGAGGCATTACGATACAGGTCGAGCCTCTAGGTATAAAGATCCTTGGGAGGGCTCACGGGCTTATGGGGACTGATAGTAGGGGGATAGATATATGGAGACAGTTTATAGAGGGGGCTAGGGTTGCTAACTTCTTCGGGCTGACAGCATCTCTCCTAACCGTTGCGATAGCAGTGACAATAGGATCTATAGCGGGTCTCAGGGCTGGGAGGTTCTCTGACCAGGTATTAACACTCCTAACAGACATGATATTCTTCATACCAGCAGTCCCCCTCATAATGATTACAGTAGCTCTCCTTGGAAGATCCATGCCAGTGATATACGGGATCATAGTGCTCGTCTCATGGCCAGGGCTTGCCAGGCTTGTGAGGTCGTGGGCAATAGCGATCAGGAGCGAGCCTTATGTAGAGTCTGCTGTAGCCCTCGGCGCTGGTAAGCTCTGGATCCTTAGGAGACATATAATTCCAAGACTAGCCCCCCTAGCGATCTATGGGTTAGTATCACTAGTCCCTGGAGTTATAGCGACAGAGATCCTGATCCAGTTCATCGGCTTCGGAGATCCTAACATACCCTCTTGGGGGAGGATGCTTAACGAGGCCTATAACGAGGGAGCCCTTGTTAACGGTGCATGGTGGTGGCTCTTCGCACCAATAGCCGGGATAACAAGCTACATGGCTGGCTTTGTATTGATAGGGATGGCCCTTGAGGAGAGGTTTAACCCAAAGCTTCTCATAGCCAGATAGTATAGCTAACCTTGATCACACGTTCCCATATAACCTGGTAATCGTTATATTGCTATCGATATAGCTGTCCCCCTAGTGTCGGGGGCGAACTCCGTGTACCCCCTAGCCCTATCTCTCCTTGCCGCGTTCACCAGTCCTGTGGATCTCTGGCCCTTGATCACCTGTACCTCAACGCCTAGCGAGGATCTGTATTCGCCCAGGCCTTCCTCAACGATCACTCTAGATCCTTTTGAGAGGTCTGTATATATGAATCTAGGGGCTGCTAGGGCCTCGCCTAGATCCATTTTGTATACGAATATATTCTCATAGATCCTCGTATGGATCTGTGGCCTATAATCTCCCCCAGCGCATCCGATCATATAGGTAGAGTTTCTCTCATGATCATCGATCATTAGTATTGAGAGCGTGTGGAGGGGTCTTTTCCTCGGGGAAGGCGTGTTTGGAAGCCCCTTCTCGTAGGAGAACCCCGAGCCCCTGTTCTGCATAACTATGCCGAGGGCTGTGACACCAGATCCGAATGGGTGGAAGAGGCTCTGGATAAACCCCACTAGGTTCTCTCCATCATCCACTACGAAGAACGTTGTATCCCCGTCGCTAAGCATTCCCGAGCCGGTGGTTTCGGACTTTATTGAGCTGTAATTCACATAACCCCTCGGATCTATAGTCATCGCCTCCGGGTCTCCTAGGTTTCTATCCCTAAACGTATAGATCCTCCTGGTGGGTTCGCTCCACGCATCTATCCTCCTGAGATCGTTGAAACCGTATTTGTCTATCTCTAGCTCGTGTAATGCTGAGATCATCTGTAGCGTTGAGATCCCCTGACTATTGGGTGGGAGCTCGTATAGAACCCTGGATCCTAGGTCTAGTTTTAGGGGCTCTACCTCTAGGCCCTCGTGATCCATAAGATCTTCTAGTGAGATCCCGACCCCCTGTTTCTCCAGCCCTGACACTAGATCCTCAGCTACTCTTCCGTAGTAGAACTCATCCCACCCCCTGCTAGAGATCCTTTTCATGACGCTTGCAAGCCCCCTATTCTTTACCAGGCTTCCTGTCTCTACACCTCCGTATAGTTTCCTCCACCCCTCAAAGGCTTCTAGCTCACCCCTATACCTAGACACTGCTGCCCCGAGTGCTCGGTCAGCGTGGAACCCGTTGTCGGCAAGCGATATAGCTGGTTTTAAGAGATCCCTGAGATCCATTGACCCGTGCTCCTCAACAATATATCCCCACATCTCAACAAGCCCCGGGATCGTTACTGTGAGGGGGCCTCTCAAAGGCTTCTTAGCCATATACTCTTCAGCATCAAAACCGGAAGGAGATTTTCCAGAACCGTTATAGGCTATGATCTGGTTATCAGAAAGGGCCAGGATAAACCCATCACCCCCAAGACCTCCTGAGAATGGATGAACAACCGAGAGGACAGCGCTCACAGCTATCGAGGCGTCAAAGGCGTTACCACCATTCTCGAGAACCTTAAGCCCTGCAGCCACTGCTAGCGGGTGATCTGCTGAGACCCCTCTCCTACCATAGGTGACCTTCATTCCATCCCCCTTCATATGATGCAAGGGCGATATAAGCTATGCGCGTTCTACTGTTCTGCACAGTCCTGTTATTATACAGTTATGTCTATCTAATATGATGTATATATCTGTATTCGTTTATAGCAATCATCATCGAATAGGAATTATGTATCATATATAGCCATTTACTGCATACTATCCCCGGGATATGGGGATGGTCTCGAGAAGGGCTGTAATTGGAGTGGTTATTGCAGCTATTGTGATAATAGTAGGGCTGGCGGGATATATGTATCTCTCAGGCTCTCTAAACCCCCAAGCTACCAAAGACCATATATCGGTGGGTTTTACAGTTGCACTCTCAGGCCCCTTATCCGCTCAGGGTAATGAGCAGCTGAGAGCCTACCAGATCTGTGTTGACTATATAAATAATCAGGGAGGCATTTATGTTGCGGAGCTCGGTAAGAGGCTCCCGGTGAGGATAACCTATTACGATGATTCGAGCGATCCTAGTAAGGCGAGGTCTCTCTATGAGCAGCTTGTAACCCAGGATAAGGTTGATTTTCTATGGCCTCCTTTTGGGACTGGGATAGGGCTTGGAATCATACCAGTGATCAATAAATACAATATCCCCATAATCCTGGCAACCCAGACTATAGCGGCTGAGGAGAGGCTGAGGAATGTGAGTCAGAATATCTATCTAACCTTCATGACCTTCGAACATATTGGGGGTATGTATGCTGCGGTTATAAAGAAGATCATCTCGGACCACCCGGAGCTGAGGAGAATAGCTATCATATATGCTGAGACAGACTCGACAGTCGGTTGGGCAACATGGGCTAAAAAGGCTCTCGAGGAGCAGAGGATAGGAGAAGTGGTGTTCACAGCAAGCTACCCATTAACGGCTACAGATGTGAGGGGCTTGTTACTAAGGATGGCTGAGGCTAGACCGGATATAGTGTTAGCACTAACCTTTGGAGCCGACTCCTACGTGGTTATCCCACAGATGAGGGAGCTTAGGATAAATCCAAAGGTGCTCATAATGACGGGCCCGGGAGCCTCTACCAGGGATTTCTACACAAGGTTTGATAACGCTACCAGGGAGGGGATAATCTATTGGACTAACAGCTACCCAGATCTAGATCCTGTGCTCAAAAGCTTCTGGGAAGCGTATGTGGGTAGATACGGCTATGCCCCTGTACCGGATATGCAGGGTCTTGTTTATAAGAGCTGCTTGATCTTCAAAGCAGCTATAGAGAAGGCGGGAAGTCTAAATTATGAGAAGATAAAGAGGGTGCTTGATACCGAGACATTCAACATACCGTTCGGCCCTCTTGGGAGCGTTAAGTTTGTTAACCAAACAATAGATCCTCCGTTCCTTGTCTGGATGCAATACCAGGGAGGAGTGGCCAAGCCTATCTTTATAACTAAGGGCAGGTACCCCAGTATCGAGTTTGTAAATACGCCTTTCTTATCGCCCTACATATATCCAAAGCCTGGGTGGAGCTGAGTGGGGTGTTTTCTTTTTGATATTCGTAAGAGGTATTTATAATCTTATGATTGCGATTGTTTTTGGTGATGGTTTGGTCTCTATTTATATATCGCCTCTGGGTGGTGGGAGCACTGCTCTAAGCCATCCAGGGGATGATCTCTTGAACCTAGATGGGAGCCCTATGCAGTTTGGCTCGACAACCGTCAACAAATCCAAAGGATCGATCTATTATATAATTGAAAAGAGACAAGCGGCTAGCGGGGGATAGATGATTCCTGTGGAGCTTTTTGATAGAATGGTTTCGCTGATCCTTTTACCCCTTATATACTCGCCTCTTTATGTTGCTGTTTCGCTTGGGTTTAATATACTTTTCAGCTCTACCAGGATTATTAATATAGCCTATGGAGATCTCGTGATGATCGGTGCTTATACTGCTTACTGGCTATACACGATCTATAAGATCCCTCCTATCGCTAGCATACCCGTGGCGGTGGTGATCGGTGTTTTTATAGGCTATGCTATGTATATCATTACTTATAAAAGGATTCTTGCTAGCGGCAGTATCAGTGCTATTGAGGAGCAGAGCATAATAGCAACCTTCGGGCTCTCAATGGCTATCCAGGGGGTCGCTGCTTATCTCTGGAGCCCTACTGCTGTGAGCTATACGTATTTAGAGCAAGGGATCGCTTTAGGATCGATCCTCGTCCCCCTTAATGTCTTCTTCATCATGATCGCTGGGGCGATCATGACCCTTATTACCTATATCTTGTTATATAGAACATACATAGGCGTGGCGATCAGGGGGATTATACAGGCCCCCCAGCTCGCGATCGACATGGGGCTTGATACTAGCAAGATATATATGCTTGCGTCGATAGTATCGACAGTATTACCCATAGTTGCTGGTTCTGCTATAAGCATGAGGATCCAGATAAACCCCTTCATGGGTGTGGAGTATCTAATCATAGCCCTCGTGATAACAGCCCTCGGAGGGCTTGGCAACCCGATAGGAAGCCTGGTCGGTGCTATTCTATACGCGTTAATGGATAGTGCTATAGGCTATCTCCTCCCGCCGGGGTTAAAGCTGTTCTATCTCTACACGCTCTTCCTTCTAATCCTCCTAGTCAGGCCAACGGGTATTATGGGGAGACCCCAGGTGGTTAGGTGATCTTGGTGGCTGAGATAAGGGTCGATAGGGTTAGCAAGTGGTTTGGCGGTATAAAGGCTCTGGATAATGTCTCGCTCGAGGTATCGAGGGGAGAGGTTATAGGCCTCATAGGCCCTAACGGTTCTGGTAAGACTACGCTGCTCAACATACTTAGATGTCTCTTAAAGCCCGATAGGGGGTTGATAGAGATCTCCGGTGTGATGCTTAATGGCATGGATCCTGAGAGGCTGGCTGATCTAGGGGTTGCCAGCATCTACCAGTTCCCCAGGGTTATCAGGGATCTCACTGTGGTTGAGAATGTAGCCCTAGCTGTTCTTAAGCGTCAGAAGAGCCTGTGGAGGGCTGAGCTGCTAGCTATAGAGTATCTCAAGGATGTCGGGCTCGGTGGAAAGGCATATACGATGGCTGCTAGGCTGAATAGGTATGAGGTTAGGTTGATGGAGCTTGCCAGGGCCATGGCTATGAGGCCGAGGGTTCTCTTGATAGATGAGCTGCTCTCAGGCCTCTCTGAGGAGGAGCAGAGAGATATCAGGGAGCTTGTGAGAAGCTATCTAGATAGCAGTGGGGCGACAGCCATATGGGTTGAGCATGCAATAGGATCCCTGGTTAGAGAGGTTGATAGACTGGTGGTTCTTAACCACGGATCCATTATTGCTGACGGGGAGCCTGAGAGGGTTATAAGGGATCAGAGGGTTATAGAGGCCTATCTCGGCTCTTACACGATAGCATAGGGGTGCAGGGCTATGCTCAGGATCACCGGATGCCCGACTACAGAGGCTATAGGGGAGCTTGTATTAGAGCCTGGAGGATCTATAGCTATAATAGGGCCGAACGGTTCTGGAAAAACCTCTCTCCTAAGGTTCGTGGCCCTTGGAAGGGCTCCCCATCCTATAGATATGTGTAAGGTCTATGTTGGTTCAGAGATCCTTGATAGCAGGGATCCTAGTGTGAGGGCTAGGCTGGGGATACACTATATACCAAGCGAGAGACTAGTATTCCCCGAACTGACTGTCGAGGAGAATATAAAGCTAGGCATGGTTGCGGGGAATGTCCCGCGGAGTGAGAGGAAAAAGATCCTCGAGGAGATGTATACCCTTCTCCCCATAATGGCTCAGAGGAGGAACCAGCTTGCAGGAACGCTGAGTGGTGGTGAGCAGAAAATCCTATCAATAGCAAGGGCTCTCTCGGCAAGAGCCAGGATCCTTTTGATCGACGAGCCCTCGGCAGGGCTTGCACCAAAGGCTATAGATATTATCTATGATCTTTTCAAGAAGCTGAGATCCAGGGGAGTCTCTATGATCATAGCTGAGCAGAGCATCGTGCCTCTTGTTAGAAACCAAGATGCTGTTGATACTGTCTATGTAACGCATAACAGGAGGCTCCTTGCTGCTTATAAACCAAAAGATCTCCTTGGGATCGATGTGATCAGAAGCTATTTTGGACTAAGGGGGTAGTGGGTAGGGTTGCAGGCTTATATGATCCTCGCTATTTTTCCGGGTCATATTCGATATACGGGGTGCATATCTAGAGAGGTTGGAGAGGTGAATATAGGGCTCTACCTATACAAAAGACATCTTTGCTCTATGAGGAGGAGATGCCCGGTATGATAAGTATGATAAGATTTATAAGGATTAATGGGGCACTGGGTATTCGTATATCTGGAGAGGCTTTCGATACTGTATCACAGATCCTAAGGACATCTCTGCCCGGGGTCTTGGTGGTGCTCGTGCTACTGATCCTTGGTCTCTTACTCCCCGCAGGCTTTATGGCTACTATAAGGAATATACTTGTATATATATGTCTATCCATACCGTGGGTGCTTTTCTTCTCACTCGGTTACCCCTCGTTTGCTACTGGTGCTTTCTATGGTGTTGGTGCTTATATCTTTGTCTACTCATTGCTATACGGATTCGGACCCTTAGCAGGGATCGTGGTTTCGGTTCTCGTAGCAGTTGCTGTTGCAGCTGCTATAGGTTATGTGACTTTGAGGCTTGCCGGGCTCTTCTTTTTCTTCGCTACTCTAGCTATTCTTGAAGCTCTCAGGCAGGTTTTGCTATATATAGAGATCAATTTCACAGGCCATGTGGGAAAGATCGTGCCTATTATTATAAGCGACCAGTTATCCCTTCTCCTTCTATCAGTGTTATCCATAGCTAATGTGCTCATATACTCCTATATGAGGGTTACGAGGCATAGGATCTATATGTCTGTGGTGAGGAGCGATAAGATCTTAGCTGTTAGTCATGGGCTCAGCCCCTATAGATACTCCCTAGGGATCTTCATCCTCACCTCAGCTCTCCAATCGATCTGTGGAAGTGTCTCGGCTCTCTACCTATTATATATAGATCCTAACAATACTCTGAACCCGTTGATATCGCTGCTAACACTCATAATAGGCCTTGTTGGGGGTTCTGGCAATACCCTTGGCCCGATATTGTCATCGATAATAGTGGTATCTCTCTATGAATATACATCAAGGATCGCCTCCTATCTAAACTTAGTGATAATAGGGGTGGTTGTCATGGTCTTTGTTCTCTATCTGAGAACAAGTATCTCGGACCTGCTTGACAAATACCTATCAAAGATCCCAAGGGGATCCTCTAGATCCTAGGGCAGCAGGATCGATCTTCTTCTGAGATAGCTAGCCACGAGCTTCTTCTCAGCCCTCCTAATATGGTAGAGAAATGTTGCAGGACTTATACCCAGAGCCTTAGCAACATTCTTAGCCCTAGCCCTCCTAGGGTAGTCTAGATAGCCAGAGATATATGCCTGGATAAGCGCTCTATCCTCATAATGTGAGAGCAAGGGATACGGGTCTGCGAAATACCTTGGCTCAGGCTCTGTTGCGTGGAACCTGAGCAGATTACCCATAACCTCGATATTGTCTCTGAGAAGCCCTATACTCTCCTTCCTAGCCCTTGCTAGTAAGAATCTCCATCTCTCAATACCGTCAACTATCTCGAGGCTGATAGTTACTCCGCCATATCTCTTCACAAGATCTGCTACAGTGCCGCTCCTAGCGCTTGTGAACTCTACCAGGGCTATGTTCTTCGAGAGGCTATGGATCTTGATACCCAGTATATTTTTGTGCAATCTAAATGAGCCTAGAAAGGTTCTGAGATCCTCGCCCGCGAACACTGAGACAGCTTTATAAACATCACCGCTATAGCTAAAATCCTGCTGCAGGTTCTTCACAAAAACATCCTTGGATCCCGTGCCCTCGGTCCAGCACCCGGAATGGCTTAGCTCGAGATACACTACGTAGCTCCTATAGCCCATGGGCTCTCATACCACTATATAGTTAAATATTCAGAAATATATAGCTAGATAGTGTTGCATTTTTATACTGGGTGTTTTATACTATTATTTAAACTCTATAGAAGATAGACCATATATTGCTTTCACCGGCAGAAGGATCTCTATCCCTATGGACTCCCAGTCTCCTCGCTCCAATTAACAGTCTTCTTTAGCTTATCTATTTTCCCTTTCAGCTCGCGAAGCACTCTGATCGATATGGCTACGCTCGCCTCTTCTACTGTATACAATATATGTCTGGATTGATGATCGCTCTACATGTGATCTTTCTTAACACTACATTATAATAGCTATACTGTATGACGGGATCTGAGGTAGGGCTGAGATCCTTTCGCAGCTCTAGTTCGGGTTTATGACAGGATTGAGAGCAGTGTTTTCACCGCCTTTATAGGGTTTCTCGATATCATTATGAATAGTGTTTTCACCGAGAGGTTCTCCTCTACGTAGTCCTTGAGGATGCTGTTGTTTGCGAGCTCTGCTATAGATCCGTTTCTCTCAATACTTCTCATAGCTATTCTGAGGAGCTTTTTCTGGAACTCTATCTGTGATATTATCCTGGATATAGCTCTTCTATAGCTATTGAGGGGGTCTCTAGATCCTAGAGAGGCTACCAAAGCCTGTGAGGATAGTATAGCAGGCCTTATACCCTCTCCTGTTAGTGGGTATACCAGTCCTGCAGCCTCGCCGACTCTATAGACTCCCTCTCCTCCCAGGTCTATCACAGGATCTACTGTTAAGGGGGCTCCCCTTACATCGATTATCTCGCCCCCGCCCAGCCAGCTCGATATAAAGCTATGTATTAGTGGGAGGGGGTTTTTAACATCTATGAATCCGCCTCCAACGTTGAGATCCTCACCGTGTGGGAATACCCAGTAGAAGCCTGGTGCTCCCCTCCTATATATGAAGTAAACAGCCTCGGGATCTATTCTCTTCCTCGGGCTCTTTAGATAGGCTCTGGCTACTGTTATTTTCAAGCCCTTGCTTGAATAGGGCCCTCTAGCATCTATAACGATCCTTTCTCCGTCCCTCTCAACCTCGCTGGCTATGGGTATTCTCTCCCTCAGGGAGGAGATCCAGGAGCTTTTGTCAACAATATACCAGTAGGGCTTTCTATAGCTGACCTCCCCTATAGATCTATCCTCGTGGTGGAACTCAAACCTCCTGATCTTGTTGAGAACAAACCTATTCTCAATAAAAGGCGTGTCTACGGGCACGGCTTCTCCGCATGCTTTAAAATACCTCTTACCCAGATCCCTCACTACAACCTCTTTTCTAAGGGATAGGGCTGCTGCTACCCCAGCCGGTCCCAGCCCGAGTATCTCGATCAAGCTCTGACCACTAATGATAATCCTAACAGGTTATTATCAAGCCGTAACCAGCTGTTTCAAATTTCATGAGGGTCTATATGGATTGATATTAAATCCATGGCTCTGCAATAATGGAACATTATATAAGCCCTGCTATTCTATGGGATGCCGCCCAACAATGAGGGTGGGGATAGAGACTCGAGTGGGCGGGTTAAAGGCAAAGAGATCCAGGATGTGGGGGTTTCCCCACAGTAATGAACCGGAGCAATGCTATGAGGGGGAGCTGTGGGCTGGGGTCACCCTGAATGGGTGGAGGCCAATGATAAGGGCTCCGATGAAAGGGGCCCTGAGGCCTATGAAGCCAAGGGAGGAGCGGTTGATATCGCTTGATATCAACCGCTATGAAGCCCGAACCCCATGCTTTCCATCTCGATCTCTAGGATCCATTTTACCATCTCCTCAACACCTTTTCTAAGCATTCTCCTCGGTTTATAGCCTGTAAGCATCACCATCTTATCGCATGAGAAGGTCTTGTTTAGGAATGGGAAGTGTTTTCTAAGATCCCTCGGGGCTGCCATTCTTGCAAGCCACAGTGGCACGGGGATCTTTATAGACCTCGCTCCACAGGCTTGTGAGATCGCTTCTACAAAGTCGCTTAACCAGTAAGGTTCGCACTCTGTTGCGAAGAAATACTCCCTATCGAGCTCTAGGGCTTTGACAAGGATCTCTGAGAGCTCCCCAACCTCTATAGCCGAAACCCTAGCCCTTATCAGGGGCGCGATCCCTCTTCTAATTGTCCTGAGGAGTGTAACCCACTCTGGGTGGGCATTATAGGCTCCATAGACTAGCACGGGTCTAACAATAACCCAGCTCTTTATCCTACTAGCTATTATTCTCTCAGCCTCGGCCTTGCTCTCATCAAAAACCCCTCTCGGCTCTATCCCTACTAGGTGTTTCTCCTCCTCATAGATCACGTTACCCTTAGCCCCTACTATGGTTGCAGCAGATATGTGGATCAGCTTATAGTCGCTATAACTCTCCAAAGCCTTGCAGAGCCTCTCAGCGAAAACCAGGTTGGCATCGATAATCTCCCTCTCGCTCCCAAAATACTCGCCGACCAGGTTATATATAGCGTTGGGCTTGATAGATAGGATCGGATCCCTCGGATCCCTATACATAATGAGAGACGCGTATCTACCAACTATGGAGGCTAGCCTCTCCTTATACCCACTCGAAACCCCCCTATGGGCTACATAAACCTCATAACCCTTCTCAGAGAGTCTCTTAGCAAGGTTAGAGCCTATAAAACCAAGCCCACCAAAGATAAGTACTCTCATCACAAAACCCTAGAATCTTACCCTTACGCCAGGAAAAACGAGCAAGATCCAATATCCCGGCGTATCTTGATAAGGTTTACATAATAAAGTATATAATCAAAGATCTAGTCTTGATTCTAAAGATCTTCGTGATAATACGCTGTATGTTTATAAGTTGGTTTACATAGTAAACTATAGTGATAACATGGTAGACGTATTAGAGTTCGTGTTCCCTCCACCTGTGGGTGGGTTAAGCATTTCTATAGGGGTATTGATTATAAGAGTTTTTGTAGGGATCCTCTTCATAGTCCATGGAGCACCAAAGATTATGGGGCCTTTTAGGAAACCTATGAGGGATGGTATGAGACAGATAGGAATACCTGGGACGCTCTTCGACTTGGTAGGACTATTAGAGTTTCTAGGAGGCATAGCCCTTATCATAGGCTTTCTAACCAGGATCGCTTCAGCATTGCTCGCGATCGAGATGCTCTCAACAACGATTCTATATATAACTAGCACAGCCCTTAAATCACTGCCCCGAGGCTTTGCCGAGCCCATGTTTAAAGCTACCAAGGGCTATATGTTTGGTTGGGAGCTAGATACAGTGCTCCTAGCATCCTGCGCAGCTTTAGCCATCATAGGTTCTGGGGTTTTCTCGATAGACAGTTTTGTTTATCAGCTTTTGCGTAGCTGAGTTGATGATAGAGCTATTGTGGGATGGATTACTTTTTTATCCACTACTAATTAGGAATTAGGTTATAATCTCCGGGACTATGGTGTTGTTATTTAATCTCAGATATTTAGTTTCTGTAAAGCTGATTTTTCTATGACGATCCTGGATTGTTGTGGGAGTTTGTTTCAGACAGTTCTGGTCATGATCTCTCTGTTCAGTGGTTCGATAGAGAGTCCTATCTAGTTAGGCTTTACAGCTGCGTATATCGTATATTAACTAACTTCTAGGAGACGGTAGCTCTATGGTGGGAGGAATAGCTGTGTAAAGATCCAGGTTATGAGTGTAGCTATAGTCACTAGTATCGTTGCGTGTTTGAATCCTTCTCCCATCGATAACCCCGAGATCTTTCCTGCCACTATACCCATTATCCATGAGTTTGTTATCGATGCTAGGCTTGCTGCTAGGTTTATCTTGTGGATTGTTATCACATCTATCCTGCTCCCACCAGTTGGGATTGGCTGGGATATTACTAGTGAGAGATACACTGTGCTTGTTATCACGAAGAGCATTGCGCCTATATATGGCATGAGCACATAGATCCTTAGGCCTGTTTTGAGTCTCTCATAAGCCTCCGAGATCGATGCTGTGTATCTAGCCAGGGTGTAGAAGATCTCCGGACTTCCTCCCCCAACCTTCACAGCGTCCACAGCGAACCTGAAGCAGACTCTCGCAAGCCAGCTCCTAACACCATGGAGGCTTCTTCTAACAGCATCCTCTATATCTACCCCCATCTCTATAGATGCTGCGAGCCTCCTCACAACTGGGTTTAATGGCCCGTAGTCTCTTTTAGAGGCTTCTACAAAGGATCTCTCTGGTGAGAGGCCCGTCTTTCTCAGATCGCTAACGTTCTCGATATAGAGGGCGACAGACCTCTCAATAGCCCTGAGACCCTTGGTCGCCTTTCTATAGACGAGCCACGTGGGTGTCGATACTGTTAGCAACGCTACAGCCACACCGAGCACCTGTCCCAGGACTGTTTGTTTCGTGTAAATCCCTGAGAATACCTGATAGCCACCTGTAACTAGGATCACGGTGAGATAGAATAAAGGCGATATGGCTGTTGCGAGGAGAGCTACATAGGTTACCTCCCTAAAACTCAGCGCCCACTTCGGCTGGATCGTGTGGGCTGCGTAGATTATAGCTGCTGAGAGTAGTGGTAGGATTGCAAAGTTGAATATGAGCAGGATCGCGGGGTCAAAGCCCCCACCAATAGATCCTCCGGCCTGGACTCCTCCTGCTGATGTGAATAGTATGAGGAGTCCCAGGCCTCCTACTATGCTTATAAGCATATATATCTCTATATATACCCCTAGCCTCTGGATCATCTGTCTTATCATCTCCCCCTGTCTTCTGAAGAAGTCCTCAACCCTTGCCTCTAGGTATCTCACCACATCTCCCCCTGTCCTGAGGGTCATCACGTATCCTAGCACAAAGTCTCTGAACATCTGCGAGGGATGGTAGGATGAGATCTCTTCTAGAGCGGCTATAGGGTCTCTTCCGAAAAGCCCTATTCTTCTAAAGAAGTCCTGTGCCTCGAGTCTAATGCCTCTGAAGAGATATGTTCTTCTAAAGGCCTCCATAGCCCTTGATATTGGGACCCCGCCTCTAGCCATTATAGATACGTATGATGCGAAGAACGGTAGTTCCGACTCGATCAGGTTCTTCCTCCTACTCCTAGCAATAACAGGGTAGGCTATGAATGCGGTGAAAACAATAACTGGTAGAAGTATCCCCGCAAGGATCATTGTGACGAGCGCTACGATGCTTAGCCTCACCACAAGCGCTATGCTCAGGATAGCGATCCCTATGAGGAGCGACATGATCGTGTACCCAACAGCCCTCGCACCATAGACCAGTGGGTGGGTTCTTATCATTGCCGAAGATATAGCTCTATCCAGCTCGAAGGTTCTCATAACTCTTAAACCGATTCTATCGAATAGTAGGATGAAGACTCGATCAAGATCATACACGATCCTCGGTCCAGCCATCAGGATCCCCCACGCTTATCCTAGATCTTAGATCCTCTCTATGAACCCTAGGTCTGCTTCAACTATACGCATGATCTCCTGCCTGTTCCTGTAATACTTATAGATCGCCGACGCTATATCCCTATAGTTTCTTATGCCCTTGTTATACAGCCACCTCATGAAACTAGACCTTAACCGGATCTCCTCGAGCACTTCGTTGAGGCTTATCTCTTGCGATTCAGCTATTGAGCCGAGTATAACGCTCTTCTCGAGGGAGAGTAGGTGTGCATCCCCGCTTGGGCTCCACCTACCAATGGCTACGGGTATACCCTCGCTGTTTATCTCCCATATCTTTGTAACCCTCCTCGAGATCCTTACGCTACCATCTTTACCTCTAACAGGGACCCTCTCGATCATCAGGGCGGCGTTGATCAGCGGTATATATGATTCTGGTATATTCATGGGCGGGCTTGTGAGCCTCTTTATAGCTGCATCTATGCTCTCAGCATGTATGGTTGTAGCCCCTCCATGGCCCGTGGCTATTGCCTGGAATAGCACGTAGGCCTCGGATCCCCTCACCTCTCCTACGACTATTATGTCTGGCCTATATCTCAGGGAGAGCCTTACTAGATCGTAGAGTGTTATCTCACCAGCCCTCGATTCCCCCACAGCATAGCTGGGTCTTGAGACGAGCTGAACCCAGTTCTTGGTTGGCAGCCTTATCTCGGGGGTATCCTCTATTGTTACTATCTTGTAGTTGGGTTTCACGAGGTTTAGGATCGAGTTTAGAAGTGTTGTCTTACCACTCCCCGTGACACCCATTACCAGGATCGTTTTTCTATGCTCTATGAGCATCCATAGGTATGCTGCTAGCTCGGGAGATATGGTTCCAAAGCCCATCATATCTACAACCGTTATAGGGTCTTCCCTGAACTTTCTGATCGTGAAGGTGGAGCCCTTCTGGCTAACCTCTTTCATGAATGTTGCAGCAAGCCTATGCCCTCCGGGGAGGGATGCGTCGAGGATGGGGAATGCTACTGAGATGTGCTTTCCAGCCATGTGGGCTAGCTTGACTATGAATGAGTCTAGATCCTCTGCGTATTGGAAAACAATGTTTGTGGGCATGGACTCGTATTTCCTGTGATAGACATATATAGGCACTCCAACACCGTTGCACGATACATCCTCCAGGTTTGGGTCGAGCATTAGCGCGTTTATAGGGCCGAAGCCCGCTATCTCCCTCTCTATGTAGTAAAGGATCTTGCTCCAGCTAACTGTAGGGGTTCTCCCCATCCTTATCCTGAAGAGCTCGATAGCTTTTCTAGCCTCCCTTGTTATGAATTCCCTCGGATCCTCTCCCTCTTTTAGATCCCCGGCTTCCCATAGGAGGAAATCGATCACCCTCTTATAGATCCTGATCTCTTCGCCTGTCAGGGGTACTTCGTCGAGAAAATACACATACTCACCAGTATCGTCTGAGAGTATTATTGAGGCCATTGCCCACGGATCATAGATCGAGTATTTCTCAACAACCTCACCCTTAGGCCTCTCCCTGGAGGGCATCAAGGGAGGTTTTATATATTCTGAGAAGCTCATCGTCATCCTGCGGATCGTCTGTTCCGGCCGCACCCTTGTCCGTGGAGCAGTTCTGATCTTGATTTTGAACTTATCAAGGAGCCCCATGATCTCCTACAAACAATATTTTCACGGGAGTATATAAAGGGATAGTTTGTTCGCCAGCTATTATATATAAACCCCTATTGAGAAAAGCATATGAGATCCATGACAAAGCGTTATGCTGGATTGGTGATGTTAATACTTATAACAATCCCCATAACACCTCTACTCTTTTATACTGGTTATGCTCAACAAACACTGGAGATCCCGGATACTGCTTATCTCAAGCCATATAATCTCTATAGTACTTGGTACTCAGACCTATCCATCCAGGCTAGTGTGCTCGCATCAATACCTGGGAGGGGCGTGGTTGCTGTTTCGGGATCGGGTAACTCTTCTGGTGAATATTTCCTCGAGGTTCTAAGCATAGACAGTGCCTCCAGAGCGATACATAGGTCTAGGTATGCGGTGAGCGGAACCCCCACCACCATGATCTCTGACGGTGATAGTGGGAGCTATATTGCTGTTGGTAGCGATAGGGGGGAGGTTATAGTATATAATGCCCAGGATATGAGGGCAAGCTATATACAGGCATCGAGGTATCCTGTGAAGAGATTATCGGTAGGGGTTGGGGCTTCCGGCGATCCATATCTAGCTGTTCTCGACGCTCAGGACTATCTATACCTATACAGGGCCACCAGGGGTGGCTGGGCAGAGGTAGGGCCTCGTGAGAGCACCGCGGTTTATAACTATACGAGGAGCAGTGTCCTAGACATCTCTGGCACTGAGGTGGTTTCTGGGAACCTCAGGAGGGTTGATCCATCGCTCCTCCTCATGATCTACACGCCCCCCTTGCTCAGGGTCAGCTTCACAGTATATAACGAGACTGGCTATCCGATCCAGAATGCTACTGTCACGGCAAGCCTTGCTAGGCCCAGGGCTACGGAGGATCTTGTTTTCCAGTCAATCTCGGACCAGAATGGGACAGCTTTTCTAAGCCTCCCACTGATCGATCCCGGCGGCACGTTATATAGAGTTAACATAACCCACCCGGAGTATGAGACCGTGAATATGGATATAGAGCTTAACCAAGCAATGTTGGAAAGGACCCTGGTAGAGTATAGGGTCGTTATGAGGAGTGGTCAGGGAGAGATTGTCCCGATCGTTAAGGGCATTATACCATCATATGCGGTGCTCCTCGATACCAGCGGTGCGCCTGAATCCATAAGGTTTGGGAGGTCGCTTCTACTCGGTATAGAGCCCATCTATGTCAAGTTGATCAGGCCAAGCATTATAGGAACACAGTGGGTCTATCTAGGGGTTATTGTTGGTTATCGTGGGGATCAGTTTGTAGCGGCCTTCACATACTTCGACCAGGATCTAAACCCGGTGCCTGCGAAGACCCAGGCTGGGTTTAGGGGCTATGTTTGGTATATACTGCCCAGCACTCCTCAAGATAGGGTGTGGATAGGCTATGATGATAATGGGCGGGGCGTCTCGGTAATCCTTAGTAGTGGTAGGGTTTATTATTTCCTCTATAACGACCAGAGGGGTTTCCACATAGCGTTCTGGGGGATAGATATTCCGGGATCTATAGTGGCTGCTGATTATAGAAACGGTGCTCTAGTCACTATCGATAGTTATGAGAGACTCCATATAAACAGAGTGGATCCGTCAGCATCGGTTGAGTGCACCAGGAGTGGCGATTACCTAGGAGTCCCTATAGGCCCTGGCGTGGGGGCTTTTGTGGGTGTTGGGAACAGCTATATAGGGACGTCCTCGAGGATTTATATTATCGATGCCCTCAACAGTATAGTGTCTAGCAAATGCTCCATAGACCTCGTGAGGGTCTATCCGAGGGTGCCTGTGAGCGATATTATCTCTAACTACTCCATAGGTGTTAATGATGGCTATATAGATGTATATGAAGGTGGTAACCTGGTTGCCAGGGGGCCCATAGCCAACGGATCTTCTACGCTCTACCTCCCAAGAGGATCCTATAGTGCCAGGGTTTCTAGCAGCATGGTAGAGTATACGGGCACGCTTGTGGTGAGGGGGAGCAGTATAGATCTTCCGGGGCCCACGCTATATAGGGTTAACCTCTCCCTCTACTACTATGCCCCAGAGAGCCCCTACACAGTAACGCTCACGAGAGTCCCGCCAGGGCTTACTCTATATATAGACGACAGGATTAGTGCGACAACGACCGATGGCTCTCTAGAGCTCCTACTAGAGGGCGGAGGGCACAGGGCCTCCCTGGTCAGTGGTGGTGTCGAGCTGGCCAGGGGAGAGTTTGTTGTCAATAAGAGCGGTAGACTGGATCTTGTGCTCAGGGCCTATACCGCCACGCTTAACATAAGGCTCGGAGTCCTCGGGGCCAGGGCCCTGGAGACCCCGACGGCTTCTATAACGCTTAGGCTTTTTGCTGAGGGGCCTCTCTTGAGAGGGGATCTAGGGGCTATCAGGCCTGGCCTTCCAGTGACCCTCCCCCTGGGCGTCTATAGGGTCGTCGCAACGTCGCCCTTCTTCTACCAGGAAGAGGTGCTCTTCGGCATTATGGGGCAAGGCGTTGCCAGGCATCTAGAGGTTCTCTTGAGGCCGAGGGAGATACAGGCGAGCCTCTTGGTGGTGGACGATCTCGGCTCCCCTGTCCCGAACGCCAGTGTCTCTATAGTCGACATGGCTTCTAACCTGACGATCCTTTCTGGCGTGACCTCGGATGACGGTGTCCTCACGATACCCAGGATATTTGTTGGTGTCTACTCTATCTCGATCGAGCCCTCGAACCAGAGCCTCTATACAGGCTACACAGGGATCCTGAGGGTTGATAGGCAGGATCTTGTTGTGAGTATTAATAGGACGAGGCAGCAGGTGACACTAGTCCTGACAGATCCTATAAGCGGTAGCCTTGCATCGCCGGTCAGGGTCTCTATATATATGGGCGACAGGCTCCTATATAGAGGGGAGCCCAGCGGGAATGTTATACCCAACCTCTCACTACCCCACGGGACGGCTAGGATCGTTGTTGAGCCTGCCGGGCGTGGGGATATATATACCAGGCTTGAGAGGGATGTAAGCATAGCTGTGGGGGGAGGTAGGGTCGAGGTAGCGCTCTCGAGAAGGATAGTGGACTATACTATAAGCGTTGTGAACGATCTGGGGCAGCCTATCCAGGGTGCAAGCATAACAATAAAAAGCCTTGAGAACCCCGCTATAGAGGTCACCTCTACTACTGGTGACGATGGGAAGGCTGTGATCAGACTCCCATACGGATCATACGGGGCGGTGATAACAGCACAGGGTTATAACAGGCTAGAACAGCAATTACCGGCCGGGGCACAGAGTATAGAGTTGAGGCTACAGCCAACGCTGCTCAACCTGCTATCGAGGTTCACCATAGCGTATATACTCATAGGCATGGTGGTAGCAGTAATAGTTATAGCGAGGATAACGAGGAGATATATAGAGAGAAAAGCCAGCGAAGAGGCAATATAGCTAGCAAAACAAAACCTAAACAATAAATACCCCGGTAAAAAATAAAAATAGAGAGTATGAAGAAACAGATCATAAGAAAAGCAGTAGCAGGGATGCTCGCATTCATAATAGGGATCTCAGTACTAATGATAACCCTGATACCCCTCCTAATCTACCTAAACACATCAAGCGGAGAGACACTAAAAGCAATGGGGATGGTAAGAGAATTCCAAAGCCAAAGATCAAGAGAAGCACTAGATATAGTATATGACGCTACTAGCTCAACCTTCCTACTCAAAAACACAGGAACCACACCAATAACCATAATACTAGCAGCAATAAGCAGCGGGAACCAGTGCGTAAACCTATCAAAAACAAACATAAACCTCAACCCAGGAGACACAGTAAAAAACATATCAAACTATGGTCTAGGCAGCATATGCTATGTAGTAACATCCAGAGGAAACGTATTCCCAGTAAAAGAGAAATACAACTTGCTATTATCACAACTAGCACAATCATCACAAGAAATAGTATTCACACCCGACAACACAAAATTCGCCGAAGATCTCTACAACTCCTACAAAAACAAAATAATAGCCAATTATAGTACCAGCAGCACTAGCTGCACCAATCCAGGCACCCCCACACTTCATCCATTCGATAAATATAACAACAAGAAGCTCTTAACAATAAATTACACGTCAGGCGGTGTAGTAAATTATACTAATAATGGATGCTTTAGCTTAACCTTCCAGAATGTTGTGAACGTCAGTGGAAACCAATATGCAGTAGCAGTGTTCTACAAAATAGTAATCGTGCATAATAAAAATGGCAATAAGCTTGGGGCTACCCTTACAATATGTCTACAACAAGAACAAGGCGGAGTAACTAGGTGTGCCAGCAGTGCTGGGACATCGTGGACTCCTAGTGCTATTCAGACTAACTATGTAGTTCTTGAGGGTATCTCGCTTATACCGAGTCTTACACCAGGCCTATATAACCTTAATATCACTCTCACGTTTGATAGCGGAGGAGGCACAGAATTCAATGTTGGTGTTGAGTATATAGCTGTTCAGAATGCTAGGCTGGTTACTGGGTGACTGTTTTGAGGGCTCAGTCAGAGCTTATTGTTACAGTGATCCTTGTTACCCTGACCATTGTTGTAGGTGTTGCTGGTTTTGCTCTCGCCAGTTCTTGGGCTTTTTCTAGGTATTCTGAGAGTTCTTTCTCTATTTTTTCGGAGCTTGTTTCTAACGAGTTCCTTGTCTTCCCCATATCTGTTGAGAACAGGGGTTCTAGTGTGGTTGTCTATGTTGGTGTTATCAGGATAGGGCTTCTTCAGGATAGCTATTCCCTCTATGTATCTATACATAATTCTTCCTTCTATACTCAGAAGTGGTGGGCTCTTAATCAGCTATCCAGCTTTGGCTATAATGTATCTTCTATCCAGGCTTTTCTGGGTAACCTGTCCTTTTCTTCGGCATCCTCGTCAAGATCTGTCGACGTCTCTAGGCTCTATGCTAGATATGCTGGTTCTTGGTACTCTCTGAGGGATCTCGGAGCTCAGGGCTTCTTCAATGTCTATAGCGTTGGTGTGCTTGGCATTGATCGTGCTCTTTTCCTAAACATAACTGTTCCTAGCAGTACTCAATATATCTATGTTGTTCTGTGGGCTGGGTATAATGATAGGTATGTGGCTATCCCCTCTGTGATCACTGTTACGTGATTTATTATCGCTTGTCCCTTGATGTTCATTCCAATCATTTTGTTTTTCATGGTCTTATCCAGGGGCTTCCGCCTCACCCGTAGGGTTAGAGACCCTGCAGGGTTATGGGCGGCTGTCAAGCCAAACGGTACGTGGCTTCCATCCAGCTTGTTCCCCGAACAGCTTAGAGCACTGCTTCCATTGCCATGGGGCTTGTGTGGGGAGATCCGCATCGGGAACCCTTTTCAAAGCTTATAAATATCTCCTTGGGTATCAAAAAGAAAATACCCCTATCTTATTTTCTAGTGGGTGGGTTTCTTTGCTTGATGAGGTTTTGAGGAACTCTCTCCAGGGGCTCCTGGCAGGGTCTATATATTCTCTTGGTGCTCTTTCCCTTACTATTAGCTATAGTGTTACGAGGATAGCTAATTTTGCTGTTAGTGAGTATGTGACTATAGGTGCTTATACGGCTACTATTGTCACGATAGGGGGTTTTGATCCTTTTTTAGCTTTGTTTTTAGCCATGCTGGTCTCCTCTATCCTTGCTCTTGGTGTTGATGAGTCTGTGTATAAGCCTCTCTATAGGAGGGGCTCCTCGCCTCTCCAGCTCCTCATAGCATCTATAGGTGTTATGCTTCTTATAAGATATCTATGGTCTATATATGCTGATTACTCCGACATGCTTTTCCTATCATCTAGATATAATATTACACCCATAGCCTATATTATGGGTTCACCCATAACCAATCTCCACATACTAAGCCTAGGCTTTCTAGGCATTACCTCGATCTCGCTCTACATGTTTAGGCACAGAACCATGGTTGGGAAGGCTATGAGGGCTCTTGCAAGCAACCCCGAGCTAGCCTCGGCCTCAGGCATCCCTGTATGGAGGGTTAGGAGGATCACGTGGATAGTCTCCGGCCTCCTAGCAGGCGCTATGGGGGCTCTGTGGGCTTTCTATACTAGTATAAATACCGAGACTGGGTGGAGGCTTCTCCTCTGGATCTTTGCATCATCAATCATAGGTGGTATTAGGAGCATACCCCTAACAATAGCCGGGGGCTTTATAATAGGTTTTTCAGAGAATCTCGGGATGTGGTTCTTCAACAGGTTCTTCGGCTTGGATACAGCTTATAAACCTATAATAGCCTACCTGGCGATCGCAACCGCCCTGCTGGTTGGGAGGAGTAGGCTTCTTGGGAGGTGATGCTATGGATCTCTCAAGCATGTTTATATTTATAAGCAGTATAGTTACATACACATCTATATATATAATACTAGCCCTAAGCACAAACCTAGAGTATGGATACACAGGGATACCTAACTTTGGCAAGGTGTTCTTCTTCTTCATAGGATCTATAGTAACAGCTGTGGTTACAAGTACCCTCTACGATTCAGCCCTAGGTATAACGGATAGCTTCTCAGCAGTAGCTGCGGCAAAGCGTACTGAATACTCAGCAGCCAACCCTGTCTTCGCTGTCGAGGTTTTCCTCGTATCCCTAGCACTCTCAACCATAGTCTCAGGGATCTTCGGCTATCTAGCAAGTTACCCAGCACTAGCCCTCAGAGAGGATTTCCTAGCAATAACCCTCCTAGTATTTGGAGAAGCAGGGAGGGTTTTTGTAAGAACATACGAACCCCTCGTGGGAGGTGTTTTCGGCATGAGCGGGATCCCTAACCCCCTCAACTGGATAGCAGATAGATCCCTAACCCTCCTCCTCTACTCACTAATAACCCTGGCAGCGGCTTTCGCAACATTTATTCTTGTTGAGAGACTATCAAACTCACCCTTCGGGAGGGTTATGAAGGCTGTGAGGGATGACGAGATCGCTGCGGAATCTCTTGGGAAGAATGTTGCGAGGGTTAGGGGGCAAGTGCTCTTCATATCGTCAGCCCTCTCGGGGGCTGCTGGGAGTCTCTTCACATTCTACACACAATCCATATTCCCCGACGACTATATACCTGTGGTGACTTTCTACATAATATCCATGGTCCTCCTAGGAGGCTCTGGGAATAACCTCGGGGTGGTTCTAGGAGCCCTTGTTCTCAGCCTTTTCGAGAGATTCTCGCAAGCCTCAACACTAGCGCTTCTAGGAATAACTATTTCGATAGATATAAGCTTCATAAGATACGCGGTAACAGGGCTTCTAATAATACTAATACTAGCAGCAAGACCCCAAGGAATACTGCCCGAAGGGATAGTCAAGACACCCCTCTACAAAATCCTGGAGAAGAGGCAGAAGAGCAGGGGAGAGAAAGCATAACCTCTATAAGCCAGAAACACTATTATCTTTATGGGCGGGGGTGCCCGAGCCAGGTCAAAGGGGTCGGGCTCAGGACCCGATGGCGTAGGCCTGCGTGGGTTCAAATCCCACCCCCCGCACTTGGTACTGGCTTACTCTATATGATCTGCGGGGGATCCCGCTATATATTAACCTCGATAGAAATAGGATCCGGTGATTTGTGTGAAACGCAATATAAGTATAACTGGCTTAATCTCCATACTACTGATCTTTCTGAGCTTTACACCGCTAGCCGTCCATGCGGATCAAGGGGATCTGAGGGTCAGGGTTATAGTTGGTTTTAAGAGCGATGCTGATTATAACGCCTATAAGGGTCTGCTCTCATCCATGGGCTCCGTGGTCTTGGAGATAGCTGAGGTTAAAGCGATAGTACTTGAACTACCCCAGAGCATTGTCAGTAGGATTGCAAGCCTGCCTTTCGTTAGGTATGTTGATTATGATAAGCCTGTTAAGACCCTTCAGGAGGTTCAGTGGAACGTAGAGATGATCAATGCGACAAAGATCTGGAGCACCTATTCACCCCAATACGGGGATGCAGCCTACGGCTATGGGCCAACGATAAGGATTGCTGTTGTTGATACAGGTATATACTACAGGCACTCAGATCTCATGGGCTCTGTGACATGGTGTGTCGTGTCCCTAAGAAACACCAAGACATTCTATGAGGGGACTAATCTCAAGAACTGCGACGACCCCAATGGGCATGGAACCCACGTATCAGGGATCATAGCTGCCAGGCTTAACGGCTTCGGCGTAGCTGGAGTAGCGCCTAAAGCACTATTATACGCGATAAGGGTTCTCGACGCAAGCGGGTCAGGATATGTGAGCGATGTGGCTAAAGGTATAGTCGAGGCTACAAAGGGTCCTGATAACAATGCTGGGACAGAGGATGATGCGGACGTGATCTCAATGTCCCTCGGAGGACCCGACAGTCCGGTGCTTCGCGACGCTGTTGTCTATGCCTATAGCTATGGCGTAGTCTTGGTAGCAGCTGCTGGTAACGAGGGGGCTTCCCAGCCGAGCTATCCAGCAGCCTATCCCGAGGTCATAGCGGTAGGGGCTATCGATATCAATTACCAGATCCCCAGCTGGAGCAATAGAAACCCAGATCTAGTGGCCCCAGGAGTCAACGTGCTATCAACATGGAAAGGCAATGGCTATGCATATGCTAGTGGAACCTCAATGGCAACTCCTCATGTTTCAGCAACGGTAGCCCTGATCCAGGCATTAAGGCTTGCTTCAGGTCATAGTAAGCTAACACCAGATCAGGTTAAAGACGTGCTAGTATCGACAGCAATAGATCTAGGACCCGCGGGATATGATCCCGCATACGGCTACGGCTTGGTCGATGCCTATAAAGCTGTTAACTATGCTCTAAACATACCATAAAGCTATATCACTTTTCATGAAGATTTATAATGATCATTGTCAGCTCTTCTACCAGATCCTCGGTTTTTTATAGATACCAAGCCCATAGTCTCTGAGATATTCGCTAGGGTATCTGCCACGATATACGGCTAGGCCCTGATAGGTGTGGCGTGTTAAACTATATGGGTTATTATGGCTAGGGTTGCTAAGGCGGTGGGCATGATCCATGACAGTGAGATAAAGCCCAGGGAGAGCGAGGAGCTCTTATAGATCGGTTAAAAACACATTATTTGATCACGTGGTAGCTATAGCTAGCGATTGGCTGGTCTCTTCCTCTGTATTGCTGGTTGTTTCTAATGATCTTTATTATGCTTTCTCTCGGCTTGATCACTACTACTAGGTTTACCACATCGGGTCTTTCCCTATAGATGGCTCTCCTCACTTTTCTAGAGATCCTGTGGGCTTCTCCGAGGCTTATTGTGGGTTCTGCTTCAAGCATTATCACGCCAGAGACGAAAGATCCCATGCGCTTGAGCATAACTCTATGTACTCTTAAGCCTGAGGAGCTCTCAGCGATTCTTACAAGATCCTCGACGGTCTCTCTAGGCGGCATGGCACCGAGTATTGAGAGCACGGATTCCTTGAATATATGTAGAGAGTCCCTCACGATATACCCGGTTATGAGTAATAGAACCACAGCCTGTGGTAATAGGCTGCCGCTTGTAAGCTCTATAGCAACCCCAGCTAGTGCTGAGAGGGTTAGCATTGCATCCGATCTCGCGTGGAGCGCGTCGGATCTAAGGGAGGATGACATAGACCGCTCAGCCCACTTAGCCTCAAGCCTATACATGGAATACGATACCACAAAGCCCACGAGGAGCAGTGGTACAACATAGTGAGGTGTTTTGGATGGGCTTGTAAGCCCTGTGTAGAGCGTCTCTAACGCGTAGAAAAGGGTTACTATGGCTATGAACATAGATGCCAGGCTCTCAGCGTTATAGAGACCCCATGGGAACCTGGAGGATCTTCTACGCGTGGTTACAATATAGATCGAGAAGGCTGTTGCAAAGCTCATCAGGGCATCAAGAACACTGTGGATCATGTCAGCCATAACTATGCTTGAATGCCCAAGAAGGCTCATAGCTAGGAGCTCGCCAGCTGCGAATATAACAGAGACAACCCCAGCTACCAATGCGGCTTTCAGGGCGCCCTTAGAGTTTCTGAGCACCTGCTTGTGCAAAGAAGATCACCCCGGGATATTGTTGATAAAGAGAAGGGGAGACCCAATAATAAATAGCTAGAAAGCCTAAAAATTTTGCAAGAGGATCTTTCTTTCAAGAGTATGCCGGAATATGATGTATTACGATCCTGGGCATCTGTAAAAATATATACATAGTATCACTATGGATCTGTTATTAATTTTCATAAACTCCCTTGCTTCTCCATAGATGCAAGCTTCATTGTAGCATAGCTCATGATAACATGCACAAGATCCCCTGATACTAGGGGGCCCTCATCCACTATAGCTACAGCGTGGTTGCATAACAAGCACCTCTGGATCTTGAGACTATTGATCATGATCACCTCAAACCTATCTCTAGAAGCGTTGCTACACGAGGGGCATCTAAAAGCATCATAAGACCATGAGAAGCCGCAGAGACAGTGGAGCTCTAGCCTTAGCTGCGAGAAAAAGCCATGAGAAGTCTTCTTAGCCACAGCCGCTATAGGTGTTAAGCCACATACTGGGCATTTTCCAGAGCTCCACGGGAGGTTCTTCACCCTATCCCTAAGCCCTCTGAAAACAATCCTCCTGAGCACATAGGATGCCAGGGATCCTATCTCGCTCCCTTCTCCCTCTTTTCTAATACTCTCTAGGATCTCTATCTCTTTCATATCAACACCAAGTCCTGCCAGGATCTCGGACGCCTTTCTAGCTAGATCCTGCGTGTTCTTCACACACCCTATCAGAGGGTGTTTATCGCACTCCATCTCAGCCTCTACGCTGAGAGAGTCTATGGATCTGTGGAGATGCTCATAGAGCTCTAGATACTCCTTCAGCTCGCTCTGACACTCGGTGTTAGATCCACACGGGATCCTCGCCATAGTTTCTATGACAGAGCTGCTCAGATCCTAGCCCCTCCAGATCCAGCCTTGTTTATAAGCTCTCTGAGGAGCTCGGCCTCTATGGATAGGACATGCTCAACAATCTCTATAAGCTTCTTATTGAGATTCTCAGTAAGCCTTATAGCCTCAACAAGATCTTCTGTCGAAACCCCCTTCCCAGCCCTCTCTATAAGCCTAAGCATCTCTTCCTCATAGCTCGTAACACTCACACCAAAAGATTTAAGATACCCTCTAGTTTTCGAAACATCGCTCGCCATAGGGATTACCCAAACAATATCCACTCAAGAGGTAAATATCAGGCAGCAGAGATACTAAATAAACCTGGGTCTATAACATACGAAGATCCTAGGTTTTGTTTCGGTTTCCAAATTAACTAATACTACATCTTTCTTGATAACTGTTTGCGAACGATTTGGTAAAAAAGTAGCAATGCTCCAAGCTATTTGAGGGCGATCCTGAGAATAGATATAAACCCATGCCTTGGGAATAACGGTGATCTATATCTCCCACGAGACCTCTAGATCTCCATGGGCTAGATGGGATCTTTATAAATAAAGGAAGAGGCTCTTAATTATGCGTTTAAATAATTCTGAGGAGCATCTATCTTGAGAGTATGAGCACTAAGGATTCAGGAGGTCCGAGCATTAGTATTGATTGGAAAACCATAGAGGAGATCATTGGGAGAGCTGTGAGGGCTGCAAGAACCGAGGAGCTTAAGGATATCGCAGAGGCTATTAAGACGATAGCAGAGCATATCAAGAAAATCTACGAAATACTTGGGAAACACGCAGAGATCCTCGAGGGGCACTCCAGAATGCTTCAGGAGCACTCTAAGATCCTCGAGGGGCATTCCAAGATCCTCGAATCACACTCTAAGATCCTTCAAGAGCATTCCAAGATTCTTCAGGAGCACTCTAAGGCCTTGATGAGGATCGAAGCCTCTCTTGGAAGCCTTTCTGGGAGGATTGGCATAGATCTTGAGAGAATGATCCTTAACGTTTATTCCGATACCTTAGAAGAGCTAGGGATCTCCCCAGCCAGGGTTGAGAAGATAAGCTATAAGGATATCGATGGGAAATACTATAGAAAGGGGGCAAGGCTTGAAATAGATATCTATGTGCACGACAATATCACATACTTCATAGAGGTTAAAAGCCTTTTAGAGCTAGACGATGTCGAATGGTTCTACGAGAGATGCGAGATATTCGAAAAAATACTTGGGAAAAAACCTGATAAAAAGATAATAGTAGCTATAAACGCGATGAAGGAAGCAATAGAAAGGGCAAAAGAGCTAGGAATAGAGACAATATACGGAAGAGAGCTAGAGATAAAATGAAATGAGCAAGAGTAAAGCAAGAGTAAAATATCTTAGGTA
>DATMAU010000014.1:0-16421 GCA_035559775.1 Sulfolobales archaeon
TTCCTGTCGAGAGGTTTGCCCATGGTCTTGTTGATGAGCTTGTAAAGATTAAGAGAGAATGGTCTGGATATGAGGTTCTCTGGAAGGCTGGTGAGAAGCTCTCAGGGGATCAGAACTCGATCCTTGGGGCTGCGTATAGAAAGAAAATCCCAGTCATAGTGCCTGGGATACTTGATGGTGCTTTTGGCACGGCGCTCTACACGAGATCCAGGGTCTCTGGGTTTAGGCTCGATCTATTCTCAGACATGGATCTTCTAGCAAACATGGTATTCAAATCAAAGGTCAGCGGGGCATTGATAATAGGCGGGGGTATTAGTAAGCACCACACAATATGGTGGAACCAGTTTAAAGAAGGACTAGACTATGCTGTCTATATAACAACAGCCGTCGAGTGGGATGGCTCTCTAAGCGGTGCCCACCCACGCGAGGCTATAAGCTGGGGTAAGATAAAGGCATCGGCCAAGAGGGTCGCTATATATGGTGATGCAACAATAATCCTACCAATACTAGCAGCAGCTCTCATCGAGAAGGTGGGGGAGATACGTGGACAGAGGGCTTAACCGATCTGGGGTGAAGCGTGTGGAAAAGCAGAGAACACCTAGGTCTATATCCTACGAGCTACTATGCAAGGGTAAGAGGTTTGCTTTCGCACTGTCCAAGATAGATTTTGCAGATAGAGTGATCATTAGGGATCTATTGATCCATCCGGGAGCCGTGGTTATAATACCCCTAATAAGCGATCAAGAGATCATAATGCTCAAGCAATACAGACCAGGGCCTCAGGGATGGATACTAGAGCTCCCAGCAGGGACTCTCGAGGCTGGCGAGGATCCTAGGGATGCTGCTGCTAGAGAGCTTCTAGAGGAGACTGGATATAGGGCTAGGGAGATCAGGTTTCTCTTCAAGATGTACAGCTCCCCCGGGATCTCTACCGAGGTTCTCCATGTATTCTTGGCAAGGGATCTCGTCTATGTAGGGGAAGATCATCAGGAGGACGAGATGATCGAGATCGTTAGGATGAGCATAGACGATGCACTCGAAATGATCAGAAAGGGCGTTGTGGTTGATGCTAAAACAATAGCATCGCTACTATACTATATATCCCTCGCCAAGGAATCAGCATAGGTGTTTAGAATGGTCCTAGTGATCAGTGAAGATGAGGTGCTCTCACTAGTATCTATGAGAGACGCTATAGAGGCTGTCGAGGAGATCACAAGGCTCCAAGGTCTTGGTAGAGCATATCTCATACCTAGAAAGAGGGTCTACACAGGATCCTCGATCCTCCACATAATGGCAGCCGCCTCAGAGGATCACGGCGTCTCAGGGCTCAAAGCATATATATCTACAAAGGACAAGACGAACTTCGTCGTCCTTCTATTCGATAACTCCTTAGGAGAGCTTCTAGCAATAATAGAGGCCGACGCGCTCGGAAGACTCAGAACAGGGGCTGCGAGCGCTGTAGCCACGAAATACCTTGCCAAAAAATCATCAGAGATCCTTGGCATCATAGGTTCTGGGAAGCAGGCAAGAACCCAGGCCCTCGGCATAGCATCGGTATTGAGGGTAAAGGAGATTAAGATCTATTCGAGGAACCCTGAGAACGCGTCCAGAATGGCTAGCGAGCTAAGGGATAAGGGTTTCAATGCATACAGCGTTGGGAGCTATGAAGAGGCATGCAAGGTAGATGTGATAGCGACTGTGACAAACTCGAGGGAGCCTTTCTTAAGAGCCGAGTGGATCCGGGAGGGAGCTCATATAAACCTAGTGGGCTCTAACCACCCATCAAGATCGGAAGCCTTTCCAGAGGTTTTTGAAAGAGCATCTGTAGTTGTAACAGATTCTAAGGAACAGGCTATGATAGAATCTGGGGATCTCCTAGCCGCTGTGAAGGCTAATATAATATCATGGGATCGCGTCTCTGAATTATGGGAAGTAGTCCTAGGAAGGATCTCGAGAAGGTCTTGGGAAGAGATAACGATTTTCAAGTCCCACGGGATAGCCCTATGGGACTTAGCCCTCGCGAACCTTATATACAGGAGAGCCGTTGGCAAGGGTATTGGGAAAGAGATCCAGTTTAAAGGATATCTTGAGAGCCTTTCGTGTTGCTAGTACTGGTTATCCTCGTTATAGCTGATCTATCAAGCATTTTTAGAAAGCCCTTCTCACCTCTTAATAGCTATACTGTTGCTGAAGCGCTTCTATACACCACATCTAATGATAACTGCCATGTCCATGCCTAGGCGTGGTTATGATTCGTGGAGAAGGTATTACGATTACTCCTGTAGCTTGTCCTTGGTATTATTAGGGTACTTGGTATTATAGGGATCTCTATTTTATTATATTGCTGGTGCTCTCTCCTTGGCAGTGCTTTATGTTTGTAGAGGTTGCGATGAGGTCATCTATGTCTTCAGCAGGGTTGGGCAGGATAGTTTTGGGCTCCCCACACCGTCGGAGCTTAGGGGTAGGGTTTCCTCGAAATGCCCTAAATGTGGTAGAGAGTTAGGTGCTCCTGGTATTAATGATGTGATTATAGTTAGGAGGGGGGAGTTGAGGAAGATTTTGAAGAGAGCCTCAGGGCTCTTGTGAGCCTAGTCTTTTCTAGATTATCGTTCTCTCAAGATCCCTGATGATCTCTTCCCTCTGATCGGGCTTGGCCTTATAGATCCTCATTAGGTTTCTCACACCCTCCTCGGGATCTCTTAGTATCCATCTAAGCCTTCTTAGTAGGAAGCCGCCAACGAATCTGGGTATATTGTTAGCCCTCTCTTTGAGGGATGCTGATTCAAAATCTATGATTCTAGCCCTGTACGGAGATCCGTGGTGGTATATGATGTGTTTCCTTGGATCCACTATCTCCTTATGATCAACTCCATAGAGATCTAGCTCGTAGAGAGATCTTATAGCGCTCGCCACAGCTATTCTGAGATACTCATCACTGATCCTCCCCATCTCGTGGATCTTGAGTAGTTTTCCAAGGCTTATGCCCTGGATATACTCGATAAGTAGGTGATCGTTGCCGTAATCAAATAGCCGGGGCTGGACAGAACATCCCCTAAGGATCCTGAGTATATATGCCTCGTGCTCAAGTGTGTTAACCTTAGAGAAAGATCTCCTGATCTTGAGGGCTGCTATAGAGCCATCGCTTCTGGCGATCAGAAAAACTCTTGAGGAGAACCCCTCCCCAATCCACATGATCCCTCTGGATCCTGGGATTATCGTCTCGTAGCCGAGCGTTCTAACCCTCTCCACTATAGATCCGCAGCTTGGCTGCAGATCTTCGGTGCATATAGACCCTGGCTCAAGCGGTCTCATGCACTCCCCAGCGATATATAGATCCTGGGCGATTAAACGGGAAATAAGTAGTATTGGAAAATATATTATCCCTAGCACATCTACCTGTGGACTTGGTTCTTATGCTAAGGCTCAGGGATCCAGTGTGGCTCTCCGAATCACTATCCTGGGGACTTGCTCTAGCAGCCCTAATGAGTGTTTTCAACGGCTTCTCAGACATAAAATCCCTGATCCAGTATGGATCTATACCAGCGTATCTAATAGCGATATCCTTAGGCTTTTTCGTTCACGAGCTAGCACATAAATATGTAGCATCAGCCAGGGGTTGCCAGGCTAGGTTCACAATATCCTCGCTAGGGCTTCTCATAACCACGGTCTTCGGCTTGTTCGCATCCCTAGCCCACTTTCTAGGCTCGAGGCTTCCTTTTGTAATAGCAGCTCCCGGGTATGTTGGTATTAGGTGTAGCTACTGGGGTGTTAGAACACTATTCGGCGGTACAACCAGTGAGGGGTTAATAGCTGCTGTCGGTCCTATATCAAACATAGTCCTCTCGATCGTAGGGATTATTGGGATGAGGCTAGCTATCCTAGTACCACTGCCAGGGCTCTACATGGTTTTCTATGCTATCAAGTATGTTAACGCTGTGTTGGCAGTGTTTAACCTGCTACCAATACCTCCTCTCGACGGCTATAAAGTTGCTAGGTGGAACCCGCTTATCTATCTAGCCATATCGATAATAGCGTTGATGCTATTGGTGCTATAGATGTGCGACGATATATTCAACTCTTTGAACACGGCGTGAAAAACATATACTAATATCTATCCGCTGGTATTTAGTAGGGGTAGTGTTTTGGACAGAGCATTGCTTGTAATGATAGCAATAGCCCTGATCCTCGGTATGGTGGTGAGCTACTCGACACTCTACTTCTACCCCTACCAGGAACAACCCCTGAGAGAAGCTGCTGGCGCTACACAGGCTCTCAATATCTCTAGAGAGATAACAATACCCCTTAGCGTGCAGCACGAGACCAGCAGGGCTTCACAACAGATCGAGGGAGCCGCACCCATTACCACAACACCTCCTCTAACCATTTATCGTGGGCATGCGGTGATCGTGGGGGCAGAGCTCCTTGGGATCTTGGAGAATGATGGAAAGATATATCTCACCATAAGGCTAAATATAGGTGGTAATTTGAGCGAGGCTAGGGATCTATCGCTTGTAAGGGTTACGCTCACACCTCTCGCATTCCCATACGCTTGGAACGGGTCTTCATGGGTTTACGGTGCTGATGAGGAGAGATGCCTTGCCAGGATACCCCTCCCTGTAGAGATTGTATCGCACAGCTATAACATATCCTCTGTAGAGGGACAATCGATCGTTATGTCGCTGAGGCTGGATCTAGATAGACCTAGTGTTTATGGCAGGTATAGCCTATCGATCCTTGTGAAGCTTGGTAACAATTATTATAACATAGAAAGGGAAGTGGGTTTAGGAGGCTATGTTAACCCACCCCACCCCAGCCCCGTGAGAAGCCCAGCCTGCTCCTAGGGGATGCGGCTTATGGTATCACAGGGCGATGCCGAGGATCTGTCAGGAGTTGCGCTGAAAATCTATATATATTTATTGGAGAGCGATGGGGCGGGCCCTAGAGAAGTTGCCAGGGAGCTGGGCATAAACCCCAGCCTGGCTTATTACCATCTAAAAAAATTCGAGGAGCTCGGGATAGTTGAAAAGGATCCGAGGGGGGTTTATCGCGTCAAGAAGAGGGTTAGGGTTAAGGGCTACCTATATATAGGAGGTAAGCTTGTGCCGAGACTACTTATATATGGTGCTTTCTTCACAGGTCTCTTGATCCCAGAGATAGTATCCCTAGCCGTGGGGATGCTTGAGCCAAGCCCTGGGCTTTTTCTAGCTATAGTAACCTCAGCGGTAGCAGCCTCTATATTTATCCTGGAGGGGGTCTTTGCCCTAAGAATTCTTAAGAAGAAGGATTAGAGCTTCGATCCTGCTTATCGGTTGGGCTTATATTCCGATTAGAGGAATACCGTGTGGATATGGTTTTCGGGAGGTGTCTGGATGATCAAGACAAGCTCTGAGGCTAAGTATGTCGTTAACAGGAAGGGGGAGAGATTCCTTGTAGAGATTAGAAGGACACCTGATGGAAAGACTTTCGTGGTTGTTGAGAAGCTGAGAAAACATGTCTATGAGAAAGAGGGTGAGGAGCTGGTGTGGGAGCAGAATGTCGAAGATGCTGAGGAGGTTGAGTATGAGAAGCTCCCCCAAGAGGTGAGAGCAGCTTTCTCAAGTGCTACGAAGAGATAGCGATACCAAGGAGCATTGTCAAGGCTATCGTGGAGAGGGCCCCAAAGGATAGGGAGATATGTGGCTTTCTCCTAGGTTTTTTCCGCGATGCCCTTGTAGAGGTTACCGGGTATAGGGAGGTGGAGAACCTCTCAAGCAATCCCTACGAGTTTCTAATGGATCCCAGAGGGGTTCTTAAGGCTTATGAGGAGGCTAGATCTAGGGGAACAGATCTTGTGGGTCTCTATCATACACACCCAGGGTTTCTAGCAACCCCGAGTCATAAGGATCTCAAGGGTATGGAGCTATGGCCAATCCCCTGGCTAATCATAGGACTGCTTAGCAACGATGCAAGGGCATGGATCCTCTGTGAGGGTTTTTTGAAGGAGCTCAGGATACGGTGGATCCAGCCCTAGCGATCCTGCTGAGAAGGTGCATAGCTAGAGAATGCTCGATAAGGATTAATAGTTAAGGTGAGTATTAATAATAAACTGGTGATTGCTTGGTTAAAGCCGTCACATTCGATCTCTATGGAACCCTTGTTGATTGGAGAACCAGTATAGGCTCTATGGTTAGCTATCTAGCCGGGCAAGAGTATATAGATTACTTCTTCCAATGCGATCTAGAGAGTGTTAGCAGCTTGAAGAGCTATAAACCATACTCAGAGATCCTGTCGGAATGCCTGAGAAGAACCATTGAGAAGGCCTCAAAGCCCTGGAAGGATCACTATGGCGAGGCGATAGTGCTCTCATTCGCAAAATCACCCCCATTCCCCGACACCATAACAGGGCTTATGGGGCTAAAGAGGATCGGTGTGATGATCGCCATAATATCCAACACCGAGAGGAGACTTATAAACATAACCCTCTCAGGGCTTGAGAATCTAGTAGATAGGGTTGTTACAGCAGAGGATACAGGGATCTATAAGCCGAACAGAGAGGCTTTCGAAAGAGCCTACAAGATCCTCGGGCTTAAATACAGCGACGCGATCCATGTATCATCCTACCCACAATACGATCTAGAGACCTCAAGATCTCTCGGGATAAGATCGATTCATTTGAATAGATATGGTTACAAATGGAGTCCCTCAATATCAAATCTAGACGAGCTTGTCGAGATACTTAGAAAGAGCGAGATCGATGCCTAGTAATATCAATCGTTTAGTCTTCGCTTAGCAATCCTCAGGATCTCCTCAACCAAAGCATGTATAATTAACCTCGCCTCCTAAAGCGATCTTCTACTCCGTTGTTATAGCGCTCCTATCTATCTAATTCAAAGCCACGCATATTATTATATTCTCCAATATATCCCAAGCCAGCCTTGGCAAAGACGACCTAGTAGCTGATAAAGTGGATGGAGCGATCCTTTGGGCATACCATAGATCTTCATCTTCTTTTAGCGTCTATATAGTTTTTAAGTTGCTGCCAGGATTCTTAGAAGTAATGTTATCGTCAGATACCAAATACCTAGATTCGTTTTTATGCTTTCTAGGGATCGAGGATAACATAATATATCTTTCAAGTAGGCTTGTAGGCCTAGTTCCTCTAGCTTTGTATGGTAATACCTATTAATATGATTTAACCTTGTAAACATCTGTATTGCAGAGGGCTTTTATTCTGTATCAGCTCTCATGGTATTACTGATAATATATATTCCTCGATCTATATATCATATCTGGATAAGATCTGGGGCTGGGCTTTGATACCGGGTATGATGGAGAGGATCTTTAGGGATCTTGTGCATCTTAGGAGCCTTCTTAGGGAGCACCCGCCTTTAGAGATTCTTGAGATGATCCAGAATCTCTGGTCGAGGTACTCGCCCAGCCCCTCTGGTATTTGTATCCATGGGATTGATAGTGGGTATAATTATCTCGAGATGAGGGGGTATATAATATATGTTGTTGACGCTATCTATGTGAGCAGCTGTGGGGGTTTTGATGGCGATGCTAGGGTTGGTATTATAGCTTCTGAGAAGGATCCTGAGGGGTACCTATCATATACCTCAATAGATCTTGAGGTATGCATGGCCAGCAATGCTTTGAGGAAGACAGGCTATGTGGTTATCGACGGCTCTCTGGTCTCGAAGCTCGGCTTCCTGGTCAGAAGGGCTCCCCATGTTGTTGATGAGCATGAGAGGGAGGGTGTTGCGAATACGCTTAAGAGGCTTATAGATGTTTCTTTTAGAGAGAGTCCTAGGGTTATCTATATCTCTAAAAACAGTGTTTCAAAAGATCTCGTGAGGATCTTCTTCCCAAAGAGCTATAGCGCTCTGAGAACAGATCTGTATTACCTCGATAGATACACAATAGAGCCTGGCTATTCTAAACCAATAGTGCTCGGAACCGATGGGGAGCTAGGGGCGTCTAGCCTGATCCAGGGTATTTCGAGGATCTATGGCTCAGATCTATATATAGCCCTAAGCTATGTAAGGCTCAAGACAGGAGGACCGATCATGAGGGTCGAGATACCCCTCAGAGACCCGGGGGATGCTGAGAAGAGCCTGCTAAGGATCATTAACGCTATATCGGGCGATGCGAGCGGCTACCCATTGGTTCTTAGAGAGGCTGATAGGCTTGCAAGGATCTCCTCGAAGGATATGGATAGGCTTAAAAGAATCCTCGGCCTAGGCTCTGAAAGCCAGGCTTGGGAGGCTGCTAAATCGCCATGAGGGCTGGGGATGAGGATATAGTTGGATACATAGTTGGTGAGAGCAAGCCCTATAGTGCCAGCATAGTATCCTCAAGACCCCTCATGCTGGGTGAGTATGTTGAGATAAGGTATAACGGGATCCATGTGATCGGTCTTGTGCAGGCATCGATCTCGGGATCCCATGTGATTGATGAGACACTATCGCCAGAGGATCTGAGAAGGGTTATAAACATCCATAGGGGGGACGAGACTACTATCTATTATAGGGGTTATATAAAGATCCTCGGAGATCCCGAGGATCTGAGGATCCCGCCAACACCCCCGCCACCAGGTATAGAGGTTAGGAGAGCCTCTAGAAAGACGCTCTCAAAGATCTTCTCACCCGAGGGGCCCCAGTGGGCTAGGATTGGGACGCTTCTTAGAAACCCGGATGTCGAGGTGAGGGTTGATCTCAACAAGGTTGTTCAGAGACACCTAGCGGTTCTGGCAATGACTGGGATGGGTAAGAGTAACCTGGTGAGCCTGCTCGTGAGAGAGATCCTGAGGAGGGGTGGGACGTGCTTTATATTCGACTACCATGGGGAATATACGAACCTCTCTTTCCAAGGACTGCCAAGGCCTAATGTTATAAAGGCTAGGATTAATCCCAGGTATCTCAGCTGGCAGGAGCTTGCGAGGATCATTGGTGTTAGGTATGGTGCTAAGAACCAGGAGAATATTATTAAGAAGTGTAAGGATGAGGTTGACTACTCAAGCAATGGTGGGAAATCCTATCTAGACCAGATGATAAGCTGCGCTAAGAGGGAAGGGCAGCTCTCGAGAAGGGGTGAGATCGCCAAGGCATCGGAGGCTGTTATAGAGTCTATCGAGGCTAATAGGGGCTTTCTACAGAGGATCATTGATGACGAGGCTAAAGATATAGCGGAGCAGAGCGTTATAGGGACTATAAACGTGATAGATCTTACGGGTTTAGCATCATCAAGCCAGGCTGATGCCGTAGTATCCCACTGGCTTGGAAGGATACTAGAGGAGAGGAAGAACGCTATGTGGAGGGGTAGCTCGAAGATCCCACACCCAGTTGTGACAGTGCTTGAAGAGGCACACATATACCTCTCAACAGAAAAGGAGACCCTCACAAAACCAAGGGCCGAGCATATAGCGAGGGAGGGGAGGAAGTTCGGCGTAGGATTAATAGTCGTCTCCCAAAGACCCAGGGGTCTCGATCCCGACGTGCTGAGCCAGATGGGCTCCATGGCAGTTATGAGGATAGTCCAGCCAGAGGATCAGGCGCACATAGCCAGGGCCTCAGAAACACTAACCCAAGAGATCCTAGAACAACTACCAGGACTAAACGTGGGCGAGGCAATACTCCTCGGACACTGGGTCAGAATGCCCGCAGTAGTGAAGGTAGACCATGTTGTGGAGAAAACCTCAGGAGTAGATATAGATGCTGTGAGCGAGTGGATCTCCTCTAAAAAACGCAATAATACGGATAGCGGGCTGTTTTCTTTTTGATATACATAGGGAGGGTTAATGTGTTTTGGGAATGTTCATGAGCATTGGGGATGGCACGCTCAAAAGCTGCCTCCTTATCGATGCCCAGGGGTATTTAATAAGCCTTGAAAGGTATTGCCCTCGGTGTGGGTCTCCCCACACAGGTCTCGGGCGGCGATGGGAGCAGCGCTCCAAGCCATCCGGGGCAGAGCTAGATGGGAGCCACGTGCCGTTTGACTCGACGGCCAGCCCATAAACCCGTAGGGTTAGAGATCCTGCTGGTAGAGGTTGAAGCCCCCTGGATAAGACCATGAATAAAATGAGTAGGACGAACATCCAGGGACAAACGGAAATGCTTATAAGCGTTAAGGAGATATATAATAATGGTCCGATCCGGCCATAGCGGCCGGGAAACACCCGGACTCGTATCGAACCCGGAAGTTAAGCCGGCCGCGTTAGGCGTGCTGTGGGGTCCGCGAGGACCTGCAGCGCGCCTAAGCTGGATCGGACTCCCATATAGTATAGCGTTATAAAGATCGCTTCAAACCCCATTACAGTCAGTGCACCGATTTCCTATCAGATACCCAGTTCAACTCTGTGCAAGCACAAACCGGGATATGGTCGCCATATCAAGTATGCTGTAGCCGACCGTTTCTGGTTTCATGGTGGTTTATAAGAGCTGATATTAGATTGTAGCCCTGTGGGGACACTGTGTAAGCTCTATTTATAGTCAGAGTGTGGGTGTTTCCCCACAACAGTGAACCAGGGCAAAGCTATTAGGGGAAGCTGTGGGTAGAGATCACACCGAAAGAGTGGAGGCCGGGGATAAAGGATCCGATGAGGGGCTCTGGGGCTAGGAAGTCAGGGTAAGGGTTGTTGATATAGGGATACCGACCGCTCTACCCTTGGTTTTCTCGATATCCGTTCCTTTGGGGCTGTTTTCTTTTTGATATACATAGGGAGGATTAATATGCTTTGAATTCTTATGAGTATTGGGGACATGCCAGAAGATTATTTCCCGCCAACGCCTGGGTATCTATAAGCTTTGAAAGAAATTGCCTCCGGTGTGGGTCTAAAGGAATATCTTCGGATCCTTTGCTCTGTGCTAGCCGAGGGCTTCTCTGAGATAGGTGAGGGCTCCTGGGATGCCTGGTCTCAGTCTCTCTATCATTGCTAGTATATCTATGAGTATCGTTGCTAGCGTCCAGATCGATGCTACGAAGATCACGGGTTCTGGGTTAAGAGATACTGTGAGGCTATATCCTGCTGTTGCGGCGCTGGTCATTGTGAGGGGTTTACCGCTTACTAGGAAGAGGTATGAGAGGAGTCCCAGCATTTTTAGAAGGGCGCTTAGGATGAAGCTATATATAGTGCCTCTTGTGATGTTAGCAACAGCTCCTATGGCTAGGAAGAACCCTGCGAGGGTTATATCGATATAAGGCTCTCTATGTATAGCCTCTGCTCCGAGGAGTCTGTGGAGCTGTGGTAAGAGGATCAGGTATATCACGTAATATACGAGCCCCATAACCATGCCTGTTACAATCTCACCCACGATCCTGTTTCTCATCATAGCCCGCACCCCTTGATGGTGGCATTAGCGTTATATAGATCGGAGACTTTGATTGAGAGGCTTATAACAAGATCCCCCTTGCTCCTCAGATTCTCTGGTACCACGACCTCGAGGGTTATGTTTCTATCCCTAGATATCTCCTGCACCCGAGAGGATCCCAGGGTGGTGTTACCTATACTTGCTATTAGGACGGCATCGCTTATCTTGAGGGAGCCCCTATACCAAGCCTTAGCGATCACCTTGTTACCGCTAACACCGCACTCGATACCAATAACATATGGATCCTGGTATATCTCGAGTGAGAGCACAATTATAGGTGATAAAGCTACAAGGGATACTCCAGAGACTAGGAGGAGGATTACTATGTTGAGGAAAAACCTCAACCCCTGCCCCTCATGAGCTCAACAGCGTTTCTAAGAACAATAGAGCCAACCCACACAGCTATGCCTAGAAAAGCCAGCCTCGAGGCTATTGATATGAGGCTAAAGCTCGCATCCACAAGAGCCTCGTTAAGACTGCTCCCAGGCCTGGGTGCGAGGGGTTCGAAAACGAAGAAGAATATAATGGCTATCACGAAGGGTATGATCAGAAGGGCGAGGCCTAGACCCATGAGAAGAGGTGCTGAAATCCATCTCCTACCAGCACTACCCTCTCCTCCCAAGCTATCCCCCCACTATTTCGTTGAAAAATATATATGTTACAGCTGGTAGAACCCTTTGCAGTTATCCATGGCTCCCCTCTCTACTAGATCTCCTAGGTGTGTGGAGGCATGTCCCCCATATCCCTGGATAGTGCTAGGGATCTCTTAGCCTCGGTATTTTATAATAGACAACCTGCTACGAAGCTACCGACCAAGACAGGGTTCGCTGGGGATGAGGGTGTGGGTATGGTTGAAGAATATATCTCCTTAGTGTTAGTATTATCTGAGGCTCCTTGAGGTTTGTCCCAATAGCTGAGGAGAGTCTTGGTGTTAGGTCTGTGGCTATGTATGTTGAGACACAGGATCTCAGGATACTCCTTGATCCCGGGATAAGCCTTGCTCCCAGGAGGTTTGGGCTTCCACCCCATCCGAGGGAGATTTCGAGGGTTTTGGAGCTTAGGAGGATCCTCGATCATTATCTATCCCTCTCGACACATGTTTTTATAAGCCACTATCACAGGGATCACTTTACAGTCCCCTATGAGAGCATCTACATGGGTACTGGGAACGATACGTATGTTAATGTCTATAGGGGTAAGGTGGTGTTGTTAAAAGATCCGAAGGATCTTAACTATAGTCAGAGGAGGAGATACTATGGATTGTTGAAAGCTATAAGGAGCATAGCTGGGGAGATAATATATGCTGATGGGAAAACCCTCGAGATCGGATCTACAAGGGTTGTTATCTCAAGATCCCTGCCCCACGGTCCCGAAAACTCGAAGACAGGTAGGGTTGTCTCGATAGCTATAGATGATGGTGATCTAAAGCTCCTCTTCATGCCCGATGTCCAGGGCCCTATGTATCGAGGAGCAGTAGATCATGCTAATAGTATTAAACCCGATATTCTCGTGATAGGGGGACCTCCATTCTATCTAGCCCACGTATTCTCTGAAGAGGATATAGAGCTAGGTATAAAGGGCCTAGTCAAGATCGTTGGCGGAGGTTATCTTGAGAAGCTGATCATAACGCACCACACCCTCAGGATCCTTGGGTGGAGGGAGAGGCTCTCAGAGATCCTGAGCCTAGCCTCGAGAAAAGGGGTTGCGGTGGAGACATACGCAGATCTCCTAGGAAGACCTGAAGATCTCCTCGAGGCTAGGAGGAAAGAGCTTTTCGAGACAGAGCCACCGCCTGAGGATTACATCGAGCTTTTCAGAGGATCTAGAGAGGATGAGGATTGAGCCTCTCCAAATGCTCCGAGTACTACAAGATCTATGGGGATCTTGGGGAGAAGATCCTGGACATTCTGAGGATCAAGGGGGGCATGAGCTTCGACTCCCTGAGAGAGGAGCTGGAGAGGGAGGGCATATATATGGATTCAAGATGCCTTAGAAAGGCCGTGGCAGAGATGGTTAGATCCGGCAGGATTATCAAAAAACCCGACCCTGTGTCGAGAAAACTACTCCTGACCATTGTGGAGAGGTGAGGAAAGGCTCAGACCATGTGTTTCTCTACATCGATGGTCTCTCGAGGCCGTGTTACTGAAAAGCGGTAACTAAGATATCCCAGCACTCTAAGGATCTGATCGGGCTTATGCTCTACAGCTATATACTCCCCAGCACATCTAGATCCGGGCTTGTGGATCTTGAGGAGAGTGCTTCTAGCAGCTATAGCTCTCTTGATAATATCGATAATCCTCATCCCGATCTCTTATACGCCAACTAGAGTTGAGGTTCATGTTGACAAAAAGATCTCGATGGATACAGAGACTGTGGATCTTGTAGAGAAGATCCTGGGTTTAGAGGGCTCGTTAAAAGCTATTCTCAGCATGGAGCTCTATGCCAACCTCTCGTGCAGCGTCGGAGCAAAGCTTATGATATACTACATGAAGGAGGCTAAGGAGATCTACCTAGAGCCTCTAAAGATCTCTAGACTACCTGTGAACGATACGTCCGCGATAATATCTATCCCTAAGATCCCTGGATGCTCTATAAACATTGAAGGAGGTATCGAATACCTAGCCTATAGATATGTATGGCTCTCGGCACTATCCTTTATACTCGGTCTCTCGGGGGGTATAATGCTCCTCAGGATCTTGTTATCAAGGATCTCAGCGTTATGAGATCCTCTATATCTGTGTCACCAGCTATACAGATCCGGTTTCTCGCTAAACGGCTCTCTATCAGATCTCCATGATCTCAAGGTCCATGATTAGTTTGTAACTAGATTTTATTAATGATCGCTTACCTAGCGATCAGGGATGAAAAAGGCTATAGAAGCAGGATATAGTTGCTGATGTTGGTGTGATTATTAATGATATTTTATGGTTAACATGGAGTGTCAAAATACTTATATACTTTTGTTAAATATCTCATGGTGGTGTTGATTAAATGTATAGAGGGTTAGTGTTAGTTCTGGTGCTCCTAATAGCTTTTTCCTCGATCCTCATACCCTGGAGAGCTGAATCCCAGGCTGCGGAGATGCCAAGAGTAGTTGCCGTGGATCTAAGCAGAACAGCAGCGTATAGGGGTTGTCAGTGGATCGAGGTTACAGCGTATATCTACACACCACCAGGCACCTCCGTAGCGTCTCTAAGCGGCTTTGCGAACCTCTCGGCAGGTATCATTACCTCTACTCCCTTAGCATGGATCGTCCCCACATCGCCGGTGAGTAAGACTGTTGGTAACGTTACATATACCATAAGCAACCTGCTTGTAGCCAGGATCCCTATACCCTTTGGAGCTATCACTGGTAGGGGTGAGCTTGTTATCTCCATCACCCTAGTACCTAGTGGTGCGAACGCTACTTTCTATACCTATAGATTCCCGGTAACGATTCTGGATCACACTGTAGTGGATAGGGCTAGGATGGAGGCTCAGATAAGGCTTGAGAATGCAAGAGCCCTGTTAGCTGTTCTCGAGGCTATTGGAGGGGCTCCCATGCCTGAGCTAAGATCTATGCTTAACAGTATATCGGAATCATTTGACAGGGCTGACGTTGCTCTCTACGAGGCGGGGGATGTTGACACTGCCCTCCAGATCTACGGGTCAGTTGCTAGGGATAGCTCTGGACTGATCTCACAGGCCATAGCTGTGCTCGTTGCTAGACAGGATGAAGCTAGGCTCTCGCTTGAGAGAAGGCTCTCAGGGATTGAGAGTAACCTATCATCAGCAGCTGCAAGGATCTCTGCTCTTGAGAGGTCTGTCGAATCGGCTGCAGAGGCTATAAGGACTAACGAGGCCTCTATAAGGAGTCTTGCAAACGCTCTGGGCAATTATAGCAATACGATCAACTCATACCTAGTAACCCTCGACCGGAGCATTACAGATACCAATAACAAGATAGACAGCCTATCCCGAATGATCGGTGCCCAGATAAGTAACATGAGCTCGACTATAAACACAAGGCTAGACTCCCTAAGCTCAGCCCTGTCAACGGCACAGCTAGCCCTTGCAGTGGTTGCAGTGGTTATGCTAATAGGCTTCGGCATAACAGGTTTCGTGAGGAGGAAATAACTATAAAGTAAATTTATCAAAATTTTTTATATTAAGGTATTATCTATTTATACAGATTAGCTTATTAGCTTGGATAGAGATTAGTTATCGAGGTAGATATAGTGATAAGAAAAGAGGTTCTTTTGAAAACAACAATATTCTTGCTAATAATAGGTTTCCTACTAAGCCTAGCAGGACCCCTCGCGACACATGTGAGTGCACAGGTAGCTCAGAAAGACCCCAGAATAGGGCCATATATAGATAAGATCACTATGCCAGTGCAGAGGGACTATAGCGTCAGACTATTAGCATTCGAGGCAAATGAGTTCGACATACTCGGGATTCTCCCAAGAGATCTCGATAGGATTAGGACTAACAGGCCTGATGCTCACATAATATTCACAGCATCAATAACATCTCTCGGGGCTCTGCACTTTAACGTAGAACTGTGGCCAGTCAAGTACCCGGAGGTTAGGAAAGCAATAGCTATGCTCACTAACAGGGACGAGATAATATCTAAATCCCCTCTACAGGGTATAGCTATCAAGGACAGCTTCATAGTGCCTCCCACGTATGGTAAGTGGGTAAACCCCGACACGGATTTCGAGAAGCTCTACCCATACAACCCCGAGAGGGCTAAACAGCTCCTAGCAAGCATATTCCAACCATGCCCCGATAATCCGAGTTTCTTCTGCGACCCGAGAGAGGGCATGAAGCCAGTAGAAATAGAGATCCTGTCACTACCAGAAGCAACGTCACCAACATACTGGTGGGAGGCTCTGTATTGGAAATCACAGCTAGAGAGCGTAGGGATCAGGGTTAAGATCACTCCTGTGAGCAGCAGAGAGCTTGATGCAAGAACCGAGGCTGGGACTGCCCAGGCATATGTTATAGGGTGGACCTTTGGAAGATTCCCACTCTTCATGTACTACTTCTGGCATAGCAGGGAGATAAGGCCTGGCGGTTGGAACGAGTGGAGGG
>DATMAU010000015.1:0-53845 GCA_035559775.1 Sulfolobales archaeon
GTAGCATCTGTGCTAGTTATAGCATGCCCATGCGCACTAGGCCTAGCAACCCCAGCAGCTATCGTCACAGGCTTTGGCAGAGGAGCCGAGCTAGGAGTATTGATAAAAGATGCCAGTGTTATAGATAGAGTGCATAGAATAAAGACTATAGTATTTGATAAAACAGGAACCCTGACCGTGGGGAAACCGGGCGTTAGGATCATAAAACCCCTTGGTGAGGAGGTGGACGAGAGAGAAGTAATAATATTGGCGGCCATAGCAGAGAAGAGGAGCGAGCACCCAATAGCCCAGGCTATAGTTGAGAAGGCCAAGGATATGGGGTTGGCAATAAGGGATCCAGAGGCTTTCGAGAATATCCCCGGCCAGGGTGTTATAGCATGGGTTGGGGGGAGGGTTATTGCTGTCGGGAATGATAAGCTGATGCGAGGCTTTGAAATAGAGATCAGCGAAAATGTAAGGAGAATCTCTGAGGAGATTATGGGCGAAGGGCTCACCGTCGTCTATGTAGCCGTAGAGGGGAGGCTTGTAGGCATAATAGGTGTTGGCGATACCGTGAGACCTGAGGCTGTCGAGGTTGTTAGACGCCTTAAATCGAGTGGCTATAGAGTTGTCATGCTGACAGGCGATAAGGAGCGCTCAGCAAGGATTATAGCATCAAGAATAGGCGTGGATGATGTGATAGCAGAGGCCTCTCCGGAGGATAAGGCCGTAGCTATAGATAAGCTGAAGAGCTTCGGGGGTGTGGCTATGGTTGGCGATGGTATAAACGATGCTGCATCCCTCAGCAAAGCCGATCTTGGGATAGCAATGGGTGGCGGGACAGACATAGCTAGGGAGGCTGGCGATGTGATCCTGGTTAAAGAGGATCTAAGAGGCGTTGTAAGAGCCATAGAACTTCTAAAAGCGATAAGGAGGAAGATCTATTATAACCTGTTCTGGGCATTCATATACAATGTAATACTAATACCAATAGCAGCAGGCGCCCTATACGAGACAGCGGGTCTATATTTAAGGCCAGAGCTAGCAGGGATCGCTATGGCCATGAGCAGCATCTCTGTAACAGCATCCTCACAAACTCTAAAGAGATTCTCAGGCTAGCAAAAACCTGCAATAAACAGCAATCTATATACAAAAACTCCAAACAGCTCAATATAGATCACAACTAGAGAAAGTTCCGTACTAATGTTGAGACAGATATTGCTTCGGAGAAGTGGTCAGACAAGCTATGAGGTATAGGGTTCGCTGCGTGTGGGATTTGGAAGAACATTGTCCCGAGCGCTTTCCCATGGGGGACTACGTGACCTTTATCGCCTCTTTCTACTTAGTATTAATATGGTAGTATGGTGGGAAAAATGATCGGACTGACCATGGATCTCGTGAAAAAGGCGTCAGGGATCGTGCTTTTAGTGTTGATAATAGTCTCGCCACTGGTTGTGGTTAAGCAGCTCTATGCTCAGACAACTACAACGCCTACAAGCACTCCCACTACAGCTGGTGTTGGTGTGGGTAAGTGTCCTGGGGGCTATGTTAACGCGATTCTCCTCATAAACATGTCTATAGATAGGCTTCTCGCAATGGCCTCTCAGAGAAACGTCAGTCTTGATAAAGGGCTTGCTGAGAGAGCCGGTGTTATATATAACTTATCACGTGAGATGGTTGTTTCTATGGATAGCGATAATTGTAAAAAGCTATACGGTGAGCTCGCTGATATACTGAGAGACTTAGTAGCCAGGGTTGGGATCGAGCTGAAGCCAGATGCTAAGGGTGCATATGAAAGGGCAGTTCTAATGGCAGCCCAGAGGGCTCTGAACCTGTCTATAGCTCTTAACCTGACAACCATTGCTGAAGAGATCGAGATTAAGGTGAAGTCCGGAAATGTATCAACTAGAGATCTTGAGGAGTGGGAGGTAAAGATACGTGGTAAAGAGGCATCGATAAAGATTCAGGTAATGGTTACTATCATAAGAACATCAGCTATGGAAGGAACACTCGTGCCGGGTAATGAGTCCGAAGGGCTGAAAATGCTATCCATAGCAGAGGAGGTTTTAAACATGGTTAGGGATCTCCTGGTAAGAGTTAATGAAAGCCCCAATGCTATCCAGGCGATAGACCGGGCTATACTCAATGTGAGGGAGGCTAAGTCCGTATTAGAGAGTAGGAAGGATCTTCCGAGCACTAGGAAGCTAGAGATGGTGATCAGAGAGCTTGAGGATCGGGTGATGATATTCAACCTAACCCTAAACACTGTAAAGATACAAAATGATACCCTCACAAAGATCAAGGAGCTGCTCAACGAAACCTTAAGAAAAATCGATGAGGCTAAAGAAGCCTTATCTAGAGGGAATCTAAGCTATGCTGAGAAAATGTCCAGAGAAGCTTACAAGACCTTCAGAGAGGCTGAAGAGCTGTTCGAGATGGCTATTAAAGCAGCCTCTAAGAAGCCTGAGGAGCTGAATGAACTGAGGGAAGAGCTAGAAGAGCTTGCCGAAGAACTTACTAAGCTTGAGAGAGAATATAACCTCACAGCTGCATCGATAAAACCTCAGAACCAAAGCATAAAGGAGCTTATAGAAAGGATCCAGAGGGATATAGAGCAGGCGCACCAACTGATAATAAACGCGACGGAACTGGTAAGGGAGGAAAAAGCTGACGAGGCTAGAGCGCTGATGAATAGGGTAAAGGCGATGATAGAGAATATAGAGAGAAACATAGAGCTGCTCAAAAAACTAGCTGAAGGATCTAAAGAAGAGCCGGGCAAGCTGAGGGAAGAGTTAGGCGAGGTATTAACAAGGACGTCCGAGCTTAGAAACAAGTTTGAGGAGCTGGTTAAGAGAGCCTCAAACACCACGGATCAGAGGATCAGAGCACAGATAGATATGATACAGAGGATGTTCAGCGAGCTGAACAATACTATTACAAACATAACAATGCTTATAGATGCTGGAAGATATAACGAGGCTCGGGCGGCTATTGAGAAAGCTAAGCATATTATAGACGCGATAGAGAAGGCTATAGAGAATCTATCAAAGATCCTTGAAGAGAGTGGAAGGAGAGGAAGATAGGAGGCGTTAGTTTTTACCCACTTATCTTCACTAAATAGCGGTGGGCAGCAATCAGCTACCGTCTGAAAAGGATCCTACAGGTAGCTATATCTCTATTAATGCTAATAGCCCTCCCCACCCCCACAGTCTATTCCCAAGAAACTAATAGAGTCCTCATTGTGATCAGCGGTGATGGAACCATAGATGCATTTCTAACAATATATATGGATCCTTCCAGTGATTCGATAACATCTATAGATCTGCCGATCCAACCGATCCCTGGCTCTATCTCTGTGTCCCCTGTAGATGTTGTTATACAGCCCCTCCCAAATAACACTATCGCGATCCTCAAGCCACGGGGTATCTCGAAAATCGATATAAGCTATATAGGATCTATAAATGTTTCTGATGGAATCATAATGGCTTCTATAAAATATCCGCAATGGGCTGATAACCTAACGATCAGAGTGCATAGAAACATTGTACTGATCAGTGTGCCAACCAACATCACATCGTTCAGCATATTCGGCGAATATGTTATAATAGGGCTTGCAAAGGGGTCTAGATGGGATCTTGAATACACAGTAGCCCAATCAACGCCCGGAACAGTGTCCAGTGTAGAGACACCAGTAACAGGGGGTACACGGGCGGTAACAGCTACTCAGATCACGGCCCCTGCTGCCTCAGTACCGATATTAGCAGCACCCCTATTGCTCGTTGGTTTAATAGTCGGCGCGGGTTTGATAGCCTCCCTGATAATATTTATTAGGAGACATAGGAGTGAGGGCCCTGAATACCTAGATTCAACGGATAGGGAGATATTAAGGGTTATCGAGAAGCTGGGAGAGGCATCGGCCAGGGATATAATGAGCCACACCAACCTGCCAAAAACCACCCTGTATAGGAGACTGAATAAAATGATCAGTATGGGTATTATAGGCACTAGGGCGAAGAGCGGCATTACCTATTACTATATATTGAGAAAGCCCGAGCAACAATAGACCTCGTGCCACTATATCTTCACAGCAGCCTCTGTGATCCAAGCTTCGAAAAATACTAAGCAGATCTCGCCGTAGCTAACTGTTTCGGATTTCATGGTGGTTTATAATGATTGATATTGAATTTTTCTCTGTGGAACATTATATAGGCTCTATTCTTCTATGAGATGCCGCCCAGCGATGAGGGTAGGGATAGAGGCCCGAGGGGCGGGTTAAAAGAGAGCCAGAATGTTGGGGTTTCCCCACAGCAGTGAACCAGGGCAAAGCTATTAGGGGAAGCTGTGGGTAGAGATCACCCCGAACGGGTGGAGGCCAGTGATAAGGGCTCCAATGAAAGGGGCCCTGAGGACTAGGAAGCAAAGGGAAGAGCGGTTGATACCAAGTATATCAACTGCAATGAAGCCCAAACCCCTATAAGGAAAATCCCAATATATATTTGGGGGACCGACAACGACCACGTGGATCGATGCTATAGTAAGCGTACTACTAGCAATCGTACAGATAGCTGTCGGCGTTGGTCTAGCCCTTTTCAGCGTTACTCTGGCACTCAACATTCTCAACAGGTTGACTAAGGGTCTGGACGAGCTTGAAGAGTTGAGGAAAGGAAACACAGCTGTTGGAATATATATAGCCGGGATCCTCATAGCTGTTGCAAATGTTATAGGCCAGGGCGCTGCTGGAATAGCTAGAGCCTTTCTAGGCGGGGCCGGATGGCTCGAAGCCCTTATCGGGGGCTTTGTACAGCTCTTCATAGGCCTCCCACTAGCAATATTCGCCATAACCCTGGCCCAGAACACTATATATAGCTTCATGGTAAGAAGACTTGCAGGAAAGGTAGAGGCGCCATCGATAGTGCAGGAGCTATCAAGAGGCAATGTAGCCCTCGCAGCAATGCTCTTCGGAGCGTTTTTCGCAACATCAACAGTGATAAGTCAGTCAATAGGCTTCATATCACAGCCCATAGTAGGAGCTCTAGGAATTATAAGCAGATAGCCCCCTATCCCATGAACCCTTTTTTAACCAGAAAACCCTATAAGCTTCTACCACTTGATTCTATGTGGGAGCCGCGGTAGTATAGCCCGGACAAGCCCTGCGCCGAAAGTATGCGGGCCTCTCGAGCCCGTGACCCGGGTTCAAATCCCGGCCGCGGCATCTATTCACATGTTCTTAAGACCTGCTACAATATACTAGATCCGCCAGCCATTGATCGAATAGACCTGGCGCGATACGTATACTAGGCATATACGAGATCTATATAGCCTTAAGGATCCTTATAGCAATCAGAGCTAGAGCGCCTCCAATGATTATGGATGATAGGAGGGGTAGAGCCCCGAGAACTGTTAACCACGCGCCTCCTAGTGGTTGGTATAGTAGTAGCCCATATAGTGTTCTGAGGAGGACTCCCGTGTTGATAGCAACTATTATGGGTAAGGTTAGCGCTCTCATCATACCTGGCGTGAATGGTTTATATGGTAGCAGGAACCTCGAGTAAGCTATAAATATATTGCCCACGAAGCCTAGGGCTAGGGTGTGTGTCAGAAAATCCATGTTACCTGGGATCTCCATGAGCCCTGCTAAGAGTCCTGACAAACCCCATGGTATAGATAGCTTTATCGATACCTCATACTCCCTCAAGATCTTAGAGCCACTTTTTCTAGGTATCAAAAGGATCCCCAACATGGCTATAGCTACTGTTAGAAGTGCTAGTGCTATCTTTAGCAGAGCCTTTGAATCTATAGATACGCTCACAACAGACACAAAACCGGAGGCTATGGCTATCATGGATACGATAAATACGATCCGCGATAGGTTCTCTCTATACCATTTCCTAGTATAGGGGTCTGTTCTCAACATGACAGAGAAGATCATTGGTATTACGAACACCACTAGGGGGAACCATGGTGGGGCTCTTTGTGTAAACCCTGCTAGTATGGATAACGAGTATATGGCGATCAGTAGAGAGGATAGTGTGAACGGTATGTTCATAAGTCCTAAGAAACCTTTGGTTTTTCTCTTCACGAAGAGATCTAGGTTAGATATTGAGAAAAGCAGAGAGGATATGGAGAGAAGAGCGTAATTAACCCTGGCTTCGAAGAAAGCGCCTACAGAGAGGGCTAGGAGAGAGATCATAGTGTATAGAGCTCCTAGAATAGAGAGAGTGATCATAATAGAGCCGTGGGGAGGGTAAGCGTAATACGCAGGGCTTAGGAGAGAGCCAACACCCATTATCACTAGGGGGAGAGCAGTATGGAGTAAGAGACCCGCGTGAGCAGTTATGGGAGGAGAAGGGCACCCCAGTTCATAGCAGGCTAATCTAACAATGCCTGTATATATTCCCACAAAGCCTGACAAGAAACCTGAGTAGACGAGAACCCTACTAGCGATATAGGCCTGCCTATGCCCTCTACTCCTAACGAGACCCAGTATACTGCTCAATATTGCCCACCATATCCTTAACTCCTCCAAAATGAATCCCTATAAACAATTATAGAGATATAAAGACGGCACTTATTATCGTCTTCCGCGTTATATATACAACTATGAGATGTTGGTATTACCATCAGATCTAGGGACGTGGCTGATCCTCTATCACATTCTAGCTGTATCGATCCGCCTATACATGAGGATCTAACCACGATCAGCCTAAATTATCCCACATACTATCCATCTCGGTGGACGTTTGAGCGGCAAGGGCTTCTCTAGGCTTGTGATCAGTATCATCGCCACGATCCTTATCTCGTTCGCAGTCTGGTACATATCACGAAAACTAATTACAGCATTATCTTCAAGCCTGCCATCGGATCTAGAGATCCTTGTAGATACATCTATAATAATAGCAGGCGGCTATACAATCGTAGAATTACTATCAAGAGCTGCTTATAGGGTAGCCCTAGTAGCCTCTGACACTATATCTGCTACTAGCATAAGGAGCACAATAAGGATCCTAGGGATAGGTGTCCTTCTATCCGGGGCAGCAGCGATCCTTACGAACCCTCAAGCTGGGCTGGCTATAGGCGGTTTTCTCGGCGTTGTGGTTGGGTTAGCAACCCAGCAGGTCCTCGGCCAAGCCACAGCGGGCCTTACGATACTAATAACCAGGCCCTTCAGGATCGGTGAAAAAGTGGTTATAGGAGGCTGGGAGCCACTGACAGTCGTCGAAATAGGCCTCATGTACACCGTGGGGGTAACAGAGAATGGGGAGAGGATCTATATACCTAATAGTGTCGTGCTGAACAATAGGATACTCAAGCGAAAAACCGCCTAACCTAGTTAATATAAATTGTCTTAACAAGACCCGCTATACAGGGACGTTAATAGATCATTAGTGTGATTCCTGTCAACGCTATTATTTCTTTAGAAAATCTTCCCTGGGGGGTGAGAAGACCTCGAGCACAACGGCTTTCCCGGGACCTGGGTTGCGTACTTCGTGGGGCTCGTTGGATCTTAGTAGATATGCTGTCCCCTCACTAAATGTATAGATACCGCTTGGTGTTTTGAACTCCACCTTACCTTTGAGAACGTATCCTGTTTGCTCGTTATGGTGGTTGTGCATCGGTATAACAGATCCTTCGTCGAGTTCTATCAACACCATCATGGTCTTATCACCACTAACCATGATCCATCGTCTAATACCTTTAGAAGGTTCCTGTCTAACTGCACTCTCTAAGTTTGAGAACTCCATCTAAATCACCACTAGAATCCTATCCCAGAGTCCTATTTATTATACAGATCTCTTCCCACCCAGGATCTTCATATAGCCTGAAGGCTTATAATATTCCCTAAATTATTACTAACCGATGACAAGCCGCCCTAGAGAGAGTGAGATTAGGAGGAGAGTAATAGACCTACTGGGACTGAGCGTGAGAAAAGCAGTCCCTATACAGAAATGGTTCCATGAGCAGTCAGGTGTAGAGATAGAGCTCCCCTATATCTCTAGGGCTCATCCAGATGATACATATACTTTCTCAACCAGAATAGACCTCAGCGATATCCCTAACACCAAGTGGCTCCTAAAGATCTCTATAAGTGGTGGCGGGCTGCTAAAGATCGATAACAACATCTACCAGGGTATAGACCATGCCCATAGAATCGCACACATCCCCAGCGGTGAGCACCGTGTGACAATAGAGGCCAGCTCTAGAGGGCTTTTTGGTGAGACTCCATGGGTTCTTCACTTCGACCACGCGGTTGCCGCTGCTGTGAACTGGAAAGGGTTCTCGCTGGGGATAGGGATGCTTGAGGCTCTAAGACTTGCTAGAGTTTCTGATAATAGTCTAAGAAAAGATCTCCTAGAAGCATTGTGGAAGGCTACTTTAGAAGTGGATCTGGTGCCATCAATAATACAAGCATCAACCGTCGAAATGTTATTAGGAGATCTTAAGGGGGTTATGGAAGGTAGATGGGATAGGAGATATATAGCCAGTGTATATGGTATCCCGGTAATGGGTGGTGCTTATAGCGATATAGATGATCCTATGCTGGGCGATGCGGACAAGATTATTGATCGCTCCCACACCGTGTTTGAAGAAGAACTTAACAAACTATCCAGGAAGTATCCAAAGACAGGCTCTATCATAATGCTCGGTCATTGCCACATAGATGCCGCCTGGCTCTGGCCTTATAGCGAGACCAAGAGAAAGATCCTAAGATCCTTCGCCAACATAGCCAGACTAGCTGATGATGGGTATAGGTTTACTTTTGCCCAGAGCTCTGCCCAGTATTATGAATGGTTGGAGGAGATGAGCAAGGATCTAGCGGAGAAGATAAAAGAATATGTTTCGAGATCTATATGGATACCAGTAGGAGGCATGTGGGTTGAGAGCGACACCAACCTAGTTACTGGAGAATCTCTTGCCAGACAATTCCTCCTAGGACAGCTTTATTTCGAGACCAGGTTTGGGAAGATAGCGAGGATCGGGTGGCTTCCAGACACATTCGGCTTCTCAGCCCAGCTACCCCAGATATTGAGGAAATCAGGTATAGAGGTTTTTGTAACACATAAGATTATGTGGAACGATACCAATAGATTCCCATACCATCTCTTCCAATGGGAGGGGATAGATGGGACAACAATCCCTGTGCACGTGTTAGTCCTAACATACAACGGTTCTGCAACATCGGAGGAGATAAAGAACCTCTGGGATAGATATGTCCAGAAGGATCTAGGGCCCGCTATACATTCCTATGGTGAGGGTGATGGGGGAGGAGGGCCAAACCTGGTCATGCTTGAAAGGATCTCTTGGATCAAACGCCTCCCCGGGCTTCCTAGTATTGTAAATACTATCGATGAAGAAAACTATCTATCAATTATAAAACCAATAGCGGAGAAGGCTCCCAAATGGAGAGGCGAGCTATATGTAGAGATACATAGGGGTACATATACTACTAACCATAGGATCAAGGAGCTTGTATATAGAGCCGAAGCATGTCTGAGATCTACGGAGATCTGGAGCTCGATCGCATATTCACTCGGCCTGCTCAAATACCCCTACGAGGATCTCAGAGAAGCTTGGAAGAAACTATTAACAGCCCAGTTCCACGACGTGCTCCCAGGCTCAGCAAACTATGATGCCTATAGAGAAGCCTATAGCGATCTTGAGTATGTGATAACCTCTTGCGAGAAGATCCGTGAAAACGCCCTAGCATCAATAGCAGGAGCCGAAGATCCTGAAGGAAGCTATATAGCTATATTCAACGATCTCCCGTGGAGTAGGAGAGATTTCATAGAGCTTCCAAAGGGATCCTATAGAGTTCTAGGAGGCGATCGTGTAGCTGGACAGGAACTGGTTAATACATCTCTAATCGAGATTGAGATCCCCCCACTAGGCTATATAATCCTAGAGAGATCAGAACAATCAGTCTCCCCAGAACCTAGTATGGGTGTTAAAGGCACCTATGCCTCAGATCTAGGAGATTCAGTGATAATAGGTAATGAGGCTATAGAGGTAAAGATATACAACGACGGATCTTTCTCTGTATTCGATAAAGAGAAAGGATCTATATCTATAAGAACCCATAGGCTCGAGATGCACCAAGATAAACCAGGCGACTGGGATGCATGGGATATAGAGAGGAGCTCGCTTGAGATACCTAGCACACCGCTGAGTATTGTGGAAAAGCCCAGGGTGATTATGACAAACCCGATGATCTCTTGTGCTAGTGTCACACTGGGTTCCCGAGGATCTGTTGTTGAGCAGAGGATCTGTGTCAAGAGAGGATCCGGTGTGGTTGAGATTAGATCCAGGATCCACTGGCGCTCAAGAGGATACCTCCTCAAAGCATGGATCGAGCCGTCTTTCGAATTTAACGAGATATACTATGAAATACCCTTCGGAGTTATAAAGAGAAGGTCTAAATACGCTGATAGCTGGGATAGTGCTAAGTTCGAGGCACCAGCCCTCAGGTGGGTTGATATATCTAACGGGGATATGGGGATAGCTATTATCTCGTTCACCAAGCATGGGTATAGTGCCAAAGATAACAGGATCGGATTGACGCTTGCAAAAACACCGCTCTTTCCAAACCCATACGGAGATCTAGATCCTTTCGAAACCACATATTACATCTACCCCCACAAGGGAGACTATATAGAGGGTAGCGTTGCAAAAATAGCCTATGAGCTGTGGAGCCCCCCAGCAGTGCTCAGAATATCGAAGCCCCGCATAGAGAGTCCTACTACTAGCTTCGTAAAGCTCGATAGTGGCTCAGCGATTCTCGAGGCATTGAAGAAGACGGAACGGGGAGAAGGTCTCGTAGTAAGGATCTATGAGGTTGGGGGTAAGGAGGCGTCTGTAAAGCTAGACCTATGGGACGTGTTTGAGATACTTGAAGCAGATCTATTGGAGAGAGAAGACAGGCTTCTAAGCCCAAGCACGAGGAGCATTACTATTCAGCTCAAGCCCTACGAGATCAAGACCCTAATACTTAGAAAAGTCTAGAGGATCGTTAGGGTTTTCCATCGGAAATAATATAGATCTTTTTGATCTCTGTATATGCTGTCAGAGGAGCGGATTGCATCACCTTTCAGCCGATGGCGTATACATCATTCCCACTAATAGTACTCGTAATAGAATGAATTAACTAACAGCCTAGCATTGTGAAAACACAGCCCGAGAGACCGGGCTTTATGGCTAATAAACAGTCAACTATCTATATACCTGGGAATAGTTGTATGAGTAGGGGTTCTGGCTCTTCAAAGCCCCGACTCTACATAACCAGAGAGATCTTTGATGAGGCTTTCAAGAAGCTTGAGGGCGTATATGATTACGAGGTTTGGGATAGATATCAGCACCCACCGTATGAGTTTCTGAGGAAAAAACTTGTGGAATTCGATGCTGTGCTCAGTATGCCTACCGATAAGTTTGATTGTGAGATGATCAAGAGTATCTCTCACAGGATAAGGATCATAGCTAACATGGCTGTGGGCTATGATAACATAGATGTTGATTGTGCAACGCAACACGGTATATATGTTACTAACACGCCAGGAGTACTTACAGAGGCTACAGCAGATCTAACCCTAGCCCTCATACTAGCCACCGCTAGAAGGATAGTTGAAGGAGATCATTTTGTTAGATGGGGTGAATGGTGGAGAACAGGAACGCCCTTTCATCCCAGGATGATGTTGGGCATGGAACTATATGGAAAAACCTTGGGTATAATAGGGATGGGGCGTATAGGAGTCGCTGTTGCTAGAAGAGCGAGGGCCTTTAACATGAAGATAATTTACTATAGTAGAAGAAGACTCCCCGAGAGCCTGGAAAAGGAGCTAGGAGCTGAATACAGAGACCTCGATGATCTCCTCTCGAACAGCGATATAATATCAATACACGTCCCCCTAACTAAAGAGACTAGGTATATGATTAATAGAGAGAGACTAAGTAAGGTAAAGAGAGGAGCTATAATTATAAACACCTCCAGAGGGGCTGTGATAGATACAGAGGCACTTATAGAGGCGTTAGAGAAAGGCTGGATAGCCGGTGCTGGTCTAGATGTCTACGAAGAGGAGCCCCTTAACCCAAACCACCCCCTAACCAGGTTTAAGAATGTAGTGCTCACACCACATATAGGCTCAGCTACTAGAGAGACAAGACTCGCAATGGCTCTCCTAGCTGTGGAGAACTTACTAGCATTCGCAGCTGGGAGGGAACCCCCCACACTGGTTAATAAAGAAGTGGTTAAAATAAGACCGCCAGGCTTCTACTAACCATTCATCCCTAGATATTTGCCGATGTTTTTCATGCTAAGGGATCTCCACTTAGAAAACAGAGATCTAGGGATTCTCTCGGTATATAGATAGCTATTAAGCCTATCGACGTTCATAACCGTGATTAGCATGGTTGTTTTAAATATTATAGCATAGCTCTAGTCACCCCTAACATATTTTTTTCTGAAAGCCTTCTCAACATCTATATCAACGAGATTAGCTATAGAGAGAAGCCATGCAAGCACATCAGCTATCTCCTCCTCCATCGAGCTTTTATCACCGCTCAGTATAGCTTCAGCCAGCTCGCCTACCTCCTCGACGAACCATGTAAATGTAGCGAAAACGCCCCTCCCCCTATCCCTTTGAAGGTATAGCTTTGCTATAAGATCCTGGGCCTCCCTGAGATCCAACAACAGCACCTACAAACCATCTAGAAGAAAGATTATTTAACATTATTGCAACCGGTTTTCTATCACTGGTGGCGGGGTTAACTGGTAGCGGGGGGTGGATTTGAACCACCGACCTCGGGGTTATGAGCCCCGCGGGCTACCTGGCTGCCCTACCCCGCTGCACTGCCCCGCCATATATATTATTTATCATTGGGTTTTTATCCTTTACAGCCATTATATTCTGGTATATACCATGAGGCTTGTTGGGCTGATCAGCATCTTGGTCGGTGTGGGTGTCATTGCACAATATATATTGGGGCTTGCCATGACTTTTTACGGTCTCTACTACCTTAGGGATCTCCATGCAGCTGTCGGGATCATCGGTCTGATCCTTGTAGCATTTCTAGCTTACAGCTCGACAAGATCTCGAGGATCCCTTCTTCTCAAGATATTCTCACTCCTAGTATTATTACTAACACTCTTCCAGGTAGCACTTGGAATGCACCTATACTTCTCCCCATCGATATTTGCCGCAGACATCCACATGACCCTTGGCGTTATACTGGTAACCATGGTCGCGATCACTGGCTATATATCGATGAGATCCTCGAGATCCCCAGCAACCGGGGAAGATAGGAAAACAATGTAATACTATGTGATGAAGCATCAAAGCCACGGGGCTATAAAAAGCTAACCTTATAGGTATGGTATACAGGTCTTCCGGGAATATCGGTAGAAAACAGGCCATGATAGCCTTGTTAACCCCTAGACTTTATCATCAAGCTTACTGATGCAGAGATCAGCAGGAGTATTAGGAGTATGGCTGAGACGATCGCTAGACTGCTATCCCCCATCCTTAGAGAGGCTATGAGTGCTGAGACTATGGCTAGAATCACTCCTAGTATCAGGATAATTGCTGAAAGCCCTAGTATCCCCAGAGGATCCATCCTAGAGATCATGTATACAAAGTCACTTACACGTGTACCATTAAAGGTAAACCCTCTATCTGTCGGAAAGCCCTGAGTGTGTATGTGATAGAACATCCACACAGCACCTATTGCTATAACTATTAGCGAGGCTATCACAGAAAGTTTTAAGATACTATACACAGCACGCTCAGCCAGGCCAGGGTTGCCCATTTATAGACCCCTCCATATCATCTCTATAGCTAGTAGCCAGACGACGGCTGTGAATATATACCTGAGGGTCTTGCTCGCAAGCTTGTTAAGGATCCTTGATGATACGTATGAGCCCAGTATGACTCCGGGGACTAGTAAGGATACTAACAGTGGGTCAGCGTAGCCGAGGACTAGGTATTGTATGCCACCAGATGTTGCTGTTAACCCTATCATAAACGAGCTTGTTGCTGTTGATACTTTGAATGGAAGCCCCATAACATAGTCCATAGATAGGACTTTGAAAGCGCCAGCACCTATCCCAAGAAGACCTGAGATGATCCCTGCACCCATCATGGATAAGAAAGATAGAGGATACCTAGACCCAACATACTCGATACGAGTCTTCTTGTTCTCATCATAATAGCTTCCCTTAAGGCCTAGCTTCATAGATATCGGATCCTGGTTATTATGTCTAACAATAAAAACCTGATCCTTAGTTTGTCTTGATATAATGCCGGGTAGCGGTGCTATGGCTAGAACAACGCCGAACACGATATAAAGGATCTTTGTTGGAATATTTATGTTTATTATAACACCAACTATGGATCCGAGGATAGTAGCTATAGCTAGCGAATACCCAACCCTAAGGTTAGCAATACCCCTGGCTAGATAGCCTGCACCACTAGTGCTACTATTAGCTATTGTAGTTATTATTCCAGATCCTATCGCTACCCTGAGGGGAACGCCTAGATAGCTGACAAGGATTGGTGTTGCTATAGCGCTACCACCAAGCCCTGTTAGAGCGCCTATAAGCCCGCCTAGAAAGCCTGTTAGGAAGAGTAGGAGCACCTCGATATAAACCTCTATTTTCTCCCGCCCCCAACGATAAGCTGGACGAGGTGGGTAATAAGTGGTAAAGCTACCCATCTAGGATCATTGATGAGAGTCTTGCGAGTCTTTTGAGACTCTCCATAACCTCCTTCCTACCAAGTTTCGCCTTCCCGACAGCTTCTTCAAGGGTTATTATGGTTCTTTCTAGGAGATCCCTCCTCACTCTATACGGAACCCCGTCTTTCCCTCCATGGGCGTAGGAGTATTTGAAAGGATCCATCGGATGGCTCACAGGATCCTTGTTAGAAGGCGTGTAGCCATATATTAAATCAGCTACCAGCACCAAAGCTCTCATTGCTTCGGGGCCGAAGCCCTTTACGCCGAGTATATCGATTATCCTCCTAGCCCCCTCCAGCTGGGCTCTGTTTATAGCCTCTATGAGCCCTGAATTGATATTCACAGGCTTATAGTAACCTATGGTGAACTCTCTCCTAGAACCCCTGCAGGGGTTGCCTATAAGCGTCCTCTTACCCCTTATACATGCATCTGCTAGAGCTATGTCGCTTAATATTTTTGATACGCTCTGTGAGAAGAGATCCTCGATCAGTTTCACAGTATCCACGGAGCTATTATCGGTTAAGTTAAGGGGTTTTAGGATCTGGTTGGATGCTAAACCGCTATGAGGGTTCCATGGAAGGTTCTTGAAAGTATCGCTTGAAAGATGATATCTCCTAGCATAGCCTCTCTCTATATTCATACCCTGCTGGATTATTGTCCATAAACCATCCTCAGATACCATGATCCCGTGTATATAGATCTGATGCCCGTCTTGCAGTAAGACACTATCGATCTTGGCCCCAATATAGCTAGCCCTCCTAATCACAGAACCCTGATCCTCGCCAAGGCCTAGTTTCTCAACAGCTATTATGCTCTCCTCAGGAATTTTTCTCGACTCAGCACCCTTACCCCCGAGAACAAGAAAGCCTAGATCTTTATTCCAACTGATATTCTTGAGAATCCTGAGAACAACAGTGGTAGAGCCGCTACTATCCCAATCCATACCTATAGCATTATTGAATGCCTGGAACCAGAGCGGGTCTGAGAACCTCTTAACCACCTCGCTAGGGCCGTACTCCTCAACAAGAACCTCTATTATTGCATGCCCAAGCCTCTCCATATACTCATAAAGCCATCTTGGCACAGCACCACTATGTAATGGTAGGTCTGCTATCCCCTCCACAATACACCTCCCAACAATAGATCTTCCCTTTGAAGCGATATAAAGACAAGGCATACGCCACATCTATACAGTCTAAGTAAACTGTTCTTAGGTTCTATAAAGTTGGCGAGAACCGAGATAATATGCTTGAAGATCTGGGACTATACTGGCTTGCTTAAAACGGCCGGGACTGGTGTTAATATATAATAACCACCCTATAGGGATAAAAATAGGCTAACAATAATATGTTTGAGGAGATTGAGGCTACCGTTCGATGTAGTTGAGGAATACATATCGACACCTGTTAAGGCCATGTTGGCTAGAAGGCTATGGAGTGAGGGTTATACGCAGATGCAGATCGCAAAGATCCTTGGGGTTACACAGCCAACTGTTAACATATATATAAGAAGCCCTGCATATTCGGAGGAAAAGATACTGGCTAAGATCTCCGCGGCCGGTATAAATAGTACTGAGTTTCGCTCGCTAGTAGAGAGGATCCTTGCATTGGTTAAGGAAGATAGGAAGGTTGATGCCCTCAGCATATTTACCGAGCAGGTACTGAGGTGGTTATCAGAGCTAAGGCTATGCGATGCCCATAGGAAGCTTGACCCAGGTATACCGCCTGATTGTAGGATATGCTCAGAAATAATACAGATACCCTCCGGCGTTAATGTTCTTAAGGCTCTTGAGAACGCCTATGACTATCTATCCCGAGAGAAGTGTATATATATACTAATCCCAGAGGTGCTTATGAATATAGCATATGCAAAAGAAGGTGCAGTATCGCTCAACGATATAGCAGCATTTCCTGGAAGGATAACTAAAGTGGGAAGATCTATAGCTACTGTGTCAAAGCCTACGTGGGGGGCTAGTAGGCATCTGGGAAGAATATTGCTGAACATAGCTAGGAGGAGAAGAGATCTTAGGGCGATAGCTAATATCAAGGCTATTAAGTGTGTTATAGACGCGATCGAAAGACTCGGGCTCAAGTATGAAGTGATCCAGGCTCGAAGAGGCTATGTAGATGAGGATACGGTAATAACCGATGTTAGCAATGCCTTTGCAGAGCGGGAAGTTGATGCGGTTATAGATCTTGGAGGGATTGGGATGGAGCCGATAACCTACATAGGCGGGAAAGATCCGATGGAGATCTCTAAGAGGATCTCTAGCATTGCATCCATATGCTCACAGGAAATGGATCTCGAGTGCTGAGTAAAATATATAGAGAGTAAAGGGTAGTAGTAGTGTAGAGGGGTTACAAGCATAGATGGTAACCCAGACAAGCGTGCTTGTCGGTATAATAGGCAAGACCAATGTGGGTAAATCAACACTATTCTCAGCCCTCACAATGATACCAGTAAAGATCGAGAACAGGCCCTTCGTAACACTAGAGCCGAACGTAGGTATAGGGTATATCAGACAGACATGCCCCCACAAAATCCTCGGACTACCTAGGTGTGATGCTAGGAACTCGATATGTATAGAGGGAAACAGGTTTGTACCAGTAAAAATAATAGACGTCCCAGGACTTGTCGCAGGGGCCCATGAGGGGAGGGGGCTTGGGAATAAGTTCCTCGACAGCCTCAGACAGGCTGACGTCCTTATCCATGTGATCGACGCCTCAGGCTCTACAGATCCTGAGGGTAGGCCTGTCAAGCCTGGAAGCTATGATCCCTATGACGATGTTATCCTTATAGAGAGGGAGTTCGATCTGTGGTTAACCTCTATAATAAAGAGCGATTGGAATAGACTCTCAAAAACTTTGGACTCACTGCCACTCTCAGAAGCTATAGAGAGGCTCTCCCAGAGGCTCTCAGGTCTCTCGATAAAGAAGAGCCATGTGGTGAGGGCTTTGGAAGAGACGAAACTCTCTGGGAGTAGGTTCTCTTCATGGAGGGATGAGGAGCTACAGATCTTTGTATCCAGTCTGAGGAAGATCTCTAAGCCGACCATTATAGCTGCTAATAAAGCCGACATACCGGAGGCTATCGATATCATAAAGAGTCTTGAGAAAAGACTGCAGGGAAGGATAATGGTGCCCATATCAGCTGAGGCGGAGCTCGCTCTTAGGAGAGCCTCATCGGCCGGGCTGATCAGGTATATTCCAGGCGATCGTGACTACACGATCATAGATAGGGGTAGGATGACGCCCGCCCAAGAGAGGGCTTTAGAGAAGATAAGGTCTTTTATGGAGAGGTTTGGAGGCACAGGGGTGCAGAGGATCATCAATACCGCTGTTCTAGAAGCCCTAGATATGATTGTGGTATACCCTGTCGAGGATCCTGTTAGGATGTGTGATAGTAATGGGAATATACTGCCCGACGCAATTCTGGCTAGGAAGGGCGTAACGGCTAGGGAGCTGGCATATATGATCCATACCGAGCTTGGTGAGGGGTTCCTATACGCTATAGATGCAAAAACGAAGGCAAGGCTAGGCTCTGATCATGTGCTGGGCGATGGCGATATTGTGAAGATCGTTTCGACTAGAAAGAAACAGGCTAGATAGTGGGTATGCGGTCAAAGATCAAGAATTATATAGAGCCTTAGCCGTAATACTTATCAGAGATCAGATGGCCGCAGGGGATTCGGAGGGCGGTGGGAAAGGATTCAAGATAACCAGAAAAATGCTCCAAGAGATCCTTAAGGGTAACTACGTAAGCTTTAGAAAGAACTATAAAAAGATCTTAAAGATAATAGGAGTAACCAGGCACAGAACTCTTGTAGTTATAACAGGCACGGATCCTGTGAGGCAAGGCCTTATAGCAGCAGACCTTATCGGTATATACTCAGCAAGGAGAAAGAGTAAAACCAGGATCCTGTATGTCTACCACGACGAGTTCGCCGAAGAGGTGATCAGGGCTAAGGTGTTCAGAGAGCTTCTATCAAGACTAAACAAAGACGCAGAGGTTGAGGTGACCAGGTATGAAGATTCTGAGAAGTATCTCGGAACTACTTTCAGCGCATTAATAATGGATCTTGGCTATAGCCTGAAGCCAAACGATGTTGGGAGGCTTGTAGGAATAGTAGAGGGAGGAGGGGTTGTAATATTCACAACGCCCCCGCTGGATAAATGGCCCAGTGCGAGGAATCTTTTCAGGGAGGAGCTAGCAGTCCCCCAGAAACCTATCCCTAGAAATGTTTTCGTGAGATGGTTCATAGATAACCTTCTCAGAAGCGATGGTGTGAGCATCTATGACTCTGACGGGGATAGAATTATAAAGATAGCTGAGCAGCCGAGAAAATCGCCGCAGAGGGAGAAGATAGAGATCCCCCAACAAACACTCTTCCCAAAGGAGATCTATTCCAAAGCCCTAACAATGGATCAGGTTAGAGTTATATCTGAACTGGAGAAACTTGTTGAGAAGCCTAAGAAAAGGACATCAATAGTGGTCGTATCAGATAGGGGTAGGGGTAAGAGTAGCGCTATAGGGATAGGGATTGTTGGCTTGATAAACGAGCTATTGAAGGTCAAGAACAAGGTTAGGGTCGGGGTTACCGCAAGATCTGCTTTGAACGTGGAACAGCTAATGAGAATGGCTATAGAGACCCTCGATATGCTGAAGATCCCGTATAGAGTTGTTAAGAAGAGTGGGAGGGTGATAGAGATCAAGGGCGATAGATTCTCGATAGAGTATTGGGAGCCCTCGGTGATCCCTAAGCTCGATATAGATATAGCTATCGTGGATGAGGCTGCCGGGCTTCCTGTGGATATGTTGTGGAGGATCTGGGAGTCTACCAATAGATCCGTGTTTGCATCAACGATCCACGGTTATGAAGGTGCTGGGAGGGGTTTCACGCTAAGGTTTCTCAAGAGAATAAGATCTGATGAGAAGTCAACAACCATAGTTGTAGAGATGAACGAGCCTATAAGATATGCTGCTAACGACCCCGTAGAGGCTTGGCAGTTCAGAACACTCCTGCTAGATGCTGAGCCAGAGAAGCTGGATGAGAAAGATTACGAGGCTATAACGAGGGGCGAGCTAGTATACCTAAAGCTAGACCCGGAAGAGCTCTTTACAGAAAAGGGCGAGGCTATTCTTAAAAGCCTCTTCGGCATATACGTGCTAGCCCATTATAGAAACGAGCCAGACGATCTTGGAATGATCGCTGACGCACCCCATCATAGTGTTAGGGCTATGGCAACACCTAGTGGGAAAATAGTCGCATCAGCACAGCTTGCCGAGGAGGGTCCTGTAGAGAGTCATCTGGGATCTATACTCACAACAGGCAAAATGCCTGGGAACATTATACCGGATAGGGTGGTTAAACACTATAGATTAGTGGATTTTGCAAAAACCGTTGGGTGGAGGATAGTCAGAATAGCTGTGCATCCAGATGCCCAGGGAAGAGGGGTAGGGTCGCTGTTTTTGAAGAGAATAGAGGAGGAGGCTATTTCCAGAGGGTATTCATGGGTAGGGTCGGGCTTTGGGGCTACTGAAGAGCTCCTCAGGTTCTGGATAAAGAACGGATTCACGCCCGTGCATATGTCGCCTGAGAGAAACCCTGTCTCTGGTGAATATACATGTATAGTTATGAAGCCCCTGGATAGAGAGACAAGCAATATGATCGAGATCATGAGCAGTAGATTTAGAAAGAGAGTGCTGGAAAGCATGCACGATACCTACAAGGATCTCGAGCCTGAGGTGGCTAGGCTCTTAATGAGAGTACAAAAAACCACAGAAGCTTCTAGCAGTATTTCATGCAGAATAGATAAGATAGATCTCGAGAGGCTCGTACTATACGTGAAAGGGATCATGACATACGAGGTATGCAACGACGCTATTGCAGATATTGTGAGAGGCTATTGGAGTGGTAGCTACCCTGCAGAACTCGATAAGAAGGAAGAGCTCTTAACGATCGTGAAGACATTGCAAGGACACCCGTGGAACCAGGTAGAGAAGGCGCTAAGGATCTCTGAGAAAGAGGCACTAGATCTTATGAGAACTGTGGTGAGAAAGATCTTGGTATCGATCGGTTGTAACTTGGAAATCAATACGAAAGGTGTTAGCATCAAAGAGCTAGAGAAACTATAGCTGGCCTATAACCCTATCAAACTCCTCTCTAACGATGCTAATAATATCATCCGAGTGGATCCTGAGTAGATGGAGATACGCGCCCCTCTTAGTATAGGGACCTTTGCGACATAATCTACAATAAAGCGAAGAACCTCTCCTGGACACCAGGGTGTTTGCGATATCCTCTAGAGCCCTCACAATACCCCTCCTCACCTCGCTATCCACTCTGATCCCTAGACTCTCTATCTCTCTAGAAACCACTCCAGGCTCTAGAGCCTCTTTTATGCATATCCTCACCAACTGTGGTATTAATATGGGGTATCTCTCTATACTCTTACCTACTAGTTAATATGTTAAGAGGACTAATAGCCAGACCGACAGATCTCTGTTATGGATAACCTGTCCTCAGAGATTAGAGCTACTTATATCAAAACCCAGCTACCTAAGAATGGTCTCTCAACAGATGAGAATCCTGTGTCGTTAGGCTCGGCAGTGGTGTCACGAAAACATGTGGATCTCAGGATCCCACAGGCTATATGGAAGCCTAGTAAAGAGTAACAAAGAAATTAAAGAACATCTGGGGACAATCGAGTTTGATAGAAAAGACGATCCAGCCCCAAGAGGTTGAATAGTTTGTAGAGGCTCTTAATCCTGTAGCGTGAGAATCTGCTTTAATTCCTTATCCTTATAGGATCTATCGATCGGTTCCTGACCCTAATTATGGTTAATTTTTATCAGGCCCAGCTATCCTAATAATGTGAGAGCCGTGGATGAGTATGTAGGTTTTGCTATAGAGATCCTTAAGGAGCTGATAAGCATCCCAACCGTAAACCCTCCTGGGTATGAGTATAAGAGATGTTCGGAAACGCTGGCTAAGAGGATCGGTGAAATAGGGTTTGAGGTAGAGTTGATAGAGATCCCTGAGGAGTATGTGGATAAGCATTACCCGTACTCGCCTCAGCATAGAGGGTATCCTAGATATATTGTCTATGCTAGGAGGGGTAGTGGGGGTAGGGTTCTACATTTCAATGGCCACTACGATGTAGTGCCTCCGGGTAGTGGGTGGACTAGAAACCCGTTCACGCCTGTGATTGAGGGGGATAGGATCTATGGTAGGGGTTCTACTGATATGAAGGGCGGTATAGCTGCTACTATAGCAGCGCTTAAGAAGATCCGTGACAATGGTGTTGGGAAAAACCTAGCCATAGAGGCTATCTTTGTCCCTGATGAAGAGTCTGGGGGTGTTGGGACTAGGTATTATGTTGAAAACGTTAAAAAGATCCCTGAGTATGTGGTTATAGCAGAACCAAGCACCTCTAGCAAGCTGATAATAGGTCATAAGGGTCTTGTGAGAGGTGTTGTCAGCGTGTATGGAAAGCAGGTTCACGCAAGTGCTCCCTGGCTTGGGGAGAACGCGTTTTTAAAGGCCTCCGAGTTTGCTCTAAAGTTCATGGAGATCTATAGCCCTATCCTGAGATCAAGGGTTACTAAGGCACCTGTAGAGGTTTCCGAGGCTGCCCATCCAACGATAAATCTGGGAGGCTATGCAGAATCCCTCTCAAGGAAGGATAACACGGTGCCAGGCGAGTTTGTGTTCAGCTTCGATAGGAGAGTGATCCCTGAGGAGGATGTTGAGAGAGTTGTGGAGGAGCTCAAAGCATCTTTTGAGAAAGCCTCTAAAGCTGTTGGGGCTAGATATGGGGCAAAGATCCTTAGCGCTGTTCCCCCCTCCATAACACCCCAGGGATCATTGATTATAAGTATTGCCAGAACATGTATTGAGAAGAAAACTGGTAAAAGCCCCGAGATATTTATAAGCATCGGTAGAAATGATAGTGTTTATTACAGGCTCAAAGGCTCTGAGGTAATAACACTCGGCCCAGGCGTTGAAGGAGTAGCCCATACACCCGATGAGTATAACTCGGTAGGAGAGATAGAGAGAGCAATAGATCTATACCTATGTATTGCAAGAGCACTCGATACTGGTTAAGGACATCAGAGCCCAGGGATCATATAGACTAGAGACTGGAATGGTAATATGGAGCCGATGATATTCGCAGCCCGTTGGGGGTTATTATTTAAAATGGTAACACTGGTGAAGCCCTATTACCGGGATCTGGATGTCCATAGATGTTGATAGCCCTACACAGAACATGTATAAAGCATTACCGAGTCTTGAGACTGATGAGTGGGAGCCTCCTCAACCGGTGGTTTATGCATTAAGAATAATAGATCTTATAAGCGGTAAGAAAGATCCTGAGCATAGCCCCCACACGGATCGAGAGCTCAGGCTATACACCTCAATGTGGATCTCTAGCTTAAAACTATTCAGATACGACCACGATCTAGCAAGATATATTGTTACAAACAGCATCCCAGAGAACATAGTGCAGAGAGTTGCTGCAAACCTCGAGGATCTAGTGATCTCAACGTCGATAATACTATCAGAGGATCGCGTGCCTCTAAGCGACGCCATAGCCTATATGGAGATCCTCGACAGATCTATTGGTGTTAAATCAAGTAATAACTATATATCAATGCTGATTCTTAGAGGAGGTAGGCTAAGCGATATAGCTTCTAGAGTTGCATTACTAATACTCTATATAATCTCATACTATATAGCCGCACAAGAGAATTAAGGCTCATAGGTGCCGCCGGCGGGATTCGAACCCGCGACCTCCGGGTTTCTCAGGCGACCTCGGTTCTATAACACCGTATGAGCCCGGCGCTCTGCCAGCTGAGCTACGGCGGCTCATTATGTGTATATCCTGACGGTTTTATAAGTAATCATGCTCCTAGCCTTGTTATCCTCCCTGGTGTTGTTTATGATCCTTCTTATGGCTTCTCTGATAACCTCAGACCTATTCATCCCATGCTTCTCAGCATATCTATCCAGAAGCTCTATTGTCTCTTCATCCAACTTTACACTGATTACCTTCAGAGCCATTATCCACACCTGATACTCTCTATGCTGTGGTGTGATATTTGCTTTACCGTATAGTGTTTACGTGGAGAGAGGCGGTCGAAACTATTAGACCTTGTTAGAGGATCACTTTACCCTTCTCGTTACACAGATCCACTGTACCGAGATCCTTGTAGGGGAGAACAATTGTCCCCTCGCCAAGACATGCAGTATCGCCTAAATATACCCCATCGCCTACTATGCATTTCTTAGAGATCCTGGCCCATCTACCTATATAGCTTCCCTCACCAACTATAGAGTTTATTATAATAGCACTTTGCTCTACAATGGCTCTCTCCATGACTAGGCTTCCTATTATAAGAGAACCCCTACCTATCCTTGCACCCTTCATTATTATTGCACCATATCCTATCGAGGCTCCGTCCTCTATACTCACACCATCCCCTATATAGAGGGGTGGGTTTGTTTCTACATTACCTTCGATAAAAGCCTTGGGACTTATATATATGCCATCTCCGCTCACCATATTAAGCGCATCTAGGTTAGCTTTTATATAGTCCTCAGGCATGCCTATGTCGTTCCATACACCGTTATGTATATATGCATAGACATCTCCCTTCTCTAGGAGTTTCGGCATAAGATCCCTACCTATACCCTGTTTCTTCCCCACCTCTATATGCCTTATAGCCTCCTCGCTGAAGACATAGACACCTGCATTTATATAGCCTGGCGTCTCTATCGGTGGCTTCTCAATAAAACCCCTAACCCTGTTATCGCTATCTATATCAACAGCTCCGAATCTCCTCACATCATTGGTTTTCGTTATAGCGATTGTCGCTATACCACCCTTAGCTTTGTGATAGCTATAGATGTTCTTAATGCTTATAGAGCTGAAGATATCGCCATAGACCACTACCACAGGGTAATCTATACCAAGTTTCTCACCTATCTCCCTCAAAGGCCCAGCATCACCTAGAGGTATATGCTCAACATAGTGATCTATCAACACATCATCACCCCACCTAGAGAGAACATGCCCCAAGATCCTATCATGCATATGGTGAAGAGCAAGAGTCACCCTCTTAACACCACTCCTCACAGCCTCCTCAAGGATCCAGTCAACCAGAGGCCTATCAAGCACAGGAAGAAGGGCTTTAGGTTTTGTTAACGTTAATGGTCTAAGCCTTGTCGCAAAACCCCCGGCAAGTATGATTACATGCATACTATCCACGCAATCTATATTATGAGTAAAGGGTTATAACCATTGATCATAGACTAGAGCCGCCGGCGGGATTCGAACCCGCGACCGCCGGCTATCCTGGGCGACCTCGGTTCTATAACACCGTACAAGGCCGGCGCTCTGCCAGCTGAGCTACGGCGGCTCCAATATGTTTTCTATACTCTGGGGGTTATAAACCATGTGCTCTGTCACTATAGAAGACCCAGCCAGATAGGTGTTATCATAATAACTTTTATACCTCATACGAATTAGTATTATGGGTATAATGGATGGGAAAAGCAGCTGCCCAGAAATACGTGGTCAGCCTGGAAGAGGCTCCTGAGGATATAAATGTGGTTGGCGGTAAAGCCCTCGGTATAATAAGGCTTGTTAAAAACAAGATCCCGACAGCCCCCGGCTTTATAGTCTCTACAAGCGCTTTTAGTGAGTTTCTTAGACGGAGCGGGCTTGGAAGAGTTATAGAAGAGGCTATAGAGACACTTGAGGAAAAAGCCTCCCCAGACAGGGTGGATAAAATAAGCAGAAATATTATAGGGAAGATAGAATCAGCCGAGATGCCTAGAGAAATAGCTGAGGATATTGCTAATGCATATAGAGATCTATGTTTAAAGGTAGTTGGGAGCGAGAGATGCAGAGTCGCTGTAAGGAGCTCAGCGATAGCCGAGGATCTTAGTAGCGCTGCTTTCGCGGGACAGCACGATACGTTCTTAAACGTTATAGGGGTTGAGAATGTTATACAGTCTATAAAGAAATGCTGGGCCTCTCTATTCAATGCAAGAGCCCTTGTCTATAGAAAGGCTAAAGGGCTTGTTAACGTGGAGAGCCTCTTAATGGCTGTTGTTGTTCAGCTCATGGTTGATTCCAGATCCTCGGGCGTCACATTCACGGTCAACCCGCTTGATGGGGATCCAGATATAGTTGTGATCGAGAGTATATGGGGGTTGGGAGAATATATTGTGAGAGGTATTGTAACACCAGATAAGCTTGTGATAGATAAGAAGAGCCTAAAGATTGTGGAGAAATTCATCTCTAAAAAGGATAGAGAGTATGTCTACGACCATGAAAAAGGTATTAATAGTGAGAGACCTGTTGATGAGAAGAGGGCTAGCGAGCAAAGCATATCGGATCAAGAAGCCGTAGAGATAGCCAGAGTAGCAGTCAGGCTGGAAGAGCTTCTCGGAAGCCCAGTGGATATAGAGTGGGCTATAGATGGTAGCGGGAGGCTATATATCCTCCAGGTGAGGCCAGTCACAAGCCTGAACATGCCGAGCCAGAAGCCTAGAAGCAGTATTGCTAAGGAGAAGAGGGTCTTTAAAGGGCTTGCCGCCTCGCCTGGAATAGCTATAGGTAGGGCTAAGATCCTGAGAGATATAGGTGAGGCTAAAGCCAAGGGGTTCAACAGGGGCGAGATCCTTGTCACCCTCATGACAGACCCAGACTGGGTCCCAATAATGAGGATAGCCTCTGCCATAGTTACTGAGAGGGGCGGTGTTACAAGCCATGCAGCGATAACGGCTAGAGAGCTAGGAGTCCCTGCTGTAGTTGGTGTGCCAGGGATCCTTGACTCGATAAAAGATGGAGAGATCCTTAAGGTGGATGGCAGTAGAGGCGTGATAGAGGTTATGGAGAATCCCGAGACCTATAGGGATATTATTGATAATGGCCAGGTAGAGGTTAGCCTAGCACAGACCACACCCAAGGCTGAGGAGAAAATATGGGAGGAGCTCTATATACCCACAGCAACAAAGATCTATATGAACCTAGGCGAGCCGGAGGCTATAGAGAGATACCTAAGACTCCCATTCGATGGGATAGGTCTTATGAGGATAGAGTTCGTAATATCAAGCTGGGTTGGTTACCACCCACTCTACCTCATAAAGACTGAGAGGCAGGAGTTCTTTATAGACAGGCTTGCAAGCGGTATAGCTATGGTTGCATCTAGGATCTCTCCCAGACCTGTTGTTGTCAGGTTCAGCGATTTCAAGAGCAATGAGTATAAAAAGCTAATAGGAGGAGAGGAGTTCGAGCCAGATGAGAGAAACCCGATGATAGGTTGGAGAGGGGCTTCAAGATACATACATCCTCTATATAGAGATGCATTCAAGCTCGAGCTGAAGGCTATAAAGAAGGTTAGGGACGAGATGGGGTTAAAGAACGTGTGGGTCATGATCCCCATGGTTAGAACAGTATGGGAGGCTGAGAGAGTAATAGAGCTTATGGCTGAGGAAGGGCTTAAGAGTTCGAGGGATTTCAAGATATGGGCAATGGCTGAGGTTCCATCAATAGCCCTCATGATAGACGAGTTCTCAAAATACTTCGACGGCTTCAGCATAGGTAGCAACGATCTAACGCAAATGATCCTCGGGATAGATAGGGATTCAGACCTCCTAAGCTCCATGGGCTATTTCGATGAAAGAGACGAAGCAGTGTTGAAGGCTATGAGCATGATCATAAGGGGTGCTAAGAGGAATGGAAGAACAGTCTCAATCTGTGGTCAGGCACCAAGCTATTACCCAGAGATAGTGGAATTCCTAGTGAGAGAGGGTATAGATAGCATCTCAGTAAACCCGGACGCCGTGATCAGCACAAGACGTATCGTGGCAGGTATAGAGAGAAAAATACTGCTAGAATCCCTCAGCAGTATTAGAAGCAAAGGGAAAAGCACAAAGAACAAGAGCTTCGAATAACATAACACACTACCAAAACGGCTGGGTCATTAATAATATAATACATTAATAATATAATAAAAGAATCGGGCATTCAACCCTCTTTTGCAGCATTATAATCAAGGCTATAGCACATATGATTATAACCACACAATATACCCACCAACTGGGTTGGGAGTCCTTCCGTGAATCGCGAGGAAGCCCTGGATAGCTGTAGACAATCCTATGGATCATCGACCTAGTTAATGATCCGGCTTAGCATGCTCTTCTGTTATTAAGAGATTTTCGGCTATCTATATAAGATCAATATATTGAGCATCTAATGAGAAGCTCTTAGCACGCAAATCTCTTGAATGGCTATCAAATTATGATTAGCAGTTCCTAGCCTATAAAAGTGGTCTATTATAGACCACTTTTACTTATAAATTGGTCTATAATAGACCAGTATTGGTAGGAAAAGGTTATTAAAGACTATGGAGGCTGGTTTAGGAAAAGGCTCAATGCTAGAATATATATAACAGGCTCATCATCCTCCCTAATACCTAGGAGAATTACAGACGAGCTGAGAGGTAGGTGTGTTAACTATGAGGTTTACCCGTTATCTTTTAGAGAATATCTATCCTTCCTAGGCTATGATCCGAAAACCTGAAATTCTTATCTATAGTGTTGAAAAAGGTAAGGTGCTCTCTATGCTGAGAGAGTACCTTTACTATGGTGCTTACCCAGCTGTTACCCTCGAGAGCGATAAGAGACGTATACTTAGGGCTTATTTTGATTCAGTGGTTGTGAGAGACCTAGGGGTTCGGGCTTCATAGCGGTTGATATTGCTTGATATCAACCGCTCTTCCCTAGGCTTCATGGGCCTCAGGGCTCCTTTCATTGGGGCCCATATCCTCGGCCTCCACACATTCAGGGTGACCCCAACCCACAGCTCCCCCTCATAGCATTGCTCCGGTTCACTGCTGTGGGGAAACCCCCACATCCTGGGCTTTATATTTAACCCGCCCCTCGGGTCTCTATTTTTACCCTCATTGTTGAGCGGGCATCCCTATAGAATAACAGGGCTTATATAATGTTCCATTATTGCAGAACTACGGGTCTAATATCAATCCTTATAAACCATCATGAAACTCGAAGCAGCTGGCTACGGCGGTGGTTCACTGGCTGAAGTGCTAGCTCTATATCTTATATCTAATTATGCTCGGCTAGTAACTATAAACAGGATCTATAGCTATCTCAGATCGCTGGGCTTCTCGATCGGTAAGGAGAAGGTTATAGAGATGCTCAACAGGGCGAGAGAGGCCTATTTCACATTTACCGTAGAGATCTTCCAGAAGAGTGAGAGGAAAAGGAAGACCAACCCTAAAAAACTCTATATAATAGATACAGGGTATCCAACCGCACTAGGGTATGAATTCTCGATATCAAGAGCTATGGAGAACGCAGTCTATCTCGAGCTCCTCAGAAGAGGCGAGAGCGAGGTGTACTATTGGAAAGAATATGGGAAAAGCGTTGGTGTCGAGGTTGATTTCGTCATAAGCAAGAACTTCGAAGCAGAGGAATTGATCCAAGTAACCTATGCTGAGAACGAGATAAAGGAAAGAGAACTAAGGGCTTTAAAGAAAGCACAAAAAGAATTGAAACCAAAGAAGGTTAGAATACTGACGTGGAACTATAGTGGGAAAATAGATGGAGTAGAATTAATACCACTATGGTATTGGCTGCTAACGTATACAAACTAACAGTAACCCGAAACTAGGATCTATTCCCACTTATTATAGTTAATAATACGGGATCTCTAGCCAAGTGTTAGGAGTGCTCTCCATGCAGCCAGCATGCTGATATATGTCTATCACTAACATCGAAGTATGGTGGCTCCTCTCTCCTACATATCTCCATGGCAAACGGGCATCTCGGGTGGAATCTGCAGCCCTTAGGTATATTGATCTGTGATGCTATTTCGCCGATAGGCTTTATATTAATTTTAGATAGTCTTGATGCTGAGGGGCTTGATGATACGAGGGCCATTGTATATGGATGTCTAGGCTTCCTTATAACCTCCTCTGCAGTTCCAACCTCTACTTTTTTCCTAGATACATCACAGCTATGCGGTCGCTCATATAGGCTGCAACACCGAGATCGTGGGTTATTATCATGATGGTTGTTCCGTAGCTTTTGTTGAGCTCTAGCAGTATTGTTTAGTATCTGGGTTCTTGTGGATACATCGAGTACTGAGGTTGGTTCGTCTGTTATCAATAGATCCGGTCTCAGGGCCAGGATCTGTGCTATAGCCACTCTCTGTTTCTGACCTCCTGAAAGCTACTGAGGGATCTTCCTAAAACGTCTTCAGAGTTTCTTATTATTTTAATATTATAATAAAAGTTTGAATAAAGAGTTTAAATCGCTTCTTTCCCTCTTTCCCCTGTTCTTATTCTTACAACTTCCATCAGGGGGTATACAAATATTTTTCCGTCGCCTTCGTTTCCTGTTCGAGCTTTATTGCAAATGATGTTTATTACTGCTTCAACCTCCTTCTCTTCTTTAACGACGATCTCGATTTTGACTTTCTCTATTAGATCGACTATATATTCCCCTGCTCTCCATTGTAATTTAATACCTCTCTGTCTTCCACGCCCTTTTACTTCAGTTACAGTAAGTCCATAAAATCCCATTTCATCTAATCCGCGCTTTACTTCTTCTAGTTTTTCAGGTCTTATGATTGCTTCGATCTTATACATTTTATCACCCCCTCACGCATATGCCTTCTCTCTATGTTGTGAAATATCTAACCCAACATACTCTTCTACTTTGCTCACTCTCAATCCAATTGTTTTGTCTATAATTTTCGCTATAATCAGGGTAACGGAGAATACATATACTAAAACAACGACCACTGCTGTAATCTGAGCTATCAATTGATATGCGTTCCCCGATATTAGTCCGCCTGTTATTGCTGGGTTTATCTTAGGATTTGCGAACACCCCGATTAGTAAAGAACCAAGTATTCCGCTTATACCATGGATAGCAAACGCGTCAAGCGATTCATCGATCTTTGATTTTGATCTATATAGGACTGCAAAGTAACCCACAATACCAGCAAAAAACCCGATTATCATCGCTGAAAGAGCGTCAACATATCCTGCTGCAGGTGTGATTGCAACTAAGCCCGCAATGAGCCCGCTTAACATTCCAAGAAAACTGGGTCTTCCATTATGGTACCATCCCGTAATAAGCCATGAAAAAGCTGCTGCAGATGCAGCAACAGCTGTAACGAGAAAAGCGTTTGCAGCAAGCCCGTTAGCGGCTAAAGCACTCCCAGCATTAAAGCCAAACCATCCAAAAAACAACAATACAGCCCCAGTAGCAACTATGGGGAGATTGTGTGGTTCAAAGGCCTGTTCCCCAAAACCACTTCTTTGTCCTATAACCAAAGCAACCGCAAGTGCTGCAATTCCTGAAGATATGTGGACAACAGTCCCACCTGCAAAATCAAGAACCCCTAGTTTAGCAAGGAATCCTCCGCCCCAAACCCAATGTGCGACAGGAGCATATACGAGTGTTGCCCAAAGCAGGACAAACACTAAGAATGCCTTAAACCTAACCCTTTCTACAAAAGCGCTCGCTATTATTGCGATAGTTATTACTGCAAACATCATCTGAAATATCGCAAATGCTATATGGGGCACTGTTGCCGCATATGGTCCGGGGTCTTGTCCAACACCGGTGAACAAGAGCCACTCTAACCCCCCAATGATTCCAGCTATGTCTGCTCCGAATGATAGTGTGTATCCTATTATAACCCACTGTAGAATTACTAAAACCATGACTAAGAAGCAGAGGGCCAGAGTTGAAACCACGTTTTTCCTTCTTACCATACCCCCGTAAAAAAGCGCGAGTCCTGGTGTCATAAGTAGCACGAGTGCTGTAGATACTAGTATCCATGCAGTATCTCCAGAAACCATTTCAGAGCTTGCCATCATTATCACACGTAATCGCTCTTAGAATTACGTAAAATAAATGTTTCGGATAACAATTTGTAAATTTTCCAATAACTTCAGGCTATCTATTGTATATATCATAATGCTTAACAGAGAATAGAAGTAGATGTCCAATAAATATTATCCATATTTTAGCAATTTCCTCACCCCTTTTCTCACAAGTATCCCTTTTCTTTAAATAAAGAGCATCACCGTTGGGTTATGAACCTCACGTGAACTCCCTTTCCCATTACCGGAGTCTTTGCTCTCCAAAGACCGTAAATAAACGTATATAGCTCTCTCTAAATGTACTGGCATTTTCCCCTATTTATTAGCTTGACCATTAAAATTATTACTTATTAGAATAGTTAAAATTTACAGTAAAATAGTGCGGGGGGTGGGATTTGAACCCACGCAGGCCTACGCCATCGGGTCCTCAGCCCGACCCCTTTGACCTGGCTCGGGCACCCCCGCCCATAGAAATAATAGTATTTCGGGCTTATAGAGATTTATTATGACCTAGCCTTGCTGTATATGTAGTGGATACTACGCTCATGGTTATTATAGATATGTGCATCACCGTGCAGTATAGGCATAGTGCTTTTATAACTAGGATCTCTATGTAGATCAGGATAGCTATTATCGGTAATGCTGCGATCGAGATGCCCCAGTATATCTTCATAGCTGTTTGCTTCTTAACCGCTAGATAGGTTGTTGCAATCAGGATCGCTGTTGTGAAATAGAGTGCAGCCCATATTGATAGGCTTATCCCCATGAATGATGAGTATCTAGAATATATTACCTGGGAGCATGAGATAAAGCTATTAATATCACATACACTACCCCCACCAGGCTGTTCGAGAAGAGATGCTATGGCCGCTATAAGGCCTATGATTGGTGGTAGCATTAGGCTTACTACTAGCTTATTCATCCTTCTATCCATGTGCCTCTCAACGAAGAATTATCCCAAGACCTTAATATTTATCTTATCATTAGCTATATTTTATCACCCACCGATATAATCTTGGTTTCCACAATGCGGGTGGGCTTCCTAGGCCCTGAGAAGTCTTTCACATGGGAGGCTGCTTTAAGAGCTGTTGGCAAGGATCTCGTTGCAATGGATAGTGTTTCAAAGATATTCGATGCTGTTGAAACCGGTGAGATAGAGCTTGGCGTTGTACCATATATAAATAGCCTTGAGGGCCCTGTTGGCGAGGTTATAGATAACCTTGCCATGAAGAGCCCCGTGATTGTCAGGGTTGTTGAGATGAAGATCACGCTATGCCTAGCTGTTAGAGGAGAGCCTAGGGTTATCTACACCCACCCCCACGCAGCTGGCCAGGCTAGGGGTAAGATCTCCGAGCTCGGCTCCCAAGTAATATATACTAGAAGCACTTCCGAAGCCGTTGAGATCTTTAAGAGGGGATGTATGAACTGCGGTGTAATAGCGTCTCCAAAAGCCTTGGAGGATATTTCTGAGAAGATATGCGGTGTTGAGGATAGTGAGAGCAGAACTAGGTTTGCAATAATCTCTCGCAACTATAGCAGTGCTGGGAGTAGCTATACTCATACAGCAATAATATTCACAGTACCCAACAAGCCAGGAGCACTATATAGAGCCCTAGCACCGATAGCTGAGGAGTCGATCAACATGAGCTTTATATACTCGAGACCAACAAGGCTATCACCATGGCAGTACTTCTTCCTAGCAGAGCTCGAATGCTCGCAATGCGGAACAGCTATAGAGGGGATGAAGAGATACACAACCTCCCTAAAGATCGTTGGGAGGTATTCGATAGAGGCTCTAGAGTAGATGCTAAAATACAGAACCATAGAATATTGTCAAGCCATATTGTAGAGCCTATATACCGCGATGGGTGTACTTCTACGTAGTGATTAGTATGGATATACTAATGCCAGTTAGATTCGAGAATGGAAAGCTCGTATGGCTCGATGTCACCAGACTCCCGTACGAGGAGGTGTGGGTCTCTTCAGACGATATCGAGAGAATAGCAAGGGCTATTGAGAGGCTCGAGATAAGGGGAGCCCCAGCAATCGGGGTTGCCGCTGCCCTAGCACTAGCTGTTGTTGCTAGTAAGAGCACAGGTTCTAGGGATGATCTTTTAAGAAGCCTTGAGGCAGCCTCACAGAGGCTCTCGAGAACAAGGCCCACAGCCGTTAACCTTTTCTGGGCTCTTAAGAGGGTTATGAACGGCGTTTACGGGCTTATAGGTAGAGGAGCCTCGGTAGAGGAGATCAGGTCTTTCGTTATTCAGGAGGCGTTGAGGATACAGAAAGAGGATCTCGAGGCAAACATGATGATAGGAAAACACGGTCAGGAGTTGATAGAGGATGGCGATGTAATACTAACACATTGTAACACAGGGTCTCTAGCAACATCGGGCTTTGGAACAGCCCTCGGTGTTATTAGATATGCATGGATACAGGGTAAGAGGATCAGGGTAATAGCTACCGAGACAAGACCCCTACTCCAGGGTGCAAGGCTAACGGTGTGGGAGCTTATGAGGGACGGGATCCCTGTTAAACTGGTTACAGACAATGCCGTGGGTTATCTAATGTATAGAGGCATGGTCTCCAAGGTGATCGTTGGTGCCGACAGGATTTTAAAGACGGGGCATGTTGCTAACAAGATAGGAACATACATGATAGCCCTAGCAGCAAAGAGACACGGGATCCCGTTCTATGTTGCAGCACCAACATCAACAATAGATCCTGAGACAAGAGCCGAGGATCTCGTTATAGAGGAGAGAAACCCTGAGGAGGTTAAAAACATACTTGGAAGGCTCCTCATAACAAGACAAGATGCTGAGGCAATAAACCCCGCGTTCGACATAACCCCACCAGATCTTGTTAGCGCCATAATAACCGAGAAAGGGATCGCTAGACCCCCCTATGAGAAGAGCTTACAAGAGATCCTGAAGAGCTAGTTTCGAGACCCTGTTGCCTTACAGCCCCTCTACTCCTTATACATGAGGCTATATCCTTGAAATCAGCGTCTGTCCTCACACCGATTCTATCGAAATGCGTTCTAGAGACCCTGTAACCCATAGATCTGAGGCACTCGATCAGTTCATTGATGGGCGGCATGTTAGACTTAACAGTCCTGGCTATAGAATCAACTCTATAGTAGTAAGGCCTGTCAATATCATCCTCTGCTAAGAGTGTTTTGGCAAGGCTTGAGATCCTCTCTCTAGTCTGGAGCCATGGGAACTCATCCCCGGTTCTTGAGAGACTAGCTAGGATCTCTCTGTTAGCTAGCGATCCAAGCCATAACGGGCCTAGGGTAGTCATTTTCAAGCCACATACAGGGCACCTTAGATCCTCTGTCTCTGTGATCACAGATCTATAGCCACAACCCTTGCATACCGTTATATAGCCTAGCCCTTTTAAAAGGGCATCTGCTTTAGAGGCACCTCTATCTATTGAGAAATAAGCCCTATAATAATGATCCGCGTAATACGCTATAACTGGTTTTAGGGCTATATCGCGCTCAGACGCCTTTATAATAGAGTGGGCGATAAGGATCCTTAACCCCGCCTCCTTACCAAAATCCAGATCCCGTGCTATGATCGCGTGGTATCTTCTATAAACCTTAGCGGGGTATCTTCCAGTGAGGGGGCCTAGATCTGTTGCTGTCATTGCAAGCAAACCACCTATTTTTGGAAGCCTTACAGCGCTCTCTATAAAAGGTGCTGGCGATCCGTAGGGATCTATGTCCAGGAAGTCAACATGGATCCCGGATTTCGAGAGCGAGATCACATGCTGGTTAGAGTCTTCACAATATATCCTCGAAACCCTCGCTAATGAGTTGATAACCACGTTGAGCCTGGCGACTCTACAAGCTAAAGGATCTATATCGTTTAGAAAGATCTCGGAGACCCCCTCAACCTCAAGAGCAACCCTAATACCCCTAACACCGGTCGCTGTCATGGGATCTGAGGCTGTGCTAATCCTAGACACGCTTTTCGAGTATATGTTGAGGAGCGCTACCATAAGATCCCTGTTAAAAACCATAGCCGGGTTATAGAAAACAGGGGCGTGGGAGGGCTCATAAACCCCATCCTCTCTTAGGAACAGCTCACGCCTGGGAGCAACAATCCTAGCCCTACCCTCAACAATAATCTCTGCCCAGCTAGGGATATATAGATCCATAAACCCCTATCACTCTATTACATTCCACAGCCTAAAAAACGCATCTTTAGACGGCATGCTCAAAAAGATGAAAGCCCTAAAACCTCTGACTCCATGCTTTCTCAAACAATTAAATTAAACCATTCCATGTAAATTTAATAAAGATATTGTTTGAAACCTCCGAATGAGATCTCGAGAACCTCTTTGAAGCTTATTATTACGCGATAAATATCGTTCAGAGAAACCATCACTGACTTTATCTTTCAGCCTTTTGCTAGAATCCACATTGCCCTTCTTAGCATGTAATGACCTATGGCCCTAGATATGTTGATACCTGTATAGTTGGGCTTTTGGTTCCAATACTTATAGATCTCTAAGGATAATCGCTATATATCAATTCAAACTATATCTCTCTGTCTTGACTAGTTAAAAATCTATATTGTTAAATGTAAAAGCACATAATACCCACGGCTAGAGAGAGGAAATAAGGATAATAGATGATTATTTTTTCTAAGTTTAGTGCTTTTCTCATCATATCCCTAACCCCTTGTCTTAACTTGTAATATGTATATCCCCTGTCATTGATCCTATTGTTATTGTTGTTAGAGTTAATTGAGCGTATCCTAACACTCTCAACAAGACCTACTGCCTCTAGTTGGGAGAGATATTGTCTCAGCTTGTTATAGTTAATACCTATCCTTCTGGCTATGGTTCTGAAACTTACATAAACATCGTTTGTCGGGGGTTCTGCTAATAGTTTAAGTATCCTGATCCTAGGATCATCACTAAGTATCATAAGCATCTTTTTAAGTATATCGCCATCCGTATTACCCGTATTACCGGTTGCTCTGCTATAATTGTGATTTTTCCAGTCATCATCCTGCATATTTATCCATTATAATTTCGATAAGAGAGTTATATATTATCTACTACATATGTGGATAATACTTATAAGCAACTTTAACAATGATGAAGAAGTGATGTTAACTAGCCTCATCTAAGATTTAGGCTTGCTTTTGGTATAGAGTATTTTAAGAGAGATCCGTTGTGTCTTGTTTACCAGGAATCTCTCAACCCTGTTCGTTATTCCTTGGCCTTCTCATGCTCAACGCTTCTCTGTTCATGCATGTTTGTCTTTAGCATAAACGCTGTATCCTGGTCTACTATGTAGTAATCACATCTCCCCGCATCGTAACATTCTTTAAGCACTGGTTTCTCAAGTATTTTTGATAGCTTGATAAGCTCCTCTGGCTTCTCTATATATATTATGTTTCTATGTTTACCGCCATGCTTGTTGAGACTGCTAACCTCAACTATTGCTTGTGAGTATCTGCTCTCAAGAATCTCTTCAGGCCTTTCGGGTTTTCTCGCACTGCTTCTCACTATGATCGAGACCAGTGTAAGGGCGACCCCCCCTGTTGTGAGTGCTAGAGAGATGCTCCTAGCATCCTCCACGCTCATTCCCATTAGCCTGGCGGTCTCAATGCTTCTGTTCTTCTCCTCGAAAGTGCTTCTCATGCTCTGGTTACCAGAGATCTCGATCTTGTTATACCCCACTAGTACTGTGAGGTCCATAATATGTGATAGTGGATCTCTTCTCTGATATTGCTCGTACAAGATCGTTGTGTCACCGCTCACAGCGATCCTTAGGGTGAACATGTCTTGCTTAGCCATAACCTGTTTTGAGAGCCTTGTCATGAGCTCTACTATATCGCTTAAATTCAGGTTAAATTCTCTTGACGCTGCTCTTGAATCAATATTTATGGGTATCTCGTAATATCTCTTAACCCACCCGTCTGGGTGTATTAGGAGTACATTGATCCTCATGCCACCGCTAGCTGTGCCCTGGTTCAACGAGTATGTGTAGTTAACTATGAGTAGCCTTACTAGGGAGAGGTAGATTGGTATAGAGCCATCGGGCTGGATCACATCCCTCTCGTATATCTCGTTAGGCTCTAGAACGAAGGTTAGGTTTAGCTCAGATACCCTAGTGATTCTATAGAGCGTTTTCTCATTAACAATATATGGTTCCCTGGTGAATGCGCCAAGTGCCATGAAAGCACCGATCCCGATCAATGCTATTGAAGCTATCGCCAAGACCAGAGATAATCTCAATATCTTCTCTCTACTCCACATAATCTCACCAAGATTTTCTACCAAAGCCTATATATTCAATACATATCTAATACGGGTTATGATTACCATGAGTGTCACCGCTATCGCGATGCCTAATAACAATGGATAGTAGCTATATATGCCACTATATATGTGGGATGCTATGTTTCTCAAACCCTCGGGAGTGGATCTCATTATTATCGTGATCCACCCTATCTTAGGGATAGATCCTATAGCTTTGCCGATAACAGTGTTCTTTTCAACTATAAAAGGATCAGGTGATGGGAGCGCGTCGCCCTTTGTTATAAACCCATTCTCTGTTATACCGACCACCCTGTGGATCACTATTTGGTTCTCATTCCAGAACGCGATTATATCTCCCACCCTAACTTCTGAGGGATTCCTGATCTTCACTACAAGTGCTATATCACCCATACTTATGGTGGGCTCCATGCTACCACTTATAACAACAAGGGGCACTATGTTGGCATAGAGAGAGTAGGATATGAGGATAATTAATACAAAGATCGAGATATCAGCAACTATAGACGCGATCTTTCTAACAGATCTCTTAAAGATCGCCTCCGAAGATCCCCTAATACTATTATAACCTGGCATGAGGATCACTGCGAACAAATATATCAAAGAGAGAATAACGGGGGAGATAGCACCGAAGGAGGATATATTAGGAATATATGGAGAGAGCCTCCAATAACCATCAACAATAAGCCTGAAAGCCAATGCCGGGTATAGACCGCCCAGAACATGTATCTCCGAAACCAGGACGTTATAGATCACCTGGGGTATAGAGCCCGATATATTGCTGAAAAGACCCCCATAGGGTGTGAATAGATTCGCAAACCTGCTAGAGAAAATCGTAGAGCCGAAGAAAAGCCCAACTATAGTGCCCATAACAAGCTTCAAAACCCTGTTAGAGGATAGAGCCATAATACTTGTCCTCGCAACCTCCGCCGCAGAGATCCTTATCACCAACAGAGCGGTATCTATCAAGAGAGATTGGAGAGAAGACCCCCTGTAATAGAAGCCTAAGAGAAAACCTAAAACCATGAAGAGAATAATAAGAATAAAGCTTATGTTAACAACATCCCTAACCCCTAGACTCCCAAGACCCCTATGGCTCACCAAGGGTATGAGTAGAATCGCTAGTACACACCAAACCAGGTGGGTGAGATACACACCAAATAGGCTTGGAACTAAGAAGACAAGATTGGGGGTTAGAAAGAGAACAAGTGCTATGAAGGCATACAGATATCTAGCATTAGTTTTAACTCTAGAAAAGGTAAAAAAAGATATTTTGTTTTTAGACAAGCCTTCCCCCCATTAGGGGAACTCGTTCCACTGTATACCTATCAATAACAGCTCGAGGCTGAATGTAGCGTTCTCAGGCGCTCCCTGTTTGACATGCAGCTCAACAGTGAAAGTCTTAGAACCGCCAGGCTCTAGCTGCGTTGTATTGGTTGTCACAAAGCTGCCCCATATATTGAGATCTAGATCGCCATCCCCATCCATATCACAATCATATATTAGATTACCAAGTGGATCTATATGCGAGGTGCATGTAGCATTGGGAGGTAACACTAACTTCGCAAGAATCTTTACCGGCACTGTGCCTGAGTTAACTACGGAGATATTGTTTACTTTGCATATGTAGCTTGGATACCCGTTCACTATCGTTATATTCAGCTCAAGATCGTTATTACCAGCATTACTACCCCACTGAGGATAGTTATCTCTTACCACTTGCTCTTCATCCTGGATCTCCTTGAACTCAGCGAAGCACTTGCCAACGTCTTTTGTCTCAATATCGGCTGTCACCGGCGATCCGCCGAACCTTATGTCAACATCTCCTGTCCTTATAGTCGATTGTATCTTTAGGCTATCACTCCACATTGCTGCAGCAGCTGCTATGATCCCCAGCATGGATATGGCTAGGAGTATACTTATTAGCCCCCTCACGCCCGAAGCCCTTGACCTCGGTGTGCTCGGCATTATGATCCCCCTCAACAGTCTCACTACTTTATCCTCCTGCTGGCTCCTCGTTCCACTGGTGGAACATTAGCTTCAGCTGCAACGTGTATACAGCGTTCTCAGATGCTGCCTGCTCAACATGGAAGCTTATCTTGAACCATACACTCTGCCCAGGATCTATCTGAACCTCTGTCATGTTATGAGCCCAGCTCACGGCATTTCCAAAGTTATTGCTAACTATAGTTATGTGTGGTCCCTTAACCGGTATTGTCCCGACATTTGTTACATCGAAGGTTACTGTGCAGTTATAGCTTGGATATCCGTTCACTATCGTTATATTCAGATCCAGATCATTATTACCTGTCGGATTACCCTCATCCTCGTTCTCGATCTCTACTAGGTTTGCATAGCACGTACCTACATCTTTAGTATAGCCAGGGTCATTGGATCCAGGCGGATCGTTTGTTGTTGGCGGGCTGAACTGAACATCAACATCTCCTGTTTTTACTGTCACCATTACCTTTAGGCTATCGCTCCACATAGCAACTGCAGAGCCTATCACCGCTAGCATTATCAGCGCTGCTGCTGCTTGTAGCAATCTTTTCTCTTTTGTCCAACTCATATGCTCACCTTCACTATGGGTTAGCCCGGATTGAAGATACAGTTTTCCATACACCCATGGGGGTTGTTTATAAGCAACCATCACGCGTGGCTTGATGCTTACACGTATAACGTGGAATGTGGTTTTAATAATATAATATATCTTACTACGAGCTATCTTCTTTCTGATGTGTATAAGAAAGATTTATAGTTTAATTGAAATGGCTTTGATAACAAGCTAGTTTTATACGATTCTGTGTTGTGATAAGAGTAACGCTCCAAACAATTCAGATGATGATCCTTCAAATATGGATAGAAGCCCTATTCCACCGAGACCAAAGCCCGCTGTAAACCCATATGAATAGAAACTCTATGGGCTGGTAGAAGCCTTAGATATAGCAAAGATGTCTATCAATAGACATCTAGGGACAAATAGACAACCCTTATACCCTACCCAAAAGTACCATAGACTATGTAGCTTTAAATCTCACTCGATATAATGTTTTGGGGCTGGTGGGTGCCTTACTTCATCTTCATACTGGGGCCGGCCGGTTCTGGTAAGACTACCCTGGCTAGTGGTTTTGGTGAGTGGATGGTCTCTAACCAGCTTGATGTCTCTATAGTTAACATGGATCCTGCTGCTGAGAGTCTTCCATACACGCCTGATATTGATCTGAGAAGGTTTGTCAATGCGAGGGATGTTATGTATAAATATAATCTTGGACCCAATGGGGCTTTGATAGCATCTATAGATATGTCGATAGGCTATATAGACGCTATAAAGGATATGATCGAGGAGAGGAGGGCTAACTACTATCTAATCGATACACCAGGCCAGATGGAGATCTTTGCCTTCAGACCAGCAGGCCCCATGATCGTTGATAGGCTGAGCGAGGGCTCAAGCTCCCTAGTCCTCTTCCTAGTAGATATGTTTATGGCTAGCAGGGCATCATCCTTCGCATCAACACTCCTCCTCTTCCTATCAACATGGCTTAGGATAAGGAAGCCACAGATCCTCGTGCTAACAAAAACAGACCTATACCCCGAGGATGTCTTATCAAACGTCATCTCATGGATAGAGGATCCCTACTCATTGATCGAGAGCGCTAGGAAGGAGGGGTTATCAAGCTATGAGGAGGAGATAGTGCTCAGCATAGCCGACACAGCCCTCCAAAACATAGACGCCATACCGGTCTCAGCCATAACCTGGAGGGGTTTTGATAACCTATACGCTACAATACAAAGGATCCTGGCTGGTGGTGAGGACTACTACACAGAAGAGCCGAGCCCAAGGCTATGAAGCTAACAGATAGCAGATAAGAGGCTATTAGAAATATTCTACCCATCTTAAGAAAAGCTTATAGAGATTAACACTCAGTACCCGTGGAGAGAGCTGTTGAGCATCTCAAAAACCCTGATCTCTATCATAAAGCTCTCAAGACCCCACAACGTTTTCATAACATTCCTCGGGGTGCTTGTAGGCGCCGCTGTAATAGATCCAGACGCGCTCCGGGATCTATATACGGTTCTCCTGATCTCAGTACCAGCCCTCGCAGTTGCTGCAGGTGGATATATAGTTAACGACTACTACGACATAGAGATCGATCGGAGGAGCAAGCCCTGGCGCCCACTAGTCAGGGGCGATATAGCCCCTAGAACTGCTCTCACCATATCTATCGCCCTCTTTACCCTAGGTGTTCTCACATCATTCCCACTCCTCGGAATCCCTGTCGGACTATTCGTAGCTATCAATACCCTGTTAACCTATCTCTATAGCTGGAGATTAAAGAGACTGGGTCTCGTTGGAAACATAGTTGTATCCATGCTGAGCGCTAACTCAATACTCTATGGAAGCATATCCTACGCTAGTATACGGAGCAATATAGACCCCAAATCTCTAGGTCTAGCCCTCATCCCCTGGCTCTTCGCATTCATAATGAGCCTATCGAGGGAGATCGTTAAGGGTATAGAGGATATCAGTGGCGATAGAGAGCAGGGGGTTAGGACACTTGCAGTAACCAGAGGGTATGTCTACGCATCCCTAGCAACCCTAGCCCTGCTCGTGTTTCTACTAGCTATAGTCGCTCTCCCACTGACCTATAGGTGGTCTGCTGGATACCTAGTCCTCTCAATAACATCGATAATCATATTCCTCGCATCGGTGGCAAGCATACCAATATCACGGGATATCGATATAGCTATTAAGAGAGCATCGATCTCGAGAAGCGTTTCTAAAGCATCTCTCCTCTTAGGGACAGTAGCATTCCTCATATGGGCTATCAGCTAGCACGTAGCCTGAAACTAGCTAAGCTACACCATCTCAAGGCTAAAGACATCGCCGGGCAGGATCTCGATATAAGGGCTTATATATAGCGGGTTATTATCCTCATCAAAAACCTTTATAACGCCCTCGATAGGCTTCTCCCTAGATCCTAGGGGTATTAGGGCTAGCCCTCCCTTAAAGATCGCCTCTCTCGTCTCGCCCTCTGCTATGAGGATCACCTTATAAGTCTTAGGGATCCCGGTTATTATGATAGACCTGCCTGGCAATGCGTAGAGATAGCGGGAGGGTATGATCTCATAGTAACCCTTCTTCCAACTCCAGCCAAACCCTATCTTTCCAAAAGATCCCTCGTTATAATACTCGATCCTCACTTTATGAGGGCCTTCGGAAAGCTCTAGCCAGTCTGAGAAAACCCTCCTCGGATCCCTGTTGCTCCAGAGATCTATGATGATATTACCATCTATATAGAGCCTAGCACCATCGTCGGCCTCTAGGAAGAAGAGGTATTTACCGGCCCGCGGGATCTCCACATACCCCTCCCACACGGCTGCAAACGAGTTTAGAGGTATCCCTGGGGCTGGGTCGTCTATCCATATAAAATTCACCGTAGGATCGATCCTCTCGAAGGTAAGCGAGGTTTTGATCGTATCGTCAGGCGTAGATCCCTCAGCTATCCTCCCATAGAGTCCCAAGAGCCCTTCAGACCTACCACTCTTGATCCTCACCAGTATGCTTCTCAATAAAAGCCCGGATATATTGCTTACACATATAGGCTTTAAAATACTCCTACATATACCTCTCAGGATAAGCTGTTGTTAAGATTATAGTTTATACTGAGCTAAGCTATAAAGCCTGAACCTTTTTCCCACCAAACCTGGCTGGGGAGATCGCGTTAAGGATCTTCTGATCTATAGGTGGGCTCTCACCAAGTATCATTGAGGATACTGTCTTACCCGCTATAGGAGCCATGGTAATGCCAAGCCTGCATAGACCAGTAGCTATGTATATGTTCTCATAACCAGGGATCCTGCCGATCACGGGTAAAAGATCTGCCGAGCATGGTCTGAACCCTATTCCTATAGTATGTGGCTCGGCCTCCCCGTAGTTTTTAACATGCTCCCTAGCAATGCCCATTAGCAATCTAACCAGCCTTCTATTAATTCTAACCCTATGACCCACAAGCTCAAAGGAGCCTGTTACTCTCAGGATCTCGGTTCCATGTTGGGCTACAGCAACACCGTAATCCTCTAGAAGGGCTGGCGATGATATAAGCCTGGCTCTTTTGGTTCTATGGAGGATCACGATGCCTCTAGCCGGCTCAACCATAGGATCATAACCTATACTTCTACATATCTCACCACACCTACTCCCAGCCGATATCACAACAGAATCATGCTCTGTAGAACCTCTACCTGCTATAACAGCAACACCCTTTCCACTAACACTGATTCTCTGAACCTCATCGATAATAATCCTAGCACCGAGATCCCCGACTCTTTTCCTAAGACCCCAATAGAGCTTCAAGGGGTTTATAGATAGTTCCTCCTCTACATAGACGCCCCCGCCAAGCCCGACATAGCCGAGATCCTCAAGATCCCTCTCGCTAAGCACCTTACCACCAACGCTCTTCGCAAGCGTGACAGCGTCTTCCCATCTCTTGAAAGCTGAGATAACCCCTCTAACGAGATCAACATCGATGCCCTCGCTTGAGAGAAACTCTAGATAGAGATCCAGGCTCTGCCTAGCCATCTTAGCTATAATATCATTATTAAAGCCATAGGATCTCGAGGCTCTCAAAAACCACCGAGCATTCCTAACAAGCCTTGCTAAAGAAACCCTAACCGGGGCTTGGAGACCCAGCACAGCTCTGGCTAGCAGTGATAGCGATAACCTGGGCTTGGAAGCCAATGAGACTATAAAGCCAGCATTATTCTCAGAAGCCCTTCCACCAATAGGATCCGTATCAAGGATCGTAACATCGACGCTTCTTTTGAGTAGATAGTATGATGTGAAGAGCCCTACAATACCACCACCAATAACCCCTACCCTCAACAGAATCGCCGTAATAACAGTCGATAGAGGGCAAATATTAGAGGATCATATTATTTTTAATATTCTCCAGGAGAATATGGCTAGCAATATGGGGAGTGGGGATAAATGATCCGATGATCTATGTGGATTTGAGTAATAAGAGCCGCGGCCGGGATTCGAACCCGGGACCTCTGCCTTACCAGGGCAGCGCTCTACCAGGCTGAGCTACCGCGGCCCTTTCATCAATAGAGATTTCGAGAAGGCTTATATTTTATCAAATACTAGTGGATCATCACCACTGATAGTTGGGCTTTCTCTTCTCTCTAAATGCTTGTGCAGCCCCCAATGCCTCTCCGCTTCTTGAGAGTCTTTCAAGCTCTGATACTCCTAACTCTACTAGGTGTGTTAGTAGGATGCTCCTCTTGATCTTCTTTATAGCTCTCAGAGCTTGGGGTGAGTTATCCATAAAGGATCTTGCGATACTGATAACGGTCTCCTCAAGCTTCTCCTGAGGGGCTATATGGGTAGCCAGGCCTAGTTCGAGAGCCTCTCTAGCAGTTATTACTGCTGAGCTCATTGCTAGATAGGATGCCTTGACAGGGCCTATCGATAGGATCCCTAGTGTTGAGAGCATGGGCGGTAGCAAGCCCCATCTAGCCTCAGCCCAAGAGATCCTCGAGTTCTCTGAGACTACAACAGCATCTCCTACCCATAGGAGCTCTGCACCACCGCCATATGCGTCTCCATTAACAGCCACTATAAGGGGTTTCTCAACCATTAAAAGCCTCCTGAAAAGCCTTGCAAGGGCTTGGAATAGGGCTCCAGCCTCGTCAGGGCTTCTCGCTGATGAGAGCTCGCCAAGATCTATGCCTGCTGAGAAAGCCTTCCCACGACCACTGAGCACGAGGATCTTTGCCTCCCCGCTTCTCTCCAACGAATCTATCGAGGATATGATCTCATCGATCATAGCTATATTGAGAGCGTTGTATTTATCAGGCCTGTTCATAAACACCCAGCCAAGCCTATCCCTAACCTCAACCGAAACATAGTTATACATAACACGCACCAATAGAAATGCCCTTTGGTTAATATATATTGAGCAACAGATACACCAGCATCGATAAAGCTAAACCAAGCACCGGGCTCAATGCCCAGCCTATAAGTATATTTCTGATAATCTTCCCCCGAGCTCCTAGACCTGCTAAAGCTCCTATTAGGGTTTGGTTCATCGAGGCGTTGAGACCAAGGCTATTGAGAATCAATAGTATCGCTATCTTCGTCGACTGAGCTGCCAGGAATCTTCTCTCACCCTGGATCCCTAGCTCGTCCCCCACAAGCTTAGCAAGTCTAGAACCCCAAAACACAAGCCCCAGGGAGGCTGAAACCCCAGCCATGATCGATGCATAATATTTAGAAAGCCCTTTTTCTCCTAAGAAAGATGCCGCCATACCTATATCATTAGTGCCTAGTGCTAATGCTGAGAGAGCCATTGTTAGTATTAAGGGCCATTTCTTGTTAGGAGTGATCCTCATGATAAGCGGAGCCGTAGCGTAGGAGAGAATCGGTGCCAAGACCCATGATGCCATAAGCATAGCCAGGATCCCAATACTCAGGCTCCCGTCTCCAGCAAGCGTTGGTGCTAGGGCTGAGAATGTGAATATCTGTATAGTCGATGTGGGGATCTTGAGGTAAGTTGCTATGGAGGTCGCTATAAAAGACCCCAGGAGGATTGAGGAGTAACCATCAAAACTCCCAGAGTATAGGTTACTATACGTCCTAGACACCGGTGTAGCTATGGTTCCTATCAGAACAAGCACAGATGCCATTACAAGACCTAGCCTAAGTCTCACAGCTCTCCCACCATATGCAGAACCAACAACAGCGCCAGCATAATGATAACCCATACTGAATGAGAAGAGAATCGTTGATAAAACTAACAGCTCCAAATCTACCAAGCCTACTGCTCCCTAGCCAATAGTGCTGAGCCTATATTAAGACCCCAGCAGACTATATACTGCGTCAATGTTCTAAAGAACCTTAAAGCTATACAAAACCTCATACACCCATATAGCTTAACCGTTAGAGATGAGACAACCCAAGCAAGAATCAATAAGCTCTGTTAGCCTGCGATACACAAGTAGATCTGAACTTGAAGAAAAGCCTACACCTGAAGCCAGGTATCCTTAGAAAATTCTAAAACGCCTAAAGAACAATGGGCATTGACGGTTACAAACACTAGCTGTATATCAACCATGCTATAGAGTATAGAGAGAGTTAAATGTCACTTTAACCACATCGTTGAAAGGTAATCGACTATCCCTAACAAACCCTCTCTCAACACTACCTGTCACCATAAATGATATGGTTATTCATGAATCATGTTAATGGGCTACTAGATCTTCTGTTATTGGCGATCTCTTCCTAACAACTTGGAAAGATCCCGAGAAACCTTGATAGTGGAATTGGTGGGCCCGCTGGGATTTGAACCCAGGACCTCCGCCTCGTAAGGGCGGCGTCCTAACCGGGCTAGACGACGGGCCCGCGCAGGCTTTCCTAATAATACTTAATATATTTGGGGTTTATTAGGTTCTCATCCTATCTATTTCTTATAAGCACAACGACCTAAAAAGAAAACCAATTGTTATCTTAGGATACGAGTGTTTCAATAGGAGTCTTTACAAATACTGAACTAGCGAACCTGGGATCAAGTGTTCTAGGAAAAGCCGTAGCCGACTGTTTCGGGTTTCATAAATGTTTATAAAGCTTGATGTTTAATCGTAGTTCTGTGAGAGCATTATATAAGCTCTATGTATTTTACTGTAGATCCAGGATGTGGAAGTTTCCCCACAACAGTAAGCCAGAGCATGCTATGAAGGGGAGCTATGGGCTGGGGTCGCTCCGAAAAGGCGGAGATCAAGGAAGTCAAGGTAAGTGCTGTTGGTATAAAGATACCAACCGCAATGAAGCAGAACCCCATGAGGATGAGGTATTGCTCCTTCCTTTTATTCACGGCTGAGAACGTAATATCTAAGGCTACTGTATGAGTTCGCTAGGTAAATTATGATCTATGCAAAATCATAGACAACCGGGCCCAGATGTGGTTGTGAAAGAATCGATGTAGTAGAACTTTAAATAAAAAAAGAGATCGATTTTAGATCTTTACCCTAGATCTATTATTGTTTGTGTAAGAGATGCTGGGATAGATCTCTCTACCGTTAGTGCAGCGCCTATAGGCACCCTTATCTCCACCTTGAACACATTATATGCACCAAGTGTTACATTGCTACCATTGAAAGCCAACACAACTAAAGCTTTCTCCCCCGGATCTAGGACATTGTCTCCATTATTACCCACCTGCCATATGATCGAAGCATTTACAGCATCAACGGTGTTTGGCATCACAGCATCACATAGAGCGCTTACATTAAAATTACTCTGGGTCTTCACAGCTTGTGACTCGTTATTATATATATTTGCATATCCATACTTCCCCAGAACCCAGATAGCTATGTTGGTCTTGTTTGGCGTTAGATCCACAGGTTTTTGCCCTGCGGAGAGTCTTATCGGTATTACGACACAGTCAACAATGCTCTTATTGGTATTGACCCTTGCAACAACTGTGCCGTCAAGCTCTAGAGAGCTGCTTGCCTGGGCTAGTCCGGATCCTATTGTCTCCTTAGATCTCTGAGTTGTGAAGAACCCCATATTAAGTACTACGAAGGCTAGTGCAGCCGCTACTACTACGAAGGCTATGAGGACTATGGCGCTCTCAATACCAACTACGGCTTTTATTTTCTTAGGGAGACTGCGGGTTTTTTCACCCATACCACGCACCTTCGACGGATTTTCCTCTGGCTAGGGCTTTAGTTCTTGTGCTGCTTCTTTTTCTGGTCGATACTTCGACGGATCGTAGAGTCACACCTGGTTGGCGATATATTAGCGAGGTAATAAATATTTCCTCATCGCACTAGCTAGATATAGCGGGTTACAAGGCTAGGATTATAATATTGTGGGCTGTTTTCTTTTTGATATACATAGTGAGGATTAATATGTTTTGGAAATTTTCATGGGTATTGAGGCATGCCCGAAAGCTGCCTCCTTATCGATGCCCAGGGGTATTTATAAGCCTTGAAAGATATTGCCCTCGGTGTGGGTCTCCCCACACAGGTCTCAGATGGCGATGGGAGCCAAGTGCCGTTCGGCTCGACGGCCGCCCATGACCCTGCAGGATCTCTGATCCTGCGGGTAGAAGTGGAAGTCCATAGATAAGACCATGAATGAAGATAAAGTGATTAGAATGAACATCCAGGGACAAACGGTTAAAAGTGCTTGTCTCGGTTTTTGCTAAGAACAGATCTTATGGGTATAATGATCTAGCTTATTGTTTTATTCTTCTTGAGTTCTTCTATGAGTCTGAGTAGCTTGTCGACTACGTCTATAGGATCTTTTCCGAAGATCTTGGCTCCAGGCTCTTTTCCAAAGTCCCCATAGTCTATTATTATATCTGGCATGGTGCCTATCCTGTTTATCGCTGTTCTAACTCCCCATGGTATTGATGCTCCTTCTTTTTTCTTTACATCTTCGGGCTCTTCCTTTCTATTGTACCATGAGATCTTGAAGCCTGCTTTTGATGCTATATCCTCTAGCCCTGGAACGTATTTTATATTCATTGCCGCTCTATATTCTGGATAGATCTGCATAGCTGCTAGAACCCCTCTGGCAACATGGCTTGAAGCGCCAGGTCTCGGGGGTCCTGAGGCTTTTGCCCTCCCCATATAATTCACGATCCTCCCTGGTATCGCTATAACATCCCCAGGGCTCTTGGCTAGATAATAGGGTAGGGCGTATGCGAGGTTGCTCTGAACCTCTGGTATAAGTTTAGCAACATCCTCGGCCCTCTTCTCTATAATAGCTATGGCCTCTTCAACAAGCCTCTCAGCTCTGTATCTCTCTGCATCGAGCTCTAAATACGCTGTTGGGTTTACTGGGCAGTGACCCTTACCCACTTTATAGCTTCTCTCAATAGCTATTGTTACAAACTCCTTAGCCTTCTTAACAGCGTTCAAGAGATCCTCGCCCCTGGCTATATATGCAGCTATAGCTGCTGAGAAGGAGCATCCCGTGCCATGCGTGCACCCATCAACCCTGGGTCCCTCTAGCATTGTAACATTCCCAGAACCGTGGATCACTATATCTATGCTCTTATCACCGGATAGATGTCCTCCCTTAACAACCACGATCTCTGAACCGTATTTTTCCTTAATAGTCTTTCCAGCTTTCTCTGCATCATCAAGACCCTCTATCTTTACCCCCGAGAGCCTCTCAGCCTCAAACTTATTCGGTGTAACCACCTTTGCCAGGGGTAATAGCTCCTTAGCCATCACCTCAACAGCTTCCTCGACCAACAGTCTATCACCGCTCTTAGCAAATATCACAGGATCAACTACAAGTGGGAAGCCATGCTTCTTAACAGACCTAGCAACACTCCTAACAATACCCGGGTTGCTCAGCATACCAGTTTTAGCAGCATCAACACCTATATCCTCAGCAACAACATCGATCTGGAGCTCAACCATCTGTGGGGGTATGTCGTGGATCCCGAAAACCCCCAGGGTATTCTGAGCAGTAACACTTGTCACAGCAACAAGCCCGTGAACCTGGAGAGCAGCGAACGTCTTTAGATCTGCTGCTATTCCAGCACCGCCACCACTATCAACACCAGCTATGGTTAAAGCCTTGGGAATCGGTGATCTCACTGCCATGGTGCTCACATGGTTATGAATGCTAGGCGGTTGATAAGCAGTGTTATAGACATTCTATAAGAACTAAGAATATGGAATAAAGAATATAAAATAGAGCTACTATCCTCTCGTTAAATCTCAACACGCACATGTTTCTAGAACCTGTTTTAGAACCTATTGAATGCATATAGTTATAAGCGTGTATGTTTAATTAACACTGAGAAGTAGGGATGGCTGATAAGCTATGACAGCCCTGCTAGAGGTCAGGAACCTCAAGACGTATTTCTTCACACTAAGAGGGTCTGTTAGAGCTGTAGATGGGGTCTCGTTCTCCCTTGAGAAGGGAGAAGCCCTAGGCATTGTTGGAGAATCAGGGTCTGGTAAATCAACACTGGGTTTCAGCCTATTAAGGCTTGTCCCGCCGCCGGGCAGGATTGTTGAGGGATCTATAATCCTCAATGGGGAGGATATACTTAGGCTACCTGAGGAGAGGGTGAGGAAGGAGATTAGGTGGAAGAGGATAAGCATGGTTTTTCAAAGCGCCCTTAACGCCCTTAACCCGGTTAAGAGGATAGGTGACCAGATAGCCGATGCCATAATGGCGCACGAGGATGTTGATAAAAGAGAGGCTTTGGAGAGGGCTGCAGAGCTGCTTAAATCGGTAGGCATAGATCCTAGGAGGGTTAACAACTACCCACACGAGTTCAGCGGTGGGATGAAGCAGAGGGCTGTGATAGCAATGGCGCTAGCCCTCCAGCCAGATGTTGTTATAGCTGATGAGCCGACCACAGCGCTGGATGTTGTTGTCCAGGCACAGATCCTGAACCTGTTTAAGAAGCTGAGAAAAGAGAAGGGCTTAAGCATAATCCTTATAACCCACGACCTCTCCTTGGTAGCTGAGATCGCTGATAAGGTCGCGATCATGTATGCTGGGAAAATAGTGGAGCTAGGCCCTTCAGAGAGAATCTATACTGAGCCAGCACACCCATACACTAAAGGCCTTATGGCAAGCATCCCAAGGATAGGGGGTTCTAAAGAGCTTGCATGGATACCAGGATCTCCCCCGGATCTCAGAAATCCGCCACAGGGTTGCAGGTTCCACCCGAGATGCCCGTTTGCCATGGAGATCTGTAGGAGGGAGGAGCCGCCGTACTTTGAGGTTGGTGATGGGCATATATCGGCATGCTGGCTACATAAGGAGGGTGTATCTAAAAGCTAGGGGTGGTAGGGATGGGTATAAAGATTGAGGAGCTTAGCAGTAGAGACGATATTATATTAGCTGGAATTGGTGTTAAGATGTACTTCTCTCTGGCGAGATCTATAAGCGAGATCCTAGCTAGGAAGAGCAGAGTGGTTAAAGCGGTAGATGGTGTTGATATTTTGATCGAGAAGGGGAAGGTCACATGCCTTGTAGGTGAGTCTGGCTGTGGCAAGACGACTTTGGGGAAGCTTATCGTAGGGCTCTATAGACCCACAGAAGGATCTATAATATATAGACCCTCAGAGGAGCTATCAAAGATACTCCTAGACGCTGGAGTACCCTATGTTGAGAGCAAAGGAGGTTTGTTATTCGACGTGGCTAAGGTGAGGGGTAGGGCGCTTAAAATGCTTAGAAAAGAGATCCAGATAGTGTTCCAGGATCCTTATGGCTCGCTTAACCCGAGGATGACGATCAAGGATATTCTTGAGGAGCCATTGATAATACATGGCTATAAGGATGAGAAGGAGAGGCTTGAAATGGTTATAAAAGCCCTCGAAGACGTGAAACTCACACCCCCTGACGAGTTCTTATATAGATATCCTTTCCAGCTCAGCGGTGGGCAGAGACAGAGGGTTAACATAGCTAGAGCGATAATCCTGGGCCCCAGGTTAGTTGTTGCTGACGAGCCTGTATCGATGCTCGATGTATCGATAAGGGCAGAGATATTAAGGCTAATGCTAGATCTTAAGGAGCAAAAGAACCTAACCTATGTATTCATAACACACGACCTAGCTGTTGCTAGCATAATATGTGATTATATAAATGTCATGTATCTTGGAAGGATTGTTGAGTATGGCCCGACAGATGAGATCCTTCTCAAACCTAAACACCCATACACACAAGCCCTCATAGCCGCTGTCCCATCCCCAGATCCCAAGGGTAGGTGGAGGATCAAAGAGGTCCCAATAATAGGCGAGATCCCAAGTGCTCTCTCAATACCCCCGGGCTGTAGGTTCCACCCGAGATGCCCCTATGCTATGGAGAAGTGCAAAATAAACGATCCACCGTATTTCGATGTAGGGCATAAACACCTCTCTGCATGTTGGTTAAACGAGGGCGAGAATGTATCAAAGATCTAGAATTACAGGCTGGGAAGAGTTTAGTTTTTCTCCCACATCCTCTTGGCTTAGTCGTGATAATAAGATCTATGAATCTATATGTGGGTATTGGGTGTAGAATTTTAGGTAGCAATACAATCAAGTATTTTGGATAGCTATGAGACTTAGGGTTGAGGCTGAGGTAAGACCCACAGAGGATCTTGAGAAGGTTAGAAAGGCTATCCTGAACATCTTCAGCATAGAAGACTTCAGGGTAGTCGAGGTAGGCGAATACAAAGTTCTAGTGGGAGAGTCGGGATCAATGGCTTCTCTCCTAAAGCTTAGGGAGATGATCGTTAGAGGGAAGATAGCAGATACAGCTAGGAGGATTATTGCGAAGAACAGTACCGAGAGACACATCTCCTTCAAGATCAATAAACAAGCGGCATTTGCTGGAAAGCTCTCATTCGTTGAAGATGATCGTGAGAGCAGCCTTGGACCGATAAGTGTATTCATAGAGGCTAAGGATTCCAAGGAGCTCATAGACTGGCTCGCCCCAAACACGCATGAGAAGGTTATGATGGAAATGCCGAGAGATCTCTAAAACATACCACCAAGCTTAATGAAACCAAACAGCTTCTCCACCAATTACTAAAGATGCTAGTAAAACAGCACCATCTATCTCCACGCTGTAGCCAGCTGTTTCGGATTTCATGATGGTTTATAGGGGGTTGGTATTGAATTTGCCTCTGTGGAACATTATATAAGCTCTACTATTTTATGGGGATACTCGCCCAACGATGAGGGTAGAGATAGAGACTCGAGGTGCGGGTTAAAGGTAAAAGATCCAGACATATGGGGTTCCCCACAACAATGAGCCAGAGCAAAACTATGAAGAGGGAACTGTAGGTAGAGATCACACCGAACAAATGAAGACCAAGAATAAAGGATCCGATGAAAGGAGCCCTAGAGCCAGAAACCCAAGGAAAGAGCAGTTAGTATCAAAAACAAC
>DATMAU010000016.1:0-52478 GCA_035559775.1 Sulfolobales archaeon
CTTCTGATAAATATGCGCCCGGGATCATTACCGCTGGTAGGACAAAATCCGGTTTATAGTACTCTTTCGGATAACCGCCTGTGAAAGGCCATGAAGATGGAGGTTCAGGCTACTCAACACGTTCGCCGGAGCTGAAGAGCGAGACTGTATCGTCCCTCTCTATAGAGCCAACGCCAAAAACGCCCCATATGTTGCCCGGGTTAGAGCTAGTATATATACCCCCGTTACCAATGGCTGCCACCGGTATTATTCCAAGCTCTAGGAGTCTTCTAATCGCTGGGAGTAGGTAGTTAGAGTAGTTACCCTCAGAGCCAAAGCTCATAGAGACAACATCTGGTCTGAAGGGCTTGCCAAGAATGGATGATACCTTAACACCATTGCATAGATAGGGGTCAGCAGCCCAGTCTATCCCTGCGAGAACCTGTGCAAAAGTACCAGATCCCGTTGGGAGGACTAGAGCATGGATATACATTGCCCGGGGTGCATAGCCTATCAAGAGCTCGTTAGTATCGCCCCCAACAGCTATCGAGGTCGTCCAGGAACCATGGCCATCTGTATCGTGGGGCGTGCTGCAAACGGGCTTGCCTCTTGAGTCGAACTCTATCCACCCGCCTGGGTAGCTGGGATCACTGCTATTTATAGTAAACATTTTACCCCGTATCAGGGGGTGATTTATATTAACCCCTGTATCAAGCATAGCTATTATAACTCCCTCGCCTGTTATGTTAAACTCCCTCCACACCGCTATAGTGCCAGTTCTGAAGAGACCCCAGTTGACTAGAGCAGGAACTCCGATCGATGCCTGTAGCGTTTCATAGTTAAAGAGAGATACTCTATCCATGGGTATTTTTCTGAATATAATGTTAGGTGCAACCCATATTACATCGCTGGATAGCACTAGACCTGGGATTACGTTGAGGCTTATCTTGGCATATATGTAGGGGATATTCGTATAACGATTAATAATATTATCATCACCTATTATGCTACCTATCCTGTCTTTTGTAGGTTCATCATATCTATTGAGAATAATTATAGCCTCAGAGTAGCCCTTATCCGTGAGCTCTCTAGCAACTGCTGGATCTATCTTGGGGTCTTTGATATAGATCATGGGATCCTGTGCAAGGACCGTTACGGTGAATGTTGCTATAAAGAACATTGTTAATAACACTAGAGAGATGCTCTTATAAGCCATACTAACTATCTACCCAGCTCTATAAATGCATAAGGGAAAATAAAGGCACAGATCGCCCCTAACATCTCTAAGAATACCTATGAGCATGAGCCGCTCATCAGCTCCTTGATACGAGTTCTTAGCTCTAGCCTCTTAAGAATCGTCAGGTGTCTAGTAGACTTGGGTGGAAAAGGTTTCCCATTAAGACCGGCTTTTACCACATCTTCCTTACCTAGAGGAGGGGGGATTATTGCTATCGATGGGGTTCTCTTAAGCATTAGATAATTGATCTTCGAATGAAACATAACACGATCCACGCTATGCATGAATGCCGGGTTTTTCTCTAGGAAAGCTATCTCCCTATAGATCTTCTGAGGATCGCCTGCATCGATAGATACAACGAGAGCCCTACCTATCCTATTCACATCAGCCCCATGTATCCCAGCTAATAGGTCTGTTATGTTACGGCTATCCATTTCTAAGCTCTTTTTCAGAACATACACCCTAACCCAGTTAGCAACCCTCACCTCATCTTCGGATAGATAGTCAACACCAATTACCGGTATTCTACTAGCACCAATGCTCTTCAGAGCCTCGTATCTATGAGTCCCATCAATTATAACACCTGTCCTCTCATCAACTATCAGGGGTCTTCTCAGAACCCCTGTCTTGACGAGTGAGAGCCTTACCTGCTGGATCCTCTCATATATACTCTCCTCATGGGGTTTCAGATCCTCTGGATCCGCATAGAAAATCCTCAAACCAACCCCAGCTTGGGCTATCCGCTGAGTTTTGGCAGGTATGATAGGTCTATCACCTCCGGCTCATAATCCTGTAGCCTCCCCTCCAGGTATTCCTTATAGCCTTGGAGGTCTAGAAGCCCATGACCGCTCAGATTAAAGAGAATAACAGTCTTCTCTCCTCTTCTCTTAGCCTCGAGAGCTATATCTATAACAGCCTTCACAGCATGTGCGCTCTCAGGTGCTGGTACTATGCCCTCACTCATAGCGAAGATTCTTCCTGCTTCGAAAACTTCTGTCTGATGATACGCGACAGCATCTATGATCTTCTCATCGACGAGGAGGCAGAGGGTCGGGGCGTCGCCATGATATCTCAGACCGCCTGCATGGATAGGTGGAACCCTATATCTATGCCCAACAGTATACATCTTAAGCAGAGGTGTTAACCCTGCTGTATCCCCATAATCATATGTATATACACCCCTAGTAAGAGAAGGACAAGCCTTTGGTTCAACAGCTATAAACTTTGTTTTAGATCTACCCTTCAACTTGTCATAGACAAATGGGTAGGATAATCCCGCGAAATTAGAGCCTCCCCCTACACAGCCAACTATATAGTCAGGCTCTTCCTCCCCTATCTCTTCTAGCTGTTTCTTAGCCTCTAAACCTATGATTGTTTGGTGAAGAAGCACGTGGTTAAGAACACTCCCAAGGCTATACCTAGCCCTCTCATCCGAGAGAACATCCTCTATGGCTTCTGATATGGCTATACCGAGACTCCCAGGACTCTCGGGATCTTTTTCAAGAACGGCTCTTCCAAACTTAGTTAAGGTGGAAGGGCTTGGGATTACTTCAGCACCATAGAGCTCCATGAGAACCCTTCTATAGGGCTTCTGATTATAGCTAGACCTAACCATGAAAACCCTAACCTTAACACCAAACAGAGCTCCTGCGAGAGCTAGTGCCGATCCCCATTGCCCAGCACCTGTCTCTGTAGAAACCCTCTCTATACCCTCAGCCTTGTTATAGTAGATCTGGGCTACCGCTGTATTGATCTTATGACTACCGGTTGGAAGAACACCTTCGTATTTATAGTAAATCCTAGCCGGTGTTCCGAGAAGCCTCTCCAGCCCGACAGCCCTTATTAGGGGCGTTGGTCTTCCAAGCCTTATCAAGGTCTCTCTAACCTCGTAGGGGATCTTGATATACCTCTCAGAGCTCATCTCCTGATCAACAAGCACTTTGGGGAATAGCCTCTCAAACATAGATCTCGGCGGTATTGAACCGTCAGGCAGACGGGGCGGTGGCAGTGGTTTGGGAAGATCTGGGAGTATATTATACCAATACTCAGGCACGAGATCCTCTCTCTGTGAGGACCTTATAGGGGGCCTTACCCCTAGATCCATTGGCGCATAGAAACACCTCACTGGGTATTTGATTACAACGCTTATAAATCCTCATTATATATATCAAAAATAAGCAGCTTGGAGAATAGTATAGAAGGGCTGTTTTCTTTTGATATACATAGTGAGAGTTAATAGTTTTGGGATCATAGGTATTGGGGGCGGCATGTCTGAAGGCTGCCTTCCCATCGATACCTGGTATTTTATAAGCTCTGAGTGGGAGTATTTCTGGTGTGGGTCTCCCCACACAAGCCCTGAGTGGTGATGGAGGCAGCGCTCCAAGCCGCCTGGGGCAAAGCTAGATGGGAGCCACGTGCCCTTTGACTCGACAGCCACCCATGAACCCATAGGGATCCCAAGATCCCTATGGGCGAGGCAGAAGTCCCTAGATACGACCATGAATAAAATGATTGGAATGAACATCCAGAGACAAACGGTTGATGAGTACCCTCGGTACTGAAGCGATGATGTAAAGGCATTTGCCTGAAACATGGCTCGTGCTCTATAACTGTGTCGTGTTATTTATTGTAGAAGCATATTTCAGCGTAGAAGGAAATTAAATCCGAGGGTCTATGAGTAGCCATATATGCCGTGACCTTGTGGGTGAACTGGCATATATAGAGAGATCAGGGTGCCTAAGATATATAAAGATAAACTATGTCCTGGCAACAAACATATGTTCTAAAAGCCGTATTGGTGGTGGGAATGTGTATAGGGAGATTGAAAACCTCGTGATGAGTCTGAGAGCGTTGAGAGATGTCTGTAATAGGATACAGGAAACACCTGAGAGCATGAGAGAAGAGCTATATGGAGTTATATATGATGCTGTGAGGAGAACCATGGAGAGATTGAGGGAGATCTATGAGGAGTTGGTAAGAATACACAGAATCCACATCGCTTCCCTGACAGGAGTAGCAATAGCCATGGCACTCCTAGCAATATCGATCATTCTGGTATCTGTTGATAACTTCTACATATTTATGGCAGCAATAACAGCTGGCTTTTTATCTGTTGCAAGCGTTGCCATAGCTAATAGCAGTCTGCGTATCTCGATAGCTTCTTTCATAGTAAGTGGTATAATCTTGCTGCTATGCGGAATACAGATAGGGGATAGCTTAAAGGCCGTAGCATCTATAATAGTAATAGCTATATCTATAGTCACATCCCACCGTATCTTACAGAGCGGTCGAACATTATAACTAAGAGTAGCATATTATCTTATCTCTTATGCTTAATCGCTATACCGTTATACATAGAAAAGCCATTCTCTGTATCTTTCTATCTTACCCCTCACTATATCATCATATAGGGTCTGGATCTTTCTGGTCAGAGGCCCTGGCTTACCGTTCCCTATCTTGACACCATCGATCTCGACAATAGGGGTTATCTCGGCTGCCGTCCCGGTGAAGAAAGCCTCATCAGCTGCCAGTAACTCTCCCAAAGCTATATCTCTCTCAACAGTCTTTATCTCAAGCTCTTCCTCGAGAATCTTTATAACAGTCTCTCTGGTAACTCCTGGGAGCACTGATGCATAGAGAGGGGGCGTGTAGACAGTCCCGTTCTTAACCATGAATATGTTCTCCCCAGGCCCCTCGCTAACAAAACCCCTCGTATCGAGGAGGAGTGCCTCGTCATATCCTTTTACATCGGCATCGAGGGCTGCTAGATAGCTGTTTAGATACTGACCAATAGCTTTGGCGTTAAGTGGTAGCGAGTTAGGAGGTATCCTGCGCCATGGGCTCACAGTAACTCTTGCACCTTCATAGTAAGCCTTACCCAGATACTTATCCCACTTAATAAGCCCGATAGCCACAGAAGCCCTCCTGGTAGTGGGCTTCACACCCAGTTTGGTGATATTTATAAAAGCTATGGGTCTGATATAACACTCACTAAACCCGCTTTTCCTCACAAGCTCCCTTATAGCATTGATAAGCTCCTCCTCTGAGAAGGGTATCTCGAGTTTATATATCTTTGTTGAGTCAAAAAACCTTCTCACATGCTCCCTAAGTTTAAATATAGCTGTCCTCCCATCATATGTTCTATAAGCCCTTATGCCCTCAAAAACCCCAACACCGTAGTGGAGAGAATATGTCATAACATGTATCTTTGCCTCTTCGAAGGGGACAAACTTACCGTCAAACCATATTATCGGGGACCATTCGGACAATACGTTCCCTTATATTATAAACGTAGGAGTTTAAAAGCACAAGAATCGATCTTCGCATCAGAAGGCTTATAACCGCTAAAATCTATCGTTGGCCATACGATCCATCACACAGACCCCATGAAAAGCCATACTTTTTAGTATTAAGAAGGCATCTCACAAAAAATACTTCCCGAACCTATCCACAATGCGGGTATATAATAAAGACCCAGGTGAGCAGGATATTCAAATTCAAATGCAAGAAATGCGGCTTTGAGCCCTGATAAACAGAAACTCGCATCAATAAACATATATCTAAAACACGCCAGAATGTGTGGTTTCCGCACAGCAGCGAACCAGAGAAACTCTATGAAGGGGGGCTGTGAATAAAGATCACTCTAATAGGTGGAGGCCGGGAGAGCCAAGGGAAAGATCGATTGGTATAAAGATACCAACCGCAATGAAACCCGAACCCCTAATAATAAACCGGTTTAAACTCACTCATTTGGAACCATTAGTCACGGTCGGAGAAAACCTTATACCCTGAAAAACAATACTATCAATAGAGGGCCCGTCGTCTAGCCCGGTTAGGACGCCGCCCTGACGCGGCGGAGGTCCTGGGTTCGAATCCCAGCGGGCCCACCAAAACGTTTGTCTCTTTTCAATTCTATAGCAGATCGAGCCTTTGGATTTATGGTTGCTGTTGAGCCCAACGATATTGTGTTCCCATACACCGAAAGATCATTCCCTGGACGGCTTAAAGCAATGCTCCTATCGCCATCCAGAGTCAATATAGAAGCTAACCCATCACAAAGACAATCCAAATCAAAACCTATATTTCCTATATCAGTAAGAAAATAACCCAAAGATTTTATTAAGACCTCACGAACACATATAGTCAGCTTTATCTCTTCTTATCTGCATAGGTTGCATGTAATAACCATGGAGGGATTGTTCTATTAATAGAAGAGCCTCAAAATAAATGGGAATATCTTTCCGTTGTGCTGGTGATAAACCATAACAAGTATAGATCCCAAGATCCTGCAAACAGCGTTAAAGCACTTATATGGGAAAGTGCGTTAAATCAAAAGCTAACGGTCCTGGCATAGCTATTCTCAACATTAACCTGATCCATGCTAGAATATAAGAGTTACAGTTATGGTGACAACAGCTATTGAGAGCGCTAGGGTTATGATCCATAGTTTTGATGTCAGAGGCCCTAACGCCTCTAAGGCTTTGAGATAGCTCTGCACAGCCCCGCCCATGAAAGGTATATCCTCCCAACTGTGCTCGGAACACGCTGTCCTGGCTGGTTTGAGATCCTTTAGCGCCTCGTTAACAGCTGCTACAGCTGCTCCTACTAACTCTTGGCATGGGTGTATAGCTGTATATGCTGTTCCGAGAGATTCTGCAGCACAACTATGATCATCGGGTGTCACAACCTCCACATCAGCAAAGCCCATGCTTTTCACAGCCTTGATTATAGATTCCCTCGCGCTCTTCAGCATATTGTTGCCGTATAGATAAATAACCGCACTATCACCCCTACCATTTCTAATGACAAGTGCCTTCACTCTCCCACTACACAGCCCTCTACAGAGCTTACCCTTCATATGGTATTCGCCATAACCAACCATCGAAGGGCCCCTTGCGTCTCGCAGCTTATCTATAGCCTCAACAACCATCTCAGCTATAACATCCTCATTAATTCTGTTCCTCCCATAATTGCTATGGGAATCCGCTACAGAGATCATGATACCCTTGGCCTTCTCAACACCGAGAAGCACTTTCTCAACAGACTCCGGGAGATCATCGGCACCGTCAGCATTAGATATATATACAGCGGTACATCTATCACTACCTATCGCTAAACAGCTCCAGGAATCCCTGGATATCCTTATAGGACCCACAATATTATCTCGAGAATCGCTTTCCATGGTAGTTGAGAGCCTCCTAGCCAGATCCTCAGCTATCCTCTCAACAGAGCTCCTCAGCACTACATTTCTTTCATGACTTCCTATTGTGTGGAATACAAGGGACGCTGCCCCAAGGCTCTCTATATATTTATCAATTATATAGACAGCATCTGCCGAACCAACCTTCTTGAACGGGCCATAGTGGAAACCAGGATAAATAAGATGGATAGGCTTGCCACCATCTCTATATATGCTTAAAACCCTGATCCTCATGGTATCTTTAACAGCATTCCTGTAAAAAGCTTTCTCCAAGATCTCGTTCTCGCCGAAAAGCCAGGATCTTAGGAAACCCCTGGCAACCTCAAATGTTCTCAAGCCACCCACTCTGCCCCCAAGCTCGAGGATCGCTATGAAGATCGCAAAAACAACGATCGAAACAAGCGATGATATGATAAGCACTGGAGCTTCCGAGGATAACGAGATGCTTTTCCCTGCACCTTGACCTAGTAAATGTGAGAAGAGATAGATAGAAGCCATAGAAGTCGCTAGAGATGTGGCGATAGCCACACCAAATGATCTAAACAACATCCCCTTGAATATATAGTGTATAAGGAAAACCATACCAGAGCTTGCTGAGAATGAGAGAAACAGCCGCTCCTTACCAGCAGCTATGAAATCAACTATTATATATGGAGCTAAGGAGAAAACAGCTATTCCTAGCGATTTCTTAGCACTATCGACAACACCACCGATTACGAAGAATAGATATATGAGGAATAAATATACAGCGAGACCAAATAATGCGGAAATAAATATATGTGGAGAGATCCTGTAAGAACTAGAGCCCGATAACGCTATAACAAATCCCTCTAGAACATATACTATCGAGAGAAACGTTATCTTTGGGAGATAAAATAGTTTCCTATACATCCTATTAACAAGATCCTCTGCAGAGCCTTGTTCCAACACATTTTCCCAAATATAGATATAAGGAGCCATAATAATCTATTAAACCAAGCCAGCCTAGATTCCTCAGTGACTATGAACACAGCCACTCTAGATCCTCGTCCTAGCTGTGAAACCAAATAATCAATAGATCTCCAGTCGCCTAAACTATAGGCACATAATAAATGCTCATATGCTGTATAGACTCTGAGGCTCTATCTTGGGTAGGAAGAGAGTGGCTTTGATAACAAGCTTCACGGTAGATATAATAAAGATAGGTAGCAACATCTATGAGAAGATAGGGGGACCGGCATACTATTCAGGCCTAACTCTAAAGACACTGGGGTTCGACCCCATAGTGATTACCGCGCTAGGGAGAGATGGTAGGAAAAAAGTTGGAGAGCTACTTAGCGCTAGCAATGAGCACCAAGACCTAGAAATACTTGACACAGATCCTAGCTGTGACTCGATCTATACATTCCACCACACATACACGAGCGTAGGAAGATCCTCGATGATTCTCAAGACTGGGTGCAGGATCAAAATAGACAGTATCATAAACAATATTTCTAAAGATGCCCAGTGGATCCTGGTCTCTCCAGTATTCAAAGAAGTAGTGCCCGAGGATATTAGAAAAATATCTTTCACAAAAAACACTGCACTGGATCTTCAGGGGTATGGGAGAGAGATTGAAGATCAAAGGGTGGTAAGCAGCCTAGATAATATTAGGAGAAACATTAGAGAGCTACCTAGAATAGGAATTGTGCATCTCAGCAGCGATGATATACGTAGCAATACCAGCGATCATGAGAAGGATCTCGAGAGACTTTCATTTCTAGCTAACAAAGCCGATATAATAGCATACACCATAGGAAGTAGGGGCGGCTATCTAGGCCTTGTGCTCGGAGAACGTGAAAGAGGATATGACGAGCGGAATGAGGGCAGGATGATAGAGTGGTACTATATACCACCATACACAGAGACCGATAGTGGAGATCCAACAGGTTGCGGAGATATTTTTCTGGCATCCATCGTTAGCGGTATGATGATGAACCATAGTATCATAAAAGCCGCAGTAAGAGCCTCCGTGATCTCTGGCATGAGAGTCTCTAGAGGGTTCCCGATAAAGACAAACACCTCAGAGATCGATAATATAGTTGAGATGCTTGGAAGAAGAACATATAGGGTAGCGACTATATAGCCTATAGAATTGATCACTGGTTCTCGTCACGAATCAAAACCCCTAATAGCCCTCTGATCCACAGCTTCATACTATAATATACAAGACCTAAACAAGTTCTTGAAAATCATGCCCCAACCAAAATATCTTGAATAGAGATATGTAGGCCGGTCTTGGGTAAGACGAATACCAAAACCACGCTAATAGTTAGTACCCTTGATCCTTTCCATAGCCTTCATAGCTACACAGAGCCCTGCAGCCATGGCCACGATGTCCGCTATAGATCCTGGGTTGATCTGTGAGGCTCTAAGCTCCTTATCCAGTAGCTCCGCATATATTCTCCAAAGATGCGACCCTTGTTTTAGGAGTGATAATATTTTCCCCATCTCCTCTCTAACTTTGATGGCCACCTTGTATCCCTTTTTCCTAGCTATAAGCGTATCTATGGTCTGGCTACCTATGGTTATGAACGCCACAACCACCCCTTCATAGAGGTTATGGGGATAGTTGCTACATATGATGTTATAAGCCCTATACACCCTCTTATATCCACCCCAGATCTCGTTTAGAATAAGATCATGCCTTCTGAAGTCCTCAACAAACCCCCAGAAGCTCCTACCCTTATTAGGGTTGCCTAGGATATCGTATCCCTGGCCTTGATATATAGATATGTATGAGGGTGAGGCCTCCAGAATAGCCCTCGAGACCCATGCTGAATCTTCAGGCTTTCCACAGATCTTAATAAGATCTACAGATCTTTCTAACACCTCTTCAACGCCTGTGACCCCGGGATCATTGCCTCCAATAAGATCGCCAATACCAATAGCTATAGGTACTACGAGCAATACGAAGCCAAGACTTACATTACCCTTACCATGGGGCTTTGAGGACGCAGAGTATACCCTGTATATTTTCTCTCCCAAACCTCTTTCTAAACACCCTTTAGTCCTCACAATCTCCTGCAGAATCTTATACAGCTCTATAGCGATCGATGTTGATGCTGATAGGAAGAACCAGTGTTCAAGACCCTTAGCACCCCCCAGGGGGGACACGTTGCCTGGTTTGGGGTATGATGATGCTTCGATGGATAGCCCGGAAGCTAGTGAGGATGCTATGATCTCTATAAAGCTATTTGCTAACAAGAATCACCGTCCTTACATTGAGATCTTTTATGGTTTCTCTCCACTCATTCCCTATAGATACCAAGGAGAAGATCCCCGCGAGATCCGCTTTGGCGTTTCTAACAATGTTAATCAACGCCCTAAGGGTTCTCCCGCTTCTCAAAAGATCGTCAACTATAAGTACCCTGGACCCCTTTTTCAAACCCTCTTTAGGCACATAGAGCGTCACCAGGCTTGGCGGGTCTCTTGAAAAATACGTCTCTTCGTAGAATTCGCTGAAACCAAGCTCCTTCCTCCTCTTAGCAACAACAAGGTCTAGATCTAGGGTTGATGCTACAGCAAGAGCGATCGGTATGCCATCAACCTCTGTTGTTAGAGCAACATCTATCCGCTCGTCTTTAAAGCGATAGTAAGCCTCGATTGATGCTAGCCATAGGATATCTGTCCTATATACAAGGCTATACATGTCAACCACATTACCGTCAACAAATCTTAGCTCCCTAGCTATAATGTCCCTCACAACGCCCTTCTCTATAAGTGTTCTAAGTATCTCTGAAGCCCTCTCCCTAGTTGGTCTAACGATCCCTGCTATGTATCTCCACAACACCGGGGCTGGTATTTTGAGAACCTCTTGTAAATAGCTATACTTAACACTCCTCTTTATAAGCCTGAGCGCAGCTATGCATATATACCTCTCATCCTTCACGATCATTCTAATACATCCGTCAATATTCATACTGTGGGATTTATAACTATTAACCAGTCTATGTAAATAACGATCTCCAATATAGAGGCTGTAACCACTAGGCCCTTTCACCCCTCCTCCTCCTAGCCCTCTCAACCATCGCGCTCTCAAATATCTCAAGAGCCTGGAAGATCTCAGGACCCAGGGCTATAATATCATACTCAGCTATAATCCCAACTAATCTATCCCCCTTCATAACCGGCATGTGCCTCTTACCCGTTCTGATCATCGTCTCTATAACCTTATCGATAGGGGTTGAAGCCTCAACATATATGAGGGGACTCGACATGATCCTTCCAACACTCACCTCATTAGGATTAAGCCCTCTAGCAACAACCTTTTCAAGAATATCATGGCTAGTAACAATCCCCACAGGCTTCCCACCGCTATCAACTATAATCACAGAACCTATCCTATTCTCAGCCATAATCTTAGCAGCCTTAGCAACGCTCTCCTCAAGCTTTAAGGTGATGGGGTTTGGTGTCATTATATCCTCAGCCCTAATCACCACAACCCCCAAGGAGAGTGCTCTCAAAGGTTAATAGGGATTTCACTCCAGACGATGCCTTATACATATGGGTAGCACATGGATAATCCTTATAACTAGTTTAATGATCCGAGATTGAGAACACAGGCTAAGATAAAACATCCCAACGCTCCTAGCGATCGAGGTAGTAACAAAAACCCAAGCTGAATGCTACGAGCTCTCCACCGCTTTATACCATAGCTATAAGCAGAAAAACTCTCAAGAAGGTTATAACGCTTAAAATCCCTGGTGTGAGGATATGATGGAGGGCGGCTCGCCCCTGAGAATTGGTATATATGAGTATAAAGCGCCTAAGGGATTGATAAGAGTCACTGTTAAGGTTGTTGAAGGGGTAATTGAGGATATTAGGATAGCTGGGGATTTCTTCATATACCCAGAGGACTTTATATACGAGCTCGAACAGAAGCTCCGAGGATTAAAGGCAGAGCCAGGTGTTATAGGCAGGGTAGTTGAGGATCTCTTCCGATCGGGGCGTGTAGAAAGTGTGGGATCGAGCGTAGATGACTTTAAAACAGCTATAATTAGTGCAGTTAGAGAGGCTGGTGAGGTTTGCTAGAGCAGGGAGAGCTCAGGGTTCTTATATATGAGAGCCCTGATGATCCGTATAAGAGCCTGGCTTTTGAGGAGGCGATGTGGCGATCCCTAAGATCAAACATGATCCCAGATACACTGAGGATCTGGAGGCATAGAAACGCTGTAATCCTAGGATACTTCCAACTAGCTGAGGAGGAAGTGAATTTCGAGAGGGCTAAGGAGAAGGGCATCGATATTGTGAGGAGATTCACTGGGGGTGGGGCTGTTTACCACGACCTTGGATGCCTTGTATGGTCGATAGCGGTTAGAGGCCCCGTGGGGGGTGGGACTAAGTTCCTCTACGAGGATCTGCTTAGCGGTTTTGTAGAAGCCCTGAGGATCCTAGGGGTCAATGCACATATAGAAAACGTTAATGATATAGTAATAGACACGCCGGCTGGTAGGAGGAAAGTATCGGGCACGGCTGCCACTCTTACTGAAAACTACTATCTTCTCCACGGAACCCTCTTGGTAGAGACGGATCTAGAGATCCTTAGTAGCGTCCTCAAAGTGTCAAGGGCAAAGCTTGCAGATAAAAAGATATCTGAGGTCAAGTATAGAGTAGCAAACCTAAACGATGCTCTGGGAAAGAGGTTCCATATAAGTGATATAATAGATGCAGTTATAAAGTCATACTCAAAGATCCTTGGTAGAAGGGCTGTTATAGACCTACCATCCAGGGAGGAGTTGAACCTAGCCCGAAAGCTATATAATGCAAAGTACTCCAGACCAGAATGGAATCTCCTCAGATTCCCTTCAAAATATTTCGAGGAAGATATTAGCCGTGATAGCAAATGAAAACCCAGAGTGATGAAAAGCGATGCCCAAGGCCTCTGCTTTCGAGCGGGTTGAAGGAAGTACTCGCTAGGGTTAGCAACTCACAACTAGTTGCTATCTTTCTCGACTACGATGGAACACTGAGCCCGATACCGAAAAGGGTAACTAGGCTGGAGAGACCTCTTAGCGATACCTCTAGGAAAATAATCTACGAGCTATCCAAACAAAATAAAATCAGGATCTTTATTATAAGCGGGAGAACTGTGGAGTCCTTGAAAAGGCTTGTGGGCATAGATAGCATCCATTACATAGGAGTCCACGGCCATATAATAAGAGGGCCGGACATTGAGTACACGCATAGCGCTTTAGAAGGGTTTAGAAGCGTTATTAAGAATATAAGGGATAGGATTCTTGAGGCGCTCTCCAAAGTTGAGGGCGTGGTAGTTGAGGATAAAGGTGTAGCTTTATCAATACACTATCGAGGGGTTGATAGAGATAGATCTAGAGAGATCCTCAAACAAGTATTGAGAATATCCTCAGAATATTATGGAGTAAGACTCTCAAAGGGTAAAAAAATATTAGAGATACTTCCAAACACAGGCTGGGATAAGGGTAAAGCCATAGACTACGTGTTAGCAGTACTATCAGTAAAAAACGGTTTAAGTATTAAAAACATAGCCCCCATATATTTCGGTGATGATAAGAACGACGAAAACGGTTTCAAGCTATTGAGGGGGAAAGGCATAGGTGTAAGGGTCGGTTATAAGTGCAACACTAATGCCGAATACTATGTAAATAACACAGAAGATGTAACCGGATTTCTAAACGAGCTGAGATGCTGGGTTTCGTGAATATCTGGTCAAACAATATTTAGCTAAGCACGAATGCACCACACCGTTTAAAAATGTTCTGACACCTATTGCTTCCCTAGCAAGGGGTTCTTCAACCTTCTTTAAGCATTCAATAGTATAGAAATACTAAACCAAGTATCTTGCCTACTAGATGTTGAGACGAATTAATTTAAACATAACAAATAGTTATGTGAGATAGTAAATAATATATGATTAGAACTATAATTATGATATAGATTATAATATACAGAGCTTTCGACAGAAGAAAAAACCTATATTAGGATCTGCCAGTTATGTGAATATATTTTGCCTAAACCATACTTATACTGGTGGAGTGTCTTGTCCAGCTCTAAACCCCAGATATTCAAGGGTTTAGAAGGCGTATATGTGTCTGAAACCAGGTTAAGCTATATAGATGGTCTTAATTCTAGGCTATACTATGTTGGATATAGGATCGAGGATCTGGTCGCGTTCTCAAACTACGAGGAGGTGGCCTTTCTCCTCTACTTCTACAGACTTCCTAAGAAAGAAGAGTTCGAGTTATTCAGAGCATTCATGCGCGAAGCAAGAGACGTTCCCCAAGATGTTGTCGATATTGCTAAGAGAATGGCTTCGAGGAACGCCCATCCGATGGATATCCTTAGGACATGCGTATCCTATATATCCATATACGATCCCGAGCTATATGTAGGCTCTCGGGAGGCTAATATAAAGAAGGCTGTAAGGCTTGTGTCTAAGATGCCAACCCTAGTGGCCCTCATCTACAGAGTCTCTAGAGGTCTGGAACCTATAGAGCCTAGAAAAGATCTTGGTCATGCTGAGAACTTCCTATACATGTTACACGGAAAAGTCCCCTCCGAGTTCGAGGCTAAGGTGATGGACACGATATTCATCCTCCATGCAGAGCACGGTATGAATGCGTCCTCGTTCGCCTCGCTGGTGACAGCATCAACACTAGCAGACATATACTCTGCAGTGGTGTCTGGGATCTCGACGCTCAAAGGACCACTACATGGGGGAGCTGCTGAGGCTGCATACTATCAGTTCAAGGAGATAGGAGAGCCTGAGAGAGTTGAGGCATGGGTTCAAGAGGCTCTCAAGGCTAGGAGGAGGATTATGGGGATGGGTCATAGGGTTTATAAGTCCTACGATCCTAGGGCAAAGATCATGAAGGAACTGGACGGAGAGATAGCAAGCAAATATGGAGGAGAGCCTGAGAAGCTTTACAAGATCGCGATAAGATTAGAAGAAGTAGCTCTTAAGGAATTCGAAGCACGGGGAAGGACAGATATACAGCCCAACGTTGACTTTTACACACCAGTAGCCTATACAGCGTTAAAGATACCTCCAGATCTATTCACCTTAACCTTCGCAGCATCCAGAACAGTTGGATGGACTGCTAAGGTGATAGAATATGTGCAGGATAACAGATTGATAAGACCTCTCGACTACTATATAGGCGAGCTTGATAAAAAATACATACCAATAACCGAGAGATAACCATAGGAAGCTGATCACTAACAAAAGCCAGGGTTTGAACCCTAGTTCTAGGTTTTGCAGGCTTTTTACAAACACCTCTTTTTATTATTTTTTCTATCTAACCAATAGTATCATGGGGAGTGGAATGGGCTCTAAAGGGAAGAAACCGCTCTCTGTGATGGAGAAGAGACAAAAACGCCTGTTAGAGGAGAAGGAGAAGAAGCCTAAGGAAGAGAGAAAGCCTAAAAAAGCTGAAAGCTATGTAGCTGTATCATCGACCCTCAACATAGACGCCTCACTATATTCGAAAATAGGAAAAGAGCTCCAGGAGCTGAGCGTAATAACCCCGGCCATTATAGCCCAGAAATACTCAATACAAGTATCACTAGCAAAGGCTGTCCTGAGATCCCTGGAGAGAGAAGGACTCGTATCGCTTATCTCTAAGAGCAGGAGAACCCATATATACATACCTGTAAAGGTTTCTCAAAGACCCACTGCATCATAATGTTTTCGAAATAAGAGGTGATGAAGGCAGGTATTTCTGATACGATGAGGAGTGACACCAGAACTGATCTTTATTTACCAATAACCCGCTAACCTGTTCTCTGGTGGTGATGCCTAAGGCATGGTAGAAGAAATAGCAGAGGGTTCGTGGATACTGCTCTATATAGATAGGAAGAGGAGAAAGATCCTGAGGGCTGATAGTAAGGCGAAATACTCAAGCGATAAGGGGATCATCGATCTAGGTGGACTCATAGGCTCACCATATGGTGTTAGAGTAACAACTAGTATCGGGGCTAAGGCTTATATCTATAAACCCACCACCTGTGATCTGGTCTATTCTGTCTTCTCAAGACCTTCTCAGGTAATATACCCAAAAGATGCTGGCTATGCGATACTTATGCTCGATATATCGCCTGGGAAGAAGATCCTAGAGATAGGTGTGGGTTCAGGCGTAATGACAGCCCTCATGGCAAACCTCGTAAGGCCTGAGGGAAGAGTATATGCCTACGAGATTAGGGAGGATATGGCTAGGGTAGCTCTAGAGAACCTCAGAAGGATCGGTATGGATAAATATGTTGAACTAAAGATCAGAGACGCTACCCATGGGGTTGATGAGAAGGATCTGGATGCTGCGTTCATAGATATAGGAGATCCATGGAGGGTTGTTGATACAGTGTATAACGCGCTCAAACCAGGCTCGCCAGCAGCTTTCTTCACACCAACGTTCAACCAGCTCCTAAAGCTATACACGGTCTTGACAGAGCACACGGGGTGGGGATATATAGAATGTGTAGAGATCCTTGAAAGACCTATAGAGCTTAAAGAAAACGCCGTCAGACCCTCTAGCAGAATGATAGCCCATACAGGTTTTATAGTCACTGCCAAAAAGCACTTAAAAGACTCATCGGATAAATCAATTGGTGATTGGCGATAAAAGTCGACAAGATCCTCGGGATCCTTGCTGAGTTAGAGAAAGAGCTTGAGGAGCTCCTAAACCGCAGAGAAATCGATAGAGAGGAAATAACTAAAAATATATCATCAGAAATAGAGAGAGTACTAAGAAGTTTGGAGAATGATGCAGAAAACATTATAAAAAATTTAGAAGAAAAACTCGAAAGAGAACTAAAACAGCTTGAAAAATATAGAGAGGAAGAGATCTCCAGGATCCTCACAGAGATAGACAGAACAGCAGAAAATAATTACTCAAAAGCTGTTGAGGAAGGCCTTAAAACCCTCTCAGCAATAGTACGGGGAAAGAGAACTACATAATCAGATCTATACCTCGTCACACGTAAGATCCGTAGCATCATAGGAGGGTGATCTAAAACCTTAGGCTCAGATAAAAGCCAGTGTAGCAAATCTGACACAGCTTATTACAGACTATTTGAGAGCTGTTTTCTTAATAATATTCAATCAATATAATATTCAATAGGAAGGATTTATGGGCTTTGATTGAAATAGGTTTGACTACTAATTGATCTCAATACTGACTCTTGATGGCAATAGAACAAAGCTCTAAGCCGTCCAGTGTGTGATTCCCAGTAGATGGGTGCTCCGTTATGTTGGGCTAAAACAAACCATGGTTCCTTCGGACGAGGTAGAAATCCATAAGTATAAAAGAACATTACGGGATAAACGGTAAGAGCAAGGAAAAACACCCATACTGCTTCATAGCCATTAGAAAATTTGTCCAATGCCTGCAAGGTACCCTATCAACATTTAACGTGAAATAACTAATAAGCCTATGAGTAGTAGGTGAATGAGAAGAGGAAAGCCTATTCTAAAGCTTAGGATACTCCACACAAAAAATGATAATCAACAGAAAAATGCCTGTTTTTGAGCCTTTCTAGCCCTTGGTAAAGAGTAAAAGATCCAAGCTATGTGTAAAGCCTGTCAATAATCTATAGCTCTTAAGAAGATCCGAGCAGGAATTCGTAGTGACTAACGATCCATTATAATGAGAGGTTCTTAAATGAAGCTCGCATTCCTAAAATAGTATGCACAAACGAATCCCCCTACCCTTAACTTCAAATAGGATGATTAACCACACTCCATATCTATCCAATTTTTAAGACTAGTGGTTCTATTGTCTAGCGGGGCTTTAAATGGATTGGGATATCTATGCAGCTGTGAGGGCAAGGATCGTCTATGCTGGGAGGCTTAACAGAGATATTATAGAGGATGCGGCAAATGCCGGAAGCGTTGCTGATGCTATAAACTATCTCAGAGAGAGCAGTTACTACGCATATATAAGGAATGTACCGGTTGAGCAGATAGATCTACTTGAACTCTCGCTCTATCTAGGCCTCTACAAATCCCTAGCACCTCTTTTAAATATCATCGATAAAAACTATAGATCCATTGCTGAGCATGGGCTATTAATGATCGAAAACAGAATCCTCTCATCAATTGTCCAATCAATTGTAACAGGTACACCGCTAAACATAGATCTAAAACTCCTTGAAGACACAAGACTAGGAGAAGCGTATAGGATAGCTTCTGAGGAGAGATCCATTACCAAGCTGCTAGAGTACATGTCACATGCTGGCATGAAGGATTTTGTCACAACATATAATACCCTAACTAAGGCTGTTAACGCGAAAAAAGCCATCCCCATAGCTACAGACCTGGGATTGGTAAAAAGTCTATCAAGAATTGTAGAAGATTTCCCCTCACTAGCTGAAATAGTATGCCCTGAGAACGATTATATAGTGATCAACACTGCTATACGGCTCTCTAGGGAAAGGTTGAAGGACTATATAAGTGCTGAAGAGCTCTCACAACTAGCTTGTTCTGTAGGCAAGTCCGAAATCGAAGATCTATATAGCTATATTAACGATGAAGCAGTTCTTAATACTTTAAAAAAGATATATGGATCTACACTTGTCCAGAAAGATCTTGAGAATTCTCTTATCAATATAAGAAAACATATAAGGAGAACTGTGAGAGATAAATGTGATAGCTCAATGATCTCCTACCCGTTTGATCCCAGAGTTGTATGGGCATCGATAAGGATAAGAATACTTGATGTAGAAGATATAATTACCATTATAAATGGGAAAAAAGCCGGGCTTCCAAGCGACCTAATCAAAAAAATGCTCTCCATATAATGAGATAGCTTTTTAAACCATCTCACTTATAAAAACACATGATATTTTATACTAACACTGACCTATGGTACTCCTAAGATCAATACTAGGATCGCTATTGCTATTCCATATATAGCTATTCCTTCGCCTAGAACCACTATAAGGAACGATCTTCCAAACACCTCGGGTTTCTCCGTAAAGGCACTTATAGCGGCTGCACCGGCTAAACCAACAGCTATACCAGCACCTACACCTGCTAGTCCGAGCGCTAGACCAGCACCAATAAACCTGCCCATCCTCTCTCCAAACTCTTTAGCATTAAATGCTTGAAGTTGTTGCAGCTCAAGCTGTTGTAGCAATAGAGACGACTGGCTGGCTATTAGAGCTAAAATTACTGCCACGATTGAAAACCCAGCCGCTGTTGCTAATGCTGCCCCATACGCTAGCCAGGGGTTCCCAAAAGATCCTTTTGCCATTAAGTCCCCGATTTAAGTAATTGCATAATCTGCTTTAAAGCTTTATCCTTTATTCTAAGGATCTCGCTCCTTCTTCTAGATCTCACATTCTCTATAATTTTAACTATCTCTTCATCAATAGCCTTTCTCTTCTCCTCTACTATTTTATCGAAGTTTTTCAGAGCGTCTTCAACCACGAGCAACACCCCTAGCTATAAGCTTTTTCTTCATGACCTTCAACCTTATGAAATCCTCCCTCATTCTCTCATCAAGGAACATCCTGATCCTCTTGATCGCACTGGCGTAGCTTGGTATTATTATATAATCGATAGCGTTTATAAGCTTCTGAGTTCTTCTAAGCTCCTCTATCAGCCTCCTAAGTGTTGCCTCCGCCTCAGCTAGCTTTACGATCTCCTCCAAAGCCTCTTTTAAGAGAGAAACCGCCAAGTCAAGGCTATACGGTGTGGTTCCCGGCGGATATTCAGGTTCTTGGAGTGAGCTCTTATCGAGGGTTAGAACCGGGATCTTGATCCCGAAAGCAGCTCTCTCACCAACATGTAGGGATACAGTTTTAGGTACCGGGAGCTCTATGCTTTTCACCCCCATATAGCCTATTTGAGCCACTGCCAGGAAGTAAGCATCATATGCTTTTTTTAGCTTTTCTCTTACCGAGCTCTGGAGTCTTGTGAACTCATCGATAGCGAGCCTTATGTTTAGGAGGAGAACTTCCCTCTTGTCCTCGAGAACTCTCCTAATCCTCCTTATAGTGCCATAGCTTCTTCTAAGGTTGATTAGATTGATCTTTGTGGGAAGAATAGCTCTAGGATCTATAGCCACCTAGCTACCCCCACTGGATCTTCTTCTCGGATGGTACTTCTGTATAAAGACATCCTTTATATTTGTTAACTCGCTCTCAGGCAGTATTGAGAGTACCTCCCAGCCTATATCGAGCGTCTCCTCAATAGATCTGTTCTCATAGAAGCCTTGGGAGAGGAATCTTCTTTCAAACGCCTCGCCAAACCTCAGATATCTTCTATCTGTATCGGTGAGGCTCTCCTCGCCAACAATCACAGCAAGACCCCTTAGCTCCTGGGCTCTCGAGTATGCTGCGTAAAGCTGGTTACTCACATCACCATGATCCTCTCTGGTCTTCCCAGAACCTATCCCCTCCTTCATAAGCCTTGAAAGACTCATAAGAACATTTATCGGTGGGTATATACCTCTATTATATAGACCCCTATCCAGAACCACCTGCCCCTCTGTTATATACCCAGTTAGATCCGGTATTGGGTGTGTTATATCATCCGCAGGCATTGTGAGTATCGGCATCTGGGTTATAGATCCCTTCTTACCTATAGCCCTCCCAGCACGCTCATATATAGAGGCTAGATCAGAATACATATAGCCAGGATACCCTTGCCTTCCAGGAACCTCCTCCCTAGCAGAGCTTATCTCTCTCAAAGCCTCAGCATAGCTTGTCATATCGGTTAGTATGACGAGAACATGCATATCCCTCTCAAAGGCTAGATACTCGGCAAGCGTAAGAGCCATCCTGGGCGTTATAAGCCTAACCATAGCAGGCTCGTCGGCAAGGTTTATAAACATAGCTACTCTCTTTATAGCGCCAGTCTCCTCGAAGAACTTTCTAAAGAACAGAGCCTCATCATACTTGATACCCATCGCTGCAAAGACTACAGCGAATTCTTCCCTCTCACCCCTCACAGTAGCCTGCCTAGCTATCTGGGCTGCGAGCATGTTGTGGGGAAGACCGCTACCGCTGAAGAGGGGTAGCTTCTGGCCCCTCACAAGTGTGTTCATACCATCTATAGCCGATACTCCTGTCTGTATGAAGTCCTCTGGATATGCTCTTGAGGCAGGGTTTATAGGGAACCCGTTTATATCTCTCTTCTCCTCTGCAATCACGGGAGGTCCTCCATCAAGAGGTCTCCCAAGACCGTCAAAGATCCTTCCCAACATCGCTTCTGAGACAGGAACCTCTAGAGTCTTGCCTAGGAACTTAACCTTTGTCCCCTTAGTGCTAACACCACTAGTCCCTTCAAAGATCTGGATAACAGCATAGCCCATCCCAACCTCAAGCACCCTCCCACTTCTCTTTTCCCCATTGCTTAGCTCAAGCTCGACCATCTCATCGAAAGCCACGCTACCGACCTTCTCAACTATTACTAGCGGTCCTCTAATCTCCTTTATAGTTTCATACTCAGCATACTGGGAAGCCTGCATATCTGTCACCCCCCTATCTGGCTCAGTCTCTCGGTGATCCTCCTATCAAGCTCGCCTAGTTTATCAAGCTCCTCATTGGGGATCGTGAATCTCGCCTTGATCAGCTCTGTTATGAGATCCTGTGTCTTCTCCCTGATAACCTTAACAGGCACTCCAGAGTCAACTAGCTTCTTAGCATTTCTATAGAAGTTAACCATAGCTCTCATCAGCTTAACCTGCTTTTGGGGCGATGCAAATGCATCTATCTTATCATAGGCATTCTGTTTCAGGAACCCCTCCCTAATGATCCTAGCAGCCTCCATAACGAGCTTATCAGGCTCTGACAGGTTCTCGGGCCCGATCAGCCTAACGATCTCTCTAAGCTCGTTCTCCCTCAAGAGGATAGAATACAGGCTGTCCCTCAGATCCCTCCAATCCTTATCAACATTCTTAGCCCACCACCCCGTTACAGTGTCCACATAGGCTGAGTAGCTGGTTATCCAATTTATAGCGGGATAGTGCCTGGAATACGCGAGAGCGGTATCCAGAGCCCAGAAGACCCTTATAAACCTCCTAGTATGGGTTGTAACAGGCTCTGTGAAATCAGCCCCAGGCGGTGAGACAGCCCCCACCAGGGTTACTGAGCCTATCCTCTTAGGCTCTCCAACAGCTATAACCCTGCCAGCCCTCTCATAGAACTCGGCTAACCTGCTCTGTAGATAGCTTGGATAGCCCTCCTCTGCTGGCATCTCCTCAAGCCTGCCAGCAATCTCTCTGAGAGCCTCGGCCCACCTGCTAGTGGAGTCTGCTACTAGAAGCACATCATAGCCCATATCTCTATAATACTCCGCCATCGTCACACCAACATATATGCTAGCCTCTCTAGCTGATACAGGCATGTTACTCGTATTAGCGATCAATATAGTCCTCTCCATCAGAGGCCTACCACTCCACGGATCCTTATATGTTGGGAACTTCTCAAGAACCTCGGTCATCTCATTACCCCTCTCCCCACACCCAATATAGATCACGACCCTGGCATCGCTCCACATAGCCAGGCTATGGAGAGTAACTGTCTTTCCAGTACCGAAACCCCCTGGTATAGCCCCAGTACCTCCCTTTGCCATGGGGAACAAAGTATCCAAGATCCTCATCCCGGTGAGCATCGGTAACTCTGGCTCCAGCTTCTCCTTAAAAGGCCTCGGCCTCCTAGCAGGCCATCTCTGCAGCATCCTTACAGCTATCTTCTCACCATCGGCCTCAACATATGCTATAGGATCCTCTACACCATACTCACCCTCAGGAGAAATCTCAATAAGCCTACCACTAACCCCATGCGGGATCATGACCCAATGCCTTATAAGCGGGGTCTCATCAACATAGCCTATAATATCGCCGGGCCCCACCTTATCGCCAGGCTTTAACTCCTTCGACGGGGTAAACATATGCTTCCTATCCCTTGGAACAGCCTCTAGCTTTATCCCCCTCAATACGAAAATATTCTTGCTTGTATCAGCTATTCTTTTAAGCGGCCTCTGGATCCCGTCGAAGATCTGGCCTATCAAGCCTGGGCCTAGCTCTACAGATAATGGGGAGCCTGTTCCGTATACAGGCTCGCCTGGTCTTAAACCGGATGTGGACTCATAGACCTGTATATAGGATCTATCCCCATCTATCCTCACAATCTCTCCAACGAGTCTTTGCTCTCCAACCTCAGCTACCTCATACATCTGGGGCATTGGCAGTCCTTCAGCAACTACGAGGCTTCCACTGATCCTTATTATCCTCCCCTTCCTCTCCCTCAAACCCCTCACCCGAAGAGAATTTTTGCCACCCTGACTTTAAGCTCATACATGTTACTCTCTATTACATGTTCCAGGGAGTAATTATACCTAACTGCCTTATCGCTGGATATCGCTATAAAGCCTCCACTTATCCTAAGATCTCTACCTGTGATTTTAACCCTGTCGCTGACTTTCAGCTCATTAACGATCTCCTCAATAATGCTTGCCGTATGCCTATTAGTCTCTATACTGATCTTATTCTCAATAGATAAAATCCGTTTCAATGATTCCTCTAAAAACTCCCTGTAGAGTCTCTTATCACTGACAAACTCTTTCACAAACCTCTCTTTTAAGTCATCAATAACTTTGTTTATCCACTCTTCCTTTCTCCTCTCAATTATCTTCCTGAGATCAACTTCAATCTTAGACCTAGAGCTCTCAATAGAACTCCTATACTTCTTAATAGCATCATCTATCCTCGCCCTAAGCTCACTGGCCTTTCTGCTTATCGCATCATTGGCCAGCTGTCTTATGTTCTTCTCAACTTCTTCTAAATCCTTCTCCAACTTTCCATCGATCTCAGAGGCTATCTCCTCAATGAGCTTCAACGGATCACCATATACCTTGTGCTGGAGAGACATACAGCTCACCCTACACCTAAGGCTTTCTTAAGAAGAGAGGCTGCGTCTATCGGTTTCACATCACTCCACCTGCTGGGAATCACTGTTATAACAGGTATTCCAACCCTCATTGATATATTCTCCACAACATCAGGTACAAGATCTGCTATATCCTTGGTGATTATCACTAAGGAGACATCACCGGATCTTGTGAGGGTTTTGAGACTCTTCTCAGCCTCCTCAGCGCTCTCGACAACTATACCATCAACCCCTATCAACCCAAAGGCGCTGACTGTATATCTATCACCGAGAACCACAACCTTCCCTCTATTCAAAAGTAGCCCCGTATTATTCTGCTTCAAATTAAATAAGCTTGATTTATACAGAATATACGGAGATTTGGAGAGGTGCTCTAGGTGCTTCTGCCGGAGAGGATGGCTAGGATCTCTATGCTGGTCTCGAAAAGGGATCTTGATATAGCGGTTCAAACACTACTAGACACAGGGGCTTTCCAACCGGTATCAAGGATCGGTGAGGGTAAGGATGTTGAGAGAACGAGAATAATGATCCCCAGCGTCAATGAGGCTATAAACAGGTTAGAACAATACATGCAACTCTCAGGCTATCCTAGCAATACTATTTCCGAGCCTTCTTCAGATCATTCGGTAGAAGGGAGCGGGTGGTTCGAAATAACCACAAAGCTTCTTGAGAAGGTAAAGGATCTCGATAAAAGTTTTGATGATATCTATAGAAAGGCAAGGGATCTGCAGGACAAGATCTCGAGGCTAGAGCCGCTTTGGATGGCTATGAACGTGTTAAGGGAGCTTGATGTGGATCTCGGCGGAATCCTTGATGGAGAGGTTTTGAAGGCCTACCTAATCGTATCTCCAAAGGATAGGGTGCCAAGGATCCTGGGGGCTATCGAGAGGAAGAGCAAGTTATATTTAGCAGTTGAAAAGGATCTTGATCAGGATAACTCTGTCCTATTGATAGTTACCAAGAGAATTGATGAGGAGATGGGAGAGATATTAAGAGTAGAGAGGGCTAGAGAGCTAGAGATTCCGAAAGGCTATCCAACGAACCCGAGGGCCCTAGCTGATCAGATAGATAGAGAGCTCAGCGAAGCTAGAGCTGAGCTGGACACAATAAGAGAAACAGCTAGAAAGATCTTCCAGGAGGTCTCTAGAGAATTTATAACAACATATGCAGGACTGAAAACAGCTAGAGAAGCCCTCCACCTAATCTCGAGAACAAAGGATAGGGGGAGATACTCTGTTATAGAGGGTTATATACCCAAAAGCAAGCTTGAGTCCTCATTAGAATTGCTGAGACAAAGACTTGGCGATAATGCCATAATAGAGGTAAAAGAGATAGGCAGGCTTGAAAAGGATCTTGACGAAGAGCCTCCATCAAAATACTCTGTACCAAGGAGACTTGAGGTGTTTAAAATGATCTCGGAACTCTATGGCCCTCCAAGCTATAGAGAGGTGATCCCTATATATGTAACAGTTATAACATTCCCCCTGATCTTTGGCCTCATGTTCCCGGACTTCGGGCATGGGATCGTATTACTAATAGCTGGGCTGATATTCTACAAAGTAATTGGAAAAACAAATAGATCCTACAGGAGTCTGGGTGAGGTTGTGATATACATATCAATAGCAGCTATAATAACAGGATTACTATCAGCAGAGTTTTTTGGACCAGCTACGCCTGTTGCCAAAGCTCTTGAGCACTGGTACGAAGAGACACTCCACATGAAACCTCCGCTAGCTATCCCAATAGGTGGTGAAGCCTCTCAAGACGCTGCTAGGAATGCCGTTATACTTCTGATCTTCATATCATTAAGAATAGGAGGAGCAACCCTTACTGCTTCAACAATACTGGGGCTTATTAATTCGATGATCGAGAGGGATATAGAGAAAATACTGGTCAGAGACATACCAAGGCTACTACTATTCCTCTCAATAACAATACCACTGTTCGCCTACCACAATATAGAGGCTGTGGGAGCTACATACTACTATATAGCCTCTTTGCCAGGTGCCTCTCCGCCTGGATATATAGCAGAGGTATCGAGAATAATGCTATTCACAGGGCTAATATGGATATTGTTGGGAGAAGTAGTGCTGAAATCCGTAGAGCATGGCGTGAAGGAGGGGTTGAAGAGCATATCCAATAGCTTTATGGAATTCTTTGACGGCATCCTAATACTGATTGGAAATACGATAAGCTACTTAAGGATCATGGGCATAGCTCTCGCACATATAGCGGTAATCATAGCCTTCTACCACCCTGTCGCCTCCTTGATAGAAAGTGGCGGGGCGGTAGCAATACCAGCATGGATCCTCTATGCGTTAGGAAACCTACTGGATTTAGGGCTAGAATCTATAGTGGCATTTGCTCATACACTAAGGCTCCACCTCTATGAAATGTTTAGCAAATTCTACCAGGGAGTAGGCAAACCTTATGAACCCCTAGCACGACCCCTAGTCAGAGTGATCATTAAGAAATGAGCATAAGAGCCGCTCTAAAGAAGAAACTACAAGATCGACTCCTGTACATTCTTGTTAACCTTTAATAAACCATTAGTCCCTTGGTGTTTTATGTTCTTTTGTATCTTTAGTGATTTCTACCCGTCTGAAGAATTCATGGTTTGTTTTCGACCCAGAGACATTGGGTCTGTTTACTGGGAGATAATCCTCCAGGTGGATTAGAGCTTTGCTCTATTGCCATAAGAATCAGTATAGATGTCGAATCTTCGCAAAACCATCCTTAGTCAAAACCTATAAATATTTCCTAATATCAGCAAGAAAACAGCCCATGGGTTAGAACATAGGGGGCGGCGCAGCCTGACCAAAGCCCCGCATCCTTGTCCGCTAGACGACCCGGCTCCAAGTAATGTATTATCAAAAGGGGTTATATTTAGTCAGCTCCTGGGTTGGATAGGTTCGAAAATGTTTATTTATAGTTTCTTATAGGTTTATATGTATTTTTGGCCGCAGTGTTTTCTCTAAGGATCTTTGGTTTATGAATCGACCATGAACCCAGATTTCTTGACAGTTAGTATCAAATAATACTAACTGTCCCTCTGCCTTCGGGGTTCGGGTTTTATAGCGGCTGATATTGCTTGGCATCAACAGCTCTTCCCTTGACTTCCTTGATCTCCACCTGCCTGGGGGGTGATCCCTACCCATAGCCCTTCTTCATAGCATTTGCCCTGGTTCACTGCTATGGGGAAACTCCCACACCCTGGCTTTTAACCAGGGCCATCTGGATCTCTACGTCTATCCGTGTTAAGAACGTGTTTCTTGTTAACTTATATGGAAACAGGGTTGTTTTAATAAGAGGGATTATAGGGCTGGTGAAGTTGATGATAGAGCAGGTTAGCATTATTAATAATAATATCTACCGCTATTAAGCTTAAACCATTAATCATGGATCTATTCAGATTAATGCTTAGTTGGTATCTAGATGCTAGTAATCCGGGTCTTTATATACTCCTCCCAGCAAGTTTCTCTGATATCTTTCTAGCGAATTCGGCTATCTCTTCCAGCTCGCCTAGATCCTGCTCTATGTCTATTTGCAAACCCCTCTCACCAAGGATCTTTTTAGCTATGGTAAGGTACCTCTTCTCGTCCTTGGTCGCGCTCATCTCGATATAGATCATCATGGCAGAAACCTCTAATGCTAATTCGTTATCTAGATGCTCAGCTAGCCTCTCCATGGCTTTAAGGTTCAGAAGCATCTTACCCCTAATACTTCTAGCCCTCTGTATCCTTCTCTCAACAAGATCCGTTGATCCCGAGCCCCTCTTAACCTTGATACACGCTGCCCTCAAAGCCTTAAGCGTACTATCATGATGCCCCATTATCTCCTCAAGCTCCTCCATAAGCCTATATATAGCATAAGGCTCTGGGGCTTCTCTTGTCATCTCTTAGAAGCCCTCCTTATGGTTGCTATAGTGTTATCAGCTATCCCGTATAGTTTGAGGAGATTCTCGTTAACCCAGACCTCATTCTCGGGTACACTCTCATCAATAATGGGTGTTAGCTGAAGGCTCTTCCTCCCAGCAACAACTATTTCCACAACATCTCCGCTCAGCCCCAGCTCCTTAGCCAGGGAGGGGCTTATCCTAGCCTTATTCTCCTCGGTACTGGGAGATCTTCTAATCCTTATCCTTTTTTCAACAACAGCCCTTCTCCTATCCTCTCTAAGCATGGATGGAGGTGGTATCACCTTTAGCGTATCGATCACGCTTATCTTTAGATCGCTCTCTTTTTCCTCCTCCAACACAGAGACCTCTACCAGAATTAATCAAAGCATGGGCAGGATAAAAATACATTTCCCAAGCAGGCGTATCTTCCTTTAGCTATAAAGTATCGGAAAATGTTTTCAAATAAAGGGCTGGGCTTAACAACTATGGATTAGTATTATAAAACATTTCACCCCATAGTTATATCTAGGAGGGGCTAGCTGGTGGAGAAGCCACCATCGAAGAGGGGAGAGAGTTTCGGAAGATGGTTCGACTGGGTATTATCGGAAGCCGAGATCTATGACTATGGTAGATATCCTGTAAAAGGCGTTGGCGTCTGGATGCCCTACGGGTTCAAGATAAGGGAGAAGGTTCTCAATATACTCAGAAACCTACTCAATTCGAGTGGGCATGAAGAGGTCTTGTTCCCACTCCTAATCACAGAGGATATGATAAAGAAGGAGGGTGAGCATATAAAGGGGTTCGAGGATGAGGTGTTCTGGGTAACGCATGGAGGGCTCGATCCTCTCGATATAAAGCTAGCCTTAAGACCTACGAGTGAAGTTGCTATAACACATATGGAGACCCTCTGGTATAAGAGCTACAGACAGCTTCCAAAGAAGCTATACCAGGTAGTCAGCGTATTTAGATATGAAACAAAAGCCACACGCCCAATGATAAGGCTGAGGGAGGTGACGACATTTAAAGAGGCGCATACCCTTCACGATAGCTTCGAGGACGCTGATAGGCAGGTGAGAGAAGCCATAGAGATCTACACAAAATTCTTCGACGAGCTTGGAATACCATATATAGTGTCAAAAAGACCTGAATGGGATAAGTTTCCCGGGGCTGTATATACAGTAGCCTTTGACACAGTGCTGCCCGATGGGAGAGCCCTCCAGATAGGGACAGTTCACCATCTAGGTCAGACATTTACAAGGGTTTTCGAAACAATAATACATAAGAGAGATGGCAGCCAGGACTACGGGTGGCAGACAAGCTATGGTGTCTCAGACAGAGTTATAGCGTCCCTCATATCGATCCACGGGGATGATAGGGGCGCAATACTCCCACCAAACGTGGCGCCAATACAGGTAGTGGTTATACCGATACCAGGGCAGAGTGAGGATGAAACGGATCTCGTATGGAGATACGCCTCCGATATAGATAGTGAGTTAAAGAGATCGGGGCTAGCATCAACTGTGGATCTTGATAGAGAGAGGAAACCGGTTGAAAAATACTATTACTACGAAATAAAAGGCGTACCTTTAAGGATAGAAGTAGGGCCTAGGGAGCTGAGAGAGAGTAATATTACTATCTTTAGGAGAGATACTTTTAGCAGGTTCAAGGCTCGCAGGGAGGAGCTTATAAGCGTCGTGAAAGAGACGTTGGGCGATATAGAGAGAAGCATGAAGAAAAGAGCATGGGAGGAGTTTAGATCATATATAAGACAGGTCAGAACGATAGAAGAGGCAGTGGATATAATAGCAACCAGATCAGGGATCGTTGAGATCCCATGGTGTGGAAAAGAAAAATGCGCCTCTGAGGTAATCGAAAAGACCGGAGCGAGTAAGATGCTAGGAACACCTTTAGAGGTGAAAGAACTAGGAGATCTAAAATGCCCTATATGTGGTGAGAAAGCAGTAACAATTGCTAGGATAGCCAAAACATACTAACCAGCTATCATAAAGTGATCCATGTAGACATGACAAACTCCTCAATCCAACTCCTATTACCCTGATCATCGAGGCCCATGACGAGGGCTCCGATGATAACGAATCCTCCGTAGAACGTCTAATACCACGATGATCTGGATAAATAAATATCGCCTTTCTATTTAGTAGGATATATTTATAGGCTGTAGAGATAGAGGTTAATGGTTGTGAAGGCCGTGGGTGTTGCGAATGCCTAAGAAGAGGGAGAGTAGGGGTAGGAGGAAGGGATCGAAAGGGTATGTTGAAAGGATCCAGTGTGACCAGTGTGGAAGGCTTGTTCCTGAGGATAAGGCTGTATGTGTAACAAGAACCTATACACCAGTGGATCCACAGTTGGCGCAAGAGCTTGAGAAGAAAGGAGCACTGATAGCCAGATACCCAATGACCAAGTGCTACTGTGTAAGCTGTGCGATATTTATGGGTATTATAAAGGTTCGGGCTGAGGAAGAGAGAAAAAGCATGCCAAAAAGAGGCCTGTAAAACCACCTCCACCTAGACTAGATTCGCTGCATATATAATTTTGATCCATGATCGTCAGCCTATATTTAATACGCTGAGGTTTCGATCACGTGTCCCGAAAACGCCTCTACGATAAAGAGCTAATATGGCTCTTCATCAATACTTCTAACTATCTCTACCCTTCATCACCCCGTTCATTAACAGGCACCTCTATATCCTGTGGGGTCTCGTAGTAGTACTCGCCAATGCTTTTCTGATATCTATCAAGATAACTCCCAGGCTTGTTTATTCTCGGCCTATTAGTCCTAGGATCTCTTCTAAAAGTGACGTCCAGGTATTTTAGAAGGCTGTTCATCCCACTCTTAACACTGGTCGGAGCTTCTGCGATCCCTTCTACGCCGGGCTCTCCTTTGAAAACCATGATTCTATCGGCTATAAAGTCCATGATCGATACATCATGCTCTATAACTATCGCGGCACACCTCCTATTCTCAACAACCCTTTTTATAGCCCTGGCCACAGTGATTCTATCCTCAACATCTATATGTGCTGAGGGCTCGTCGAGGAGGTATATATCAGCCTCTCTAGAGAGCGTGACAGCTATAGCGAGCTTCTGGAGCTCTCCACCGCTGAGGCTAGATATCTCTCTTGGGAGGAGTTTCACGATACCCAGCTTCCTAGTAACATCTACATAGAGCCACGAGTCCTGGTTAAGCGATTCTGGGGAGGTCTTTTTGAGCAGTTCCTCCACACTCTGGGATTCGGAGCCAAACATGGATGGTGATAAAAACTGAGGTTTATAGCTAATTCTAAGCACACCGGTGCTCGTATATCCCTCATCGGGCTCTATCTCTCCGGCAAGTATTCTAGCAAACGTGGTTTTTCCGATAGCGTTTGGACCAACTATACCTATGACCTCTCCCCCGTATATCCTGTCTCCTTTTACTCTGAGTGTGAATCCGCCCAGCTTCTTAACAATATCCCCCCATTCAGCGACAATCCCGCTCGGTACTCCTACAGATCCTCCAGGTCTGGACTTTCTCATAAATGTGATCTCATAGTCCCTGATCCTCATATTCTCAGCAGGGAGAAAGCCCTTGATGAAATGACCTATACCAGCGCCAGTAGCATAGGGTTTTGAGAAATACCCATAGGCCCCTGGCTCGCCGAAGGTGAGGACAACATAGTCAGATATATAGTCAAGCACAGCTAAATCGTGCTCTACGACCAGGATGTATGACTCTTTTGGAAGGAGATCCCTTATAGCTAGTGAGAGCCTGAGCCTCTCTCTAACATCGAGGTACGAGGAGGGCTCGTCAAATAAATAGACGCCCCCGTCTCTCAATAATGCTGCAGCAACCGCCAGTTTCTGTAGCTCTCCACCACTCAGCTCCCTAACATCTTTTGATAGCATCGAGCCCATGCCAAGGTAGTCTATAACCTCTTTCAACACACCTCTCTCATCAATCCTCGAGAGGATCTGAACCACTGTTCCCTTAATACGCTTTGGTATAACCTCTATACCTTGAATCTTATGGATAACGCGGAGCTTTTTATCAACAAGATCTCTGAAGTAGTTATACACCTCAGATCCTCTGAACCTCTTGATAACATCATCCCATGTCGGTGGCTCTCTATAATTACCCAGATTAGGTGTTATCTCTCCCGAGAGTATTCTTAAAGCTGTTGACTTGCCAGTCCCATTCCTACCGAGGATACCAACTATCTTACCCCGAATCGGTGTTGGTATTCCGTATAGTTTGAAGAGGTTATCGCCATACCTATGGACAACCCTCTTCTCAAGATCTTCCGGTAGGTTGACTATGTATATAGCATCGAAGGGGCATTTTTTAACACAGATCCCGCATGCAATGCATGTAGCCTCATAGATAACCGGCTTACCCTTCTTAGCATCGCTAGGCTCTATAGCTATCGTACCGCCACGATTCACTGGACAGAATCTCACACACGGCATGCCGCCACATTTATCAGGATGACAAGCCTCGTAATCGATCACAGCAAGCCTTACCACAAGAGGCACCTTAGAGGGATCTCTCCTCTAATATCTCCTCTAAGAGTTATATAAGAATAGACGGTGATAAGCTTGAGAATCATATTAACAGGCCCCACCGGCACTCTTGGAAAGAAAATTCTGGAAAGCCTTCTTATGGATTCGCATGAGATCTCGATCATAGGTAGAGATCGTGAAAAGCTTGAAAAACTGGTAAACTCTTTAAAAGAACACGGACTTAGTGTTGGGTGCATCTCAACAGCAGATCTAAAGGACATAGAGTTGTCAAGAAAAGCCCTACTAGAGAGTATAACATGTCTCGGCGGTATCGATGCCCTGATCAATAGTGCTGGTGTGTGGGATGATACAGACCCATGGGATCTCAGTGTGAATAAATGGGTAGAAGTATATATAATCAATACTATAGCGCCTTATATGCTCTCCCTCGAGGCGTCTAAATATATGAATGATGGAGGCACAATAATAAACATAGGATGTTTATCAGCATTAAGAGGGCATAGGATCTATACCCCCCTGAAACCCTCACCAGCCTATCTAGCCTCTAAGGTTTCAATAACGTATCTAACCAAACAGCTAGCAGAGATCCTCGCACCAAGAGGGATAAGGGTAGTGACCATAGCACCATCGTGGATTGAGAAAGAAAGCTTAACACACGGCCTCAGAGAATCTATTAAAGACTATGTGCCCCTCAAAAGAGCTGCAGACCCGTGGGAGGTGGTGGAGGTGATAAAGAGTATATTGTATATGAGAACACCATACATAACAGGCTCGGTGATCGAGATCTCTGGAGGGCTGTGAAAAGAAATAGATCTGTGAAGGTTTGGGATATATGATATTCCGAATCATCGTCTTCATCATCGTTTTTATCCACTGGTAGGAATCACTTTAGGGAGATAGACACCTTGTCATTACCACATCTGATCACAATCACACAGACCCCTCTTGTGAGATTCAAAGTAAGGCTCGAAGAGATCATCCAAAGTGGTGAAAAACCCCCAGAGATCATTGATCTAGGAAGCCTTAGAAGGGGCGAGCATTACATACTAAGCCCCGGTGGCGTTACAAGAATGGTGTATCCCTTCCTCAAGAGACTGGTCGAGAAAGGTGAAACTCCTTGGTGGATCTCTCTCAATCCCCAAGCTCCGCCGAAGGTTATTATCGATGGTATAAGGATCTACCATATATCTATACCAGCAGACAGGATTAAGGGCTATGGGAAGGCTAAGGAGACGATATGGGGCACTCTCCACATGATCAGCGAAAGCTCCCCAGAAGTCAGGGATCTTATGTGGATGGATGAATATATCGACTATGTCTATTATAACAGGAGAGTCGCACAAGCAATCGACACGCTGGATCGGGAAGAGGATTTCGACCTAATATATATCCATGATTTTCAGCACATACCCCTTGGTAGCATGATTACATCGCTTAAACCAAAGATCCTTAGGTGGCACATACCCCTCGAAAAAGACCTGATACCCGACGAGTGGATGCAATCAATGGACTTTTATCTCAACAAATACGATGCTATAGTGGTTAGCAGTAAGAGATACTCAGAAACGCTTAGGAAGATGGGTTATCGAGGATATATAGCCGAGATCTACCCATACATAGATCCGAGGCAATACGGCAAACCCTCTGAGAGCGATATAGAGAGATTCAGCTCGAGATACGGTTTAAAACCCGATGACAAAGTGATCCTAATAGTAGCTAGAATGGATCCGATGAAGGGCCAGGATAGAGCTATAAAGGCCCTTAAGGTCGTGAAGAGAGAGATCCCAGAAGCAAAGCTAGTCCTAATTGGTAACGGGAGCTTCTCCAGCTCTAAAAACGGTGTTGGTTTGAGTAAAGGAGAAAGGTGGGCTAGATATCTAGCAAGTCTGGCAGCAGAGCTTGGGGTGAGTGATAGCGTGATCATGACAGGATATGCCGATCAAAAGGATCTCGAGGCAGCATATTCAAGAGCAGACCTGGTTATGCTACCATCAATAATAGAGGGCTTCGGATTAGCCGTTATCGAAGGATGGCTCTATAAAAAACCAGCTATTGTTAGCAATAGGGCTGGTGTGTCAGATCTAATAGTAAACGGTGTTAACGGGATCATAATAGATCCCAACGATATAGAGGGGATAGCTAGCTCGGTAATAAGACTCCTCAAGGATGAGAGGCTCTCACAGAGCATGGGCGATAAAGGGTATGAGACCTCTAAGAAATGCTTCATAGAATCCGTGATCGATGACGAGATGAGGTTAATCGAATATATAGTGGAGGGCAAATAGGATGGTCACTAATAGTGAGATAATAGCCACACTAACCTCAATGTTACAAACACTATACCCAGCATTCTATGCCATAGTAATACTGATCCTCACATGGGTTTTCGTCAAAGCGATCGATACAGCCATTAAGAGTCTCATGGCCACATTGCCCCACCTAATCCTATCACGTGTGAGAAAAAGCGTCTCAGCAGTAATATGGTTCATAGGCATACTCCTCGCCATAGAACAACTCGGCCTCAGAGTAGAGATTCTCCTTATTCTAATAGCATTAGCGGGGATAACCCTGATAATAGCCCTCAGAGACGTGCTTTCCAACATAGCTAGCAAGTACTTCTCAGATATATATGTTCCCTACAAACTAGGCGACAGGATAAGTGTCGCAGGATATACAGGGTCAGTCATAGAGATAAACCCCCTAGTTACAGTGATCCTGACAGACGATGGAAAGATCGTTTCCATACCAAACTCGTATTTCCTGACCAGCATGGTTGTTAACGAGACCAGGGAGGCGTGGAGAGATATAGCTATACCGGTTCTTGTGGAGAAAGGTCTAGATCTCGCTGAGGTTGAGTCCGAGATACTTAAGAGGATTAACAAGCTCAAGGCAAGACTAGATCAGAGGTTCCCGCCAACTGTTATAGTTAGAAAGAGCGGTAACGAAGGCTCCGAGCTAGTCGTTATGGTTAGGATCAGAGAGCCCATGGATAAAGAAGCCGTCACAAGCGAGATCAATAAGAGGGTGGTGGAGGCTATAGAGGATCTGAAGAAAAAGGCTAGAGAGGAGCGAAAACATTAATACAAAAGCGGGAAAATAACGATCATTAGATGGAACATGACATCCAAGTATTAAATGTTATTAGTCCTCCAGCTAAGATTCACCGGGTGTAGCTAGTGAGAGCCCTTATAATTGGGGGTGAATACTTAGACACAGGCGTTTATCACAATGTCATAGCACCCGGCTCTGGAGAGGTTATAGATAAGGTTTCGATAGCAAGTGAGAGAGATATAGTTAGGAGGGCTATTGATACTGCGTATGAAGCTTTCAACAGCTTCTCTAGAGAGCCTCTGATAAATAGAATGAAGATCCTTAGAAAAGCGGCAGATATCATGGAGGAATCCAGAGAAGAGCTTGCAAAACTACTAGCACTAGAGGCTGGGAAACCGATAAGAGATGCCCGAGTTGAGGTTCTGAGAGCAATATCCCTCTTCAGAATCGCCGCAGAGGAAGCTAGGTTCGTCCTGGAGGGCAAGGTCCACCGTGTTGATGCTTATGAATACCCACCTGGAAACGAGAACAGGATCGTCATGGAGGTTAGAGAACCTATAGGGGTTGTGGGAGCTATACTGCCATTCAACTTCCCCATCAACAGCTTCGCCCACAAAGTAGCACCAAACATAGCTGCTGGAAACACTGTTGTTGTTAAACCAGCATCAGCCACACCGTTATCAGCTCTAGAGCTGGCCTCGATCCTGTATAGAGCTGGACTCCCCAGGGGCGTGGTAAGCGTTCTACCAGGCCCTGCCTCCATAGTTGGCGATGAGATTGTTACCAATAGAAAGGTTGCTGGGATAACATTCACGGGATCCACAAGCACAGGGCTGGCCATAGCCTCGAAAGCCATTTCGACGGGGAAGAGGGTTATGATGGAGATGGGAGGATCTGATCCTATAATTGTGCTTGAAGACGCAGACATAGCTAGGGCAGCCCAGATAGCTGTGAGAGCTAGGTTTGAATATGCTGGGCAAAACTGCAACGCTGGGAAGAGGATCATAGTCCACGAAAAGATCAAGGGTAAATTCACAGAAGCCTTTCTAGAAGGTGTTAAGAGACTAAGGGTAGGCAGCCCATTAGCAGAGGATATAGATGTTGGTCCAGTCATCTCAGAGGAAGCTTTACAAAGTCTAGAAGGCGTGATAAAGGAGGCGATCGATAAAGGAGGAAAGCTACTGTACGGTGGAGAGAGGCTGAGGCTTAGAGGCTTCTACCTAGCACCCACAGTTATATATGAGCCACCAACAACAGCAAGGGTTCTCAGAGAGGAGGTCTTCGGGCCTGTTGCTCCCATCGTTGGCTTCTCAAGAGATGAAGAGGCTATAGAGATAGCTAACATGACCGACTACGGGCTCCAAGCAGCAATATTCACCAAAGATATCTCCAGAGCCCTTAGGATTGCTAGAGAGCTCAGGACTGGCGGCGTCATGATCAATGATAGTACCAGGCTTAGATGGGATGCACTCCCATTCGGTGGTGTTAAGCTCAGTGGGCTTGGCGGTAGGGAGGGTGTGAGAACCACTATATATAATCTAACGGAGGTTAAGATGATCTCGATCAATATAGCTTAGCTTAACATATTTTTATTTATTTTTATTAAGGTTCATTAGGGAAACAGCCTCTCAGGATCTCTCGGCAGTAGCCTAGCCTCCCTTATGTTGGAGAGTTTTAGGATCTGCATGACGACCCTCTCCAAACCTATCCCAGCACCTCCGTGTGGGGGTGCGCCGTATTTGAAGAACTCTAGGTAGAACCAGAAGTTATCTGGGTTAAGCCCTTTCTCCCTAGCCTGCTCTAGTAGAACGTGATACCTATGCTCTCTCTGCCCTCCAGTGGCCACCTCTAATCCCCTGAATATGAGGTCGAAGCTCAGTGTCCACTCAGGCTCTCCAGGCTTTCTCATAGCATAGAAAGGCCTTACCTTCCATGGATATTCTGTCACGAATACGAAGTCCGATGAGAACTCCTTCCTTACATACATCCATAAGAGCCTCTCAGCCTCAGAGTCTAGATCCTCACCAAGAGGTATCTTCTTACCCATACTCTCAAGGATCCTGTACGCCTCTTTCATAGTTATCTTGGGCATCTCTTTCGGGATCAATATATCAGATCCACCATAGCTCTCGATAATCTCTTTTGTGGTCTCTTTCCTCAGTACGGTCTCAACAACATATCTGAAGGCTCCTTCAGCAACGCTCATAACATCTTCCAGCCCGTCTATAAAGCCTACTTCGTAGTCTATCGAGTGGTATTCCGTTAAATGCCTAACAGTATGGTGCTTTTCAGCCCTATATACAGGCCCGATCTCGAATACCCTCTCGAAACCAGCTATTACGCCCATCTGTTTATAGAACTGGGGTGACTGTGCTAGAAAAGCCTGTCTATCAAAGTAGACTATTGGGAAGACCTCCGCTCCCCCCTCGGTCGCGCCCCCAACGATCTTTGGTGTGAAGATCTCGATAAAACCGTTGGATCTAAAGTATTCTCTAAATGCGTGTGCGACCTCTGCTTCGAGCACGAATATCCCCATAATCCTTGGGTTCCTAACATCAAGCCATCTCCACCTAAGCCTGGTAGCTAGGTCTGATTCTGTCGAGCTATGAACCTCTATAGGGGCTATTTCAACAACCTTAGAGAGCATATCTATATTTTCAACAACTATCTCGCCACCTCCAGGGGCTTGGGGGTTCTTTTTAAACATACCCTCAACACATATGACATCCTCCCTATCAAGATTCTTTATCATCTCAAACACCTTATTAGGGGTCTCCTCAACCCTGGCTATAGCTTGGATTACACCCTCTCTATCCCTCACAAGGATAAACTTTATCTTCCCAAGATCTCTGACCCTATCAACCCATCCACAGATCCTGTATCTCTGATTCTCAGAGCCGCTTTTCAACAGATCCCTGGTATAGATTTTTTTCACCTAGCGCACCCCGAGCTTGCTCACTAAATAACCATGCATCACAAGCCCTTATAGGCTAAGATCCTATAAGCATTTCACATATCAGTTTTCGCTAAGAGCCCCTAACTATATAAGGGAATGATGAAGCGAGAGATAGCTTGGATGGCGTGATTATGATAAACCTGCCGGGGCTTAACATACTGGGTTTCGGGGACGGTAATAAGTTTAAAAAGAAAAAGGAGAGGGCGGAAAATACTCTAATAATGCTTAGAAGCTTTGTATCAAAGATAGACAACTATATACACAGACTTGAGGAGAGAGAGAAACAGCTTTTTGAGAAAGTAGTAGATCTAACATCGATGGGAGACGATGCTAGGGCTATGATTGTTGCCGGAGAGATCCAGCAGATAAGGAGCGTGCTAAGGCATCTCACCGCATTAAGATATATCATGGAAGGCATAGTGTTGAAAATAGAGAATTACATAGCGATCGGAGAAGCCATGGGTTCTATAGGTCCTGCACTATCAGCACTAAGAGAGATAAGAGGGGTTTTTAAGGGCCTGATTCCAAGCATAGAGATAGAGACTCAGCTAATAGAAAACAGTCTAAGAGATCTTATAAGCAGTACAGGAGAATATATACCGCCGACAACGTGGTATAGCCCGCAAAGCACGAGCGAGGCTAAGAAGATACTGGAAGAAGCATACGCCGTAGCCGAGAAGAGGTTGAGAGAAACATTCCCACAGGTGAAAAGAAATAGTGAGAAAAACAGCATGGAGATCAGATAAAACAGCACATTATAATTGATACGTTAATTTGTGTAGAGTAGCCCCACGTTTTAAAACAGCTTAATGAGCTCGTAGAGGGATGGGCAAACCTATCAAGAAAAACCAACAGTCTCAAGACCCTTATCCCCTATGTCCTGCGATACCAGGCTTTGAACACACTCTTATATATTATAATAATATATCAATATTTCTCTAGATTTCTGATCTATTGAGGAATCCTAAGCAAGACTATGTATATGGTTCAGTATACATATCAGTATACATAGCGCGAGAATAAGGCTCTACTGTAACGCTAGTGCGTATATTACAGAACATATATGTTAAAAATAACTCTACTCTATATTACTATTCACACTTTGCTCCCTTATTGTAATATTTATATTACGCTCTAGTATTAAATAATATCGAAGGTGTTCAAATTGCTGGACACACCGATGCCTTATATATTGACGGGACTTGTGATATACGCAATAGCCTATGCCATGTATTCAAAGTATATTGATAAGAGGATATGGCAGTCGGATCCAAGCAGGCCTACTCCAGCTAAACAGTATTTCGACGGTGTTGAGTATTTCCCTGTAAGTAAATATGTACTCTATGGATACCAGTTTAAAAGCGTAGCAGCCCTGGGACCAATAGTAGGTCCTCTAGTAGCAGTGGGGTTCTACGGATGGCTTCCTGCACTGATATGGCTGATAGTGGGTAACTTCTTCATAGGCTGGGTCCAGGATTACTCGGCTATGATGATGTCTGTTAGGAACGATGGGAGATCCATGGGGCCCATAACATACGAGCTTCTGGGTAATAGGGCGAGACAGCTGCTCTTAGGATATCTAATAGCCTATCTAATAATAATAACCTCCGTGTTCGCATGGGTTATAACAACAGTGTTTAACCAGTTTCCAGGCACATTCATACCAATACTATTCATACTAATCACAGGCGTGATCTTCGGACACCTAGTATTTAGATTAAAGATCGATGTCCTTATAGCGACAGTCGTAGCCTTAGTGCTAGTGTTTGTAGGAATCATAATCACAGTAGCACTCCCCCAGCTGAGAACTCCGGGAACCAACTTCCTCGACGATCCAAGGACATTACCGCTTGATGTGAGGACATTCCCAACACAGCCTGGAACATATACAGTGCTCTTCTGGCTCGTAGTCCTTGCCGTCATATACTACATAGGAGCAGTAACACCAATGCCCAGGTTCCTGTTACCAACGGTATATGTTGGGTACCTACCAGCAATCATAGCTCTAATTCTAGTTATCATTGCTGCACTAGCAACTCCGTTCACAGGGCTAAAGATAGTGCAGGCCCCGGTAAAGAATCTATGGCCGACAAACCCGCTTGAAAACCCACAGACAGGCCCCTTATGGCCAATACTGTTCGTCACAATAGCGTGTGGAGCTATATCTGGGTGGCATAGCCTAGTATCAAGCGGGCTTACATCAAAGCAACTCGAGTTCGAGACAGACGCTCGGCCCGTTGGTGGAGGTGCTATGATCACAGAGGGCATTGTCGGCCTATCCTCAGTAGCCTCAGTAATGATCCTAACAACATACCCCCTAGCAGCGGGCGCCTATGTAACTGGTGCATCAACGCTCACATCAGCTCTAACTGGCGTCTCTAGAGATGCTATGAACCTGTTCTATGCAATGTTTGTAGCGGTTATGGGGATGATAACAAGCATGCTGTTCGTAAGAGTATGGAGAACCGTTTCTGCAGAGCTTTTTGAGAGAAACATACTTGGCAATAGATGGGTCTCTCCACTAGTTCTCATCCTAATAATGATCTTCCTGGCATTCACTGGAAGCTGGGTCAACCTGTGGCTCCTCTTCGGAGGGACAAACCAGCTGCTTGCAGGATTAGCACTCCTACTTGTTGCCGTATATCTAGCTAAGGTTAAGAGACCAACATGGTATGTTGTATATCCTGGAATATTTATGGCGATAACCACTGTTGCAGCCCTAGTCTGGGAAGGATATACGTATGCGGCATATCTATTAGCCAACAGACCGATCACCGTTCAAGCAGCAGTTCAAGCAAAATTCGGTGCAGGCGTAGTTACAGTTTCAAACATGATTTCAGCAGCCCTAGGGATTATCCTTGCCATCATGGGCGCCTTAATGACATACTATCTCCTCAGAGGATATTTCAGATATAGAGCAGCTACTAAAGCTTAGATCTAATTCATTATAATAAAGTTTTTTAATATAAATTTGGTTTATAGATTAGATAGATCTGGGTCAAGCTTATATTAACCCTAATAGCAGTATTATTTCGGTGGTAAATACTGAGCAGTGAAAACCCTAGTGAAGCTAGCAGTAAGAGAGGTATTAGGGGCCTATTGTCACGGTTAAGCGAGGCTGTATATGGTATATCCCTGCATGGGCAGGTCACTGCAATAATGAAAGAGAAGATGTATATAGAATATCTCTTCATGCTTATGACAATAGGGGATATGATGGGGATCCCTCTACTCCCACCATATTACACGCTCAGACTCTTACCATACATGGTTCCCAATATCAAGGGCTGGAAGCTGAGGATGCTTAGAGAGAGGGACTTCACAGACATTGTAACCGGGTGATCTTATGCCAAGGAGCGTTGGGTTTAAATACCTGTTTGAGAAAAGGCCTGAGCTTAAGATAGCTATTTTCGCTGGCAAAGGAGGGCTTGGTAAGACGACGTCTAGCGCTGCGCTCTCCTATAAACTCTCCACTATGGGTAAGAGGGTTCTCTGCTTCTCAACAGATCCTCAGGCTTCGCTGAGCGATATCTTCGAGAAAGATCTATTCGGTAAGGGTGAGATAGAGCTATCAAAGAACCTCTATGTTCTAGAGATAGATGCTGATAAGAGGATCAAGGAGTATGTCGACTCTATAAGGCAGAAGATTAGGGATATGTATAAGATAGAGGAGATTCCAAGAGAAGTTGAGGATTATATCGAATCAGCTGTGGCTGAGCCGGCTATGTACGAGTCAGCAGTATATGACGCGATGCTCGACGTGGTTTCTCAGAACAAATATGACTTCTATGTCTTCGATATGCCCCCATTTGGACATGGGATAAGGATGGTTGCTATGGCAGATATTCTGAGCAAGTGGGTCGATAAAATAACAGAGGCTAGGAGGCAGGCTTATGAGTATGAGAAGGTAGCATCTAGGCTTAAGAGGGAGAAATATACCGAGAGAGAGGATCAGTTGTTAAAAGAGCTAGAGAGCATAAGAGACAGGATCGTTAGCTTCAGCAAATTAATAACAGACCCCAAAGGAACAGCCTTCACAATGGTTCTGATCCCTGAGAAGATGGCTATAGTTGATACTGAGAAAGCATTGAAAATGTTCGAAGAGCTAGGGCTGAAAATGTCTGGTGTGGTTGTTAACCAGGTCTACCCACCGGTGATCCTCGAGGATCCCAGGGCTCCTGAGTATCTCAAGAAAAGGGTTGAGGCTCAGAGACCATTCTTGAGAGAGATATATGAGAAGTTCGAGGATCTCATAGTAGCCATAATACCTATGTTCAGGAGGGAGCCAAGGGGGCTTGAGATGATAGAGGCTGTCGCTAAAGAGCTCTGGGAGTCTACCATAACACTCGACGATCTCGAAGCCATCTCTGGGAGGTGATCCCATGCCAATAGTCAGGGGAGAGCAGAAATTCATATTCGTGGGGGGTAAAGGAGGCGTCGGAAAAACAGTGCTAGCATCCGCAATAGGGCTTAGCCTTGCGGAGCAAGGATATAGGACGCTTATAGCTAGCTTCAACCCCGTCCACTCACTATCCTCTGTGTTCGAACAAAACCTATCGGGAGGATCTATAGTTGAGGTTAAAGGCGTAAGTAATCTATATGCTGTAGAAGTAGAGATCGAGGATGTCGTTGCCAGGTATAAGGAGAGGATAACTAAGCTTATAAGGGATTTCCTCAAGTGGGCTGAGATCCCAATAGATCCAAAGGGGTTTATAGAGATAGCGACAACAAATCCGGCGTTCCAGGAAGCAGCGTCGTTTGATAAAATGATGGATCTTATACTTAATGAGTCCGGGAGGTTCGATAGAATCGTCTTCGACACAGCTGCTGTTGCAAACGCTATAAGACTAATAGGCTTGTCAAAGATCTATGGCCTCTGGCTCCAGAGGGTTATAAAGTCAAGGCAAGAGGCATTATCTCTCAGAGCACAGCTGAGCTTCAGGAAGGATAAAGTCTTGGAGGAGGTGAAGAGCGATCCAGTGCTAATAGAGCTTCTCGAGCTGTATAAGAGATACACTGGTGTAAAGAGCGTGCTCACAGATCCTTCAAAAACCAGCTTCATATTCGTTACAATACCAACAATGCTATCCATATCTGTTGTGAGAAGATTCATGGATATGGTGAAGGCTTATGAAATACCCTCTGGAGGCGTTGTGGTAAACATGATAATACCCAGACAAGAGGCTGATAAAGACGCCACAGGCTTTCTCAAATCCAAGTTCGAGGAGCAGGAAAGGAACATGGAGTATATTAGGAAGCTGTTTGGAGACCAGCTCCTAGGCTATATACCCCTATACCCTGAGGATATTGTCGGTATAGATAGGCTCAAAAGACTCATAAGGGATCTTGAGGCTCAATAATGAGAGAAATCGCTAACAGGCTCTCAATAACGGCTGATAGGGTTAAGAGGATAGTGAGTGACTTTATATTCGGTATGAGCACCTATGAGATGTATAGAGAGACGCTCCATATAGCTAGAAGTTACAGGGATTCTCTATATCTTCTATTGCTAGGCGAATTCCTGGGAATACCCTTTATCTCTAACTACTATACATTAAGACTACTCCCATACCTAGTGGGCGAGCTTGAAGCTTTTAAAAAGAGAAACCTTAGGGAGAAAGATCTATTGGAGGCTATGAGCGAGCTTGACATACACTGAGTCAAAGAATGTAACAATAGCCGTTGGTAACATAATAACCGGGGTTTATAATTACCTCGTAATATCGATTCCAGTTGATTGGAGAGTAGTAGTTATACCGATGAACTCAGATGTTTTTACAAGCACAAGGCAAGGGAGCGTAAAGTGGGTAAAAGAAGGGGAAGTAGAGCACGGGCTAGCAACACCCAAGGGCGAGATCATGCTTAGAATCAAGATATGGCCTGGTTTTAAAGAGCAGTGGGGGATCAAGGAGCTGAGGAAGGCTGAGAAGATATACGATCTAGCGATCTCGGGGCATGGTGCGAAGGCCTATATATATAGAAAAAGACATGGGTTGAGAACAACCAGAACCCTTGGGATCCATCTATACTGCGGGATCACCGACAGAACCATACTAATCGAATTCATAGGAGGAGAAGATTGGGTTGATACCGTGCTAAACAATATAGGGGGTAGTATGTGTCATGTTTAGAATCAAGCACAACAGATCGTCCATAGTAGTTTTAGAGATAATAACAATCAACCCAATAATGCTTGGCCATTGCGAGCACTGCGAGATCCTTATGAAAGGCTTTGGAATGGACTATAAACCCCAACAGGTTAACGAATACCCTGAGGATCTGTTAGAGTTATCCAAAAAGCTAACAATATTTATAAATATGATCACACGTAGGGTTTTTGCAAGAGTAGTGATAATAGAGGCACTCACGTTGAGAGGACTCTTCAAAATGATCATGTATAGGGGTGGGAGATTACCGATCATCGCTGTCAATGGGAGGAAAATAGCTGTTGGAACCATGTGGGAGCCTGAGGCTCTGGCTAGAAAGGTTCTCGAAATGATACCCACAAAATAGACGATCCACGGGTTTGTATTTATAAGCTCTGAAACGCATATTATTTATGCATGCCTAGTTATTAGTGGGGGTGATGGTTTTTTGAACGTGGTTTCAGGGGTTAACGAGGTTGAGGTAAAGGCTGGAAAGAGTAGCGGTAATCAGGATATTAAGTGTCCTCCAGATAAGATCGTGATCGATATAGCTAGAGGAGCATATATCTGTGAGGAGACAGGAGAGGTTCTAGAGGAAAGGATCGTTGACCAAGGACCAGAGTGGAGAGCATTCACACCAGAGGAAAGGGAGAGAAGAACAAGATCCGGGTCGCCTCTAGCCCCGGCGATGGAAGGTATAGGCTTAGTCACAATAATTGATTACAAGGATAGAGATGCAACTGGCAAGAAGCTTGATCTGAAAAAGAAGATGGAGTATGCCAGAATGAGGAAGTGGCAGATAAGAACAAAAGTCCAGAACGCTATAGATAGGAACCTAACACAGGCAAGCTCCGAGCTCCAGAGACTGGCAAACTCCCTCGGCCTACCAAAGGAGGTTCAGGAACAGGCTGCAATTATATATAGAAAGGCTGTCGAGACAGGGCTGGTTAGGGGGAGAGCTATTGAGAGTGTTGTTGCAGCAGCGCTTTACGCAGCCTGTAGGATTATGAACGTACCCAGGAGTCTTGACGAGATAGCCCAGTATACGAAGAGTGGGAGAAAAGAGCTTGCAAGATGCTTCAGGCTATTATACAAAGAGCTTGATTGGAAGGATCTCGGGCTTGAGATGCCAAAGCCCGATCCTTTCCACCATGTTCCAAAGATCATAAGCACACTCGGCCTTAGCGGTAGCATAGAGGCAACAGCTAAAGAGATACTTAAGAAGATAAGGGACACCGGGATAGGTGCTGGAAAAGACCCGGCTGGCATCGCAGCCGCCGCTGTTTATATAGCATGCCTACTCAATAACGAGAAAAAGACTCAAAAAGAGATAGCCATGATAGCAGGTGTAACAGAAGTGACTGTTAGGAATAGGTATAAGGAGATAGTAAAAGCATTAAAGCTAAACCTGCCCCTGACGTGATGTTATAACTATATAGGGCTTTTTGATCAATAACGCTTAATACCGTTCGAGAGTTTTTCGGTCACAAGTAATGATATATATCAACGATCCGCCTTAAACTAAGTCTCTCCTCACGGCTATTAACACGAATGGTAACGCTTATATACCCTTTTTGAATTTACTCAAGGCGAGGTTGGTGAGGAGATGGAGTTCCAATACCAATGGGTAATGGTAAAAGCATAGAAGATCTCGAGCTCCTAGCTATTAGAATAAGGAAGCATATATTAAGAATGTATCTCAACGACCAATCTCTCCACCTCGGCTCCTCGCTAAGCTCGGTAGAGATACTCACAACAGTAGTGTTCAAATACCTAAGGAGAACCGGAGATCCCATCAATAGGGATTGGCTTATACTAAGCAAAGGGCATGCAGCACCAGCCCTTTACGCAGCACTTGCAGAAGCAGGGCTTATACCTCTTGAAGAGCTTGAAAAGATACATAGAATAGATAGTATCCTACAGGGACATCCGGAGATCTCTATACCGGGCGTCGATATGTCAACAGGGAGCCTTGGGCAGGGGTTGAGTTTCAGTGTGGGGGTCGCTACTGCGATAAAGATCCATGGAGGTTCTGGGAGAGTCTATGTGATCATGGGAGATGGTGAACAGGACGAGGGCGAGGTATGGGAGGCCATGACACATGCCGCAGCTAGAAAGCTGGATAACCTCGTAGTAGTTGTTGATAACAATGGCTTCCAGCTCGACGGGGTTATAGATGATATCAAGCCAAAACACTATCTACCCCATGTATGGAGGGCTGTTGGCTGGAGGGTTCATATATGTGATGGCCATAGTATAGCCAGTATAGATAGATCTATAAGCGATGCTATAAATAGCAAGGCACCAACAATAATATTCGCAAAAACCGTTAGAGGAAAAGGAGTTATTGAGATAGAGAACACAAAGAGCCAGAAACCAGGTGTCGAGGTTGTTAAGAGAGCTCTCATCAATGCGTGAGACCTTCGGAAAGCTCCTCGTATCGCTAGGAGAGATCCACAGGGATCTTGTCGTGATCACAGCGGATGTTGGGGACTCAACAAGAGCCTCTTACTTCAGAGACCGCTTCCCAGCCAGGTTCTTCAACGTAGGGATCTCGGAACAACATATGGTAAACTTCGCAGCGGGATTAGCAGCAGCAGGCATGAGGCCCTTAGTAACATGCTTCGCAATGTTCCTCATGAGAGCCTGGGAGCAGATAAGAAACACAACAGCCAGGATGAACCTAGATGTGAAATTCATAGCAACACATGCCGGGCTGAGCGATAGTATCGATGGATCAAGCCACCAAGCCTTAGAAGATATAGCTTTGATGAGAGTGATCCCAAACATGAAAGTAGTAGTTCCAGCAGACTCCTCAGAGATCATGAGAAGCCTTCCAAAAATAGTTGCCGAGGAGAGAGGGCCCGTGTATTATAGAATAGGTAGAGACTACTCGCCCCCAATAACAGCTGATATCAGCGATGACTTCAAACTCGGCAGAGCAACAGTTCTAAGGGATGGAGAAGATATAACTATAATAGGCGCAGGACCTGTTCTCTGGAACGCATTAGAAGCGTCAAAGGAGCTCAGCAGGTTAGGCATAAAAGCCGCTGTCATAGACATGGCTACTATAAAACCAATAGATGAGGATATAGTAGAGAGTTATGCGAGAAAAACTGGAGCTATAGTAACTGTTGAGGAGCATAGCATCTACGGAGGACTAGGATCCGCTGTGGCGGAGGTTGTGGTGAAGAGATACCCAGTCCCAATGAAGATCCTCGGAACGACAACATTCGGAAGAACAGCAAAATCCCAAGAGGAGTTGATAGAACACTTCGGGCTTGGAAAAAACTCTATTATAAAAGCTGTGGCGGAGGTTATGGGGAGTGGTAGGAGATCTAGAATCTCTCAGGGCTGAAATAGACAGGGTTGACGAGGTATTGATAGAAATGATCTCAAGGAGGATAGAGATATCGAGAAAAATAGGAGATATAAAGAGAACACTGGGTATACCCACAAGAGACCCTGGCAGGGAGGAGGAGGTAGTGAAAAAATGGATCTCTCTATCGAAAGAAAAAGGGCTGCCAGAGGATCTTGCCCAGAGTATTGTAAAGCTACTTATACAATACTCAATAGCAGTTCAATCAATCAGCAGGGCTGGCGGTAAGAAGGTGGCTATAATAGGTTATGGTGGTATGGCTAGAACCTTGGGAAAAATCATATCAAGGGCTGGATACAGGGTTAGTATAAGTGGAAGGGATCTCGAGAAAGCAGAGAACCTTGCGAAAGAGCTTAACTGTAGCTATGGCGAGCCGGGCGAGGTGATCCCGGAGAGCGATTATGTATTACTAACCCTCTCCAGGGAGGCCTTTGCAGAAGGGTATTTCGATGCAATTACAGCCTTCATGAGAGATAAGGTGGTCATGGATATACTCTCAACGAAAAGAGAGATCTATCGCTTGATAGAGCGTGAATCTACGAGACATGGGTTTAAATATATATCAACTCACCCTCTATTCGGCCCCCTATCCATACCATATGGAGAAACAATAGTGATCATACCATCCTCGACAGGGCTCGACGTCATCAACGAGGTGGTTTCGTTCTGGTCATCAGTGGGGCTCATGCCCCTCATAACAAGTTATGAGGAGCATGAGAAAGCAATGGCTGTGATCCAGGTTCTTCCACACATATATATGCTAGCCCTCTCAGAGGCTATAGAGAGGCTCTCTAAGGATTTCGGCATAGATTACAGGATATATATGACCTATAACTTCAAAAAGATACAGGATGCCATGGATCGTGTTAAAAACAACATAAAAGTAGTATTGGAGATCCAGGAGCACAACCCCCACGCTCCCGAAGCTAGAAGGATAGGGCTGGAAGCTCTTCTCTTCACTATTAAAAGGTTTGGTGGTGATAGATGATCCTATACGTGGTTAAAAAAGGATCCAGAGGTGATAGCCTAGTAGATAAGCTAGGTAGCAGGGGAGCATCTTACAGGGTGGTAGAGCTATATGGCAGAGAACTGGTTATAGCATGGCCTGATAACGTTGCAGAAGGCTTAACGGATCCTAGTATCGAGGTAACGATAAAGACTAGAAAGCCTTATCCTCTAGCAAGCAGAGAGTGGAAGAAAGAAGATACAATAGTAAATGTAAATGGGGTTGAGATAGGAGGTAGGAGAATAGTTATTGCTGCTGGGCCATGCTCCGTCGAGGATGAGGAACAGATGATCACGATCTCTCGAACGCTTAAGAGCCTGGGGGTTTCGATGATAAGGGGCGGCGCCTTCAAACCCCGAACCAGCCCCTACTCATTCCAAGGTCTTGGTGAAAAGGGGTTAAAGATCCTGAGGAGGGTGTCTGAAGAAACCGGGTTACCTGTGGTTAGCGAGATAATGGATCCAAGGGATATCGCTCTATTTAGAGAATACGTGGACATGCTTCAAATAGGTGCTAGGAACTCACAGAACTTTTCATTATTAAAAGAGGTTGGGAGGGTGAAAAAACCCGTTCTGCTCAAGAGAGGGTTCGGAAACACTGTTGATGAGTGGCTTAGCAGTGCTGAATACGTATTACTAGAGGGCAACGGTTCTGTCGTTATATGCGAGAGAGGTATAAGAAGCTTTGAAACTGGAACAAGATTCACACTGGATGTGGGGGGCATAGCGCTTGCGAAGAGACTCACACATCTCCCAGTATGTGCAGATCCAAGCCACCCAGCTGGAAAAAGAGATCTGGTCGCACCCCTAGCATTAGCAGCAATAGCGTCTGGAGCCGATATGCTTCTAATAGAGGTGCACCACAACCCTGAGAAGGCTTTGAGCGATTCTGAGCAACAGTTAGATATAGCTGGTTTCGCCTCTCTTATGGAGAAGCTAAGATCCATTGCAAAGATCCTTGGGAGAGATTTATGAGGAAATACGTATCCAACCTATGTAGCACGAGGAGCGTGATAGTTGTTGGTAGCAACTCTCTAGACGTTCTGAACGAGATTGAGGGAGAGGTCTCTGTGATACATAGTACGAGAATCGATCCTGTGCCTGTTATTAAGAGGCTTAGGAGGGTATCAAGCATAATAGCTATAGATGATGGTGAGAAGGCGAAAGACATATCGGTGGTTCTTGACATCGTGAGAAAGATCCACATGGGGTCATCGCCGGATCTAGAGTGGATAGTAGCGCTCGGAGGTGGAACTATTATGGATGTAGCTGGTTTCGCCGCATCTATATATAAGAGGGGGATCAAGCTGATCAACATACCAACAACACTGCTCGCAATGGTGGATGCCGCTATGGGTGGTAAGAATGGGGTTAACATGGATGGTGTTAAGAATATGCTTGGAACATTCTACCAACCAGCCCTGGTAATATCGGATGTCATGTTCCTCGAAAGCCTATCCAGAGACGATCTAGCCAACGGCATGGCAGAGGTTATAAAATACTGCATAACCCTCGATAGGGAATTATGCGAGCTCTTAGAGGCAAGATATAGAGATATATACAACAAGGATCTTGAGGCTTTTGAGGAGATAATATTTAGATCCGCAGTTAATAAGATGAGGATCGTTGAAGCTGATGAAAGAGACAATAAGGGTATAAGGATCGTGCTTAACTATGGACACACCATAGGACATGCCATAGAGGCTAGCAGCGGTTTTAAGATAAGCCATGGAAAAGCTGTGTCGATAGGCATGGTCTGTGAGGCATCACTGGCAGAAGAGCTAGGAGTAGCAGGCAAGGATGTGGTTATATATCTTGAGAAGTTGTTATCTCTCCATAGCCTCCCAAGATCTTCTAGGGAGCTTGGTGTCAAAATAGATCTAGACACAGCAGCGAAAGCATTGAAGATGGATAAAAAGAGGAGAAGAGGAAAGATCCTGATGCCTCTACCAAAGAAAATCGGTGAATGGGAAAGAGTAGAGCTTGACATAGAGATCCTTGAGGGGTTATTGAAAAAATGCCTAGAATAGATAGCACAACCAGACTCTGTGGACTAATAGGCAGAGGGATAGGGTATACCTTATCGCCGGCAATACATAACTATGTATTCGATCTAACAGGGTTTAACGCAGTATATCTAGCCTTTGACCTATCCGAAAATATATTTGATAGAGCCGCAGCCGGGCTTGTGGAAATCGCCTTCGGCCTCAATGTGACAATACCATATAAAGAGAAGATCCTTCGGTATATAGAGGGAACCGATCCCATAGCATCTAAGATAGGTGCTATTAACACTATATATAATAAGACTGGCTATAATACCGATTATCTAGCAATCAAACAACTGGTTGAGGAGAAGATCGGTAGGCTCAGCGGTGCTAAATGCCTAGTCTTCGGAGCTGGGGGTGCTGCTAAAGCAGCCTCATACGCGCTCGGCGATCTAGGGTGTGAGATATATATTATCAACAGAACCAAAGCCAGGGCTGAAGAGCTCGCCCAGAGAATGAAAAGCTATGGCTATCACGCTGAGGTGATCCAGGAGTGCAGCAATATCAAGCAAGAGATCGTAGTCAATGCAACCCCGGAACCATCGTCAATACCGAGAAGCTGTATAGAAGGTACCGCAGCGATAGATCTCGTATACAGACCCGTGAAAACATATCTAATAGATACTGCAGAGAAGAGAAACATGATCACAATAAATGGTCTTCAAATACTAGTAAGAGGAGCCCTCCACTCTCAAAGCATATGGCAACAGAGAGACCTAACACACCTAGAGGATAAGGTGGTGGATTACCTATATGCCGGGAAATACGTTTGGTAGGGCTCTAAGAATAACCACCTTCGGAGAAAGCCACGGACCCGCAGTAGGGGTTGTAATCGATGGTGTCCCAGCCGGTCTTCCGCTCAGTGAGAGCGATATAGAGTTCGAGCTATCATTTAGAAGACCCGGAAGGATCTATGTCTCTGGGAGGAGAGAGGAAGATAAACCAGAGATTCTTTCGGGAGTGTTTAACGGAAAAACAACAGGCGCACCTATAGCGGTGATTGTGAGAAACATCGACGTTATATCTAGACCATATGATGAGATCAGATATAAACCAAGACCGGGACACGCAGACCTCCCATATATAATTAGATATGGGTATGAAAACTGGGATCATAGAGGGGGTGGGAGGGCTAGCGCTAGGGAAACCGTGGCTAGAGTGATCGGCGG
>DATMAU010000017.1:0-50258 GCA_035559775.1 Sulfolobales archaeon
CTGTAGGTAGAGATCACACCGAACAAATGAAGACCAAGAATAAAGGATCCGATGAAAGGAGCCCTAGAGCCAGAAACCCAAGGAAAGAGCAGTTAGTATCAAAAACAACCGCAATGAAACCCAAACCCCAGAGCTCTTCCACTATCCCGCAACACCAATAGTTATTGATATTGAAGAGAGATTCTCTACACCTGTGTAGTTAAGAAACACCCATGCTATCGCCTTGTAGCTTGGCTGGAGATATATGGAGCCCGTATCAACATTCCCTGGAAATGGGTTTCCGCTAGATGCCAGATTGCTTGTCATCACACATATATTCACATCACCCCATATACCCGATGTTCCAGGCGCCCTGAATGGGCCGTAGAGAAACCTGGATATAGATATATTTATAGGCGCTATCACGCTCGGCCTCCCAATGGTTCTTGGAAACACGCCCTCGTTGGATATCACGAGCCCTACCCATCCATACCAGCCCTGCGATATATTTGTAAATATCACGCTCATAGATCTATTGTTATTGCTGAATGTAACCTCACCATCGCTTGATATGCACCCCTTTCCCTTCTGTTCCTTGAAGGCTAGAGCCTTATAGCTTGTTATATATATTCTTGCCTCTCCGGTTTTTACCTTAGCGGATATCATGGCCTTATCGCTCCACATACCTATAGCCGTAGGAATCGTTGTTATCAAGATCACCAACAGGATAAGCCTGTAAAGCCCGCTAGTGCTGATCAACCCCTGCTCCACCACGGTAAAAAGTATTATTAAATATATGGTTACTAAGCCACACGCAGTAACCCTTTATAAACAACCCTGCGAGTTCTAGCCTATGTGCTATATAACAAGCATAGTGGTTATTTAGATATTTGCCAACAAGCCCCCGCTTCTTATAATTATATCGTTGAAGAGCCAGCATGTGTTGCCACATGGCCTTCCTGACATATACGATGACCCAATGTCTTAAGACCCTAGCTAGTCCACGACAATCTTCAAAGACATTTGTAGGCCGTGCAACTAGCAGATCTCGTTAAGCTTTATAATATCAGATCTAGCTTGAACAGGTAGAGCAACATTAGCCTTTAACAACTAGCTAGGAGACATCACAGCATCTGCTAATAAGTTGGTCTGGGATATTCTGCGACTCGGGCAGGGTGTGTGAGGAGAGCGCCGATAGATCATGATATTGTTATTGATAAGGGCTTGAATTTACACGTAGTATTCGGATCCGTGCACCCGCCTGGAAGGATATTCACATATATCAAATACATCCCAGCCGAGGATTACCGTGGAGGGGAACATGGTATCGGTATCTGGAGATTTAGAGGTGTTCCGCTTAAAAGGGTGTTGGAGAGATACTCTGTATACCATGTAGAGAAGATCTTTAACAAGTATCATAGAGAAGAGTGGGATCCTGTTTATGGCTCTAAAATGCCATCCATAGGCTATCTAGATGTGATAGCCCATCTACTACCAGAGGAGAGGGGTTATGAGGTGTATATAAATCCGAGAGACCCTCTCGAAGAAAAGGCATCCGAGCTCATAGAGAGGGTGATAAGGCTAACCGGAATCAGGCTCGGGAAGATCGGTGTTGGGGGAAGCATACTGGGCTCTTTCCACTCTACAAGTCTAAGCGATATAGATCTTATAGTGTATGGCTGTAGAAACGCTGAAGAGATCTACTGGAAAGCAAGTGAGATCGGGATCCCCTTATCGGGGAAAAAGCTTGAGAGATGGGTTAGGAACACTGCTCTCCTGCACCATATCCCGTTAGAGGTTGCCAGGGATATGTATAGCCCATACAGAAGAATCCTTTTCCAAGGTGTTGAAACAACCTTCGTATTTCCAGAGGATCCCAGAAGATATGGAGAGGAGATATCAATAAGCCTTGGCAAATGTGTGGAAGCAAAGCTCGAAATAGTTGGTGGGCAGTGTAGATCCCTCCAATACCCGGCAAGAGCTGAGGTAGCTAGAACTCTCGAAATCTCTGGGATCGATGTTAGGATAGACGAAGCGATCTCTTACGAGGGCACCTATTCACCGATATTATATAGGGGAGGTATACTCAAAATCCATGGATTGATCCAGCTGGTGCTACCTAGAAACATATATAGAATAGCCGTTGGGACTAGAGAGTGCGGGGGCTATATAGCCCAGGCTATGCCATAGCCAACAGTTTCTGGTTTCATGATGGTTTATAAGAGCTAATATTAAATTTGTCTCTATGGGAATACTATATAAACTCCATGTATTTTACGATAGATCCAGGATGTAGAGTTTCCCCACAGCAATGAGCCAGAGCAAAACTATGAAGAGGGAGCTGTAGGTAGAGATCACACCGAACAAATGAAGACCAAGAATAAAGGATCCGATGAAAGGAGCCCTAGAGCCAGAAACCCAAGGAAAGAGCAGTTAGTATCAAAAACAACCGCAATGAAACCCGAACCCCAGATTAATTTTAGCATGGGATACGCTATATAGCTAAGATCTGGTCTTTATAGAATCTAAGGATCCTATCCCTATTGATCCTTATTCTAACCCTTTCCCCTATAGATAATCTTCTCCCAAGATTAGTCCTAACCTTCACAGCTATTGAGTCATTGATCCTTATGGTAATTACAGAGTGTGATCCTAGGTATTCTATAGCTTCTACGACTCCCTCAAGATCGTAGTTTTCCCCATCCTCTATATAAGCATCCTCCGGCCTGAAGCCTATCAAGCTTCTATCACCATGGCCGAAGATCTCGGCTGGCACCAGATTACTCAACCCTATGAATGTGAATGTGAAAATATCCCTTGGTCTTCTATATATGTCTTCTGGAGAGCCTTTCTGAACGATTCTCCCCTTGTTTAGCAGTATGATCTCGTCGGCTATGGCGAGAGCCTCTTCCTGATCGTGTGTAACGTGTATTATGGTGGTCTTGATCCTTCTCTGTAGCTTTTTTAGAAAGCCTCTAACCTCGATCCTGAGTCTTGCGTCGAGATTGCTTAATGGCTCATCAAGGAGAAGTATCCTTGGCTCCTTAACCAGGGCCCTAGCTATAGCTACTCTCTGTTGTTGTCCTCCTGACATTTGGTGAGGATATTTATTAAGCTGATCCTCTATCTCAAGCAATCTAGCGATCTCAATAACCTTATCCCTTATCATCCTTCCAGGGATCTTTTTAATCCTCAAGGGAACAGCTATATTCTCAAAAGCTGTCATGTGGGGATAGAGGGCATAGTTCTGAAAGACTATACCTATATTCCTCCTCCAAGGAGGTTCAAAAGTTATGTTCCTACCATCCATAATTATATCGCCCATGTCAGGAACCTCGAGTCCCGCTATCAATCTCAGCAGGGTTGTTTTCCCAGATCCTGAAGGTCCTAACACGATATAGTATCTATTATCCTCAAAAACAATGCTATCTATAGCTAGTTCGAACGCGCCATACCTCTTCACTATGCCCTTCAGCTCTAGCACCTAATCACCTCCCCCAGATCTTCTCCAGATCCCTCCTAATAAAGATCAGGAGGATTATTGGGGGTATCATGCTTATAACACCAGCAGCAGCAACGGCACCGTAGTTAGCCGTGACAGGGCTCATCAGATTAGCCATATAGACAGAAAATGTCTGTGCACCAGAGAAGCTGAGAGGGCTTGATAGATCATATGGCGAGTAGGTAAACGCTAGGGGGAATAGGAGCGCTCCCCAGCTGATTAGAAAGGAATACACAGCGGCAACACCTATACCACCCTTGCTCAGTGGGAAAGCTATCTTTATAAATACTCCGAACCTATTCATCCCATCAGCCTGGGCAGCCTCATCAACGCTTTTCGGGAATTTTATATAATAGTTATACATAATCCAGGTTGTTATCGGAATTGTCATTATTGGGTATGTTATTATGAGAGCCCACCACGTATTTATAGCATTAAGAAAACGGATCATTGCGAAGAGAGGCACTATATAGATCAGAGTCGGTGTGGCTGTCAAATAAAGCACGTAGATCAAAAGCCTATTGCCCCCAAACCTATATGCTGCCATAGCGAAGCCTAGCATTGATGATAGGAGAATCGTTATCAATGTATTTATTGATGCAATACCGAGCGAGGTCACTAAGTAGGGAAGCCCCGTTGATACGACATAGTAATAATTGTCAAAGGTGGGACTGTTAGGTATAATTGTTGGGGGTATGCTGAGAAGCTCCTTAGGCGATTTGAGAGAGACTATTAATAGCCATGCTATTGGGAGGAGTGTGAATACTAAGGCGAGGAGTATCACGGCATAGTGGATGGCTCTGGGCATCTCTCTAGATGGTGCGAAAGAAACCATCGGGATCCTTAGGATAGTTCTTGACGAAACAAGCCTGATATAGATAGCTGCCAAGACTGTGGATAAAGCGGTCATTATCACGATCAGCGTTGCAGTATAACCCCTAAGCCTGATGTCGGTGTAGAAGTTCTCGAACACGTAGAACGCGAGGTTATCAAGAACCCTAGGCCCTGCCTGGGAGGTACCTATATAGATTGGATCGAATAGAAATAGGCCTGAGATCATTGATAACACGAATGCTGTGAGGATCTGTGGCGACACAAGCGGGAGATCTACAGAGAGGAACTTTCTAACACCGACCATGCCATCTGCATATGCTGCTTCCTCAATATGCTTCGGTATAGATCTAAGGCCTGAGTATATTACGAGCACAGCTATTGGGAGGGATCTCCAGATCTCTATGATAACCACAGTATATATCGATGATGCCCAGTTATACTGGTAAATATAGTACGAGATACCAAGAAACGGGTTTAGCATGAGATACCACATTATAGCCGCGGTAGTAGCTGGTATGAAAGATGCAATAGATAGAGGAACAAGAAAAACACCACCAACCCTTCTAAGCGAGGCTGCAATTGGAATAGCAAGGATCACTGTAATAGTTGGCGCAACCACCATGTAGATAAGCGTATTAAACACAACCCTACCTATAAATGGATCCTCGGCCAGGTATGCATAGTTCTTAAGACCAACCCATATAATATCTCCTCTAAGTGTGTATGTGAAGAGGCTCAGAAAAGCGTTAGATAGTATGGGGTAGAGAGTGAAGGAGACTAAGTAGGCGAGAGCAGGGATCGCTAATAAATAGATAGATCGATCCCTTATCCCTTTACCCCAAAAGAATCCCTGCCTTTTTATATAAAAAAAGCGCTGTTTAAACATGGCTAAACACCTATTCAGATTAATCTATGTTGCTATCTTCATAAGCTTTATCCAATCGCTCACAATATTGTTTATAGTCTCCTCAGCGCTCTGCCTCCCTCTTAGAAAATCTGCAACATTCTTGATAAAGATAGGCCTTAACTCTGTGAAGAAGTTCGTTATACTATTAACTATAGTGACTCTCTTTAGATCCACCGTCCTCTGCTCCTCCACAATCTTTATTAAAGGCTTGACCCAAGACGTGGCAGAAACCTCTGAGGCAACCCTTAATCCAGAATAAGTAGCTGGGACAAAGCCTATCTGCTCCGCACCCTTTCTATACTCCTCAGGCGATATCATCATGGCTATAAGCTTTGCAGCTAGATCAGGATTTTTTGAATACGGATTTATACCAGCAAATGTCGGAGCCTGACCAGATGCTCCCCCAGGTAGTGGGGCAACACCTATATCTCCAGCTACTTTTGATACCGATGCATTATTATAGATTGGTATAAACGATGTCCAGGCTGCTACCATGGCATAATCGCCTGTCAGGAAGAAGTCCCTCAGCTGATCATACTCCATAGCCTGAACATCTATAGGTGGCTGGAACTGGACAAGCTTCTTATATGTTTCGAGAGCTTTTATGCCGGCTGTGCAGTTGAGAGTAGGCACTATTTTTCCATTAACCTCTTTAAAGTATGTCCAATAGCCACCAACACTACCTGGAGCGACCTCTGTGCATGGGTCTTGGGTTGCGTATGAGTAGAAGATCCCGATAAAGCCGTTGAATATAGATTGGGTTAAACCGTTTGGAAATAGAAGAGCGTATTTTATCCCTAGGGATTCTCTTTTGGACTGGATAAACTCTGCTGCCTTTATCATCTGATCCCATGATGCCCATGTATTAGGATTAAGGTCAAAGCCATACTTATCCTTAAACTCCTGAGCCAGCTGTTGATTCTCAAATATGCTCTTCCTATAGACTATCACATATCCAAAGACCTGTTGAAACGGAATACCAGAGATCTTTATGAGATTCCCTTTCTCGTCTAGAAGATATACGGGAAGCATAGAGGAGAATGGTATATCAGATCTGTTGAAAACACCGGAGTCTAGATATCTCCTCATATCAACTAGATAAGGTCCAAGGGTCGGTGCCTGTGAGGGATAAAATATTATCACATCAGGAGACGGGTTCTGGTTCTGAAGTGCTGTGAGAGCAGTTTGTACGAGCTGTGCAAAGGGCACCAGTTGAACCTCGACCTTAACGTTGGGATTCGCCTTCATAAAATCGCTGGCAACAAGCCTTAGATAGGGGGCTAGTGTCGGATCTCCTGAGGCGGCTAAAATCGTTAGTGTTACCTGGATCTGGGGAGCCGGCTGTGGTGTTGCAGTTGTCGGCGTAGATGGGGGTCTTGCTGGATACATACCGCTATATAATGTGTAGAGGAAAGCCCCTATAGCGACAACAATCACCGCTGCTACTATTACTACCGCGATCTTAGATACGCCTCGAAAAACCCTTACCCCTAATAACGTCACCATATAACTTCACCTCTAGATATATGGCTCAAGATATATATTTACACCACCATATGGAATAACATGACGCTATCCCAGAGACTAGTAGGATTATTAAAGAACTATCAGTAGACTTATCAGCTACAAAAAGATTCCACCTAGCTGAACCATTGACCACAGAATCCCGGGATCTAGAAACAATAAGCCAATTGTGGAGAACCGCATAACCATAGATCATACAAACCCTATTTCATATATGTGCAAGAATTCTTATAAATATCAGATCAGATCCAACATGATTTTTAACGAGAACATGATAATGCTGATCTCGTCTAAAATAATAATGTTGATTTTGAGGGAATATGTATACACAATATGGTGATAAATGCTGACTCATTAATATAACCGCACGATTCTTATAATCCACCACCACATGCTTAGGCAAACCATTACATGAAATTCCACAAAACATGAATCCATCGATGGAGATCTAAATAAGCTGATAAACCACCCCTGGATCTATTCGAAACAGCAAAGAAAGAGCTGTTGAAAGAGTCTTTGAGGCTGACGATGCTAAGGACATGCGGGTTGATATCAAGCTATATCAATTACAGTGAAACAATCGTTTAATTGTTCATATCGTGAGATCCTGATCCTGGAGACTCTGTTTGAGGATCCCGTGGTATTGTTCCAAGGATATTTCCCTCATAGCTTATTCTATATCCGGGGCTTGAGATCCGATGGTTGTAGAGCCTGTGGTTATTTTGAGGGATGTGTGGAAGATCTATAGGGATCCTAAGGTAGGCGAGACCATGGCTCTAAAAGGTGTTAACTTGGTCGTCAATAGGGGTGAGATCATGGCTATACACGGCCCCTCAGGCTCTGGGAAATCGACACTGCTTAAACTCATTGCTGGGCTCTTGAGGCCTGATAGGGGTGATGTGATCGTCGACGGTTATAACTTATCAATGCTTGATGAGGAGGGACTGGCAATGATCAGAAATACTGTTGTTGGCTATATACCTCAGGACTACGGGCTTGTAGAAGATCTTAATGTGTATGAGAACGTAGAGTTACCCTTGCTCATAGCGGGGGTGCCTAAGAAGATCAGGGAGGAGAAGGTCTCAGAGATCCTCGAGTATATGGGGCTCAGGAGCATGGCTTCCAAGCCAGCAAGATTCCTAAGCGGTGGCGAGAAACAACGCGTCGCGATCGCGAGGGCTATGGTTAACACGCCAAGCGTTATACTCGCGGACGAGCCTACAGCTAATCTGGACTGGGATAGCAGTATGAGGGCTTTGGATATGCTTAAAAGCCTTAATAGGGATTTTAAGACAACAGTGATCATAGTGTCCCACGATCCCAGGGTTATTGACTATGCTGATAGAGCCGTTATAATGGTGAGTGGTGTTCTGAAGAGCTATAAAGAGTCGAGGGTATAGCCATGGAGCTGGGAGGAGTTAGGGATCCTATAGGGAGTTATTATAAGGAGCTTGTCAGAAGCCTTACAAATATGTCGCCGAAGGATAGGAAGAGACTCTCGGAAGCCGCCAGAGCTGAGATCACGTATGTGGATCTTGTAGGCGGTGATCGACATGCCGTGCTGGGGAGCGAGGCAAAGGATCTTGCATCCAACATGCCGAGAGATCTAGCTGATCATATAAGAGTCCCTATGATCATAGCCAAGGTCTCTGGTACTTCTTTCTATAAGCTTCTCGACTGTAATGAGAAAACCTCTAGAATGCTTCTAGAGCTAAGATCTAGAGGAGTTATTTCAAGCGATCATGCCGATAGATGCATATTAACCCAGGCAGATACTATATCACTTATAAAAAAATATAAAACCCTCTTTATTATTTCTATAATATATGGGGGAGATGAAGGATCACACTATGAGGAGGACATCTAGCGCTAGGGATGAGAGAATAGAAGTGATCTTGAGGAAAACCCTAGATATACTTAAGAAACATAGCATGGATGCTGATATAATAGAATACCCACGTGGAGAGAGGAGATCCGTTGATATCGTGGTGAACAAGAGGATCATTATAAAGATTGGGAGAGACGCCTCAGAGATCTCTAGAGAGGAGATAGAGGATCTCAAGCTAGCGTCTAAGATGCTGGACTCTGCAGCAGTAATAATATCTGAAACCTATCTAAATGAGGATCTAGAGCCAGGAGTGGTAATGGACAGGTCTGATATAAGCGTTATGGATCCAGAAACACTGGATCTCTACCTCTCTAACGATAAAGTAGCTATATATTATAAGAGAGGACATTTCTTCGTGAAGATCGATGGGGATGCCCTCCATAGAAAGAGGGTCGAAAGAATGCTTAGCCTGGGAGAGCTTGCAGAGATTATAGGGACAAGCAGGAAAGCGGTGTATGAGTACGAGCGGGAATCAATGGACCCCTCTATAGAGACCGCCCAGAAGCTTATCGAGCTTTTTGGCGAGGAGATAGTATCTAGGATAGATCTGTATGAGCTTACAGAGAGATATGTGTATAGCTACGTTAATAAGATCCTCAAGATCCATGCACAAGAAGACCCGATGCTGAGGAAAATGTATGAAATGGGGATCGAGGCTGTGAAGCTCAAGAGAACGGCCCCAGATATTGTGGGAAGGATAGAGGATCAGAAGACAGCCCTAGTAATCCAGAGAGAGCGTGGAGATGATAAAGAGATTGTCGAGAAGATAATCAACACTATAAAAATCTGTGCCAGGCTGGGCTGCGAGATCTACGCAGTACTATCAAATAGAGGTATAGATAGAGAGGCTAAGAAGAAGCTTGAAGACAATGTAACCTTTGTTGAGAGAGAAAAGCTGGAGCATATGTTAAAAAACCTTGCTAGGAGATAGCTGCCAAACCGCACGTCCATCGAAGATATATTGCCAGCCACATATAGATTGTTAGGGATGGTGGATGGGAGGTAGGCAGAGAACAACGATCTTTATGGAGAAAGAAAGCGTCAAGAAGGAAGCCAGAGAGAAAGAAACCAAAGGGGCTGGGAAGAAGTAGATAGACTGAGAGCAGACGCAACATAGATAAACCAGCTTTTCCATATACATCTATGGGGATGATAGGGGCCAGGTTGCTGACACGTGATGTATTCACGAACCGTGTGACCCGCAGCTACAGACTATAAAGAGGGTCTGGAAATGCCTGTATGTCTTAGCAATGAGATGAGGAATACCAAGATCTACGACCCTGAGTATATAAGGAGCACGGTGCTTAGGGCGTATAGAGAGAGAATAAATATATCGGGGAAGATTGCGAGAAGCACGAGGATTGCTAGAGCTAGGTCTATATATCTAGCTAAGATGGATAGGGTGTTCTCCCTACTAGCAGATCTTATTAGTAGATGCGCAAGACTGCCGAGATCCTCATCAATGCATCCATTCTATGCCGAGATAGCCCTAATAGCCTCTGAGAATATGTATGATGATCTAATAGATAGATGCAGAAGAGTCGTTCACATTGTAACGAGTCTCTATAGAGATTATAGGAGGAGGATAGCTGAATCAGAGGATCCAGCAGAGATCGAAACACTCACGAGAGAATATGTGGGTAGGGTTCTCTCAACAGTTAGGAGGGGGTTGAGAGGGATTGAGCTCCTTAGAAAAGCTGTAGAAGAGGTATCAAGAAGCCCTTGCATATCTGAAGAAGCTATAAATATAGTGGTTTGCGGAATGCCCCAGGTGGGAAAATCAACACTAGTATCTAGGATCTCAACTGCAAAACCCGAGACCTCTCCCTTCCCCTTCACAACAAAGAGAGTTATTATGGGACACCTAGAGATCGAGGGGAGAAGGATAGCTATCATAGATACACCGGGCATCCTGGATAGACCCCTAGAGGATATGAATGAGATAGAGATGAAAGCTGTAGCAGCTATAAAGAATCTTGCGGATCTAGCATTATTCCTCATAGATCCAAGGAGGGGGGCTTATTACAGCTTAGCTGAACAGTTAAGAGTATTGAGAAGCGTTACATCGCTCCTAGGGATGGGTAGGATAGTTGTATTGATAAACAAGGTTGATGCAGCATCTAAGGAAGAGATCGGTGAGGTTCTGGAGATCCTTAAGAGCAATGGGTACGAGAAAATATACTTGATAAGCGCCCTAACAGGCCATGGTTTGGATCTATTATCGAAGGAGCTGGCTAGCGTGAAAAAACGAGAGGTCTGATTACAATCAATGATCCTGACTAGTGCTGTATAGCTATGCCCTAGATACCAGAGATCCTGGAAAGAGATTTATATAGCTACGTTATACCTTTCATATCACTATCTTTAGCTATGCAGCATTGTTGAAAAAAGATAAAAATCTTTCACTTAATCCTTATACATTTCTAACCATTGTTTTAACGGGTTTCTAGCGTGAGTTTGAAGGGAAGGCACATAATATCTGCTTTTGATCTATCAGGCGATGAGATATGGAGACTGCTAGAGATCACATCGATCATGAAAAGCAAATTCTACTCTGGAGAGAGAGTATTGAACATCCTTAAGGGTAAGACCCTCGGCTTGGTATTTCAAAAACATAGCACTAGGACAAGGGTTAGCTTAGAGCTTGCTATGAAGCAGCTAGGCGGGGATGCGATATACATGAACTGGAACGAACTTCAGCTAGGTAGAGGAGAGAGCGTAAGCGATACGGCTAGGGTTCTTAGCAGATATCTCGATGGCCTTGCCCTCAGAGTATATTCCCATGAGCTTTTATACGAGATGGCCAGTGCCTCTAGTATCCCTATAATAAACGCCCTAAGCAATGAGGAGCACCCCCTACAAGCCTACTCAGACTTCTACACGATCTATGAGAAAAAGAGGAGGATCTCTGGGTTAAAAATAGTCTTTATAGGTGACGGAAGGGATAATGTTCTGAACAGCTTGATAGCCGTCTCCTCAATGCTTGGAGCAACACTATATATAGCAACACCGCCTGACTATTACCCTTCAAAAAAGATCCTAGATAGAGCATATAGGTTAACCGAAATAACCGGGGCCTCTATAGAGGTGCTCGACGACCCAGTAAGAGCAGCTAAAGACGCCGACGTGATCTATACAGATGTATGGGTATCGATGGGACAAGAGGGGGAGAGGGACAAGAGGATCAAGGATCTAGAGCCCTATAGAGTTACGGGAAAACTAATGTCACTCGCTAAAAAGGACGCCATATTCATGCACTGCTTACCAGCACGCAGGGGAGAGGAGGTGGAGGACCAGGTGATCGATGGGCCGCAGAGCGTTGTATGGGATCAGGCTGAGAATAGGCTTCATCTACAAAAAGCACTACTATCCATTATCCTCTAGCTTTCTTTCTCCCCTTCTTTTTCCTCCTCTTAGCAGTAGTCTTCGCTTTCTTCATAACAACAGCCTTATCCCTGTCTGGAACTCTGGTAAGGTGTATTTTTTCACCATCTTCCGTAACAATAACTATAGCCTCACACTCACCATCGATCCTCAGATCCCCCTCGAACACGTAGAACTCGCCTTGTGGGTAATACCACTCAATATCTCCGAGACCACTAAGCCCTACTGGCAGAACACCTTGTTCGTTTTCTGCTGTGCTCCCGCTCTCCATGCCTTCTGCCTGTTTTGTGTTACTAGCATTAATAGTGGTGGAACTGTCAGCGGAACCCATATTCTGCCTATTGGTTCTAACGCTCCTCAAAACACCGATCCTCAAAAGCTTAGAAGGTCGATAAAAGATCGCTTGCTTCACCGGGCTTGATCCTGGATCAGCTCTCGACCTACCAACCCTTATTACCTGGTTTTTAGCTTCAGCTATGGCTTCGACATAGGATCCCTCACCAAGATCTACAGCGATTTTCTCTAACGTTTCCTCAGGATTATCTCCAAGATCTATCGGTTCCTCTATATATTTCTCACCAACTATTTTCAGTACTGTGAGTCTGATCGAGTCTATACTGATCTGATCCTCGCCATAGGATACAATCCTCACCTTTGCTTTCAAACCGTTTACCTCTTATAGCCTATCCTTCTCAGGAACTCCCTCCTCTCTTTAATATCCTCTTCACCCTCAACCCCGAGTGGTGTGAAACCATCAACAACACCGAGAACCGCTCTTCCCTGATCGGTTTTCCCAACAATCACCTGAAGGGGGTTAGCGGTAGCTGCATAGATCCTTGTCACCTCATGGACATTCTTTATAGCGTTGAGAACATTTATTGGCCATGCGTCCTTCATATAGATCACGAAAACATGCCCAGCACCTATCCTCATGGCAGCTTCTATAGCTAGTTTCCTGAGCTCTTCATCGTTACCATCATGCCTTACAAGCCTCTTACCACTAGCCTCGCAAAAAGCTATACCGAACTTTATACCCGGTGTAGATGTCACCAAAGCCTCATATAGATCCTCAACTGTTTTTATAAAATGCGACTGGCCTATTATTACATTCACACCATGAGGCATATCTATCTGAACAACCTCTATCCCTTGGAACTCCGGCAACCGGACACCCTATATTTCTTCCATTACATCCTCAATAAGTTTTTTCCTAATCTCACGGTTATCGACGATTTCTGCAAGCGATACCTTTAAAGCGGCTCTCGAGACTCTCACTAACTCCTCAAGCCTTGACGAGATCTCACCGATCCCGCGGTTTATTTCGGTAAGCTTAGCATCTACTTGTGAGAGTTGTGAGAGTATGTATTCAAGCATGTGCAACTGCTCGTGAAGAGGATCCCCGTGACCGTGCTCGTGGGCCTCATGCTCATGGACATGAGCTTCTTCACTCTCCTCTTCTGACCCGCTAAGAGCAGATTCTCTCCTTGATATCTCATCTATTATCTCCCTCATCGTCTCTTCATCCTTAGGGATCTTCCTAACCCTGAACTCTGACAAAATGGGAACCCGTACTAGATAATGCCTTACAGGCTTAATACAATATAACGAGCCTTCTATAGATCAAGGGAATCTCGTAACATGATCTTTTATAGAATAAGGGCTGTTTTCTTCTTGATACTCATAGGATGTATATATGAGCTCTGAATGGGGTTCTCGGTATGGGTCTCCCCACACAAGCCTCATGGCGATGGGAGCATCGCTCCAAGTCACCCGGGAGTGAGCTAGATAGGAGCCACGTGCCTTTTGGCCCGACAGCCACCCATGAACCCACGGGGTCTCTAACCCTGCGGGTGAGGCAGAAGTCCCTAGATACGACCATGAATAAAAATAAAATGATTGGAATGAACATCCGGGGACAAACTGCTCTTGATAGAAACCTATCTGTCCCGAATGTTCTTTGTTTTTAATCGACTTTGTATCCAGGGATCCCTGAGGATCTATAGGCGATATTAATCTCGATCTAATGGAGCCTCTATCTACTGAGAGATCATACTACAGACAACCCAGAACAAGAGCCCCACAACAGCCAAAATCACCAGAAAACCAACACATAAAAACACATAGACCAGATAGATCTCCTTTACAGCTATCAAAAAGAAAATAGCTTGAGCGTCGATCACTTGACAACCAGAGCACTATATATAACTAATATTTACAATATTTACACACTATATATAAGAGTGCCCGGTATTGGTGAGAGATTTTTATTGTTGTTGTGATATCTTTTCCTTTATATACTCCGCTAGGATTGTTCTCTCTATAACCTCTCTCTTACCGCTCTCTGTTAAGTATACCGTGACCTTGCTGCCCATAACTTCGGCCTTACCGATATATATCAATATGGGTATTGATAGCTTTCTTGCGTGTTCCCTTTGCTTTTGATGAGATCTTCTCATGAGATCCCATGATACGTTTATACCGCTCTCCCTAAGATCCCTGATTGCTTCTAGCGAGTATTCAAGAACATCCCTATCTCTCTCCATAATCACCACATAGACCTGCGTATATGTCTTTTTCGAATAGCTGAAAACCCCTAGCTCTAATCCAACCTCGATCACCCTGTCAAGCCCTATAGAGAAGCCTGTGGCAGGTGTTTTAACACCTGTGAACAGCTCTATCAAGCCATCATATCTGCCCCCACCACCTATAGAGCCTATCTTCACGCCTTCAGCGATAGCCTCGAATATGGGCCCTGTATAGTAGTCCAAGCCCCTTACTAGCGACATGTCAAAAACAATGTTTTTAGACCTAACTATCGAGGAAACCTCTTCTAAATGCCTAGCCCCGCTAACAACATGTTCGTTGGAGCCATATCTCCTCATAAGATCACTAATAGCTTCACTGAGAGGCATTCTTATCGATATAATGTCCAAAACCTTCTCGATAACACTATCGCCCATGCCCAAGGATTTAAGCTCGTTCCTAACACCCTCAACCCCGATCTTGTCAAGCTTGTCTATAGCCCTATAAACCCCCAATGGGTTTTCTATCCCGAGCTCCTTCTCAAAAACGCCCCTCAGGATCCTCCTATCGTTTACAAGGATCTTAACATCGTTTATCCCAAGCTCTCTATATATAGTCTCGGCTAGCGATAGGATCTCGGCATCAGCCTCTGGATATGGTGAGCCAACTATATCTGCATCACATTGATAGAACTCTCTATACCTCCCCCTCTGGGGCTCCTCATGCCTCCAGACAGGGGCTATATGGTATCTCTTAAACGGCATTGGTGTGTCTTTATGCATTGCTATATATCTAGCCAGAGGGACTGTCAAATCGTATCTCAAAGCATACTCCCTATCTCCCCAAGGATCTTTGAACCTCCACATAAGCTTATTCTCAGCCTCCTCACCATACTTGCCAGCCATAACCTCGAAAAGCTCCACAGAAGGTGTGTCTATTGGGTCGAAGCCGAATCTTCTAAAGATACTCTCTATCTTGGCTATAACGCTTTTCCTGAGTATCATCTCCTCAGGCCCCAGATCTCTGAATCCTCTGGGCACCGCAGGGTGTCTCTGGATAGTCATTATAGCACCGTGTATAAGGTGCATAGGGGCGATATAGCCATGGATTCCAGGGATACCTAGTCACTACACGGCCGGGTTATTTTGACTAACGTTCGAGAAAATCTATAATCTCGCGGATCTTCATTACCATCGAGGTTCTTAGCGGTTGCAGAAGTCAGCACGGTCAGGCCTATCTATGACCTTTAGGATAGCGAGACCTATGTGAGCTAGGTGAAAACCCTAGGTATACCAACAAAAACAACTAATATTGAAAACGAACGGGAGATCTTGGTATAGCCTTTAAATATCCCTAGACTCAATTCTATGTGAAGCAGTGGTGAGATGAGTGGCTGAGACGGCTCACAAGATATTAAGTGATTCTATAGGTCAGATAGTGCTTGTAAGGCTTAGGGGTGACAGGGATGTTAGGGGTAGGCTTAGAAGCTTTGATGTGTATTTAAATATAGTTCTCGATAACGCTGAAGAGATAAAAGCCGACGGTACAACGAGAAGGTTGGGAACCATAGTTATAAGGGGAGAAAATGTTGTTCTCATATCACCCTCCGAGGTAAAGTAGGGCTGGTGTGAGCCATGGTTAAAGGAACACCGTCTATGGGGAAGAGATCCGGTAAGGTTGTCCATATAAAGTGTAGAAGATGTGGAAGAGTCGCCTTTAATGTTTCTAAGAAATACTGTGCAGCATGCGGTTTTGGCAGATCGAGTAGATTGAGGAGATATAACTGGTCTTCTAGGAAGGTGAGCAGGATCAGGCTTCCAAGCAGATAGCATAGGTGTTAGAGCCACGGGGAGAAACCTCTATGTAACCCTAGCCTTTGTCATAATATTCCTCGGATTCGTATTTGCTGTGGATAGCTATTACTCCTCTATCCCCTACCATAGTTCGTATATCTCCGATGAGGTGTGGTATGTAGATGCTGCGAGAAACCTCCTTTTAAAATTCGGTATAGAGCCAAAAACACAGATCCCCACAGCTACTGTGTTTATAAACCGGGCTTTCGATCTAAACTCGATGGCCAGCCAGATCCAGTCGATACAGGGGGTTAAAATCATAAAGAGGCTGGAAAAAGCATGGGCTATATATGTTGAGGTACCATCGCGTGACGCCCTGGAGAAGATCTCAAGCATCCCTGGCGTTATAGAGGTTAAACTTGGGTATGAGTATGGGGATGCAGATAATATTAACAGTTATTATAACATGGAACACCCGCCTCTGGGAAAGTATCTCATAATGATACCAATGATCCTCTTGGGGGATTATCCGGACGCATGGAGGATTCCAAGCATGATCTCTGGAGGGCTATTATGTATAGTCGTTGGACTCATGGTGAGAGAGATAACCAGGAACAATGTGTATGCCGTGCTCGCATCAATACTAACAGCAGCAGACCCGCTCGTGAGAAGCATGTCTGGGGTTGCTATGCTAGATATATTCCTAGCCCTCTTTACAGCATTATCTGTATACGCACTGCTCAGAGGATCCTCAATACTCTCAGGGATCTTCCTCGGACTCGCTATATCAACAAAAATGAGTGGTGCATTCGCAGCACTTCCTCTGCTACTCATATCTATAATAGGGAGGAGTAATAGTATCCTGAAAACATATAGAGATCTCATAATCATCCCAATAGCTGTTTTCATGCTGGCAAACCTACCCATAATAGTATCATTTGGCCTTCAAACCTGGTATGATCAAAGTGTGGTTGGGGCTATAAGCTGGCATCTCAGAACAAAAACACCGCCTGGCGAGGGACCCCCGGTCTCGGCCCCATGGATGTGGCTGTATGGTGAGAACCCTTTCTACCTAACCGTATCACCAGACACCGTGGCTAGGGGTAATATATATGTTTACATAGGTTCCCTAGCCCTTGCAATCTTTCTTGTAACCCTCGCGAGGGTCTTCCAATGCGTCTCAATGCTCACAATCGCTAGCTTCCTAACATGGCTAGGATATGTAGTTCTCTGGATAGCTGGTAACCATTCACAGTATAGCTTCTATATGGTTCAGCTCGCCCCACTCTTTACCGCGCTATTCATTTCACAGCTATGGATCGTTGCAGAGAACACGGATATTGTGGCAGCTGAGTATAAGGCTATATATAAAAAGATCTTTACAAAAACATCGTTCCAAAGACCACCGGCTATTTAATCCTTGTGCTCGTAGAACATGCTTACAGATCTAGACCAAGCTGGATAGATACACACAAGGGCAAATAAAATCCTAATACGTGATCCTCACAATGAATGGTAGCTATAAATCGACTATTTGATAGAGAAGCTGCTAGAGCCCACTAATGAGCTTTTTGAGAACACCCATGCTTTCGAGGATAAAAGAGGGCCCTGTGTGTGCGAGCCTCTCTTCATTAAACACAACCAGCTTTTTAAAACCAACCCCTTTTTTGCTCAGCATTTCTTGGAGAGCCTCATACCCTATAGGCTTCTCAGATGTTATGTAACTACTATTCTCATATATGACAAGATCTATTCTCTCAGCCTTCTCAATGATCCTCATCGTCTCTATATAGGAGACAGGCTCGCATCCAGAGACGCTAACACCGCCTACAATATGGATCGCATCGCTAATATGACTAGCAGCCCCAGGAGACCAGAGACCTCCTCTGGGTCCGAAATCAAGAGCAACAAGGATCCTGGGCCTCTCAATAACCTCTTCATCGAGATACTCTCCCACAACTCTGTAGAGCCTTGTTACAAGTTTTCTAGCCTCTTTAACATGGTTGATCGCATAGCCTAGTAGCGAGATGTTAGATATTATGCCAGCAACATCTGTAGGCATTGGTAAAGGATATACCGGGAACCCCTCTCTAACAAGCGTCTCTATTATTCCTCGCTGGACACCGGTTATTGTGAATATGATGTTTGGTCTTAACTCCTTTATAAGATTTATATTCACATGCATATAGCTACCAACCTTCTTCACATTTCTAGCCTCTGGGGGTTTGTTTGAGAATGCATCAGCCCCTACAACAAGACCCCCGAGCCCCATCATGAAGAGAGCCTCTGTCAAACCCGAGCTCATTGATATTATTCTATTAACAGGGGTCTCTATCTCTACGTATCTCCCGAGGATCTCGTTAAATATCTTCAAAAAGCCCTCCCCAGGACTTTGTTCATGATCTTTATCGATGCCGTATATGGATCTATCTCCCCCTCGGAGACGAGCCTCAGCATCTCTCCACCCTCCTTCCTAAAGATCTCATCGACTCTGTTTTCTAAAATATGCCTTAGAACTATAGAGGAGCCATAGATCCTTCTCTTCTTAACGACCTCCTCGAAGAAACCTACCTTCTTTAGGTGATCAAGATGCTCCTCTATAATTCCAACGAGATCCTCAACCCCTGTCCCCATAACTGCAGAGACCTTTATAGCTCTTGGTCTCCAGCCGCTCTCTCTGACAAACCCCTCATAGTTAAGAACATCTATCACCTCCTTTAGAGTAACATCAGCCTCGGGCTTATCCCCCTTATTAACAACATATATATCACCTATCTCCATCAAACCAGCCTTGAGAGCCTGTATCTCATCACCAGCCCCTGGCATGACCACATTAAGTACCGTGTGGGATATGTTGATGATATCCACATCTGTTTGGCCAGCACCAACACTCTCTACTATTATTTTATCAAACCCAAGCCCGTCTAGGGCTTCTAGAACCAATACTGTTGAGGCGCTAAGACCCCCTCTAACCCCTCTTGTAGCCATACTCCTTATAAAAACCCCAGGATCCTGTGTGTGAATCTGCATCCTGATCCTATTCCCCATAAAACTGCCTAGGGAGAACGGAGAGCTAGGATCTATCCCTATCACAGCAACCCTATATGACTTTTTCCTAAACACTGCTATCAGCTTTGAGATTAGCGTGCTCTTACCAACACCCGGGGATCCTGTGACACCTATTACATGAGCTTTCCCACCCCTCTTCATAAGAATCCTCATTATGTTTCCAACAACCTCTGAACCCGATTCTGCTGGGAACTCTACAATAGAGACGAGCCTGGATATCGATCTCAGGTCGCCAGAGATCGCCCTTTCTATCAATGCTGTAGCATCGCTAACCTTCAAGTCTCCTCCTCCTCTTCTCAGCCAGCTCCCTCACTCTCTCAATGATCTGTGACAGAGGGGAGTCTGGGAAGAAAACCTCAGAAACCCCCATTTCCTTGAGCTTCTCTGCATCATCCCATGGTATCACACCACCGACAACCACGGGCACGTCCTCAGCTCCATATTCTCTTAAGAGCCTCAGCACCTCGGGAACAAGAGCCATATGGGCACCGCTGAGTATGCTTATCCCCACAACGTCGACATCCTCTTGTATAGCTGCTCTAGCAACCATCTCGGGCGTCTGCTTGATCCCTGTATAGATCACCTCGAACCCTGCGTCCTTAAGAGCTCTTGCAACCACCTTAGCTCCTCTGTCGTGGCCATCTAGCCCTAGCTTTGCAACCAACACTCTATATCTTCTCTTAAACCCTATAGCAGGGGTTTCGCTCAACAGCTCTGCGATCATTATTATTCACCTGGATTCTTTACCCATTGGCTAGAATATTATTGGCTCGCTCCACTCTCCATAGACATTCCTCAGCACGCCCATGATCTCACCGAGCGTTGCTAGAGATACAGCTGCGTTATACACATATGGAACTATGTTCTCATTCCTCATCGCAGCCCTCTCAAGCTCTGCTAGTGCTGTGTTCACCTTAGCCTGATCCCTTGATGCTTTTAGCTTTTTAAGCCTCTCTATCTGATGCGCTCTCACAGAAGGCTCGTCTATCTCTAACAATGGTATTTTAACCTCGTCCTCAAGGATCTCCCCTTTGAATGCATTGACACCTACTATTATTCTTCTCATCTCCTCGATCTCCCTCTGCCTCCTATAAGCACTCTCCGTGATCTCCCTCTGCGGATATCCCTTCTCTATAGCCTCAAGCATCCCTCCCATAGACTCGATTCTGTCTATTATTCTCCACGCCTCTTCCTCGATCTTGTCGGTCAGCCACTCTATATAGTAAGAGCCAGCCAGGGGATCAACCGTGTCGGCTACACCGCTCTCATATGCTATGATCTGCTGGGTTCTTAGAGCAAGCTTAGCCGAGAACTCGGTGGGGAGTGCGAGGGCCTCGTCAAAGGCATTTGTATGAAGACTCTGGGTTCCTCCCAGAACAGCTGCTAGAGCCTGGAGAGTGATTCTTATTATATTATTATAGGGCTCGAGGGCTCTTAGCTCGACGCCGCTTGTTTGTGCGTGGAACCTCAACCACATGCTTCTAGGCTTTTTAGCATTGAACCATTCCCTCATGATCTTAGCCCACATCCTCCTGGCAGCCCTGAATTTGGCGACGTGTTCAAATACGTTTATTCCTGAGACGAAGAAGAATGAGAGCCTGTGGGCGAAGCTGTCAACATCGTATCCCCTCCTGTTCATCTCCCTCACATACTCTATACCATCAGCTAGTGTGAAAGCAAGCTCCTGAACAGGTGTCGCGCCAGCTTCGTATATATGGTAGCCGGAGATGCTTATCGGATTCCACTTTGGAAGATTCTTAACGCTCCATTCAATAACGTCAACCCCGATCTTCAAAGCAGGTCTTGGCGGGAAGACATATGTTTTCTGACCTATGAATTCTTTTAACTGATCATTCTGAGTAGTGCCACCGATCTTATCGTCAGGAACACCCCTGCTTCTGGCAACGGCTGCATAGAAGCTCAGCATGACCGGTGCTGGTGGGTTTATAGTCATGTTGGTCGTTATACTACCCATATCGATATCTTTGAAAAGAATATCCATATCCCATATAGATGCGATAGAAACACCCTCAACACCAACCTCACCGACAGCTAAGGGGTGATCAGGGTCTAGGCCTAGGAGAGTGACCTCGTCAAAAGCTATTGAAAGCCCTGTTTCTCCATGCTCTACTAGGTATTTTAACCTCTTATTAGTATCCTCCGGGGTTCCGAATCCTGAGAATTCCCTCATAGTCCATATCTTGCCTCTATACATGTTATAGTGTATACCTCTAGTGAAGGGATACTGTCCTGGAAGCCCTATCTTATCCATATATCGTGTTGACTCAATATCTAGTGGTGTGTATATAGTCCTCACCTCTATGCCGGAGTCTGTTATAAACTTATCAAGCCTATCCCTATACCCAGCCTTGATCATCTCCTCCTGCCATTCTTTAAGAGCTCTAGCTAATGTCTCTAGAAACTCCTTTGAATAATCTCCCATAACCATTCCCACTACTATTCTATCCAAAGCAAAATTATAAACCTACCTCTTATATGGTAGAATTATACAATCAACACATATATAACTATAAAACAAATTATTAATAATAAACAATATTACCATCGTAATTTAAAGATCTTTTACAATATAACCTAGGATCGTTTTCCGAGACAAAACCTCATAGGTATGAAGGTATAGCAGCGAGAGACGGAACCATGTATAAAACCCACATAAATATCCACGAAACATTCATAGTAATCGTAAATAAACCCAACGATCCTAGAATAATTAGTAAAGTAAGCCTTTGCCCAGGCACTTAAAATATCCTAGACAATGGATACTGATAACCATCTAATTTAATACCCAGCACGTAGCATCATATTGGGTGGATTCGTGAGGGGCATAAGTAGCCTAGGCTTAATAGCGATCCTACTTATACTCATCGGGTCCCTAATAGCTATTTACATATTGCTTCAGAGCCAACCTGGGGGTGAGAACCCCTCAAGAATTCCAAACGGTATCTATATATATAAGAACAATTCCTTCGTACCACTAGATATCCAGGGACCCTTCATACCGAGAGAACCTGGTTATTACTTTCTATATTTTCATAACAATCTGTGCCCCCATTGCCAGGTATTCTATCCAAAATGGATAAACTATCTCAAGAACGAGGGAGGAGTGTTTAGAAATATAGCTGTAGTTGAGGTTGTGTGTGACTGGTTTACGCAACAATGTAACAATGACGCTGCAAGGGTTACATTCGAACTATACGGGGTATCATCATCGCCATCCTTCCTGTTAATCAAGATAAACGCGAGTGGACGGATAGAGAATATATGGAACATAGGTGAGGAATACTTACAACTACAACAAGCGGGAAAAATACCAGGCGGAGAATTCCTGCCCCAATACCTAGAGGTTATAGTGAGATCAAAAATAACTAGCTAGGCTCAACACCTGTTATTGCTAGCAGTTTTGATACATTAGACCTAAAGGAAACACGTTTGATCATTAAGAAAACCACCAAGAGCTAGTAAAGATAAACAAAACATATATCTTAGAACTTATCCCAATTACCGTTTGTCCCTGGATGTTCATTCCAATCATTTTATATTCATGGTCTTATCAAGGGGCTTCCACCTCTACCTGCAGGATCTCTGATCCTGCGGGTTCATGGGCTGCTGCCGAGCCAAAAGGCACGTGGCTCCCATCTAGGATTAGCTCCCATCGCCATGAGGCTTGTGTGGAGAGATCCACATCAGGGACAATATCTTTCAAAGCTTATAGATACCCAGGCGTTGGCGAGAAGGTAGCTTTCAGGCATGCCTCAATACCCATGAAAATTTCCAAAGCAATATTAATCCTCACTATGTATATCAAAAAGAAAACAGCCCACAGGTAGTGTGCTTTATCCATCTAATGATCAGCCTGGTCTAGGTACATCACTGCTCAGAGCCGATGATCTTCGTCATACTGTGTAGCCCGCCGAGCTGTCCTTCCTCCTAGGAGTGTTTCCTCAGAAGGCGTGGGATCGGCGGGCTCCTATCATATATGTCTAACAAACCCTAATATTTTGATAAAAAGATCATTTTCTCATCATTGACCGACCTAGCTCGCAGCTTAGCGTTGCAGGCTGGGCTTGTATGTTCTAAATATTCTTTATAAGCCATCAGGCGATATTGAGAGGCTTTTTGGTATTACCCGTAAATTTATAAATCTATTGCCGTACGATAAATATAATTCAACCGTGGCTTAAAAATCCCTACGGCAAGAGATCCTGGTGTGTGTCGTGAGAGTTGTTCTCGCATACTCTGGAGGGCTTGATACAACCACATGTATAGTGTGGCTAAAAGAGAAATACCAGGCAGAGGTAATAACAGTCACTGTAGACGTAGGACAGGAGGAGGATTTCGAGGATGTTGAGAGAAGAGCGCTTAAGGCGGGAGCTTCACAACACTATACTATAGATGCTAAGGAGGATTTTGCCAAGGGATATATATTCCCTGCTATAAAGATGAATGCTCTTTACGAGGGCTCTTACCCCCTCAGCACAGCACTAGCCAGACCCCTTATAGCTGAGAAAGTACTAGGGGTGGCTAAGAAAGTTGGGGCCGACGCCATAGCCCATGGGTCTACGTCTAAGGGGAATGATCAGGTTAGATTCGATCTCACAATAAGGGCTCTAGATCCTAATATAAAAATAATAACCCCAGCCAGATCCTGGGGTATGACCCGAAAAGACGAGATCGAGTATCTAAGAGCACGGGGAATAGAGGTTCCCAATGTTAATAAAAAATACAGTGTAGATGACAACCTCTGGGGGAGAAGTATAGAGGGTGGAGAGCTCGATGATCCCTCACATCCCCCGCCTGAAGAGGCATTCAAATGGACAGTATCTCCTGAAAAGGCTCCCGACAATCCGCTTCTTCTTGAGATAGAGTTTAGCCAGGGTATCCCGATAGCGATTAATGGTGAAAAGATGGATCCCGTGAAGCTGATAAATACCTTAAACATTATTGGAGGATCCCACGGGGTTGGGAGAATAGATCATATCGAGAACAGGCTCGTTGGTTTCAAGTCAAGAGAAGTGTATGAGGCACCCGCTGCCACTATACTTATAAAGGCCCACGAGGATCTAGAGAAAGCTGTGTTAACACCAAGGGAACTGAGGGTAAAGAGGATGGTTGAGCCTATATGGAGTGATCTAGTATACAACGGGCTCTGGTTCGAACCAGCCAGAAGATCTATTGAGGCTTTGGGAGATGAGATGAATAGATGGGTCACAGGCTCTGTGGGGGTGAAGATCTATAAAGGCTCGGTAACCGTGGTATCGAGGAAAAGCCCGTATATGATATATAGCCAGAACATAGCTAGCTATGACGTGGGATGGTATCCCTCTGAGGAGAAGGCTATAGGCTTTATAGAGATATGGGGGATGCATACCCTCTCAGCCCTTAGGGTGAGGAGAAACGCTCTATAGAGAACCCCTCCTCGGTAGGGAGAATCTTAACTGGTATACCTCATCCCTAGAATATGATGAGATGATCCTGGGAGAGGTTATCGAGGTAGAAAGGGCTAGGGTAAAGACTCTTGTAGATGACAATATAATACCTAAAAGCGATGGGGATAAGATCCTATCATGCCTTGAGGAGCTTAAGAGAGAGCCGAAAAAGCTCCTAGAATATAGCGAGGCTGAGGATGTTTTCGAAGCGATCGAGCTATATCTACAGGATAGGATAGGAAGCACTGCAGGCTGGTTCTCTCTTGGGAGGAGTAGAAACGACCATATAGCCGCTATCCTTAGGCTAAAGACTAAAAAATACATAGCACGGATAATGCTTCTCATCATAAAGCTGAGAAGAACCCTGATAGAGAAAGCCAGGATCTATGCATCAACACTCTTCCCAGCATATACCCATACACGCGAGGCACAGCCAATAACGTTTGGACACTATCTGCTAAGCATAGACGAAGAGCTCGAGGATCACTTAACCATGTTGGAAAAAACCCTCGAGATCGTTGATGTAATGCCACTGGGGGCCGGGGCTGTCGGAGGAACTACGGTGAACCTTGATAGGGATGAGATAGCAAAGGAGCTGGGCTTTGCCAGACATAGCAGGAACACACTCTACATGGTTTCGAGCAGGGGTTTCTTAATACTCCCACTTGGTATAGTTACCAGCCTGTTAGCCTTCCTAAGCAGGATCACACAGGATCTGATAATTCTATCAATGAGTAGATATGGTGTAATAAAGATCCCCAACAAGCATACAGCCACAAGCAGCATAATGCCCCATAAGGTGAACCCAGTCACGCTCGAGATACTGAGAGCAAGGGCTGGCGAGTCTTTGGGGCTGTTTACATCTATTCTGGATATCTATAGAGCAACACCTAGCGGGTATAACCTGGATTTCCAGGAGATCAACAGGATCTCCTGGAGAATCTTTGACAACGCTGTTGAAGGCCTAACAATATTGCACGACCTATTCAATAGCGTGGAGATCGATGAGAAGAGATCCGAGGAGATCTCGAGAGATCCCGAGTTATTAACAGCAGATCTAGCCGAGATCCTGTCCATAGAGAAAGGAATACCCCATAGAGAAGCGCACAGAATTATAGCGGGCAAGATAAAGGAGAAAGGATCCAGAGGCTTGTTAGAAGAGTATCCACAGCTTAAAGACGCAATGAACTTCTTAGAGAAAAAAAGATTCAGAGGATCACCAAACCCCGAAGAGGTAAAGAAACTTGCTAATGAGAAAGAGATAAGGCTGAGAGAGTATGAGGAAAGGCTTTCAGAGCTGTTGAAACAAGCTGGGACAAACTAGATGCTAAGCCATCCGCTTTTCTGTTTCTCCTTACCTGAAATTACATCCAGGATCACTTGCTCAAACATTAAAGACTTTTTTGTCAATTATGAATAAACTTCCTCAACACCTATTCATTATCAATGGGGTTATTTGAATTCAATCTAAGATCGCTATGGAGCTTCTTGGACATCCAAGCAATATATAATTCTGCCCCTGAGTGCTATTGCTTTCGTTAAGACCGTGCTATTTGGATCTCAGCGTTTTTGTATCTAGTAAACTCTAAGAGATCTATATGCTTTAAGAATCTTTCTTTAATTACTAGTAAAGAAAACGATCCAGCAAGCACCTGACCTTTATTAAGGTATTGAAGGGTGTCGATAAGTTAAAGATATCAACATATGCAAAAATCTTCGATTTGCACAAGCTGTTACCATTCCTCTTCTTCTTCCTCTTCCTCTTCTTCTTCGAATTCCTCCTCTTCCTCCTCGAACTCCTCCTCTTCCTCCTCGAACCTCTTCATTTAAGCGACCCATGATATATCTGGAGAACAGCTTATATATAAATCGGTCCCGAACTAAGCGTTCTTCTTACACACGAGGCTCAGTTAATAAGTAATTCAAATCTGGCATAAATCTTTGCTACACCAGACCTGTTCCTTTAACTATTATTCCTTTAAACACCACATCTATTCTAATATTGATTAGGATATAACTTTGATCTATTATTGATCGATGAATAAAGTAATATTATAACTAGAGAGTAGATATACCATGGTGTGCTTCTTTGCTCATGATAGGTAGAGAGGAGGTAGACTCAGTAGTAGATCCACGGGGTCTTGTAGATGATATTAGAAACGTTTATCTATCCAACTACACAGCTTTTGAGAGAATCTCGAGCGTTGTTAGCGGATCCTGGCTTGGGATTATGAGAGGCTTTCACGAGGAACTGGGGTTTCTGGTCAAAATAGTGGGGATTTTTCCCCGAGCATATCCAAGGGTTAGAGGCGTTGTAGTGGTTATAGATCATGTTACAGGCGATCTAAAGGCCCTGATAGATGGGTATAGCCTCACAGGCTGGAGAACGGCTGGGGCGTCGGCTCTCGCCCAGATCATTCTTGGAGGATATGGTATAGAGACCCTCGGGATCATAGGCGCAGGGACGCAGGCCCTCTACCACCTGAGGGTCTTCACTAAGCTCTTTAGAATCGGTAGGATCTTGATAAGCACAAGAAGCCCCGAAAAGGCTAGGGGTCTTGTAAGAGAGTTTGGGGCAGAGCAGATATCAACAAAGGATCTTAATGCAACCGCCACAACAGTTATAGCTGCGACAAACTCTACAGAACCAGTAGTAATAGGGGATCTTTTATCGCCAGGCTCAATAGTAATTTCGGTCGGTGCTCCAAAGCCTGTGAGGGAGCTTGATGAGAGAACTATTCAGAGGGCTGGATGTGCGTTGGTAGACACGCGCCAGGGGGTCTTGGAAGAGAGCGATGATGTGAAGGGGATAGAGGTAATAGAGATCGGCGAGGCGCTTAGGGGAAAGGAGTGTGTCTTTAGAGATATAAAGCTATACAAATCTGTGGGAACCTCTATACTGGATATTGCAGGAGCCCTCCATGTACTTAGAAGAATGGGTGTTAAGTGAAATAGAGCTCCAAAGAGCACTATATCTACTGCCTTACACTCTACAAAGAATGTTTACAGCTTTATGTTAGGTTCTAGATATTTACCTTACAACGTATTTAGCTATAAGGGGATACTCTATGTCAGCTCCAGATATCTCTGTCGAGAAGACCCGTAGAGGTGTTAGGATAGTTAATAAGAGCAATAGGAGGATAAAGGTTGTGACAATTACCCTCATCTATAGATATACTGTCACGTCGGCAACAACCAAAGCCCAGAGCGAGTCTCCATATATCTCTAAAACGGGGTCTGAGAGGATAGATCCTATGAAAGATCTAGATCCTGGATCCTCGTTTGAGGTTGAGTTCTACCCACCAGATATACTTGTATCTATAGAGCTTGTGGTTGAGAGCGATAAGGCCAGGCATATTATATCAAGAAACCTCGTGTGAAACTAATGCTACGCAGAGATATGGTTTGGAGAAGAATCCCAGCTGTTTTGGTGCTAATAGTATTAGCTCTTTTTATAGGATGGCTAGGAGGAGTATCACTTACATGTCTAGCTGAATCGGTTACTATCAGCGGGGCTATAACTAGTAGTGCGGGAGCCAATAACCCCTTACAGTCTGATAATATCTTTCACAGTTTGGCAAGGGATTACAATATATTCCCAACAGTTATTGGGATAATAATAGGTATTATACTGGTTATTGCTGGGATAGCCTATCGTATTGGCTATAATAGACCTGGTGGTGAAAAAGTTATAGTGGAGAGAGATGGTAGATTGGGAGAGAGTTAGGAGAGATCTGCTGGCTGGAAGGCCTATTCTCCTCTACGACTTTGCTGGGCGTGAGGAGGAGGTTGATATGGTCTTTTACGCGGGATCCATTGATTATCGAAGCATATATACGCTCAGAAGAGAAGCCGGCGGTCTTATATGCCATGCAGTATCAGAGGCTGTGGCAAAAGAGCTGGGTCTCCCCTACCTAAGCGATCTGTTATCATCGATATCCCAGCTCTCAGGCCTCACATCTAGAAGGCTTAGATATGGTGACGCACCACCATATTCGATCTATATAAACCACTTCTCAGTAAGGACAGGAATATCTGATAAGGATAGGGCTCTAACTATAAGAAGGTTCCACGATGTTGTGGAACTAGTAGTATCAGGTGCTCCTGAGGAGGCCAGGAGGATCTTTTACAGCGAATTCGTAGCCCCAGGACATGTTCCCGTGCTAGTGAGCAGGGGTATAGGTAAAAGGAAAGGACATACGGAGCTAAGCATAGCTATCGCAGAGAAGCTAGGGCTTGCTCCAAGCGTTATTATAGCTGAGATGCTCGATGAGGGCGACTCCATGGCTCTTGAGAAGGCTGAGAAATACGCTGCTGAGAAAGGCCTTGTACTGATCAAGGGTGACGAGATCCTCAGGGAGGTTGGGGGTGTATGAGGAAAATAGGAGTTGTTGATACAACCTTCTCTAGAGTCGACATGGCCTCCCCAGTAATCGAGGTGATAAGATCCAAAATATCTGACGCTAAGATCGTGAGATACACAGTACCAGGGATCAAGGATATACCGGTCGCTGCTAAAAAGCTGATCGAGGAGGAGGGGTGCGATATAGTAATAACCCTCGGGTGGGTGGGAAAAACCCTTACAGACAAGCTAAGCTATCTAGCCCTCAGCATCGGGTTAATCAATGTCCAGCTAATGACTAATAAGCACGTTATAGACGTTACTGTGCATGAGGATGAGGCTGAGAGCGAGGAGGAGCTCTACAGAATAGCTATAGATAGATCTAGGAAACACGCTGAAAACCTTGTCGAGCTGCTCGTGAGGGGGAGAGAGGCTCTTACTAAAAAGGCTGGCAAGGGTATTAGGCAGGGATACCCGGATGTCGGGCCAATCAGGGAGTGAGGAGTGTAAGGAGCAGAAGATAGAGATAGCGATCGTTGTTTCCGAGTTTAACTATGATATAACGAGGATCATGCTTGAAAAAGCCGAGGATCATGCAAGATTCCTGGGAGCCGGTGTAAAGATCACAGCGAGAGCCCCTGGGACTTACGATATACCGGTACTTGTTAAGAAGATCTTGGAGAGAGGAGGCATAGACGCTATAGTAACGTTGGGAGCAGTTATTGAGGGTGAGACAGAGCATGACGAGGTTGTGGCGCACCAAGCAGCTAGAAAGATAATGGATCTTAGCGTAGAATACGGTGTACCAGTAACACTAGGAATAATAGGTCCCGGGGCTACAAGGCTCCAGGCCCTGGAGAGAGCTGAGGAGTATGCCAGAAGGGCTGTTGAGGCTGCTGTAAAGCTTGTTAGAAGGATTAGAGAGATAGGGTGTGGCCAGAGCTAAGATTACCATCAGATCCGATCCCTCGAAAGCTTTAACCTCTTATTCAAACCACCATATGGGGTATATCTTGAGGCTCTACGAGTTCGAGGGGAAAGAGATCTTCTCGAGATACGGCATAAAAATCCCGAAGGGAGTGCTGATCTCAAAACCGGATGAGGTGGCAAGAGCAATAGATCTGGTAGGAATCCCAGCTGTGCTCAAAGCACAAGTACTTGTCGGGGGTAGGGGTAAAGCTGGAGGAGTGAAGATCGCCAATAGCCAGGAAGATGCTCTTAGAATAGCGAGGGAGATGTTCTCGAGAGAGATAGGGGGTGTTAGGGTGAGAAGGATTCTTGTTGAAGAAGCAGTTAAGATTGCGAGAGAGCTCTACCTATCCATAACTATAGATAGAAGCCTGAGAAAATATGTCGTGCTCGGCTCGCTCGAGGGGGGTGTTGATATAGAGGAGATAGCAGCTAAAAAGCCAGAGTCTATCGTGAGGATCTATATAGACCCCCTGGTAGGACTTAAAAACTATCACTCGCGAGCCTTATCAGAAGGTATGGGGCTCAGTGGAGAGCTCGCATCCAAACTAGGCTCTGTGCTGAATTCCCTCTACAGGATTATGCTTGACTATGACGCGGATCTTGTAGAGATAAACCCGCTAGCTATAACCGAGACGCAAGATCTAGTTGCGCTGGACTCGAAGATAACGATAGACGATAATGCTCTATATAGGCATCAAGATCTACTCTCGGCTTTAGAGAATGATCCGAGAGATATGGATGAAGACGAGATCATAGCCCGTAAACATGGCTTCACCTATGTAAAGCTCGAAGGAGACATAGGGATAATGGGCAACGGGGCTGGGCTTACCATGGCCTCAATGGATCTTGTGAAGCTATATGGCGGCAGGCCAGCCAGCTTCCTCGATATAGGGGGTGGGGCTAGCAGAGAAAGGGTTAAGGCAGCTTTAAAGATACTTCTCAAGAGGCCTGATATTAAAAGCATATTTATAAACATCTATGGAGGTATAACCAAGTGTGATGAAGTAGCAGGAGGGATTGTTGAGGCTATCAAGGAAACAGGCTCTAATAAGAAGATCTTTGTGAGGCTTGTAGGAACAAGAGAGGAGGAGGGGAGAAAAATACTAGTGGAAAACGGCATAGGATATTTCACAGACGACAACGACGCGGCTCTAGAAGCTGTGAGAGCTGTGGGTGGTAACTAATAGAAGCATCTCCCACAGATCTAACGTAAACCCGCTCCACAGGATCTTCTCTTCTTTACAGGCGAGGGCTTATCGGTGTGGAGATAGCTGCCTCGTATTTGGTGTGAGCATCTCTCCCCTAACTTTGCGATCCTTGCTCATAGCCTCTCGTTATATTTATAGAGACTCATACGTGTTTTTCATCAGGATAGCGTCTCCCTCTATATTGGGCGATTCAGAGATCACAACCCCCTTTGCTTTGAAATCCTTCAATGCTCTCAATATATCCCTGTAATTGAGGTCTGACTCCTCTAGGTTTAGATGTTTTATCTCACCCCTGCTTCCATACTCTATGCCTGATATGTGTATATGCATACTATCTAGAGCTATTCTCCCAAGCCTTTCTTCTAGCTTTGTAAGAACGCTCGATATCTCGCTATATGTGTTATACTTCCCAAGCGACCTGGCATGTATGTGTGCAAAGTCTATAGCTGGCAGCACCATCTCTACATCCTCAGCTAGTGCTATTACCTCGTCAAGATCTCCGAACTCCGCGAGCCCTCCCATGGTTTCTGGTCTGATCCATATCTCGATCCCCTCATCCTTCAATACCTTTACTATATATTTCAAAGAGTCTCTAACCCTTCTATAAACCTCCTGGGGTGTGTTGTTTCCATAATAAGCTGGGTGGAATACTATGGAAAAGGCTCCGCTCTCGTTCCCCACCCTAGCTGTCTCGAGGATCCTCTGGATGCTTGCCCTCAGCTTATCCTGATCCTGTGAGTTTAGGTTAATATAGTAAGGAGCATGGGCCGTGAGGATCACACCAAGGCTGCTTGCCAAAGCCCTTACCTCCTGGGCTGTGGATCTGCTCATCTTCACACCTCTAACGAACTCCAGCTCCATCGCGCCTAGGCCGAGCTCTTTAACTCTCCTTATACCATCGAGTGAGGTCTTTTTAGGGGTTGAGAGCGGTATCCCAGCTGTTCCGAATACAAGCTTATCTATGCTCTTCACGGTCAATACCACCAACATTCTTCCCGGTAAGGTTTATAAGGGCTCTCAAGATATGCTCCTGGCTGAATATAGATGTACCCAGATCCTCTACTATATCTCTGACCACGTGCACAGACCCGTCGAGATCTATTTTTACGAGGAGCAGCTTTGGTGTTGCTGTAACGTTGAAAAGTGTGAAGAGCTTCCTCGCCACGGGATCCGTGCATTTGGTTGTAAACCAGTCACACACGACCTTTATATGAGTAATTCTAGCAAACTCCCCACCAGCGCTTTTTAAAGCGTTTTCGAATAATGGGTAGAACTTCCTGCAGGATGGGCATAGGTTGTTATGGAAATAGATTAGATAGTAATCCGCCTTGCTAAACAGCTCTCCCTCTCTATCGATATTCTGTTTGACATAGAGCCCTTCTTTCCATATATATACACCGTTCTCAAAAGATACCCCTCCAGCTCGGGCAAGCTTGAATATCTTTGCTATGAGGCTGGCTATTCTTCTCACCACAAACCATACCCACACCGTATTTTCATCTAATCTAGCTATATCTTTAGAGGAAAGGATCTTTGGAGGATATATGGGATCGCAGTTTGGTTGATAACCTCCATAGTCCCCCGCATTGTGATCGCCGAGCTCGATGCTTATTTGATATGTGGCTAAGGATATAATAGGATGTATCTCTTTGTGGGCAAAGGAGATCGAGGAGAGGATCAAAAAGCTGCGAGAGATGGGTAGAGATCCTTATCTAATAGCATATCGATTCGATGTATCATCTCCAGCATTGGAGATAGTATCTAAATATGCATACCTCAAGCCGGGAGACGAGACTAGCGATAGTGTTTCGGTAGCTGGCAGAGTGTGGCATATTAGGAGGCATGGTAAGATAACGTTCATGGATCTTTATGACAACACGGGTAAAATACAGATCGTTGTTAAGGCCGACACTCTCAGAGAAGATGATCGTCCGCTCCTCCAGATCATCGATAAAGGGGATATTATAGGTGTTAGTGGGCGTGTGATCAAAACCAAGGCTGGTGAGGTGTCGATCCTTGCTGAGAGGATCGAGATCCTCTCCCTCTCGTGGAGACCCATACCCTTTCACGAGTTCGGGATCAGGGATCCTGAGCAGAGGTATAGAGAGAGGTATTTGGATATACTGCTAAACTCGAGGATTAGGAGCGCTATTGTGAATCTCTATAAGCTTGAGTATAATATGAGGAGGATCCTCCATGAGAAGGGGTTTGTAGAGGTTCATACGCCCAAGCTCCAACCGATCTATGGGGGAGCTCTTGCAAAACCCTTTGTAACAAGGATCGAGGCTCTCAAGAGGGATGCGTATTTAAGCATAGCGCCAGAGACATATCTAAAGAGGCTTGTGGTTGCCGGGCTATACAGGGTTTATGAGATAGCAGTCTGCTTCAGGAACGAGGATATAGATGCTACGCACTATCCAGAGTTTGTGCAGCTAGAGATATACCAGGCTTTTGCAGATTGGAACGATATAATGTCCCTCGTCGAGGAGCTTGTTTCAGAGTCTGTTAAGAGTATCTATGGTGACTATAAGGTTGAGGTTAGGAGTGATAGTGATAGCTATACGATAGATTTTAGAAGACCTTGGAAAAGGATCGCTCTGGAGGAGGCTATAGAGAGATACGGTGGTGTGAAAATAGTTAATAAAGATGAGTCTGAGATCCTAGAAATAGCCAAATCCCTGGGGATCGAGGCTACAGACCCTAGAAGGGGAAAGATCCTCGAGAAGATCTTTGAGAAAACAGCACAGCCCAAGATCAACGACCCAACATTTATAACGCTCTTCCCAAGAGACATATCGCCCCTTGCAAGACCCTATAGAAACGATCCCAAGTATAGCGAGAGGTTCGAGCTATATATAAGGGGGCTTGAAATAGGCAACGGCTACTCAGAGCTGAACAACCCGGTTCTTCAATACCACTTCTTCAAAGAAGAGGAGGAGTTGAGGAAAAAAGCAGGAAGAGCTGATGTAGAGTCCCACCCAATGGATAAAGACTATGTGAGGAGCCTGGAGTACGGCTTACCCCCTACAGGGGGTGTTGGGATAGGGTTATACAGGTTATCAATGGTTCTCTCAGGGCTTAGCTCTATAAAGGATGTGATTCCATTCATATATGTAGTTCCAGACGAGTTCCAATGCGCGGTTGAACTTAACCCGAACCTCCTAGATCTGTATTTGAAATAGCTATTCGATTAATCCATTAGTTTCACTCCACCCTCACGGTGGGCGAGGAGGTAAAGATCTTTAGGAAACCCATTAATGGTAAGACCGACCAGGAATCGCTAGGGAGGCTATATGAATAGATGCTCCTACTGTGGTTCTACAGACATTATATATGATTTCAGTAGAGGTTACACTGTGTGCACCAACTGCGGCTCTGTTAACGATATTATATATAATAGTGATTCAGAGCTATATAGCAGGATAGGCTATTCAGAAGAACCTGGCGCTAGGCATAGGAATCCTCATAGCAATAAACATTGGCACCAGGAGGAAGCGTCAAAACTAGATGGTGTAGGCAGGGCTTACAAAATATACAGAGGCTTGGTTGGTAAGAAGAGGCTTAAGAAGGGGGTTTTTGTATCTAGTGAAGCCCTACAGGATCTCGTGGCTGGGCGTAAACCAGCCAGGATCTTTGATCATGTTAATAACAAGGTAGTGATCGAGCTTCTCGAACGAAGTCCCATACTCAAGAAGGTGATCGATATAATGAAGGAATACCCCAGCATATATTCAAGAACAACTAGAGGTAAGGCTGCTGCTGCATATATCGCTGCCAAGATGGCTATAAGGGATCCTGTATCCCTGAGCAGTGTCTCTAGATTCTTTAACCTTAGCATGGTTCATCTAAGGAGGATAAAGAGATCTTTGGAATCATCCGAGGATCTTCTCAATAAAATTAGCTATATAGAGGATCTATCACGGGAAATCGCAGAGGCTGATATGTTTATAAAGAAGCATCTAGGCTCGTGAGGGATCTTTTTGCTAATATTTAGGAAAAAGAACAAGCTACAGGATAGAGCGGGATACGATAATGTATTCGAGATCGATGTTGGCGGTAGATCTCTCTACGCTTCTGGGTTTGAGATACTCGTAAAAGTTGCTGGTAAGAGGGATAGAGGCTCTGCTAGAGATTCTGTGAGGGCTGCTATCGAGAACATGATATATATATTAAGGGAGAGGATGCCTAGATCTTCACAGATCTATGTTGTGACAAGGATAACAAAATATCTAGGAGGAACTGTGGTGATCTGTGTTGATAAAAAGGTAGATGTTGGGCAGATGTGCAGGCTCGCATCATCAACGATTGAGGCTCTCTCGGAAAGATCTGTAAAGATCAGGGAGCTCTCTGAGAAAGAGATTCTCGAGAGCCTTGTAATCCATAGGAAATATGGTGGCAGCTTCCTGGATATGAATGCCTTTTTCGCGGAAGAGGCATCACCATATATAGACGAGCTACCAGTTCCCAGGATACCTCAAACCAGCGAGGGGATCTTGGTAGGCGAGACCATAAGATCCAAAATAAGGCAGAAGATCTATTTACCCATAGATACGCTTACAAGACATATAGCGATATTCGGCTCCACAGGCTCTGGAAAATCTACTACTGCAGCAGCTATAGCTACAAGATCTAGGGCTAAGGGTGTGAAGGTAATCATACTTGACTGGCATGGGGAGTATAGAGATCTCGTTGGCAGATCAGCCGATTATAGATATATTAGGATAAACATGCCTATGGTATCAACAATGCTCAGCGAGTTTATATCTAAACCCACATATATTCTTGAGATATTGGAGAGCGTCCTTGATCTCACACCTGCCCAGAGCTATCTCCTATCAACTGTTCTAAGATCTCTTGGAAATGTTAGCGGAACCAATATTTTCACAAAAATAGCCAGTCTATTAGAAGACTATAGAGGTGATGCTAGATGGGTTTCCGAAACTAGATTCTCCCTTATGAGGAAGATCCAGCTGTTAGCCGATGAGGAGACAAAAGCACCTATTGATAATGATGTGCTGAGCCATATACTCTCGCCAAGCTTATTGATAATAGATCTTTCTGAGATGGAGCGCGAATCACTGAAATCACTATCATCGCTAGCCATATTAAAAGTAACAGAGTTCCTGTCTAAAAATAATAAGGAGTTCACAGCCCTCAAGAAGCTCGTGATAGTCGATGAAGCTCATCATGTGTTCAGAAGAACAGAGGGTGGATCTGTTATAAGAGATATGCTAGCAGAGACAAGAAAATGGAACTTAGGGTTAGTGATAGTATCACAATCACCAAGCAGTCTTGGCGAGAACTCTCTCAAGAATACCAATACTAAGATAATCCATGCCATAAAATCCGACATAGATAGGAAAATAATAAAGGACTCGATAGTAATTCCCAATGATATGGAGGACATGCTACCAGCGATAGGCGTTGGTGAGGCTATCATAGCTTCTCCAGCATACGACCTTGCAGTCCTCGCAAAGATCTATCCGCCTTAGCGATAGAGCCTTAAGATCTAGTGTTTCGTAATCAGTAATACTCTAATAGCTCAAAATATTAAATAGAACCGCGGATCTCTTATTAGTAAATATTAGTAAATAGTATAGCCACTTCCCACGATACCCCAGAGGATCTTGAAAAGATTTATTAGGATCTGGTTGGTTTAGTTTTAATGATGGGTTGGTTTCCATATTGGTTCTTGATAACAAGGGGATCACTGATCCGAACCATCTGGAGAGCGATCTCCCAGTCATAGATAGCGGTCTCGCTTGGCTAGATTTGACAACCACATATGCTCCCACAGGGATAGAGATCCCTTGAGAGAGGTGGAAGCTCCCTGAGTATAGGAGAACATAGAATAAAATTAACAAACATCCAGGGGCAGAGGGTTTGTGAGGGCTATTATCTAGAGCTCTTCGATAAAAGCATATGGGTTGTGAAGGGGTGTTGCCATGAAGAATCCAGAATAGTAGCTATGCCAAGGCTTGTTGGCGGTCGTAAGTATAAGGACTATAGATCTGCATACGATGTGGTTAGGAATAGCTATAAGCATTATCTTTCAAAACCACTCTTTACAGCTAGGGAGATCCCTATGGTGCCGGTGAGCGATATTAAGGCTGTGATCCCACCATACAGGGTGCCTAGATGCTATGATAATGCTACTCTAAATATTACTGCCCATGAGATCATAGAGATCCTTGAGAGACATGTTGGAGGAGAATGGATGATCACTGGAAGCCTCCTCTACTGCGCTGTTGATGAGAAGTCCGATATAGATGTGATCAGCTATTCAGCCGGGCCCGAGCATTTGAAACGTATAGAGAGCCTCATTAGCGAGGGGGTCTTTAGAAAACCCACACTCCAAGAGGCTATTGCTGAGGCTCAGGAGGATCTTGAGGGGATGAGTCCGAGAACAAGGGTTCTCCAGATCATGAGAGGCACGTCAAGCCTATACTATAAGGGTAATAGAGTCACCATTAAGATCGTTAGGTGTGATCGTAAAGAGATCCTTGGGATATGCTCTGAAAAACTTTCCTCAAGAAGATATGCAGCTATATTGGAGATCGAAGACTTCTCTGAGGGATCGCTATTCCCATACATATATACAGTTAGGATAGCAAAAGCATATAGTGGAAACACACACGAGGGAGAGAGGCTAATAGCGTACTCCCACAGAGGTAGATACGCCTCGATCGAAGAGGGTTCTAGGTTAGCCTGTATAGGGATTGTGGAAGAGAGTCTTAACGGTGAGAAATACATCAATCTAGATCAGGGATACTGCTCTTTCTGGGACTGAGGAGAGTCGTTAACCATAAATTCGAGCTTCATTAGTACACCAAATGCTCGCCCTTGGCTCTCCTCTTTCCCCATCGATCTCGATGTTCGGAATAATTCTAACCTATAACCAGGTAGATTTCTCATAATATTGTGGGAGAATTAATATCAACCATGTATATCTCCATGAAAACAGGAATAGTTTGCTTAGAGGGCTACCCATACCTATCTAAGCCATAAAAACCTTGATAGTTGGGAAGATTATTTTAATAAGAGTTAGAACTGTTATAAATAGCAGGTAGAGGAGCAGAAGGATATGCAGCCTCATATTGAGGAGGCAAGAGAGTTTGAGAATGACGGTAAGCGTTATGTTATAAAGTGGCTTGGAGATCAAAAGGTGGTGTCTGCAGAGCTGGTCTGGGTCTTTGAATATGTTCTAAAATACGTTGTGCCTGAGGAGAGGACGCCCCCTATATATTATCGGTGGATCCATCAGATGTTGTTGGACGGGAATATAGAGAAATATATATTCAGGGTAATGACCGGCGAGGGGGTTATTATAGATACTAAGATACTTGGTAATATTAATGAGATAGATCCTGGAGAGACGTTGATCAACCTATCTGGAGCCTATCTAGCCTCCTATAAAGAGAGGATAAAGGCTCTCGAGGCGTTTGAGACTGAATCTTTCGATCTAGAGACCACGTTGAAAAAGATGTACAGCGAGATCCGTGGGTTAAACACACTCCCAGCAAGGGTTGTTCTCCTAGAGACCCTCAGGGATCATGGAGGTGTTAGGGAGCTAAACCAAACAGTCCTTCATGTCAACTGGATATATGTTATGGTTTATAGATAATAACACAGCAAAACCACAAAAAATCTTCAGTAAATCTGATCCTAGCAACACCAAGCTTTACACCCTTTAGCTAGACGAATAATCACCTCACAAGTAGATCATTAGAACCACGTAGGATCGATAGCAGTTACCATTCCCGTCATGCAACAACCAATGGAGAAACACTGATTATTGTTATCATAGCTCATAATCCTTCTTTCCAACACTAAAATAGGGATCCTGCCTGACAAAGACTATGGATAAAGTCTTTGTATGGCCACCACCTGAGAGGGGGCTGGGGTTATCTATACATATACCATCATCCCTAATAACTGTCGAGCATGGGATAGCGAAGAGAACCATGGTGCTTGGACTCGTTGCTAGGGCGGCAGCGATATTCAGGGTTAGAAAGATACGTGTATATAGGGATCCTGGGTCTAGTGCTAGAGATCTCGTTTTCATGAGAAAGATCTTGGAGTATATGGCATCACCCCCGTATCTTAGGAAGAAGCTTTTCAAAATAGACAGCGATCTCAGAGCCGTGGGTCTCCTACCACCCTTAGCTACCGCGTCCCATGCTACTGAGGAAGATCTTGCTAGGGAGCATATTAGGCCTGCTCTTGCTCTGAGTGTCGATAGTAGGAATATATGCTTAGAAGCCGGCTTGGCGAGCATCGTTTGTCTAGATGCTAGCAAGGCGAGGTGGGTTAGAAAAGGCGATCTGGTATATGTGGTTGTTACTCCCAAGGGTAGTGTTAGCCGTCTAGCTACACCGGGGGAAGTTGAGAGCATATATTGGGGATATTCTGTCGAGATCTATGATAGTCTTAAGGATTCTGTCAAAGCCTCGGATGAGGATCTATATATAGTGTCAACTAAAGAGGGATCCCATGGAGAAGATCTGGGTGTAAGAATAGAGAGTGTGAGAAAAGGTGTATCAGTGATCTTTGGCTCTCCGGATAAGGATCCTGACGAGATAGCTGAGGAAGAGGGGTGGAATATAGATATACTTAACCATTATAGACTCAACAGTGCTCCTCTCCAGGGTGTGAGGAGCATAAGAACATACGAGGCTCTCTACATCACCCTAGCAATTCTGAACAGCATCATCTTCAAGGTTAAACGGTTTTAAGCTCTCTATACTGAGTATCATTCAGGCAGAGTGTGGTAATGGTTGGGGCATAGGAAGTTCTCAGCGCCAAGGAGAGGGAGCCTTGGCTTCAGACCTAGGAAGAGGGCGTCTAGACTTGTTCCTAGGATTAGGAGCTGGCCTACTATAAACCTCGACAGAGCAGTGCTACTAGGTTTTATAGGATACAAGGTTGGGATGACCCACGCTATAATGATAGACGATAGAGAAGGAAGCCCTACCCAGGGGAGAGAGATCTTTGTACCCGTCACGGTTGTGGAGACACCGCCTATTATACCTCTAGCATTCAGAGTATATGCTAGCGACCCGGTTAGGGGGCTCTATACATTTACCGAGGGGTGGATCGAGCCTCCTAAAGAGCTTGAAATCTACAGAAAGATCGTTGCCTTCAGACCTAACGATGTTGATAAGGCGTTGAAAATGGCTATAGAAGCCTTATCAAAGATCCAGAGGGTATCTGTGATAGTAGCAACACAGCCAAAGCTCACAGGCGGTTTAGAGAAGAAGAAACCAGATCTCCTGGAAATAGCTATCGGGGGCCTTGACATTGCAGGGAGACTGGAGTACGCCTCTAAGATTCTCGGACACCCGGTTAAGGTTTCAGAAGTGTTTTCACCAGGAATGTTTATAGACGTGATCGGGGTTACCAAGGGTAAGGGTTTCCAGGGGGTTATAAAGAGGTTTGGTGTGAAAGAGCTGCCCAGGTGGCATAAACATAGAAAGGGTAGTAGGAAGGTTGGTGCTAGAAGCCCTGCTAGGAGCACATTCTCAGAGGTTCCACAGCCTGGCCAGATGGGCTTTCACAGGAGGACTGAGTATAATAAGAGGATATTAAAGATAGGAGAGGATCCTAAAGAGATAAACCCCCTTGGCGGGTTCCCCCACTATGGTCTCATTAGATCGGATTATCTATTAATACAGGGAAGCCTGCAGGGACCCCCGAAAAGACCCCTAGTGCTAAGATACCCTATAAGGAATCCTCCGTACAAGGTTAGCGGTGCTCCGAGGATAACGTATATATCTTTGGAGTCAAAGGTATAGGGTGATCCTGAATGGGCGCTATAGAGCTTGTCGTGCCAAGGATCATGAGGCCGCCTGAGGTTAATGTATATAATATCGAGGGTAAGCCTGTCTCTAGAATTGCTCTCCCAGATGTTTTCTCAATACCCGTCAGAATCGATCTCATAAGGAGGGCTCACCACGCAGCATTATCAGCATCAATACAACCGCAGGGAAGAGATCCCCTGGCAGGCAAAAGGAGAGTTGGGGAGAGCTGGGGTATAGGTTATAGTGTTGCAAGGGTTCCAAGGCTTGATAATGGGAGAGCTGTGTTTGCTCCAATGACCCGTGGCGGTAGGAGAGCCCATGCCCCCACAACGGCGAAGGTGGTGAGGGAGGAGATAAACCATAAAGAGAGGCTATACGCCATAGCGAGTGCATTATCAGCCACATCTATGAGGGAGTATGTTTTAAAGAGGGGCCATATAGTGAGCAACGATCTAACGCTCCCAGTAGTTGTCACACAAGATCTCGAGGATCTCGAGAATACCCGTAAGGCTAAGGAGTTTCTAAGAAACATTGGTCTGTGGAGCGATATAGAGAGGGTTCAGAGTAGAATTAGAATAAGGGCTGGCAAGGGTAAGATGAGGGGTAGAAGGTATGTTGAGCCGAAGAGCCTGTTGGTAGTTGTATCTAAACAAGATTCAAAAGCTATAGCAGCCTTTAGAAACATGCCCGGTGTTGATGCTGTTCATATAAACCTGCTAAGCATCGAACATCTAGCCCCAGGAGGCGTTCCTGGGAGGCTTATGGTGATATCCGAGGAGGCTGTAAAGATGTTGGGAGAGAGGTTCAGGGTGATCTATATATGAGTGAGGAGGTAAATGCTGAAAGCCCAAGTTTAGATCTACAGAAGATCATAGTGAGACCTGTTTCAAGCGAAAAAGCCATCCTCCTCATCGAGAGAATGAATACGCTCACATTCATAGTAGCAAGGAGCGCTAATAAGAAACAGATTAAAGAGGCCGTAGAGACCCTCTATGGCGTTAAGGTTATCAGTGTGAGGACACTCATAACCAGGACTGGGGAGAAAAAAGCATATGTTAGACTCTCAGATGAATATAAAGCCTCCGATGTTGCTACAAAATTAGGACTACTGTGAGGATGATCCTATGGGCAAGAGGCTTCTTCAACAGAGGGCTGGAAGAGGAACACCAGTATTCAGATCACCATCTCATATAAAAGTAGCACCTGCTAGGTATCCGCCTCAAGAAAAACTCGGTGAAAAGACCCTGATCGCCTATGTTGCAGAACTACTACACGACCCGGGTAGATGGACACCCCTAGCAAGGATAATAACAGCAAATGGCATAGAGTTCTACACAGTGGCTGTTGAGGGTCTTGGTGTTGGACAAGAGATCCAGGTAGGCTCAGAAGCACTCCCACTCCCAGGAAACATATTGCCACTAAAAGCGATCCCTGAGGGAACAAAGATCTGTAATATAGAGAGGAGACCGGGCGACGGGGGTACCATTGCTAGGAGAGCTGGTAGCTATGCTGTTCTTATTAGCAAAACCCCGGGTAAAGCATTGATCCAGCTGCCAAGCGGGAAAATGGTAGAGCTTATGGAGAGCTGTAGAGCAACCATAGGGGTTCCGGCAGGGGCTGGGAGGTTGGAAAAGCCTCTCCTAAAAGCTGGGGCTTCTTATCATAAATATAAGGCTACCGCTAGGAAATGGCCCAGAGTCAGGGGGGTTGCTATGAATCCTGTGTCGCATAAGTTTGGAGGAGGATCTCATCAGAGCGAGTCCCACCCAACTACGGTGTCTAGAAGAGCTCCTCCAGGAAGGAAGGTAGGGCATATAGCTGCTAGAAGGACAGGGCTTAAGAAGAGATAGCCCTCCATAGATTGTCTCTTTGTTATAAGAGAATATTTATTATTTGGTGCTAGATAATACTACTTGATTGTTATGAAGCTTGAGTACTCCATATAGCTAGAAGAGCCTTTTACCCTCATATACCTTGCATTCCTCCCCTATATGGAGATAGAGTTTGACATTGTGATATCTTCTCCAAATCTCCTTCAGGATCTCTAGATCATCCTCGTGTATCTCCACTATCTCATAGACCTTAGAGATCTCGTTCAGGATCTTTAGTTTAAAAGTCTTAGAATCCATTCTCTCCGGCACCCTTGGGATATGTATAGAGGGGGGTTTGAATATATTTTTAGAACCGCTGGATGGTCTCATTACTAGATATATGTTTCCCCCCAGCGTGATCCCTATTCTCTCAATCTGCTCCTTGGTTTTATCTATAAGCCTATCCGGCCTGCCTGTTAGGAATAGAACATGGTAGCCTTTATCTATGCATTTTCGTATAGCCTCTATACCGGTTTTTCTAGGCTTATCCAGGTCTATGAGATCTTCTCTTAAAAAGATGCGCCAGAATAGCTCCTTATCACCCCTAGCCTCGCTCTCGGCTATCGCGAGTCTCTGTGATACGTCAAAAACCACTCCATCGAGATCAAATATACATATCTTTCTTTTCGGCTTCTCCAAGCTCTTCATCCTTGGTACTCTTGCTAGCTATTTTTCTGAAATAATACCCAGGTGTTCTTCTCTCACCAAAGCCTTCTAATCCTTTCTGGCGGAGCTTGCTCCTCAACTCCTCCGCCTTCTCCCTAGAGATCCTGTTTGTCCTTTCTAGATACTCTATAACCTCCTCTGCGTCCTCTGGGGTGTTAGCCCTGGCTATAAAATCCTCGGGCGATGGTTCATATCCTCTCCAGGGGTCTTCACCTCTTCTATAGTTAGTATTAGTAGTTGTAGTATCTCTTTCATAGATCTCTCTGTAGAGGTTTGGAAACATCTTTTTAAACCTCTCTTTATCCCACTGCATCTGGAGGCTCCTCATATAGGGTCATGCTAGCGAGTGAATATAAACACAGTATAGATCTTTAGAGTATTATTTCTCCTGGGTTTAATATAGATCCGGCTTTCACCCTAGAGCCCCTGGCTATCGTGCACCCTATCCTTGCATATTCCCTCCCCCTGGCTAGAGATCTTCTCTCAGGCTGATACGCTATATTCCACGTAGTAACATTGGGCTCTATGACTGCCTTCTCACCGACTATCGAGTAGCCTATATAGCTACCCCTACCTATAGTTGCCTCTCTCATAATAACAGATCTGTTGATCTCTGAGTAGGAGCCAACCACAGTTTTATCCTCTATAGATGTTGCGTTTCTTATAAAAGTGTTAACACCTATGAAGGCTTCTCTGCCTATATATAGGGGTCCCTTGAGAATCACGTTATGATCTATAACCGCCTCGTCTTCTATGATTACAGGGCCCTCTATGATTGTTGATTTCGATATAGACGCTCTAGTACTTATATAGCTTCTATCCAGCTCGCTCAGCATGTGATAGCTGGCCGTGAGAAGATCCCACGGGCTACCTATATTTACCCAATAATGCCCCCAAAATATAGCCTTGATCCTTTTCTCCCTACATATAGCGTCATAGGCCCTCACTATATCGCCCAGATTTTCAACAAGATCGAAAATCGCAGAGCTAAGAACATAGATCCCTCCCGATATATATCTAGCCTCATCGCCCCGATAGGGGGTTTCGCTAGCCTGTCTAACAGACACCACCTCACCCCATTCGTTAACCTCGACCACCCCGTGGCTTTGAAGGGGAGTTTCTGGGACTGCTAGCATTGCTCCTTCGAAACCCTTCTCGAATGCGGCTCTGTGCACCGATATATATGCTGAGGGGTTAACCAGAATATCTCCATATACTAATAGGAACTTCTCCCCCTCCTCTAGATCCATTTTATTGCGGGCCGATAGGAGGGCTGCCTCCACACCTACTCCTTTCTGTTCTATCACATTTACTGCTGAGATCCTTTTGTACTCGCTGACCTCTTTCTCCATATGCTCGGGCTTTTCACTCACTATATATATCTCTCTATAGCCAGCTGCTACCAATCTTGATACTACATGGGATATTATGCTCTTACCCAGGATCCTTAGAAAGGCTTTTGGTTCACCCTTGGTTAGAGGTTCTATCTCCTTACCAGACCCGCCGGCTAGTATTAGAACTTTCAGCGTATCCATATATTCCCCCAGATTATTTTAGATGCTCCTCAAACCAGCCTGATATGTGTTTAAGATTCTCTACCCTGTGCTTAGGCTTACCGCTCCTGCTAAGCTCGTGGTTCTCTTTGGGGAATAGTACGAGTCTTGTTTTAACACCGTTTAGCTTAAGTGCTCTGAAGAACGCTATAGCCTGATCCACCCAGCATCTATAATCCTCGAGACTATGTATTATCAGTGTGGGTGTTTTGACTCTGTTGGCAAACCTTAAGGGACTTTTATCCAGACACTTCTCAGGATTCTCCCATGGGATGCACCCTATCTGGTCTGGGACAAAGTAGTGTCCTATATCGGTTGTGCCGAACATCGAGATCCAATCGCTAATCGATCTCTGGGTTACTGCGGCTTTAAAACGATCCGTGTTTGTTACTATCCAGTTGGTCATGAACCCCCCATAGCTACCTCCAGTAACGCCTAATCTCTCACTATCTATGAAGCTATACATTTTTACCGTCTCATCAACAACCTCCATGAGATCCTTATAATCCCTCTCACCATAACGCTCCCTAATATCTGCAAACTCCTCCGAGTAGCCATCACTCCCCCTTGGGTTTGAATATATTAACGCAAAACCCCTGGAGACGAGGTATTGGAACTCATATATAAAGCTCCACCCATACATGGTCTTTGGCCCGCCATGTATATATAGGATCGCTGGGATCTTACCCTCGATCTTATCCGGAGCCATAATCCAGCAATCGATCGGTGCACCATCACTTGCTTTTATTCTGTAATGCTGGGGTTTATAAAGGCTATATGTCTCTACGAAGAACTTGTTAAAACGTGTTACCATTCTAATATCATCCCCCCTCTTTATATATATCTCCTTAGGCATTGTCGGGTTCATTATTGTTGCTATGATTAGATCCCCTCTCACAACGCTGAACTCATCGACAGAGCTTTGGGAAACCCTTAGGGTTGTTTTGAACAAGCCTCTTGAAGGATCGTAAGATCCGATGTATGTTTCGCCCGAGTCAGAGACCATGAAGTATATGTTGTTATCCTCACCCCAGACAATGTTACGTGTACATGATGGCCCCCTAACGTCAGAGTTTATGGTATTAAGGAGGTTTCTATCGATCTTACCTCTGGTGTCTGTCAATTCGTTGCCAAAGATATCATAGATCATGAGCCTGTTGTGGGTTGCAAATCCCCTCTCCCTCTTATGACCGATCATAGCTATCATATCCGATGAGGGCGACCATGCTATATCATTTATCGTTATACCGTCTACAAGTTTTACATGTTCTTCTCTCTTCACATCATAGAGGTATAGCTGGTGTATATATGGGGCTGCGGGGTCACTGCTAGATACATATGCTATATACCTCCCGTCAGGGCTCCACAAGGCCGTGTTGATCCTAAGCCCTTCAGGCGAGATCCTCTGTTTAGAGCCACTCTCAGTATCAACTATATATAGGGTCTTCTGGAGAGAATAAGTATAGCCCTCGCTATTAAACCACAGATCTATTCTATCCACAATCTTAACATCCTCTTCAACCTTGCCGTCTACAGCTACTACTGCGAGGTATTTAGAGTCTGGGGACCATGAGAGAGCATTAACACCAAGATCGAAAACAGTAACAAGTCTTGAAGACCCATCGATCCTCGAGACCCAAATCTCTGCCCCTCTCGAATCCTCCTTAAGAGTCCTTCTAGAGAGAAATGCATAGTGCTTCCCATCAGGAGCTGGTGTTGGACACCTATCACTAACACCATTCTCCTTAACTTCATACTCAAGGGTGGAGAGATCTAGGAGCCAGATGCTAGACTCATATCTATCCTTATCCACAGAGATCCTTGTTACTGTAAAGAGGGCTTTCAAAGAGTCTTTAAACATAGCTGGGTTTGATACTAACACCACGTTAGCAAGATCTTCCAATCCCAGTTGACGGGGCAAAAGACCACCATCATAAGAAGGGGTCGAGACGGTAATATCCTTTAACTATCCCTATTAGGGACTGTTAAGGCTGTTTTCTTATTGATACTCGTAGGAGGCATTTAATAAGCTTTGATCGATATGGTTTAGCTATGATTCGGTCTTCATACCGACTCCAGGTGGTGATGGAAACAGAGCTCCAAGCCATCCAGGATGAACCCTCGAAGCTAAATGAAAGCCACGTGTCGTTCGGCTCAACGACAGCCCATGACCCTACAGGATTAGAGATCCTGTGGGTAGAGGTGGAAGCCCCTGGATGTGGCATGAATGAAAATAAAGTGATTAGAAAGAACATCTAGAGACAAACAGTTAGAGGTTGAAACTATACTCCTTAACCTTTATAATAGTTAGATTCGGTCTCCCTATAATAGGTCTTTGGGAACATGATATAGCACCAGAATCGTCGATATAGTAATACCTACACTCTTTACCCTTAGGAGCTGGCGACTCTATTATAACAAAGACCCTCTCCGAAAGCGGTGATAGCGTGAGGCATTCACTCTCTCTACAAGTAATAGTCACTAGTGGAAACCCTGGAGAAACCCGGCTAAGCATAAAAAGAACCATATCCTCAAAACTCTCTAGCTTGATCCTTATGTGAGGATGTGGAGCCTCAGCCATACTTGTATAATCACCACTAGGATAACACTTCGAGAATATTAATATTGGGTCTATATGTGCATCCAGGCGGCTCCGCTCCAAACCATATATAGAGCTGCGGGATCAACCCTCCCTCCCCGCTCCCCCCGGTGACCCGTGAACGCTTGTGTCGAGGGTTAGGTTGCTCCCTTCCGGACCTGGCCGCTTTCCCCTCGCAAAGGTGGTTAGACCCTCTCCTCCGAGAGGGCCCCCACCACCACAAGCCCCACGGGGCGGGTTTCATTGCTGGAGTGAGGATCCCGCAGCCCTATATATGGCCTGGAGCGGTTACTGGCCCCCGCGTTGCGCCCACCTCGGGTATGGGGGTGGGCGAGCCCCCCGGCCCTACCCGCCGATTAGTACTGTTTATCAAGGGTTAAAAACCGCTAGGCTACTTATTACCCTATATGCGATTCGGTACATGAGAGAAGTGTTATGGATCTATCACTCAGCATTGATCTAGAAGTTTTGAGGGGATATGTCGAGAGCAGAAAGTCCATGATAGAGAGCGCTTTAGAGAGTGTTATTAAGAACTACGAGGGAGAGGTTCTCGAGATCGTCAACTATATGTCAAGAGGGGGTAAGAGGTTCAGAGGGGTCTTAACAATACTTGTATGCGAGAGCCTAGGAGGTAGGGTTGAAGATGCCATAGATGCTGCTGTCGCTGTAGAGCTTGTCCATGCAGCATCTTTAGCATTGGATGATATAATTGATCTTGATTATATTAGGAGGGGCTCTCTATCATCATGGATCAAGTATGGTGTTTCTAAGACTATATTGATAGCAAACATGCTTATACCAAAGGCGCAGCTAATGATAGAGAGATACGGCTTCGAAGCGCTTGTAAAGGTGATAGAGGCATGGCTACATGCAACGAGTGGTGAAGTGATCGACGTATTCGGCCCCGGTCCCGGGATTGCTAGCTACGAGACCCTGGCAAGGCTTAAGACGGGCGCTGTGTTTAGAGCAGCTACCTTTCTCGGTGCTAAAGCCGCTAAAGCTGGTAAATCTTACGAGGATCTAGCAGCTGCTTTTGGAGAAAACCTAGGGGTGCTATACCAGGTGGCAGACGATCTCGTTGATGTTATCACAAACAAGATAGAAGGAGGGTCACGGGGCCTTGAGATGTTCATAGAATGGGCCGGGGGAGGAAGTGTTGAGGAGATAATCTCGAGAGTTTCTCCCAAGATTGCCAGCATGTTAGAGAAGCTCGGAACCATCGTGGCGAGGTTTCCAAATAACCAGTATAGAGATTACTTAGCCACAGTACCAGGCTACATGTTATACGGAATGCTGAGAGAGGCTGGCGATATGGGAGAGGAGGTTTTCAAAAGAATCATGGAGTTCTATTTGAAACCGTAGAACAGTGAGTTCTAATTAACATTAGTGTTATATTATTATGTGGGAAGATGGTTACAAGAATATCTACAGGCGTGCACAGTCTAGACGCAATGCTTGAGGGAGGAGTGCCTGAGGGATTCTTCATAGCAATAGTTGGGGAGCCGGGTACGGGTAAGACTGTCCTTAGTCTCCACTTCATCCATCAGGGCATAGTTGATGGCGATAAATGCATCTATGTAACGACAGAAGAGGATCGAGAATCCCTTCTAGATCAGGTGAGGAGATTCGGCTGGGACTGGGAGCCCTTTATAGGTAAGAGATTAATAATAGTTGATGCTCTAAAAGGCCAAGAGGATCCCTGGTCTATTCAGGATATGGATATAGAACTACTAATAAACAAGGTGATCGAGGCTAAGAAAACCCTGGGGTATGGGAGGGCGAGGCTAGTCATAGACTCTATATCAGCCTTCTGGCTCGAAAAACCAGCAATGGCTAGGAAATACAGCTATCTAGTTAAAAGAATTCTGGGTAAATGGGGCTTCACAGCATATCTAGTATCACAATACGCTATAACAACAATGTTTGCTTTTGGATGGGGCGTGGAACATATAGCTGATGGTGTTATCAGGTTTAGGAGAAAGATCTCTGGGGGAGTGTTGAAGAGATACCTAATGATAGAGAAAATGAGGAACACAAGGCATGATAAGAAGATATATGAAATAGATATAACTGATAGAGGGTTAGTAATACTAAACCCAGCTGACCTTGATATAGAACATGTGACATCTATATAGACAAGAGAGGATCCGTCGTAGCCAGCTGTTTCGGGTTTCATGAGCGTTTATAAGGATTTGATATTAGACCCAGGCATGTGGGTTAAAGGTAAAAGATCCAGACATATGGGGTTCCCCACAGCAATGAGCCAGAGCAAAACTATGAAGAGGGAACTGTAGGTAGAGATCACACCGAACAAATGAAGACCAAGAATAAAGGATCCGATGAAAGGAGCCCTAGAGCCAGAAACCCAAGGAAAGAGCAGTTAGTATCAAAAACAAC
>DATMAU010000018.1:0-130684 GCA_035559775.1 Sulfolobales archaeon
GGGAGTTTTATCCTCCCACCGCTCATGAACCTCAGCTTTGCTGCGTGGGTGATAAGCTGGTCCATGGCTATTGTTATGAAATCCATATACATTATCTCAGCAACAGGTCTCAGCCCTGCTAGAGCCATACCCAGAGCAGCCCCTACTATAGCTGCCTCAGATATGGGTGTATCTATAACCCTCTGGGGCCCGAACTCTTGTAAGAGCCCTAGGGTTACTGTGAAAACGCCTCCCCAGGCTCCTACATCCTCTCCGAGGATCACTATGCTTGGGTCTCTCCTCATCTCCTCTCTAAGCGTTTCTCTGAGGGCTGCTGCATAGCTCATTATAACCTCTCCCATTGCAACCACCTAGGCGTATATGAAGTTATAGAGCTCCTCGAAGCTGAGGTACGGGCTCTCCTGGGCAAACCTAACGGAATCCTCGATCTCCTCAAGGATCTGTTTCTCGATCCCTTCTAGTTCTTCCTGCGATGCATAGCCATTATCTATCAACACTCTTGTTAGCCTTGCCACTGCATCTTTTTTCTTCCACTCCTCAACCTCCTCCTTGGATCTGTATCTCTGGGGATCTCTGAGGTTATGTCCGAGAAACCTGTATGTCATAGCCTCAATAAAAGTAGGCCCCCCACCATTCCTAGCCTTCTCAACAGCCTTCCTAGCAGCGATATAGACAGCAACAGGGTCGAAGCCGTCGACAACTATACCATCTATATTATATGCAAGAGCCCTGTGGATCACGGAGGAACCCGTAGACCCGGCCGTAACCCTATCAACCCTGCCACCCATGCCGTAGAGGTTATTCTCACACACAAGGATCACTGGGAGCCTCCATAAGCCTATCATATTAGCCCCCTCATGGAAAGCCCCAGTATTCACAGCACCATCGCCAAAGAATGCCGCAACCACCCTCTTCTCACCCCTATACTTTATGGCATAGCCAAGACCAGCTGCAACTGGGATACCGCTCCCAACAATGGCTGTGGTCATCATGACCCCGAGCTCTGGGTACATGGAGACATGCATCGAACCCCCAAGCCCCTTATTAGTCCCTGTAGCCCTTCCAAAGAGCTCAGCCATAACCAGCCTAGGCGGGATACCCCTGGCTAGTGCGTGCCCATGCCCCCTATATGTTGAGACAACATAGTCATCTTTACCCAGGGCTCTCATAACACCTGTTGCTACCGCCTCCATACCTATATATAGGTGTGATGCCCCCACTAGCTTCTTCTCCTCGAAAAGCTTTACTACCCTCTCCTCAAACCTTCTTATAAGCATCATTGTTCTCCACATCCACATAAGATCTTCTTTAGAGACCCCGTGCTCCCCGTACCTCGAGGGATCTATGATACCTATATTCTCAACTCTACCCATCAGCAAGAGCCTCCAGCATATCATAAGAGCCCAGGGTTTATATATGGGGAAGCCGGCAAGACCTAGAGGGCTATTACAAGATCCTTGATAATTAGTAGGGCTAAGCACAATATCTATAGAGGGCTATGAAGAGGGAATCAAGGATACTGTTACACCTGAGGACCGGGGGCTATGATTTCATAGCAGTCCTAAGAGGTGCCAGGGGGATCGAGCATCTAAGGGTGTTGAGGATCCATGATAGCATTAAGGATCTTGTGGAAAGAATCTCGCGCGAGGGTTTTTTCCACGAGGTAAGGTTTGTTGTAACACATCCACGAGACTTGAGCAGCATGTGGCTAGAGGTTATGAGGGATCTGGGTAGAAGCGATATAAAGATAGATCCAAAACTCCCCAGCGATATAGAAGAAATCCTTGGATCCTATGTAAACGCACTATCAAAACTAGCTATAGCCCTTAACAAAACACACAGACAGAAAGAACCCCCAGCCCCACAGGGCGATCATTATAAAGACTAGCAACCCTTATCGAAACAGCCCTCTCAACCCATAGCATATCGTTGCACAGGAGCTCTGCTTTTATTACCACCCGGATAATGATCCCTCAGACCTGGATAGAGCTTCCCATGCCATTGTGCTTGACAGCAGTCCATGAACCAATAGGGATTCCTCTATCCCTGTGGGCAGGATCGAAGCCTCTGGATGTGACCATAAAAACAAAATGACTGTAATGAACATCAAAGGGCAGACAGTGTTTTTGATATTTATAACGTATTCTATATGTGGGGCATATGAAGATCTCCATTGTGGGTGCCGGTTCCGTAGGATCCTTGCTAACCTATATACTCAATAAAGCTAATATCGAGCCCGTGCTTGTTAAAAGATCTCTGAACACACTTACCCCAACAAGGATCCTAGCACCGGACGGGTCTGAAGCTAAGCTTAGATACAAGAGCACACCCTATAGCGATGATGCCTGGCTCCATTCCGATGTGATCTTCATAGCCACGAAAGCCTACGACGCTGGTAGCGTTATAGAAAGGATCTCAACTTCTAGAGATATATCCCTGGCAATCCTTGTCCAAAACGGCCTTGGTGTTTTTGAAGAAGGGGTAAAGAGGCTGGGATCTGAGAGGGTAGCCCAGCTCGTGCTAAACCACGGCGTATCGCTAGCGGATCAGGATACATGTGTCTGGGTAGGGGGTGGTAGAAGCTATCTAGGTATGGTGAAGGGTTATAGAAACCCTTATCTGGGCATGATAGCAGATCTTCTAAGAGATCTCGACGTCGTTGTGGTCGAGGATATAGAGCCATATAGATGGCTCAAGCTTGTCGTCAATGCCGTGATAAACCCTATAACAGCCCTGCTCGAGGTTAGGAACAGGGTTATCGCTGATAACGAGCATCTAAGAACCCTCGCCACCATGGTGTGCAAAGAGGTGGGGAGAATAGCTGGGGTTAGGGGTATAGAGTTCCCAAGAGATCCGTGCCACGAGGTGTTCGAAATAGCCATAAAGACGGGGGATAATATCTCATCGATGCTATCAGACCTAATTAGGTGTAGAAAGACAGAGATTGATTTCATAAACGGCTATATAGCTAAGATCGCTGAAGATCTCGGTATAGAGGCACCTGCTAACCGTATACTCTATATGATGGTCAAGGCTAAGGAGAGCCTAGGGCGCTGTGGAGAAAGACAGTGAGGATCTGGGCTTCATAGCAGTCGATATAGCAAAACCATATCAACAACAATCAAACCACAGCTCTCTAGAATCTCGAGGCCTTGGGGGACAAAAACGTTTGGTAAGAGAAGCGATAACACCGGGTCTGTGGGTATGGAGCTACAATTTACCCTGGATCCTCTTCGCCCCCTCACTACTAAGAAGGTTGATAAGGGCTGTCCTATGCCTAACCTCGTCCCTCAGTATATCTTCCGCTAGCTCCTCAGTTACAGGATCTTTCCCATGGGTATAGCTATAGAGCTCTCTATAAGCCTTGATCGCACACTCTTCAGCCTTTACAGCAGCTATGATCCATCCATCTATATCGTAGGGATCACTAGGGATCTCTGGGTACTTGCACCCAGAGATCTCCCATAGCCTGCTAAACTCTCTCGGAGGATCTATGTTGAGATCCTGGAGTCTGTCAGCTATCATCCTAGCATGTTTTTTCCACTCCTCTTCAGCCTCTTCTAGGAAATGCTCGGAGATCTCCTCGGAGTTCTGTCCTTTTATGGTATATGCTGTGAGAGTATAGTAGTAAGAAGCGATCCACTCGTCAGCATATGCTGATAGGAGCATGCCCACGATCTTCTTAGTATCAACATGTTCTACAAACTCCAGACCCATATAACCACCATTAATTTTGGATAATGCGCCATATATTTTAACATGCTGATAGCGGGAGTTCTTTATAAGACTACTGACTGTACTATGTTACTGAGAACATGGCTGAGCTTGTAATAGGTCTCCCGAGGATCGAAAGGGCTGTGGATATGTTGAGCGAATCCATCGAGCCTCTCTTAAAGAGCTACGGAAGCCTCGCCCTCCCCCTCCCAAAGAGCCTCTGCACAGACCTGGTGGTTGAGGGCATAGGGGGGAGTGAGCAAAGTATAGAGGCTCTCTCACTCAAGTATTATAACCCATCGCTCGTAAGAATATGGTGGAGCGTTATCAAGAAGATCCCCAGGCTTGCTCTGGAGCATCCTGACTCAGAGATCATATGCTATGATGAGGATACAAGGCCAGAGAAGCTTGAGAAAGCAAGCTATAGACTGGCCTCCCTTCTTATAAGGGCTAGACTGAAGATCTATGAGAGGATAGATCCACGCCCCTGGATAGAGTTCTTCAAACCAACAAGCACGGGATCCATAGAGATCCCCGAAACACCTGTGGTAATAGCTGACGGTTATGTGAGGTTCAAGGAGATCCTTGGGACTGCTAGTTGGAAGAAGGCCGAGAAGATCTGGAAATTAATACCAACACCTCTAGAGCTCTTGGAGATGATAGCCAAGGGATATTTAGAGGAAAAACACGCAGAAGAAGCTGTGAGGTTTTCAGTAAGATATCTAGGAGACTATGTGATAGGGAGCAGGGATCTCACGGAAGCCTATGAGAAGCTGTTAAACGATAAAGAATACCTAGATCTTCTGAGGAGAATAGATCCCAATATTGCCAGGGACCTAAACCCCAAGATCGGTAGAGCCCGGACAGTGTGAACCTATATGCAGAGCGATACTACATATCAATTGGAATTTCATAACAAATAGACTTTATCAAGGTACTGGAAACACTATTCCCCCACCGATCAACCCTATGTAGCCGGAGTACTGGTTGTAAGGAGATCAAAATATATCCTCATACTCCTCGCATAGGCAGAGTTACGGAACCTTATGGTGAATAGATGAACCCCCCTAGCCGGGTCTGTGAATATGTTATAGACTATCTCCTCGTCGATCACTATAAAAGGAGCCTCCGCATACCGGCTCTCCCTAATCCTGAACCTCTCGAGATAAGATCCAAAGCCCCCGCTTTCGCTACCCCCAATCATGCCGCTAGATCCTTCTGTAAGGAGTTTTAAATGCTTAGCTGCTGGCGAATCCCTAGGGACGGCGTACTCTATAACAACCCCCCTCGCCAGAGCGTTGATCATATGGATCATCAGTTCCCTCCATGGAAACCTTATCGGAGCCTTGCTAATAGCTATAAGCACCTCTTTGGAGGCTTTCTCCATATCCCTGGCCAGGCTTGATACGAGATCGTTGATACTGCTTATTATAATTATCCCAGCTAGATCTAGCTTCTCAGCCTCCTCCGCAGCTCCTTTACCAAGGGAATCCCTGATCCTCCTGATACTCTGAACCACTAGCGAAGCCTTATCCCTAGCCTCTCTGCACCTATCCTCGGCAATCCTCCAAGGCAGCGCCTCAGGATCTATAGCGGACACTATGAAGGGTTTTGATGACGCCTTGAAAGCCATGCCCTTCGAGATCAGGGATCTAGCAACGCTATAGCACTTAGTCCTAGGCACGCCTGAGACCTCCGCTAATCTAGAGATCCCCATGGGTCCTAGTACTGCTAATGCTAGATAGACCCTCGCTTCGTATTCCGAGAGGGAGAAGAAGCTCCTTATAAGCTTCAGCTCCTCCTCACCAAGGATCTCTGTGATTCTGAGCAACAGCGCTACCTTAGGTATATACTCCCTAAGGATCTTATATTCTTAACCCTCCAGATCTCTTTCCCCTCGATCTTTCAAGCAGCTCCCTAGCCACCGAATCAACCTTCCTATCCTCCTCCTCATAGCTATAGTAGTTTATTAAACTATAGAATTCACCCCTGCTCATCAAAAGATCTAGATGATCCTTCTGTGTACCCTTATCCCTTATAATCTCGAGAATCCTTTTGGAAGCCATCATACTTGCTCTAAAAGTAGTTGCAGGGAATATTACTAACCTATACCCCATATCCCCCAGCTCCTTCACACTGAGCAGGGGTGATTTGCCAAACTCTGTCATGTTAGCCATGAGAGGCGCTCTAACCTCCCGGGCGAATCTCCTGAACTCCTCAGCACTCTCAAGAGCCTCTGGGAATATTATGTCAGCCCCAGCTTCTACATAGATCCTTGCCCTCTCTATAGCATCATCAACCCCTGTCACGCCACGAGCGTCTGTCCTAGCTATTATGAGGAAATCATCGCTCCTCCTACTATTAACAGCCATCACGATCTTTTTAACCATCTCCTCAACAGGAACCACCTCTTTCCCCGAGAGGTGACCACACTTCTTAGGCATAACCTGATCCTCTATCTGTATAGCCGAGGCCCCCGCATCCTCGAGAACCCTCACAGCCCTCGAGACATTTATAGCCTCGCCAAACCCCGTGTCAGCGTCAACTATGAGAGGTATGGAGATCTTCTCCGAGATATATTTGGTGAACATAGCAACCTCCGTGAGGGTTATGATCCCAAGATCAGGCATTCCTAGAAGACCTGTAAGGGCAGCACCGCTTAGATATACAGCCTTGAACCCCAGCCTCTCAGCAAGCATAGCTATAGAGGGGGCATAAACCCCGGGGACTGGTATTGTTTCCCCCGATGCTATAAGCTCTCTCAAAGTCCATCTCAGCTTGGGCAAAGCTTCACCGAAACTATATGGCTATGGGCATTTATAGCTATAGACCCGAGAGGATCGCCTTAACATAGGCTTCGGAAGCTCTATAGCTGCTCCTAACCAGGGGGCCTGAGGCTACGTATTTAAACCCTAGCCTGTATGCCTCGATCCTTAGCTTCTCGAAAACCTCTGGCGGTACATACCTAGCCACCGGTATGTTTCTAGGGCTGTTAGTTGGTCTTAGATACTGCCCGATCGTGACTATATCCACCTCAGCCTCCCTAAGATCTCTGAGCGTCTCTAGAACCTCCTCGAAGCTCTCCCCAAACCCTAGTATTATGGATGACTTGGTCAGGATCTTTCTCCCCCTCATCCTAGCGATCTCTTTAAAACTCCTCAGAACCTCCAGGGATCTCTCATAACTAGCCCTCCTATCCCTCACGATAGGTGTGAGCCTCCTAACAGTCTCAATATTATGTCCCAGAACCTCTGCACCTGAATCGACAACAATCTCTATAGCGTCTCTCTTACCACCCATATCGCATAGAAGGAGCTCAACTATTGTTGATGGAGACCTGCTCTTAATCTCAGCCACAGCTCTCGCCATGTGGGAGGCGCCTCCGTCCGCAAGATCGTCTCTACAAACCATGGTTAGCACAGCATAGTCGAGCCCGAGGTATTGGATAGCCATAGCCACCTTATACGGTTCCGAAGGATCTACCCAGCCTCTGGGGTTGCTTATTTTAACGGAGCAGAATCTACATGACCTTGTGCAAGTCTCTCCAAGGAGCATAAAGGTTGCTGTAGAGTTGTTCCAGCACTCATATATATTGGGGCACCTGGCTTCCTCACATACTGTTGAGAGTCCGAGGGTTCTTAAGATGTATTTGACGTCTTCGAAACCCTCGAGTCTTAGGGCTTTCACCTTTATCCATTCTGGGATGGGTCTGTTGCTCGTCATGCTAGCCTTACCTCCCTACCCTTATCCACATAGGCTATCCCCTCGGAGATCATGGCTTCTACAAGGATCTTCTCCTTAGCTGAGAGGCTATTCATATCCTCAACCCTTATCGGCATCCTTGATAACAGAGCCTCGTAGAACGCTTTATCGGCTACAAAATCCCCAACGATCACAGCGTATCCCTTGTCCACATAGTACTCGAGACTACCCATAGACTTGGAAGCCTCCCTTCTAGCCTCAGATATTGTCATCACCTTCTCCTGGGACAATCTATCGAGGAAAGGATCTCCACGTCCTCTCAAAACACCCCCAGATCCTTGGAGAGCCTTTACAAAGACCTTCAGCTCTGAAACCTCCTTCTCGAGCCTCGAAAGATTCTCGAGAACATCCTCTAATGTTTTCTCAAGCTCCGAGACCCTGTCCCTGAGATCCTCGATCTCCCTCCTAGATCCTGACTCCTGTGGTGCTGGGATCTCGCCAGTCTCGGGCTCTCTAGCCGCATAGCCCCTCGCAACATAGCCCTTGCTAGTCCTAACAACCAGTCCCCTCTCTCTAAGCCTGAGCAATGAATACCTAACGGTAACAATGCTAAAGCCAAGCCCATCAGCTATCTCCCTCGGCTTCGAGTATGGATGCTTCTTGAGGTACGAGAGCACTAGGGAGTCGATAGAGCTGCCCAAGAATCAACATACCAGAATAATATGCGAAAGCACTATTAAAAACAATCACCAAATACCTGCTAAGATGGAATATTTGGGACCTCAATAAGCTGTCTATAGGTGTTTATAATAGCACCGATCCTCATGTCTCCTACTAGATCGACTATAACGCCTCTATCTCTCAGAGCGTTTGCCAGCTCTCTGAATAGTTCTTTAGCATATTCTCTTAGATCTATCTCGGCCTTAACAATATCCGACACATTAATCATGATTCCTTGCCCTAGATTACACGGATCTATATTGTTGAAATAGCTCAGATCGGTTTTTACATTGACAGCAAAGCCGTGGTAGGTGATCCAGCCTTTAACAGCTATCCCGATAGACGCGACTTTCTTCCCCCCATACCACACGCCTGAGAAACCCTCGACCCGGGAGGCTTCTACGCCAAGCCTCTTCAGAGATCTTATTATCACGTCCTCAAGCAGCCTTATATACCCAACAACGGTGAGCCCTCTCGAACTAAGATCTATTATAGGGTATCCAACAAGCTGACCAGGACCATGGTATGTTGCATAACCACCCCTCTCAACCCTATACACAGGGATCCCCCGTGGATCGTAAACCACACCCCCCTTCCTACCAAGCGTGTAAACGTGATCATGCTCCATGAGAAGCACAAGATCGCCTACCTCACCCCTAGCCCTAGCCTCAACAAGCCCTAACTGGAGTTTATAGGCATGTTCATAACCAACCCTGCCAAGCCAAAAACCAACCAGCATGGGGACACCTAATTAGATATTATAAAGCCGATATACGTTTAAATACGTCTATAGACAATCAATTATAGACAAGGATCACCATGTCTATCAAAATATAACTATAGGGCTTGACATGCTCACCATACTTTAAGCAGAGGCTCAAGACCAGATCTTCGTAAGTCAATATAGCCTAAGGCTAATGATTAATAGCCTTGAGAAGAAGAGATCATGGATACACGCTATGAGGGTATCGATATCGAATTTCCGAAGTATAGAGGATCTTGAAATAGAGCTAGCACCCCTAACGATCCTTATCGGGCCGCCGGCTGGTGGTAAGTCAAACATCCTTGATGCTATAGAGCTTATAGGTTATTTTAATAAGTTCCTCATGCTCGACAGCGAGTATGGAGGCGATGTGAATCATCTTGAGGGGCTTTTATCCCTGCTTAGATTTAATGAGCAAAAGAACCTCTTTAGGAATGAAGACATATCTAGACCTATAACTATCTCTATATCAAATGAGGAAGTAGCTCTCAACACTAAGATCTTCTTTGAAGGTGGCAGCATAAGGCTATATGTAAATGATAAGAACGTGCCCTGGGATCTAAAAACCTTCCAGGTTGCTTCTATGCAGTTAAAAAGCTCTCTAGCCAGTGCTATTGAGGAAAAGCCATTCGAAGCTAGACTATATGCTTATGATAGGTACGGTCTATCGATACAGTCATGCGCGCTCCCTCCATGCGGTTTCCACATATATCTTAGGGGAACTAGTTCACGTCCCTACCCAAGGAACGTTTTGAGCGAGCTTGGGTGGAACGCGCCAATCGTTATAAAATCTACACCAAGCGTGGTGAGAGATGTCAACAGTATTGTTGAAGAGTATATAGGCAAAGTTGAAGTGAAAATCCTTAGATCTGGTGTTATAGCGATCTTTGATCATGATGTAGAGGTTGAGGCAAATGCTGTATCGGATACTATATTCAGATCCCTGTATTATTTGTTAGCTATACAATCGACCAAGAACTATGTCAAGATGTATGGTTTGGAGAAGAGATATATGCTCCTACTAGAGGAGCCAGAGTCACATTTGTTCCCATACTTCATCGATCTCTTAACCCAATATATTTCCGAGATCCTCGATATAGCCTATGTGGTGATTACTACACACAATCCCCTACTTGTCTCTATGCTCTGGGATAAGGTGAGGAATATTAAGACCTATTATGTTTTCAGGGATCGCCTGGGAACCACGAAACTTAAAGAAATAGATATAAAGAAGCTTTCCTCGGAAATTGTAACCGCTGAGGAGCTCCTGCGCGTAAAACCAGGCGAGGTTTTAGAGAAATATATCCGGGGGTGAAGAGATCTTTAGCCATAGTGGTGGACGAGTGCTATGCTAATAAATGTTTATTTGAGAAATTACTAGATTCCCTCGAAGAGAACCTTAGAAAAAATATAGAAAAACCAGTACGGCATAAGGACATTATGGGACGTGATAGAGTTATCCGCGCGATTACCAATATCTCTAAAATGTACCCTAACCACATGATAATAGCCGTCATAGACTATGAGGAGGGTCCATCAAGAAGCTACATAGATGAAAATTTCGAGCTTGAACAAGTTGAGCAAGGGATCTATGTAGGCCATTACAAAAGAAACAATGCTATTAGAGCCATAATATTTGATCCCAATATTGAGGAAGCTATAATATGTAGATCCAACGAATCTTCATGCAGAGAACCAGGCTTTTTAAGGAGGCTTAAGAGTAAAGAGGCGTGCGAAAATCTGGATAGCATCTTTAAAAAGCAAGGCTCAAAAGAACTACTTAACAAACTAGCGGAAGCTGTGAAAAAGCTCTTCACACACAATATAGTACAATGAGACATCGATACAGTTTCAGGAATGCTAAGGTTTTTACAGAATTTTAGCAGGGCTCAGGCTTCATTGTGGTTGCTCGTATTGAGACATTATTATAGCATTATTATAGCTAAACACCAAACCTGTCTACTCCTTGAGGTTTATTCATTGGATTAACCCAGGAATGCTGTCCCTGAGAATTGAGCGTAGGCTTGAAAGTGTGAGTCGTAATTATGTTTGAATATATTATTTATGAGGATAGCTAATAGAGGGATCGTTTGGTATGTGTAATGTCGTGTGGATTAAGAGGTATCCTGTAGATTCTATTCAAATATATTTTGCTGCTTCTCTCGAGCTTCAGGAGGGAGCTTACTAACTACGGATTTAAGATTCCTAGGAGCGTTGATGGTAAAATAGAAACACCTATACCCATAATATATGGTAATTTCAAGGGATGGATCAAGCAGCGCGAGCCAATAACCATTGAGAGACTTATACCCCCCGAGTGGTTAGGGCTAAAGCCTCACGAACTGGGATGGAGAGAGACTGAGTATAAGGGTAAAAGGGCATTTCACATCCTCACCGAGGAGGTTTATGTTGATATCGGTTATGGTGATGAAGGCAATGTATATTTAAAGTTAGACGCTAAAGGGTATCATTTGGAGCGTGTATCGATCCGCGGCGTAAACCCTGAGAAATGGAATAACTGGGCAATGTTTTATATTAATGCTAAGTGCTATGATGAGCTCTTAGAACTATTAAAAGATCTCGCTGGAACCTCGCCAACCCCTATACCTATACAAGTGGGGCGTGAAATTCTCCAGGGCGGTAAGGAAGTAACGTACTATGCATACACTCCTAAGAGGAGGGATGTCGGGATCCCTATAGAGGGTTTCAGCCTATGCCTCGGCTGTTTCTCCCTAGCATTCACATATTTTAAAGCTAAGTCTAAAGAAAACGGCGTTCCACCAGATATTGTGGATAGGGTTAGATTTAGGTTAAACTATGATCCATCAATAAATACAGGACTAAAGGTCGGTGTAGCCAAGATCATTGGAAAGAACCCACAGATAATGTTCAAGCTAGCCTCAAACACGCCGAAACAGATCCGAGGGATACTCAGGGATTTTGTGAAGGGTAAGGCTAGAGGCAGACTATCTTACTGCGACCATAGGGATAAGGCCCAGTTTATCGTTATTAATGGAAGACTCCTTTATACTGCTTTGAGTGCTGCTGAGCAGTATCTAAGTAAATTGCCAAGCGACGATGAACATGCGAGAATGCTTGAGAAATCGAGGAAATAGCTAGGCTTTCTCCTTAGACTTCTTCCTCTCCTGGAGCATCCTATCTATCTCCTCCCTAAGCTTCGTCCTAAGCTTTCTCGCATCATCCCTAACTATGAATTCCACCTTATCCTCCTCCCCCTCTAAGAAGCTTACCAGCGTTCTCGCCCCACCTATCCTCTCTTCTATCGCGTCTCTTAATTCTAAGTCGATCTCATACCCTACACAGTTCCTCTGCAGCCTTCTCGCCACGGCGCATGTCGTCCCTGTTCCGAGGAAGGGGTCTAGAACTGTCTCCCTCCAATAGCTATAGAGGTATATGAGTCTTTCGACAAGCTCTTCGGGGAATACTGCTGTGTATTTACTCCATTTCTCGCTAGGCAGCACGTTCGTTATATCCCACACGGAGAGATACCATTTCTCTCTCTGGAACCTGTTTATATCGATTTTACTTTTCTCAACCACTGTCTGGGGTATTTTCTTCCTATCAAACTCCCCCGGTTTTCTGAATACCACTATCTCCTCGTATATATTATCAGGATAATAATACAGGGGATATGGATGCTGTATGAGCACCCCACTCCTCCTACTAATCCTAATATAACCCTCAGGCTTACGCCAAATAATCCTTTCCTGATACTCAAAACCCAAGGAGAGCATTATGCGTATAAGATCCGAGACAATAGGGTAGAGCACACCATCGATCCTAACATCCTGGGTAACAAAGCATGCAACCCTGCCAGGGCTAAGAACCCTATAGATCTCTCTACCAACGTTCCTAAGCAACTCTAGAAACTCATCATAGCTCTTAAAAAGCCCTGGGAAGTCGAAGGGAGCATTATAATACGGTGGTGAGGTAACAACCAGGTGGACAGAGTTATCAGACAGCTCCCCCATGCTCCTTGAATCACCAAAAATAACCCTAACGAGAACCATTCTCACACCCTCATCTCATCCTGAATTGGCTAGCAATAATCTCACTTCTCCTCGCTAGACCTCTCTCTCAAGTATTCCTTTAAAGCCTCCTCTACAACCCTGCTCAGCTTTAGACCATTCTTAGCAGCAAATACCTTAACATCCCTCCATAGGCTATAAGGTAATATTATACTCGTTTTAACCATCTTCTCTTTCTCAGCATTCCTAGGCATAGCTACACCACTACAGAAAAGAGTAGAGAAAGAATAAAAGCCTTACAGAGTTACTGAAAAGCCTATACTCTGGAGAGCCTTAACCCTAGCACTTATGTAATCGAGGCAAGGGTAGATATGGGATGGATGAGTTCAACTCGCCGCGCTTCCCAGGATCTTTTCGAAGACCTCTTCAAATGTTCTGTAGGCTTCATCCCCGTAGAGGCATACTATTATTTTCTTTAAGGATTTATAGTTGTAGCTCTTAAGCACGTTGGCCATGATCTCTGCTGCTCTCCTATATGGGTAGCCATAGATACCTGTTGATATTGCTGGAAGGGCTATTGATCTGAGGCCCAGCTCCTCAGCCTTATCGAGTGAGGATCTTATTGCGGATGCCAGCTTCTCATCCCCTCCCTCTTCCCCGTATCTAGGGCCTACAGCGTGGATCACGTATCTAGCTTTAAGCCTACCGGCGGATGTTACTGCAACTCCTCCCACTGGTACTGGACCGTGTTCTCTCACATATCTCCTACTCTCCTCCTGGATAACCTCGCCTCCCTTCCTCACTATGGCTAGTGCCACCCCGCCTCCGTGTTCTAGGTAGGGGTTGGCTGCATTGACTATAGCGTCTGCTTCGATCTCTGCTATGTCGCCCTTGATAGTATGGATCTCTGTGCCTCGGATCCTATAGATTCTCAAAAACACTCCCCAGAGTAGGTTTTGCCCAGAGGTTGATATTCGTGGCCCTTCTAATCGCCCTCAATATTGCGACCTGTAGGGATAGCTATACGCATATCCTTATAGGGATCTCTATGCCCTTGTATGGGAAGCTCCTGTAGAGCCTGTTGAGAGCCTCCCTCGGTATTCTTTCACGGGGATCTGGGGGTCCCTCAACTACTTTGAATACTGGGTTTGTTTCGAAGCACGGTGCTAGGGTTAGTTTGGAGATCCACTTGGGGTTGGAGCTAGCTATTCTTGATAGGAGCCTCCATATCTCGAGGGCTAGCTGCCCACTGGTTATCGGGATCTTTATCTCGGTGTCTATGAGATCCTTTTTCAACGCCTCATCGACAGCATATCTATACCCCCTCTCCCTAGCCTCGAGCCATATGTAATATATATAGGTGTTTATAGCCTTAACCTTCTCTGGGTGGGCCATAAACCTATAGAGGGAGATGCTCCCCTTATACTCCTTAACCCTCCCCTCAATGATCTCTCTAGCGAATAATGCCGCCTTCCAGAGCGTGTTCAGCCTAGCGTGATCGAGGTGCTTGGGATGCACACTCCAGAGTATCATACAGGTATCCACTATGCTATAAATATGGGATAGCTAAAAATAAATAGCCAAGCATAAAGCCTATTTCACTAGATCTCTAGGCTTTGGGATCTGTGGAGTGAGACTGCAATCCAGCTTTCGTCTCCATCCACAGGCTTATCAACTCCTTAGGACACTCAACAGCCCTTATACCGTTATCCTCTTTCTCAACACAAGCGAAAGCCACATAACCCTCGGCAGCATGCTTTCCAGTCGTCTCATTATAGATCTCGAACCTATACCTAAGACCCCTAGATCTAGCCTCATCCAGCTCAAGCCTAACCCTGATCTCATCACCCCATCTCAATGGGCTTCTATACCTAGCATGAACCTCGATTCTCGGTATCAGTCTATGCACCTCCCCCAACCCCTTAGATCTATATAGATCCTCCTCAGCCCTCTCAACAACCCTGAGAATGCTCGTGAAATGGGCTATCCCAGCAGCATCTGTCTCAGACCAATACACCCTATACCTAGCCTCGAAGGGCAATGGAGGCACCTATAATATGGTGCTAACCCAGAATATAATACAGCTACTATAGAGTCTGGGATCTATATAAGCGTTTTTGCAAAGAGATCAGGGGTTGCTTGTGAGCATCAGCACATTACCAGGAGGGAGTGAACAGAGTAACGAGGATCCGGGCGCTATCGTTATGGAGACCATAAAAGTGTATCTCTCCAGGAGGTGTAGAGATATACTTGACTACACAGCCATAACTGGGCAGAAGAGCATTAAGATCTCTCTCTATGGGTTATTCCAGTCATATAGATCCACGGAGAGCTTCCCAAGATTCACAGATGCTCTCTCTAAAGCCCTCGAGATCAAACCAGATCTTCTATCCAAGATTGGTTTCGAGATTATACACGAAGCATCAGGAGAAGGCTTCCTAGTAACGAGCGTTGAGAATCTCAGGAGAATTTGCGAACATTATGAGGAATAGAGCGGATTAGAAGAGCTCCTCAACTATATAAACCTTAGAAGGCTCTATAGAACACGAACCCCGAGAGAGCATTTTCTCAAAAAACCTCCTCGTCGATGGTGTGAGATCCATCTCCAAAACCCTGTCAAGGGGTATGAAGATAGCGTCGAGAGCATCGCCCCCGGGCTTGAGATCCATCTTGACAGGCTCTACAAGAACATCTATTATAATATACCTCACAGCCAGATCCCCTCTCCGGTTCTTCACAAAGAGATCCGTGATATCTATAACACCCAGGGGTTTCCCAACAACGCCCGTCTCCTCTAACAGCTCCCTAGCAGCGGCTTCCATGATACTCTCGCCAGGCTCTACATGTCCTCCTGGGATGCTCCACATATTAGCAGAGGGAGGGTTTCTCCTCTTCACCAGCAAGACGTTTCCATTATGTATAACAACTGCTCCAACACCAACCCTTATCGGGACTCCCTTTATACCTCAACACCTGTTAGTAATCATCATAAGAGCTAAAAACACACGTCTAGCTAGGAATACTAACCCTACATATAGCTAGCTCCAGCAGCCTTTTTCTCCTTCAGCTTCTTGGCAAGCTCCTCTGCTATCTGCTCTATAGACTTACCCCTAACATCTATACCCTCTTTTATGGCGGCTGCAACAATAGCGTTATTAGTATCGATCTCTGTTGGAGCTGGTGCCTGGGTTTGCTGCACCTGCTGTGGTTGCTGGGTTCTCGGCGCCTCTCTCTGCGGCTGAGGCTCCTCAACGACTGCGGATGACGCTCTTCTAAACTCTCTTACAGCCTCTCCAATAGCTTTAGCGAACTGGGGTAGCTTTGTGGGACCTAGCACGAGGAGCAAGACTATGAGCCCGAGGATTAGCATTGTATCCAGCGTGGGCATATAGCTATCCCAAAGATATACTTGTTAGAGAAATATATATTCTACACGGTCTACACGGCATATGTTCGTCAACGTCCCAGGATCTTGCGTCTCAGATACCTTTTACATATATGTATAAAATACTAATATTTTGGCTCAGCGATATCTTGGTATTTTTAAGCATCTTTCATATAATAACGGTAGAGGGGCTCCGTTGCCGGTTCTCGTCGATATTAGGCCCAAGCCTGAGGAGCTGGCGAGGGCTTCGAGATCCTCTTTAGGACTTGAACCAGCTGATCTGGTCATAACGAACGCCTCTGTGGTTGATGTATGGAGAGGAGAGGTGATTGAGCGTGTTAACATAGCTGTTAAGGGGAGGATAATAGCGTGTGTAGGCAGATGTAGAAGATCTAGAGGGATCTATACTAGAGAGGTAGACGCGCGTGGCAAAACCCTTGCGCCCGGCTTCATAGATGCCCACACCCATATAGAGAGCACACTCCTCAGACCTGCTGAGTTCTCCAAAGCTGTTCTCTCGAGAGGCACGACCACGGTTTTCGCAGACCCGCACGAGATAGCCAATGTAGCAGGGTTAGCTGGTGTGGAGTATATGGCTAGAGAACTCAGCGGATCACCTCTCAAGGTATTCTTACTAATACCCCCCAACGTGCCTGCAAGCCTTAGATCTCCTGATCGTGGTGGGGCTGTGATAGGGTATGGCGAGATCCTCGGCAATGTGGACAGATTCTCTGGTGTTGGCGAGATAATGGATACGGGCTCCCTGCTTGATGGCGATAACGCTTTTCTCGAATACTCCTCAAGACTGGCTATGGGGCAGATTGTCCAGGGCCATGCTGCAGGACTAAGCGGGGAGGATCTCGATGCCTATATCTCGCTAGGGATAGGCAATGATCATGAGGTTACCTCCTGGGAAGAGCTCTCTGAGAGGCTCTCTAAGGGGATGATCCCTATTGTTAGGTATGGCTCAAGCTGGAGGGATCTAGAGAGACTCTATAGAGCTATAGATAGGTTTCCACACATAGTCCCCATAGCTACAGACGATATACACTGCCTACACATAGTCAAGGAGGGGCATATGGACAGGGCTATAAGGAGGGCTATAGAGCTCGGTGTAGATCCTGTGAAGGCTATTGCAAGTGCAACCATAGCCCCAGCGATCCTCTACGGGCTCCACAGATGGATCGGATCTATAGCCCCGGGCAGATACGCAGATCTAGTTTTGATCAGTGATCTTGAGAGAGTCTCGGTCGAGGAGGTCTATGTAGATGGAACACCCGTAGCAAGTAACCATAAATATCTAGGGCCTGAAGATCCCACAGCCCTGTCAGAGCCCCTCATAACTAATAGCATTAAGACACCACCGAAGCTGAGAATATCTCTAGATCTGCCGGAGGGATGCAAGGAAGCTGTCGTGAGAGCCATAAGGCCCATCCACGGGACTACCCTCACGAGGGAGGAGAGGGCTAGGCTTGAGTGTGGTTCTAAAAACATTGGTGAGGGGCTTGTATATGTATCTGTTGTGAATAGGTATGGAAGTGGGCATAGCTATACAGGGGTTGGTGTAGATATACCAATAGAGGGAGCTATAGCTTCAAGCATAGCCCACGATTCCCACAACATAATTGCTGTGGGGAGCTCTTTAGATGATGTTACAAGCGCTATCGAGGCTGTTATAAGACTCGGTGGGGGTATAGTGTTTACACACAGATCAAAAGTAGAAGCTTCCGTCGAGCTAAGGATAGCGGGGCTCATGTCGACAAAAAGCTATTATGAGGTAGCCTCAGAGCTGGGAGGGCTTTTCAGAACACTTAGAGAACACGGTGCTGGAGACCCTGAGGGGCTGTTACAAGAGATACAGCTGTTAAGCCTAACCGTGATACCGGAGATAAGGGTGACCGATAGGGGTTTATACCGCGTTCTGGAGAGAAGGATCGTGGATCTCGTGGTGGGAGTTAAATAAAAAAGATCTAGGTACCCTCGTTACTCGGCTTGACCTCTTCTCTCTCAACCCTGAGATCGATCTCTATCTCGCCAAGACCTATACCCCTACTCCTCCCGATCCCCAGGTATTTGGCTAGGGCTAGCGCTCTCTCCATAGCCTTCCTCGTGATCTTGTGCCTTATATTCATAACAATATATCCCCTGAACCCTCTAGCTTTTCTAAGAACCCCTTTCTCATTCTTCCCCAGAATCACTGTCTCAGTCCAGGTTTTGTAGCCTATCACCTCAGTTAAAGCCGTACCCATTACCGCAACCCTGTATGAGTATATATCGTCCTTATCGTTCGGCCTCGTCAGCCTAAGATCCTCTGGCACAGCTCTATTCCATAGCCTGAGGGCATGTGCAAAGATCAACCCGGGCACTGGCAGCGTTGAATGCCCGATCTTCATTTTACCATACTTATCCATGATCTTCTTCAGCGGGGGTAGAATAATCTTTGGGGATAGAATAACAGGTGTTTTAAAAGTCATAACAAGGCCTTTCGAGAGATCGAGCCTCAGCTCCCTAAGATCTATAACCTCGATCTTGTCGAGAGTAACATTGAAAGGACCATAGCTCGTTTCAAAACCCCCTCTCCCGATGCTTAGCAGATCACCTATAACTTCCCTTGGCACCACAGCAGATACCCTCGCCATAAGATGCTCCCCACCCCTAGCAGTCAGCAGGGTATTAACATTCCTCTTACTATGAACCCTGTATAGCCTCTCACCATCAGCTCTATAGAGGCATGAGACGAAGAAAGGCTTATAATGATCCTTTGAGGAGCTAAGAGCCCCCAAACCCTTGAGAAAACTCCCAGAATCTATTAAGTTCTTAATAACCTTAGAGCTAAGCGGGGGTAAGATCACGTCGTGAACAGGGGTCAAGCTCAAATAGATATTTACTAGAAAATCCCCAACATGCCAATCCTTCCCCGAACCCTTACTAGAACCCTCCATAGCCCCTCAATAATTATTCCAAATTCCATAATATTTCGATTCCAATCTATGGCAAACCCTATAAGCTAATACCGCATATAGAGTATAACATCCCTTAGCAGCTCTGCAATAGATGTTTAGCTACGATCCGCGCTAAAGACTATAGGTAGGTTACTAGCAACGCCTCTGGATTGTGGAGAATATTTTTAAACACAGCCAGGCCGGGTAATCTATATGGGTTCCAGCTATCTCATCAATGGTTAAACCATCTTATAGAATATTTATAAAGTAGGAAATCTATACATTATACGTTGATGATCGTATTGAGTACCAATACTCTCTCTGTGCTTGTGGTTGAGAGAAGCGTGGTTAGATCCCTTTTTAATAGTTTCATACCCCTCTTTTTTATCATCTTCTTTACCCTCTTTATAGTTATATTTATAGTTGCAGCTATCATTATCATAGCTCCAGACCTCGCGGCAACCTCGATCCTCGCGCTTATACTCGCACCTATACTTGCACCCCTCATAGTGTTCCTACTGCTAATTAGAAGGATGCTGATCATACGGAGGAGAAACCATGTTTTAAGAGAGTTCTCAAAGAAGCTGGAGAGCCATGGGTCAAATGCGCTTCTAGGAGAGCGTGTAGAGCTTTTCAAAGCCACCTTCGAGGGCACTGTTGAGACATTCATGGGGGGCGTAGGCAGAGGGCTTAGAAAGAGTAGGCGTGTGCGTGCCAAGGGTGTATATATGACTATAAAGAGTCTCGAGAAGATCGGTGAGGAGTATTCGGGACAGGATATCGCAGAGCTAGGGTCGGGAAACGTCATGGCTATCCTCCCATCTAATGAAGGCCTCTTCGACGGAAAGATCCTAAAGATCGCTGGGGGTGATTATGATAACATAGCGATCATACCAATAACTCCTAGGATCACCAGCCATAAGGTTATTGAAGAAAGTGTTGTGGGCGATGACGAAGCATGCAACTATGGGCTAGAGCTTGAGGGATGCAGGATCAGAGGAAACATAACACCGCTTATCTCAAAACGAGCCAGATCGTATAGGGTTGAGATAGGGATAGGAGGGGATCTCCGTGTGAAGGGATTTAGACTCCCGCTCGAGCTTTTCTCAAAAAGGATCTATTCGGGAGAGCCGGGAACCTTTGAGGCTGAGGCTTTTATCTGTAAACCAATGATCCTTCTGGTCGATATGGGCACAATAGATATGGAGGACATAGCTAGAAAGATAAAGAAGTTCCTCAGAATCAGGGGTCTCTTCGGACAGGGCGAGGCAACCCTTATAGGTTATAGAGAGAATGTATACGTTCTAAAACTGGTTATAGACAGGCCCTTAGCAAGGGATCTTGTGAAAGAGATCCCAGTCTAGCATTGCTCCCTTGATCTTCTCCTGATATTTTTATAGATAAGGCTATATTGTCATAGCAGATCCGCCGCTAAGCAGTGTGAGGGATATTTCTTCAAGCCTCCTCTTTATATGTAGTAGAGCCTCGCCCAGTATTTTGTTGTTATCATAGCCCCTCAATATCTCCTCAAGCTCTTCCCTAGATCTGCTCTTCAGGATCTTTATCTCCTCTACAAGAAGAGGGACGGCTCTGACTACATTATCTACTATCGTTATATCCGCAGCCCTCGCTGTTCTTGACAGCGGGTTGAGATCTATTGCTATCACCTTCTTACCCATCCTTTTCAGAGCCTCCGTCCTATCGCCGTCTTCTAGCGCTACTAACACCACATCCGCTACCAAGATCCCCTCCCTGCTAACAAGCCTCCTTTCACTACTAAGCCCTGGTACTCCTTCGACAACATCATCCACACCCAGAACCCTCGGTGCCCCTAGCCCTATCAGCTTCCTAGCTATCCTCTCAGCCCTATCACGAGTCCTGTAGAACAGATTCACCTCAAGCGGTGTCCCCAGCTCTCTTGACAGCTTAATAAGATCCTCTGGAACAAGGGCTGCTGTATTGCCATTAACACTTATAACAGGCTTTCTAGCCAGTAGGAGGAGGGCTGCTGAGGCTTTTATAGCCTTTTTAGCGGGTTCTATGGTTCTCTCACCTATCAGGTAGTCGAAACACTCACCCCTCCCATGGGCGATCAGACCCTGCGGTACAACTATCCCCTCTTTAAAACCCTCAACAAGCCTCTCCCTGATTAGGAGCGACTCCCTCCTAGGATGATCCGGAGGTATCCATGTCTCCAAAGGCTTCAAACCCCTTAGCAGCCGATCTATATGTACCAAGAACCCTTTTAACAAAACCACCTATAGATCTGGAGACCTCGTGCTCAGCACCCTCTCTATGGGCTATCACGAGGAGGGATTTCTTTGCATAGTAGCCCAGCACCTCTCCCCTCCTCACGAGAGGATCAAGGGATCTATCTATAGCATTGCCAAACTCTCCTGAGAGGAAACCCACTCCTCTAGAGAACCTGTTAGAGATCTCTAGGAACCTCTCTAAGCTAGGATCCCTCTGAAACTCCCTATAAGCCTCACTACCAACGCTAATTATCCTATCCCACATAGTGCTAAGCATATCTGGGGTAGTGATCCTCCTCTCTATAGATGCTATTGTGAAGAGCACTCTATCAAGCTCTGGATCTTTTATAGCTATAGCCTCACCATAGCCCGGTGCTCCTGGCTTTAGCCTTAGCACAAGCCCCCCACCAGTAACCATGGCTATCACATCCCCCAACCCCGTTAGTGAGAGAACCTCAGCCTTGTGGGCAAGCTTAGACGCTTCCAAAAGGTTCTCCTTTACAGAACACGCCCCAAGCCTATCCTTTACCGCCTCACAGGAAAGGGCGAGAGCTATGAAGGCGCTAACAGCTCCCCCCATTCCAAGGGGTATGGACGGTTTCACCTCAACGCCGCCCCTGAGGATAGCTTCTTTCCCAATGATCTTTGCGGACTCGATCTCAACGCAGTCACCATCGATCATAACCTTACAGTCTATCCCCAACCCCCTGCCAGAGATGCCTGGCTCAACCAAAATCCCAGCGCCAAGCGAGCCTGTCGTGAGCGGATCACCGCTCCTCACAGGAACCCAGAAACCTGTTATATGGTGCGGTGACCTATATATCGTGATAGAGACCCTAGAGTAATAACCAGCTCGGAGAAAAAAGTTTTCCACAGAGTATTATTGTGTGAATTCTATATAATCAACGCTCCTAACAATCCTACCCTTATAGAGGAAATCAACCTGCCTCAAAGCAGCATATAGATCGAACTGTGTCAATGCAGAGATCCCGTCTATCGGGACAACTATATCGAACCATCTTAGAGCAGCACTACCAGCTGTGTGGAGGACACAGATGTTAGCCACAGTCCCCGTTATTATGAGCACATCTCTCCTCAATACTCTTGAGAGGAGATGCTCTAGCTGTGTTCCGTAGAATGCGTCGTACCTCAGCTTCTTAATAACTATATCGCCTTCGATGGGCTTGAGCTCGTCAACAATCTCAGCCCCCCATGTTCCTGCAACAGCGTGTTCCCCCCAGATCCTGAACTCAGGATCTTCCTTCATATGCCAGTCCTGTGTATAGATCACAGGTACCTTATGAATCCTAGCCCTGTTTATAAGCCTGGCTATATTCGCTATAGTTTTGGGGGCATCGGGCACGAATAGCCTCCCCCTGGGGTGGGCAAAGTCGTTCTGCATGTCAACAACTATAACTGCTGCTCTAGCAGGGTCTACTCTTATCTTCTCATGGATCGTGATCTCTGGTAGCTGGATACTCTGGGGGAGCATGGAACCACCACGGTGAACATGTGTTCGTAACTTATAAATTTAATAAAATCCGGCGGGGATCGAATTTATATAGGTGAGAGCCTCCCCAACCTCTTCTCAAGAATACGTGGGATTGTTTTCAACACATCATCAAGGGCAGCCTTAACAGAGGCTACAGCCGCTAACCTATGACCTCCCCAGCCTCCCCTATAGATCTCTGCAAGCTCTCCTAGAACCAGTTCTCCTAACCCCGTCTCTCTACAAACCTCTTCCGAGCATCTGGCAACGACCCTCACGAGATCATCTTTCTCTGAGAGCACTAGAGCTATATCGCACCCGGCTCCCATGAGAACCTGGGCTGACGATGCTTCGTAAGCCCCCACATGGGTTATACATACGAGCACATTATCCCCGGATCTATATGCCGTGAGCCTCGACATCGATTTAAGCCTAGCTATCCTCTCACTAACCTCGAGAGGTCTTTTTATAAGCTTTAACGCATCCTGTATCCTTGCACCATGCATCATGAGAAACCTGGTCGCCTCAATAGCTGCGAGCGAGGCTATGGATAGCGATCTTGTGTCATAGAGTATCCCAGCCAGGATCATGTTGGCAGCATCGCTTGGACTGATCTCGATAGAGAGCTCCTCCAGCATGAGTGTGCAGAGCTCTGTTGTGGACGAGGCGTTGCCCTCTATAATTCCCCTCGCACCTAGGGATTGCTCGGGAGATATATGGTGATCTATTATATATATGTCCCTAAACACGCCGCACTCCACAGGGGATCTTGAGCATGAAGGTGTGTCAACAAGGACGAGAGCCCAGGCATCGCTATCAACCCTTTCCGGGCACTCCTCTATATAGCCTTTGGAAACCATGTTCTGGAAGAGGGGCTTTGATATAAGGTCTAAGCCTCCCTCTGTGACGAGGCACGCTGGCTTGCCAGAGGATCTCAGGGCTATTAGCGAGACCGAGAGTGCTGATGATATAGAATCAGGATCCGCTGATGGGTGCGACGCTACTGCTACTCTTTTTACCCTCGAGACTTCCCACAGCTCCCTCCCTAGATCTCTTAATTCTCTCCTCAGCCTCGTCAAATCCAGCATCGATCACCTCATCAACTATTCTAAAAAACTTTTTATCATCGAGCGGGGCTGGTGAGAACACCTGGAGATCTATCCCAAGATCTATGCCCCCGTCCCCGGATCTTGTCACCTTTATTGCCACAACATACTGAGCCTTCTTACCAAGTTTTCTCCTGATCTCTCTCCCTACCCTATCCTCAACAGCTATGGCTAGATCCTCTAGAGATGATCTGCTAGCCTCCCCCGCCCTTTCTCCCATAGTATCTTCCCATGATCTCGTTGACCTTTGTCTCAAGATCCCTTATCTCAGAACTTATACTCGACTCCTGCCTCTCAAGAGCCCTAAGCCTGAGCTCAAGTATATCCTTCCTATCACTCAGCTCCTTCTCAGCATCCTCCTTGCTGACCCTCACCATGAGATGCCCAGCACTCTTGAATATAAGGGCATCAGGAGCAGCACCCTTGAGAAGCTCGAGAGCCCTCTCAACCTCCTTCAGCTCAGCCTGAACAACGCCCTTCTCAGCCTGAACCTGCCCAAGCTTCGCCCTAAGCTGCTGTAGCTTCACCGCATACTGCTCAAGCTCAGGTGGGATGACCTCCGCCAACACATACCCCTGTATAGTAGCATATGAACCCTTATTTTTTCATTCTACAGCAGATCGGTAGACCTCGTTGGAGACCTTTCTCGGTATTTATAGCTATATAGAGACCTTCGCATTGAATACAGCCATTGTTTTAACAAAGCTAAGGTTTATTGGTCTTGGTGTTTCTGTCAATCGTTTCCAAGGATCTTCCAGGACAGAGTCTATTTTTATCTTTTTATATAGAGCTTGAACTCATAGTCGGTCTTCATTATATCGTCTGTGAGTAGCCTCCACCCCATAGATCCTGCTAGCTCTTCGACGTGTTCTTTGGAAGTAGCCCTTGGTATTGGTACTAGTGTGTTCCACTTCTGATACCAGTTAAGGGCTATCTGGAGCGGTGTTTTCCCATACCTAGCCCCTATTTCTTTTAAAACCTGGCTAGACGATAGTGCCCCTTTATCGAGGGGTGTGTATGCCAGGTATAATATTCCTTCTTTCTCGCAATATGGTATTACATCGATCTCGTCTCCCCTGTTTGTGAGGCTATATCTATTCTCAACAACAGCTATGTCTGTATGGCTTAGCAGGGATCTGGCCTCCTCTATCTGGCTTAGGTTGAAGTTAGAAACACCTATGCTCTTCACCAGCCCATCTCTCCACAGCTCCTCCAGAACCCTTAGGGCTTCTCTCAAAGGAGTGTCTCTCTCGAGCCAGTGTATTAGATAAGCATCCACATATTCGAGACCTAATCTTGAGAGGGATCCTCTGAGCGATCTATAGATAGAATCCCTATCCCTAAGATTGCGGGGATGGATCTTGGTTACTATGAAGAGATCCTCTCTATTGCCTCCCCAAGCCTTTATAGCCTTACCAACAGCCTCTTCAGCAAAGCCGTCACTATAAACCTCTGCCGTATCGATCAAAGTAATCCCTAGCTGAAAAGCTCTCACAATCCCTTCAACCCATATAGCTTCGAGAGATCTATCAGTCCTCTTACCCCCTGTCCCCAAACCTATTGGTGAAACACTCCTACGAAGCTTGGGTATATATTTCCGCTCCAAAGACATCACCGAGGTAATAATTTAAGGCACATAATAAGCAGGGATCTCTTAACAATAAACACACCAAATACGTTATAAGCGCTGACCGGGTTAAACATAATAAAAGGACACATTGTATAATACCTTCTGGTGGTCTTCTGAAAGTCGCTGTCGCGTCTTGGAGTGGGGGGAAGGATTCATATTTAGCCCTCCATAGTGCCTTTGAGAAGGGGTTGAGGATTCTCTATACGATCCACATGCATGTTGAAGACATAATATCGTATCACGGACCTCTAGGAATCATAATGGCTCAGCAAGCCTCACTCAACACGATCGGGATCATGGTGAGAACAACTTGGAGTGAGTATGAGAAGCATTTTAAAGAGATACTTGCAAGCCTCAAGAGATCCGGGGTTGAGGCTGCTGTGTTTGGAGACATATATATCGAGGATCATAGACGGTGGGTTGAAAGGGTATGCAGAGAGGTCGGGATCGAGGCTCTAGAACCCCTATGGGGATTTAATAGCCTTGAGAACGTGAGAAAGGCTCTAAACATGGGTGTCAAAGCCCTGATCGTGAGGGTTCATGATAGAGAGCCCCTCTCAAAATATGTTGGGCGTGTGTTGGATGGAGAGGTGATAGAGGATCTCATAAGGGAGGGGATAGACCCCTCGGGAGAGCACGGCGAATACCACACAGTAGTCCTCGACGCTCCCCTCTTCAGGTATAGAATAGAGGTCATAGATGGGAGAACAGAGATCCTGAGCGGAAGGATGGCCGGCAAGAGCCATAGATATAGAATATTCATCCCAACAAAATACAGGGTCGTTGATAAACACAAGAGCCTCAAGGACGCTCCTCAAGAGCAAAAGCTATACAGTAACGGTCTCCAGAGGGCTCCACACTCCTCGGCACAGCTGTAACAGGCTGTTCCGGGTTTCATAGCGGTTTATAAGGGCTGGTATCTGACCGTAGTCCCGTGGGAACACTGTATAAGCCCCTATATATAAGGAGATACACGCAGCATAGGGGCTGTTTTCTTTTTGATATACATAGTGAGGATTGATAGGCTTTGGAAATTTTCATGGGTATTGGGGCATTGCCCGAAGATTATTTCCCGCCAACACCTAAGGGATTTATAAGCTTTGAGCTGGGCTGTCCTTTGTGCGGGTCTCTCCATACAGGTCTTGGGTGGCGATGGGAGCATTGCTCCAAGCCATCTTGGGGATGATCTCTCAAGCCTAGATGGGGGCCAAGTGCCGTTTGGCTCGGCAGCGCCCATTAATCCATAGGTATCCCTAGATCCCTGTGGGCGAGGTTGAAGTCCCTGGATGTGGCCATGAATAAAATAAATATCCAGGGACAGGCGGTCTCTATCTTTTTGGGGATATTCCTATTCACAGCTCACATTAGTTGCACTGCTCTGTTTCATTGGTGTGAGGGAACCCCTACGCTCTGGTGTGTTTCAGATATAATGTTTATTGATGCTGTTTTCTGCCTGTCTAGTTCGGAGCTGTATCTCTTGCATTTAGATATCCTGCCTAGTTGGGTTCTTTCAGGGTATCTGTGTAACGGTATTACGGATCTTGAGCTCGAGCTTATTCATAATAAGATAGAGGATCTAGTAGGAGGATCGATATGATCATTATAGACCTTCATGATATCTGAAACGGTTTGTGAAGGCGTAAGCTATAAAAAGGCTAGAAGAAATAGATATGGGATGATTTTCATGAGCAAGGCGATTGTTTTGATAAACACGGATGTAGGCGCTGAGGAGGAGGTATTTAACCAGCTATCAAAGATACCAAACGTTACTGAGGTCTATATTGTGTATGGCGTATATGATGTTGTTGCCATGGTTTCTGCAAAGTCTCAGGACGAGTTGAGGGAGATCATTGTTAGACATATAAGGAGAATGCCCAAGGTTAGGTCTACGACAACCATGATGGTTGTTGAGGAGTCTAAGAAGGGGTAGTGCTCCGCCTTTTCTGCTAGCTATAATCTAAATCTTTTCTCTCTAAACATAGCTTTCCCCACACTCTATGGCTAGCATAGTGAGTGTTCCTCAAAGATCCTTGCGATCTTCATGCCAGCCCTACTTTTACATATACCCCTTATAACCTCCTCAATGGACGAATCACCATCGAATATGGCTTTGAAAAACACTCCTGTCCTCCCCAGCCTATCCCTTCTAGTGAGCACCCTCACCCTCTCTGCAACTGTTTCTACAGAGATCCCTAGGATCCTGGCTACTTCTGCTTCATGCCCGATCACGTCTCTCTCTATATGGCCCCTCTCTGTTGGTATTATGAGTCTAAGCCTCTTATTAACTCCGGGGACTCTCTGTCCAAGCAATAGCTGGTCTAGGCTGGCCATGCCGCCGAACTTGTAGAACTCATACTCCGTCGTTGATGGTTTCCAGAGATGCTTTGAGATAGAGATCCTGCCCTCTATATCGAGGTATAGGTAGAGTATGGGGGTTCTTGTAGGTGTTGCCATGATAATCTCCCCTCTATAGATCCTCCACTTCTTCTCTATACATAGCCTGAGGATGTTTGTAGGTATATCGTGGATGATCGCTATATCAACATCGCTTTCCTTATCAACATCACCCCTAGCTATAGAGCCATAAGCGTAGCCCTCTATACCGCATTCCTTGAGGCTCTCGAGGATCTCTATCGCGATTCTCCTCAGCCTATCAAGGATCCTGAGTCTCTCTTCATCGTAAATCACCTCAGCAGCCTTTCCCCTAAGATCCACCTTGTCTCTCAATTCCCTATAAATATGGTTACTCTGGGGATAAAAACTAGATGTTTCCCAAGATCCTTTTTACGAGATCCTCGGCTTCTGAGAGGTTATACTCTCTCGCCAAACCGATCCTGCTGGCCTCAGCGGATCCCTCAGCATGGATCATGAGGCCGAGTGTGTAGCCGGCAAGACTGCTTCCTGCGAGCTCTTTAGCGATCTTGAGTATAGCTATCCTTTCTTTCCCATCCACGGCTCCTGCTAGGTATTTGGCTATGAGGTCGCCAAGCTCTCCTCTGAGATCCTCTTCAGAGGGGAGCGTCGAGACTATCCCTCCAACTATGTCTACAAGGGCTTCGAGAACTTTTGAGAAGCTTGTATTGGAGTACAGCTTAGCTATATTGGTATACAGAGGGTTGGGGATCGCTATACCCTCATCAACGATCGGGTTTACTGCTGATGCTATAGCCCCCATCCTCATTATCTCTTTCCACAAGATGATCTCGATGATCCTGCTCCTTATATGCGGAGCCTCAAAAACACCGTTAGCTTTGGCTGCGAGGCTTGCAGCGCCTAGGTAGAGATTAGCCATAGCAGATCTATACGAGACAGCGGTGAATCTATGGTATGTTGCGAAGAGGTTTGCCAGAAGCCCTGCAAACTCATGCTCTCTGAACATGAACACCCTATCCCATGGGACAAAGACGTTATCGAATATGGTTAGGGTTTCCAGCTCATAGTCCATTCTACTCAGGACAGCACTGCTATTACCCTCAACCTCATCTATGGGTCTCACAACCATCTTCAGACCCTTGGTGTTTGCTGGGATAGCGAATGCCACAGCATAGTCTGAATCCTTTGGCGTCATAGCCCTCGTGGGGATCACTATAATCTCGTCTGAAACAGCAGCTTGGGTTGTATGAGCCTTGGCGCCCCTGACAATGATGCCATCGCTCTTGACATCAACGATTCTCACGTATAGATCCGGATCTCTCTGCTCGTGGGGTCTTTTAGACCTATCACCCTTAACATCCGTCTGGGCTACGGCTACTGAGAGATCGTTTTTAACTATATATTTATAGTAGTTAATAACCCTCTCGTAATAGTTGGTCTTATACTTAGCATCGATCTTTTTCGAGACTATCATTAATGCGAAGAACGCGTCAGATCCTATAGCCTGCCCTATATTGAAGATCCCGTTGCACTCATAGGTATGCTTATAGATCATTTTATGCCTCTCGAGGAGATCCTCGGAACCCCTGGGGATCTTATAGTACTTACTTATACTTCCAAGCTCGCTATCATGGTAAAGCCTATCACCCATACCATAGAGCTTTGCCAGATGCCTAGCAGCTATGCTTAGCACAGGATGTTCTGCTATTGAGGGAACCCTAACCCCCCTATACCAGACCTCTCTTCCATCCCTCAACGATGCTATATACTCATCCGGGGTTCTAGCCATAGAGATCCCCGAGAGGAGTTATTATAAATACTATTATAAATATAATATAATAAAAATCTGATGAGAGGGTTAATGTAACCGCTATACTGTAAGAGTCTGTCTAGGCTTATACGAATAAGTGTTTTTTGATTATGTCGAGCTCTCCTTCTGCTTTTTCCTTCTCACCGAAGTAGACGATCCTCCCGCTACTCATTACAGAGATCTTTGTCGCTATCCCCAGTATGTGCTGCAGCTTTGTTCCAGATTCTATGAGGATTATTGTCATACCCCTCCTCTTCAGCGTATCAAGCATACTGTGGATCCTCTTAACCATAAGAGGCATAACACCTTCGGTCGGCTCGTCTAGGAGTAGCACCTCTGATCCTGTGAGCAGTGACCTGAGAATCGATACTATCTTACGCTCACCCCCACTCAGGAGATCTGCTCTTCTGTTCAGCAACCCCTTGATCTCTGGGTAGATATCCTCTAGAGGTTCTATGGAGAAGCTCTTTTTACCAGCCGCTAATCTTAGATTATCCAAGACACTCATTCCTGGGAACAGGCCCGCATCGTCGGGTACGTAGAATATGCCTCTCTTAGCTATTTCGTGGGGCTTGAGTCTTGATATATCCTCATCTCTAAACAGGATCTCACCCTTCCTGATCACCTCTATACCCATGATCGATTTCAGTAGTGTTGTCTTACCAACACCATTCCTACCAAGCACGGCTACTATGTCGCCACGATCCACTGGGAGGCTTACTTTGTGGAGTACCTGGGCCTTGCCATAGAACGCGTCCAGGCTTCTTATAGTTAGGAGGCTACTCGCCAAGATAGATCTCCCTCACACGCTTATCTTCGGCAATATCGTTGGGGCTGCCTTCTGCGAGAACCTCGCCCCTGTTCATCACAATGATTCTCTTTGATATATTGAACACAACATCCATATCATGCTCAACAAGAACGATCGGTATCTCGGAGCCCAGGCTCTTTATAACTGATATCACCTCCTCCTTCTCATTAATATTAAGACCCGCTGTTGGCTCGTCTAGGAATAAGAGCTTGGGCTTCGTCGCCAGGGCCACGGCTATCTCGACAATCCTCTGGATACCGTGGGGTAGCTTGTAGACCTCTAGATCTCTGTATTTTTCCAGGTGTAGCTTGCTCAAAATATCATCAGCATCGGGGTTTGTGTTCTTACCCCTCGAGAGCGAAGCTATCAATACATTCTGATAGACCGTCAGTGATGTGAATAGGTTTATTATCTGGAATGTTCTCGCTATCCCTAGCTTCACGATCTTGTGGGGGCTCATACCAGTTATATCCCTACCCATGAAGAGCACTCTACCTTTATCGGGTTTAAGCCTCCCGGTGATGACATTTATAAGCGTTGTCTTACCAGCACCGTTGGGGCCTATTATAGATGTTATTCCATCGCTGAAGATCGATAGGTTCACGCCGTTTAATGCTGTGAAGTCGCCGAACTTCTTAACTAAACCCTCAACCCTGAGGATCTCCCTGCTCTCCATATCTTTTCAATCACCTCCGCAATGCCTCCCCTAGATCCGAGGATAAGGCCTGCGAGGATCAATCCTAGCATGAGTTGCCATATATCAGCTATTCTTGCCACGAGCGTGGTTACGACTATGAATACCAGGGATCCTAGGATCGGTCCTGCGAAGAATTTAGAACCGCCTATAAGTGTTGCTACAAGCGGCTCGGCGCTTGTTGTCCAGTAAGCAAGATCAGGGGTTATAACACCCATTAATAGTGCGTAGAGCGCTCCAGCGACTCCTGCCACGCTCCCTGAGAATGTGAACGCTATCATCCTAAGCCTATATATCGAGTGACCTGTATATGGCATGAAGTCCTCATTAACTCCTAACCCCCTTATAAGGAGACCATATCTAGATCTATGGAAGAAGTATAGCAGGATCAGTATTAATGCGAAGGCCCCGTATATGAAGTAATACCTAGCCACAGGATCCAGGATGTTTATTATGAAGCCGCTTCTAGGTATGCCTGCTATCCCATCACTCCCACCGGTAACGCTTCTCCATTTTATGAGGAGGGCGTAGAGGAGCATTCCAAAGGCTAGTGTGAGCATTGCGAAATAGATCTTGTTGTGCCTCAGCGTTAAGGCACCAACAGCGACGGCTAGGATAGCGGATAGTGCTAAAGCTACTAGCACCCCTATAAAGGGGTCTCTGAGCACGTTTATTGTGAAGAGGGCTAGGCTGTAGGCGCCGGTAGCATAGAATAGAGCGTGTCCGAAGCTTAGGAGGCCTGCGTATCCGAAGAGTATGTTGTATGAGAGTGAGAATATTGATAATATCATGAAGAGTGATGATAGGTAGAGGTAAAACGGATCCCTGGTTAGGGGGATTATGAGTAATGATATGAGTAGTAGCGTGATTATATATATCAATGGATCCCTGGGCCGTGTCTTCACAGGATCATCACCTCTCACCGAAGATACCCTGTGGCCTTAGTAGCAGTGAGATCGCCATTATGAGGTATATTAGCAGGAGATCTATCTCTGGTAAATAGAGTGTAAAGAGACTCTCTGAAACACCTATTATAATCGACGCTACATATGCTCCTAATAGGTTGCCCATACCAGCTATTACTGTGACTATAAAGGCCGATACTATCAAAAAGTCTCCGAGGCCTGGGGCTACGGGTGAGAAGGCGACTATCAGTGCCCCACCCATCCCAGATATAACGCATCCGAGGAAGAATACTGAGGAATAGATAGTGCTTGTATTTATCTTCAAGGATTCAGCTATTTCAGGCCTTCTCCACGTAGCCCTCACCTTCAGACCCCACATGGTGTTGTTAATCAGGATCGCCATAGCTATATATACAGCGAGACCCACGGCTATTATTAAGATCACGTAGAGGGGAAATACTCTTCCAAGCACGTTCACACCTAGACCAAGGACATCTGGTAGCGGTATTGATACTGGAAGCCTGCCCCACAGGATCTTTGTTAGATCGTTTATCATTAGAGCTGCTGCAAAGGTCATCAGGAGCTGGTATGTGGCTTCCACTTTATAGAGGGGTTTTAGGAGGAACCTCTCGATCAGGAGCCCTATAAGCCCTACCGAGAGGGCTGAGAGGGGTATGGCTATCCAGAAACTCCCTGTGATCGTATAGAATGTATATGCCATATAGCCTCCAAGCACTAGAAGCACGGCCTGGGCGAAGTTAACCACCCTTAGCACGCCAAAGATCAGGGTTAAGCCTGAAGCTATTAACCAATATATAGATGCTCTGTAGAGGCCTATAACTATTTGGTAAAAAATGGGCGATAGATCCACCTATGCTCAACCCCCTACTCTATAAGGGGGATCTTATAATCAGGTGGGGATCTATAGTATAGGAATGCTGGGACAGCCCTTATATCTGTTAGCACAGGTATCTCGCCACCGGCGTTGATAGTTTCTCCAGAGATCCTTCCATAGGGTACCTCATATACAGCCTGGTGATCCTGGGGTCTTATCCATCTAACGCCTGCGGGCGATACGATCACCATGCCTTCCATAGCCTTGATAAGAGTATCAAGATCCAGAGAGCCTGTCTTCTCAATAGCAGCCTTTATCAAGTATATAGCTGTATATGTAGTCTCTGAGGAATATGCTGGAAGCCTTCCCCATCTCTTTACGAAGGAGTCGACAAACTTCTTATTGGTATCTGTTGGTGGGTAGAACCAGACATACCTACCACTAACCCACATGCCGTTGGGTAGCTGTGGGTAGGCTCTTCCAAGACCATAGGCCACATCCATCGAATACCCCATGGGATTGAAAACAGCCTTTAGCCTTCTGTAAAGGCCGAGCTCGGCTGCTTGTCTATGTAGGGTAATAGCCTCGACAGCCCAGTTGACTGTGAAGAGCCCCTCGGCATCTGTTGCCATTACAGCGCTTATCCATTTGCTGAAATCAGTGGTGCCTGGGGAGGGGTTCCACTGCTCGGATACGAACTCAACATCTGGTCTGAGCTTCTTGAGGGTTGTTTTGAAGAATTCCCAAGATACTCTTCCATACTCATAGTCTGGGTTTATTCCAGCCCACTTACTGACAGGAAGATCCTTTGCTATCCATGCAGCAAGTATTCCATCCTGGTAGACGGGAACCGATACTCTGAATATATGTTTTATCCCCTGCTTGTACACGAGCTCCTCGGTTGCCCTGTGGGTTGCTGCGTGGGTTAGGATCAGTATCCTGTTTAGCTCAGGCATTATAGGGCCGACTCTCATGGCGTTGCCACTGGAATCGATACCCACTATGAAATCAACCTTCTCTTGTTCAACAAGCTCTCTAGCCTGTTTAACAGCATCAGCAGCCTCGTCTCTTATGGAGAGCTCTATTTTAGCGCCCAGAATTCCTCCTGCAGCATTTATCTCTTCAGCAGCTAGCCTGGCCCCCTGCTCTATGAATGTTCCATAAGTAGCCCAGGTACCGCTTCTAATCCCCATAACACCTATCTTGATAGTATCCTTTGATAGCTTGGCAACAGGGGCTTCCGTCTTTGTCACCGTTCTTGTCTCTGTCACCGTCGCTGTTGCTCCTCCAGGGCCTGTCTGTGTTATTGTTGTTGTTTTTAGTACTTCTCTAACCCTCTCGGGTGCTAGTGAGAGTCCTCCTGCAGCACCTATAGCTAGGCCCACGATCCCTGCTCCTATAAGTTTAAGAGCAGATCTTCTACTCTCGTTAGTCAATATATATCACCACTAATCCTCTAGATTCGGAATATATATATCATTATAATAGAAGATCTTAATAAATCTTAGCTATTATTATGTTTATTTTAAGGGCTTTTAGTTAGATAGATATTGGGGAGAACGCTATGTTTATGCTTAATATAAGGCATATACTCGAGAGGGCGAGGTTGTATTTTGGTAAAAAAGAAATTATATCGAGAACCTATGATGGGTATGTGAGATACACGTACATGGATATGTTTGACAGGGTATGTAGGTTGATCAACGCTTTGGAGAGTCTTAGGATAGGGTATGGGGATAGGGTTGCTAGCATGGCTTGGAACACTCATAGGCATTTAGAACTCCACTTCGCTGTCCCGGCAATGGGTGCTGTGCTCCATACTGTGAATCTGAGGTATAGTCCTGAGGAGATGATCTATACGATCAATAAGGCTGGGGATAGGATCCTCTTTGTAGATCCTGACATGATACCCACAGTTAAGAAGATCTTGGAGAAGCTTGAGACCGTTGAGAGTGTTGTTATCATGACCTCCAAAGATCCTGAGGGTTTGGACTTTGAGAGGCCGGTATATATGTATGAAGAGCTTCTTGAGAGATCCAGCGGTGGGTGCAGGCTGAGGGATGTTGATGAAAACTCTCCAGCTGTTATGTGCTTCACCTCAGGGACAACAGGCTTTCCTAAGGGTGTTATCTACACCCATAGAGGGATCTTTCTCAGAAGCCTAGCAACATGTCTAGCAGACACATACGCTCTCTCAGAGAGGGATGTTATACTCCACATAGTACCCATGTTCCATATTAGTAGCTGGTTCATGCCATATGCAGCAACGCTTGTTGGGGCTAAGCAGGTCTTCCCAGGGCCGAGGCCTAAGCCCGAGATCATATACGATCTGATCAAGAGGGAAGGGGTGACCGTGGGTGATGGCGCCCCAACCGTGTGGATCGATTTCCTCAACTATCTGAGAGCACATGGTGAGAAGAGCATAGAGCCTCTGAAGAGGCTAATAATAGGCGGGTCAGCCCCTCCAAAAGCCCTTATAAAGAGCTACTGGGAGCTGGGTGTGGAAGTATATCACGCATGGGGTATGACAGAGACGTATGACTCGGCTGCTGCGTTTACGAGGCCTAAGAGTTATTTAGAGAACCTCTCAGAGGAGGAAAGGTTAGGCTTAGTTGCTAAGCAGGGTCTCCCATTCCCAGGAATAGAGGTTATGGTTGTCGATGAGGGTGGAAAACCCCTGCCGTGGGATGGGAAATCTGTTGGGGAGCTCTTGATAAGGGGTGCATGGGTTGTTGAGGAGTATTACGGAGATCCTGAGGCTACTAAGAAGTCCTTCTTGAATGGATGGTTAAAAACAGGGGATCTTGCTACAATAGATGGGGAGGGCTATATAGAGATTGTTGATAGGGTTAAGGATGTGATCAAGAGTGGTGGTGAGTGGATATCCTCGGTCAAGGTAGAGAATGAGGCTATGGCCCACCCAGCTGTTTTAGAAGCGGTCGCCATAGCTGTTCCCCACCCGAGGTGGGGTGAGAGACCCCTGCTGATAGTAAAGCTTAGAGACGGCTATGCTGGTAAGGTTTCTAAGGAAGATATACTTGGCTTTCTCCGGGAGAGGCTTCTCAAGTGGTGGGTTCCGGACGATGTTGTCTTTGTTGACGAGATACCCAAGACGGGGACTGGGAAGTTTGATAAAAAGGTTCTGAGGGAGAGGTTTAGGGATTATTACAGGGGTTCTGGTTTATGAAGGGATGGGTGGCTATTGTAACGGGGTCTGGTAGGGGTATTGGTAGGGCTATCGCCCTCAGGCTTGGTAGGGAGGGTCTCAAGGTTGTTGTGAATGCCAAGAAGGGTTATGAGGAGGCTGTGGAGACCGCGGAGCTTATAAGATCGAGGGGTGGTGAGGCTATACCTATTCTCGCTGACGTCTCTACCAGGGAGGGGTGTAGACAGCTTGTTGAGGGGGCTGTTAGGAATTATGGAAGGCTCGATGTCCTTGTTAATAACGCGGGGTTGGGTTTATATGCGCCCTTCACGGAGCAGAGCGATTCGATGATAGATAAGGTTCTCTCTGTATCCCTTAAATCGGTTATATACTGCTCCCAGGAGGCTGCGAGGGTTATGGAGAGCGGGTCTATAATAAACATAGCATCTATAGCTGGTATAGAGCCTCTCTACGGGCTCTCAATATACAGTGCTGCCAAGGCTGGTGTTATAGCCCTCACAAGGGCTCTCGCGGTGGAGCTCGCACCAAGGATCAGGGTTAACGCCATAGCCCCCGGGGTTGTGAGGACAAAGATGGGTGATAGCCTCTTGAAAGTCCTCGGACTTAGTGAGGATGAGTATCTGGAGAGATACACGCTTCTAAAAAGGTTCGTGGAGCCTGAAGATATAGCTGAGGCTACTGTATTTATACTCAAAACACCCTCTCTCACCGGGCAGGTTATAGTGCTCGACTCAGGCATGGGTCTTGTGTCATCTATGATGAGGGGATCCGGGTCTAGAGGCTCTTGATCCTCTTTCTCCCCGCTCATTGTTTTTCGTCCTTCTTATCATCTGTGCCGATTAGCGAGCCTGTTCTGAGATCCACGACCCTCACTAGATCGTATATCGTGTAGCCTATCAATGCGGGGTCTAGGTTCTTAAGGATCTCGTTATGGTATTTCGTGTCAAGAAAGCCATAGGATCTTATGAGGGTTACGAGACCCCTCTCTATGCTCTCGAAATTGAGTGTGAATAGCACGTAGAGCAAGCCGACTTTTATTAGAGACTCTCTGGTCTTTAGGGCTGCCTCTGTTATCATATCTATGATCTCTAGCCCTTTTCTCGAGAGGCTCTGGATCTTCACGAAGACATGGCTTTCCACGGACGAGGGCTCCTCTATGCGGAGCTCGCTCCCACCGATCCATATGCTCAGGCTATTGAGGCTAAAGTAACACTCTATCTTCTCGTCAGAGGCCCTCGCCCCAAGGATCTTTATAAACTCACTCAACATAGATAGATATGAGAGTGTCCTACCATACCTAGAGTAGCACTTCTCCCTAGCCAGCATAGAAGGGTTATCAGCACCATCCCTAGAAAGGGCTAGGGCTAGATATTCAACGCAGTTCTCAAGCTTCCTGAGAGCAATACCCAGCCTCTTCTCAACATCCTCAACACTACACACCATAGTCCTTCTACACAGTATCCCTGCCAGGACAATAATAACATTTGGTCAGTCGCTCCCTCAGTCGCCTAGATAGAGCCTCTCAACCCGATACCCGCTACGGATATTAGAAAGAGAAGAAAGCCCGAGAGCTTCCTAGGCAAGGACGCTATAGTGTTCTACTGCCTAAAGTATATCGAAGACAGCCCAGAATAGCTGAAGAGAAGGGGGCCGTCTCTTGAGATCTTGCTAAGGTTCCCTATACCTCCTAGTCCTCTTTAGTGTTCCCGCCTATCGCTGTGCCACCGATCCGGCTCTCGGGTTTTCCGCTATGGCGGTATATGTATCTCTTTGTTAATATCGATGAATAGCTCTGTGAGATCATTAGGTAGATTATTCTTAACCAGTAAGAGATCCTTGAGATAGGATCTTTATCCTCTACCCTCGGCTCGCATCCCAGGGGTTTGGGGTCTAGGAAAGTATTGCTCCCAGGTCTTATCACCGAGACCAGGGTTTCGAGTATTATTGGTGGTAGGATGCTTATTCCTCCTCTTATTTTTTTGCTATCTATGAGCCAGGGCATCGAGTTGTAGATCTTTTCGTCGCCTCCTAAGATATCCAGGATCTTTGATCTGTATTCTCTGGCCTCTTCGGAATACATGCCGAGGATCTTGATCCTGCCCCTGGTGATCCTCCAGGCTATCCTGGCCATTCTATAGCATATTGAGCACCTATCGTTATAGAGGAGTATTTTTTCCAAATACACACCTATCTATAGATCGCTATGGGGTTATTATAATCATTATGGCTATTACTTATAAGCCTTGATATATCGCTAAAAACCATGGAGGACTATGTGGGATAGCAGGATACCGATGAGCGTCTATGCAAGGCTCTATGTTGGTTGGAGAAGGGTCTGGAGGGAGGTAGAGATAATTGAGAGTATTTTTAGAAAATACGGTGTTAGGAGGATTGTTGAGTTTGGCTGTGGCCTGGGTAGGCATGGTTATCTCCTCTCGAAGAGGGGCTTCGATGTCCTTCTAACAGATATAGAGGATCGGAGGTTCGGTGTTGCTAAGAAACTGCCTTTCAAGAGATACAATCTCCTCGAGGGCGGCTCGATAGGTGTTTTCGAAGGGGGATACGCTGTTGGTGTCATCACACTCTTTGGTTACGAGGATATAGTAAGGATTCTGAGGAACATAAAGAGCGTGATAGGCAGTGGCATCTTTATCTTCGACTATAACTTCACACCATATATAGATCCAGAGAGAGTCGAGATCAAGATCAATGGGAAGAAATACATAGCCACCCTTGAGAAGAATAAGTACACACAGATAAACGGAGGGCTTATCTATGAGTACAGAGTAAGGGTTGTCGATGAGAAAGGCAGCACGGTGGGAGTAGAGGAGGCGTCCTACCCAATATATAACAAGGGAGAGATACTAAGAGCAATCGAGGAGGCTGGATATATAGTTAAAGAAATAGCCTGGGCCTCGTGGGATCCCCTCGAATATATATACAAACCAAGCGACAAAGAGTCTGATAGCGCATTCATAGCAATAACACCTAGACAGTAGCTATCCATATACCCACACCGTTTGTCCCCGGATATTCGTTGATATTGCTTGATATTCTTTTATATCCAGGGACTTCAACCCCGCCTACAGGGATCTAGAGATCCCTGTGGGTTCATGGGCTGCCGTCGAGTCAAAGGGCACGTGGCTCCCATCTAGTGTTATCCCTGTGTGGTGATAGAAGCAATGCTCCAGGCCACCACGGATAATGGGCTTGTTTCACTATACTATGGGGAGCGGTGCATAGGATGCCCACCTCACCTCTAACGGCTATATCGTATTGTAGCACGCATGCTATGTAGATCTATAGATCCATGATAACCAGGATCATTTAAAACCTCCATACAGTATTAGTGTAGCCTTTCTATCCCACTCTAGATCCTAGTAAGAGGATTATCTTCCGATCCAGGAAGGGCGTTTTCTATGTAAGAAGGATCTCATTCCCTCTGTGAAATCCTCTGTAGCTGCTAGCTCGGCTAGCTCGTGTAATCCTTTCTCGATGGTTTGTTTAAAGATGTTTTTATATGCTTTGGAGGTCTCCTTTATAGCTCTTACTGAGAGGGGGGCTAGTCTTGTGATCTTGTTGACATACTCGATCCCTGTGATCTCTAGCTGGTCTTTTGGCACGACTATATCTACGATCCCTAGTTGTTTAGCTTCCTCAGCATCCATATGCTCTCCCGTGAGGCAGTATCTTATTATCTTTCTCCCTAGGAGGGCCTGGCCCAGAGATGATGCTATTGGGGGCAGTGCTCCTATAAGTCCTTCTGGGACTGAGAAGATCGCATCCTCGCTCGCGATCACTATGTCGAAGAGCAGGTTTATCTCCAAGCCTCCTCCGAATGCTATTCCATTGACTAGGGAGATTATTGGTTTCTCATAGTTTATAATAGTGTCGAGCAGTGGCGAGACTACTTTCATGAAGAACTCTCTACCTTCCGAGGGGTTTTTCCACGAGCCCATCATCGCGATATCGTCTCCTGCACTGAAAGCTCTCCCCCTCCCTGTTATGATTACAACTCTAACCTCCGGGTCTCTCTCGGCTTGTATGAAGGCTTGGTTCAATCCCCTCCACATCTCCTCGTTGAGCGCATTTAGCTTCTCAGGCCTGTTCATAGTGATCAAGACATAGTTATGCCTCTTCTCATAAAGGACCGGTCCGAACTCTCTCCTCTCATAAGCCCATTTGTAGAAGCCCTCTCCGGTCTTCTTACCCAGCCTCCCTTCTAGAGCCATGTTGGAGAGCAATGGGTCGATGTTTTTACCTTCAAGAGCTTTTAGAATATTATCTATCCCGAAGTCGTCGGCCATCTCTAGCAAGCCTTTGGGATAGGCCATCCCGAGGACCATAGCTCTGTCTATGCTATCTCTATCTGCGACATTGTTTCTCAAGAGCCATGCTGCCTCATTTACACCTGGTGCTATTATTCTTAGAGGGTTAAGCCTATAAGCAAGCCTCGGGGATATCTTCGCCCTATCCTGGGACTCGCTATACTCGTAAAAACCCCTGCCTGTTTTTACGCCGAGCCTGTTCTCTTCGATCATTTTCTCCATAATCCTGGGGATCTCTATATCCATGCCTCTTTCAACAGCTTCCTTCATCATGTTGTAGATTATATCGACCCCGCTGGTGTCTATGGCTTCGAAGGGGCCTAGTGGCATCCCGATCCTGTGCCTCGCAACAGCATCGATCTCCTCCGGTTTATAGCCCTCTTCTAAGAGTCTCAGAGCCTCGCTAAGGATCCTCAGGTTTATCCTGTTAGCAACAAAGCCCGGGACGTCTTTCTCCACAACTATATACTCTACACCAATTGATCTGACAAACTCTATGGTTTTTCTAAGCGCGTGCTCGCTTGTCCCTTCTCCCCTCACTATCTCTACAAACCTAGCACGGATCGGTGTTCCAAGAAAGTTAAGCCCCACAACCCTATCCAGCCTCCTCACAGCAGAAGCTATATAGGATACCGGGGCTATGGAAGTAATTGTTAAGAGTACAGCATCTGGTTTACAGCTCTTATCAAGCATCCCGAGCGTTTCTCTCTTAACCTCGGCTCTCTCATCAAGAGTCTCGATAACAAAATCAGCCTCTCTGCAAGCCTCGGCCAGGCTCTCCACAATCCTTACCCTATTAACCACGTTTACAGCGATCTCTGAGGCCTCCTTCTCTCCAAGCTTTTTCAAGCCTTGTCTAATCTCTGCTATAACAGATCCTAGGGTTTCCCTCGGAATAGCAGCAAGATCCACATAGAAGCCGGCAATCGCGCAGAGAGCCGCAACCCCTCTACCTATAGTTCCGGTTCCAACAACCAGAATCCTCATCTATGTCCCTACACTACCTTGGGCAATAGTCTTTATACGTTATATGTTAATCACCCCGGTTCTCTCAGCTCCTTGTTCATGGTTCATAGAGGATGAAATTGATACTCAATATTTTAAGATTAAGCTATAGCTTATGGCTCTGCGGAAAGAGTGTTTGGAGCTAAGCGGGGTTATTGGTAGAGTTTGTTATATATTATACAAGAAGATATTGCGAAGATAATGCCGAGAGCCGATCCTATGCTCTCAAACACGAGGATCGGTATCTCAGTTCTAACTAATCTGAGCTTTAAGATCAAACATGGCGATCGATGGTTTTAGTTGAAATAACTAGCGGCTAATAAATGAGAAAAAAGGTTAAGGAGACGTGGGCGATGTTTTATAGCGTAACAATGCCTAGATAGCCTGGCATGGCTAGCTCTTCCTAGAGATCATGAGGATGGCTTCGAAAACTGCGACGAGCTCGTTCTTCTGGTTATATACCTCGTTCTTTATAGTAACCAGACCATGGCTGTCCTTAAGCCTTTTATCAATAACAGTTAATCTAGCCCTAATAGTATCACCGATCTTTACTGGTTTGACAAAGCGGAGCCGATCTATTCCGTAAAAGGCTATGAGGCTGCCTTCAAAGATCCCGAGCCTCATCCACAACCCAGTCACAATTGATATTGTTAGGAGGCCGTGGGCGACTCTTCCACCAAAGATCGTTTTAGAGGCAAAGATCTCGTCTGTGTGGAGGCTACAGAAATCACCACTCACACCAGCAAAGTTAACTATATCAGCTTCTGTTATGGTTCTCGCAGGGGTTTCGAACACCTGTCCTATTGAGAAATCCTCGTAGTAGAGGGTAGGCATAATGGGCACCAAGCTGATATATGATATGGGGGATTTATCACGACCTCAAAACGGTTGTGGAGTATGATATAGCTGTAATGATCCTTGCGAGGGTTATCCATAAAGGTTAGTCTGTTCTTTATTTTTTATAGGGCGTGCTTCTATATGCCTTCTTCAGCACTTTTAACGTGTTCTTTATGGTGCTGGGATTCCATATATAGTATGCTATTCCATGTGGCATTGTCAGGACTATGGTTATGAATAGTACGCCTACAAATACCAGGCTCCATCCTCCGGCATAGTCGGCTATGAACCTCTCTATTATGGTTACAACTATGGCTCCAATGATTGAGCCTTCTATGGGGTATAGGCCTCCTATTAGTGAGTAGATAAGACCATATACGGATAAGAGAGGGCTGAATGTTCTCTCTGGGTTTATGTTAAATGCATATACCGCGTATAGGCTTCCACTTACAGCTGCTATAGCTCCTGAGATCGACATGGCTATCGCTTTGTATATGAAGACATTGTATCCAAGGCTAGCTGCTCTGGACTCGTTCTCCCTTATCGAGATCCATATCAATCCCAGGGGTGATTCCAGGATCTTTTTAATAGCCATGTGCACAGCAATGAGGGTTGTTAGTGAGAGAATATAGAGGTTAATCGAGATTCTGAGAGGCTCTGTCCTATTTGCTATGCTGTCTATGAGTAGTATTAGTGCGGACATGAGGATCAGTGATAAGGGTATTATGGCTATACTAGATCTTGAAGCTCCTGCTTTGGAGCCTGATTTACCGCTCCTCAGGATCGTATATATGGAGGCAGTGATAAGGATGGCTGTGAGGGCTAGGGGTATATATGATATTATTGTTGATGTTAGGAGCTGTGGTGTAGGGATCAACAATCCCTGCTCGGATCCGCTTATCGCCCTGAGCTCTCTCCTCGTATAGAGGAAGTAGACCATGAGGAGGACTGTTAGTGTTATGAAGGCGAAAGGTATGCCTCCAAAGGCTCTTCTAACTATTAGGGATAATAGGAACCCGGCTGCGGCTCCAAAGATCATTGATATTGGTATCACTAATACGTATGGGATACCCCACCATATAGTCTGGTAAGCTGTGAGATACGCCCCAAGCCCGAAGAAAAGGGCATGTCCAAAGTTGAGGAGTCCTAGGTAGCCTAGAAGGAGTGCGAATGATAATGCATATATGGACATTATATAGCTGAAGGCTAGTATCGATACCAATCTGGAGACTCCTATGCTTTCCAGTGCTAGCGGTAATAGAGAGAGGATGGTATATATGATTGCTAGCCATGCGATCCTCAACTGCTACACCCTGAGGAGCCCTGAGGGTCTTAGCATGAGGACTGCTAGCATTAGGAGGAAGATTGATGGCTCTGCTAAGTATGGTGCGTAATAAGCTGATAGCTGTTGCGCTAATCCTGCTAGTAGTGATGCCACCATCGTTCCCCCTATGCTTCCCACCCCACCGATCACTACTATGGCGAACGCGTAGAGCAGGTAGTTTATCCCAAGAGTTGGATAGACGCCCTGCCATGGAACCAATATAGATCCAGCTACTCCCGCTAGAACCGATCCTACTACGAATATCCCTGTAAACACACGCTCTATATTGACCCCAAACGCCTGGATCATCTCTCTATCGTCTATCCCAGCTCTTATTATCATGCCGTATCTAGTTCTGTTGAAAAAGATATACACCGCTATTAGGAGAACTATGCCCACTACTATCACAAAAAGCCTGTATTTATAGATAATTGTTGGGCCGAGGAGTATGGTTCCTTCAAGCTCTGGTGGTAACCATATATAGGTTATATCTCCCCATCGGAGCCATGCTACGCGGTCTAGCAGGAGCATGAGGCCTATTGTGATTATCGCCTGTGTTAGTGGTTCTCTTAGCCTTTTTAGCAATAGATACTCGATGAGGAAGCCCATCAAGCCTGTTATAGAGGCTGATGCTAGGATCCCTGCTAATAGATTACCTGTTCTTGAGGAAACCTCATACCCAATATAGGCTCCCCACAGGAACATGCTGCCATGTGCGAAGTTAACGATCCTCATTAACCCAAAGATCACGGAGAGTCCTAGGGATAGTAGGAGGAATATAAAGCCCAGCGCAACCCCATCTATTATTGCCGATACAAGGATCTCTAGCGCCATTCTAGATACCCTAGCTCATGGTGACTCCTAGGTATCTCTCTATAAGATCCCTGCTGCTCATGAGGTCTTTTACACTCCCCTGAGAGACGATCTTACCGTTATTCATTATAGCATACATACCCCCGATCTTCTTCATAAGCCATGGCTTTGTCTCAACAATAACCACTCCTCGATCCTCTCTCACAAGATCCTGGATAACTGAGGCTATTTTTGATGCATAGATCGGGCTAAGCCCTTCTGTCGGCTCGTCTATGAGGAACAGCTTTGCATCTGGATGTGCTATCGCTCTAGCTATGTTTAGCATCTGCTGCTGCCCTCCAGAGAGCTGTTTTGCCCTGAGCTTCCTAAGTTTCTTGAGATCCGGGAAAACAGTGTAGATATATTCAAGCCTATCTAGGATCTTCTTCCGTTCATGGATGTCGGAGAGCCCTACGAGCAGGTTTTCCTCCACAGTGAGGGTTGGGAAGAGCCTCCTATTATCAGGAATATATCTTATCCCCATCCTGGCTCTCTCATAGAGAGGCTTGCTGGTTATGTCGATCCCCTCATAAAAGATCCTGCCGCGCGATGGGTTTATAAAGCCCATTATTGTTTTCAAAAACGTTGTTTTCCCCGCACCGTTTCTTCCTAAGATAAAGAGGACATCTCCTCTCTCAACCCTTAGGCTGACTCCTTGGACCACGTATAGGTGTCCTAGGTAGGCGTGGAGATCCTGGATCTCAAGCATAGCCCTCACCTAAGTATGCCTCTATAACCTCTCTATTGTTCATTACACTGCTAGGCGGTCCCTCGGCTATCACGCTCCCCTCTTTCATGACGATCACGCGGTCTGCTAGCTCTCTCACAACCTCGATCTTATGCTCTACTAAAATTATAGTGAGAGGATCGCTGTTACCCCTGAGCCTTCTTATCAAGCTTAGTATGGATGGTATCTCTTCTACTGACAAGCCTGATGTGGGTTCGTCGAGTAGAAGGAGCCTGGGTTTTCGAGATATTGCGAGGGCTATATCGAGTTTTCTCTGGTCGGCCTGTGTAAGGGATCCTGCGATAAAGCGCTCCTTTCCACCGAGCCCTACGGCCTCGGCTATAGCTATTGCCTCTTCTAACAAATCATACCTGCTCAGCTTCTTCAGCGGGTTTATAGATGCTCCGAATTCTCCGAGCCCTATGAGGAGGGCTATCTTTATGTTATCTAGCACCGAGAGGTTTGGAAAAATGCTTATGTTTTGAAAGGATCTACCTATACCCATCCTGGCTCTTTTATGGGCTGGGTAGCTTGTTATATCTTTCCCCTCAAAGATCACTCTACCCTTGTCTGGTAACAGCATACCGCTTATCATGTTAAGCAGCGTTGTTTTCCCAGCACCGTTGGGGCCTATTATAGCCGTTATAGATCCCCTCTCTACAGATATAGAGACGTTGTTAACAGCTACAAGGCCTCCGAATCGCTTGGTGAGTCCGTGTGTCTCTAGGATTGCTGTCATCTAGACCTCCTTCTCATAAGCGCTATTGCTATACCCGCCATAACTAGGATTGCTATTATCACTGCCACCATGCTTATGTCTATAGCTTGCTCCGGCCGTGGTGTTGCTGGTGTCGTGACCTGTGGTGTTGTTTGTGGTGTTGTTATCTGTGGTGTTGGTGTTACCTCTGGTTTGAGGATCACTATTCCTGCTGAAGCGTTAGCCCTGAGTCCTATAGAGTCTGTGCAGCTCAGCGTGATATTGATGATCCCTGGGTTTGTAAATGTATATGTTATGCTTGTTCCGCTCATAGATTTTTCTTCTATCCTCCATTCACAGGCATAGGGGGGAGTACCGCCCTCTATGACGGCTGTCAGTGTGGCTGTGAACGGTGCTGTTCCTGCTAGTGGTGATTTTATCGATACAGAGAATGTCTTGGGATAGGGTTTATAGCTTGTCAGGATTCTTGGGGCAACTTTTTCGGGTGGTATTGTTGCTATATATTCGCCTATTGTAAGGCCATATGTGTCAGAGTTGGGATCGTTGTCCACTATATATCTAACTATATAGAATGGTCTTAGGGCCTGGTGATCCTCAGGCCTTATGGTCGTGATCCCCATAGGGGTTTCAAGTGTTAGCCCCTCTAGGAAGGCTATCATCCTGTCCACGTTAAGGTCGGGCACTGCCTTAATCGCTTCGACTATGAACTGGGCGGTTGCGAAGGCGGGCGGGTGCCATAGATCTGGGACTCTTGCTCCTGAAAGCTTATCTAGGGCCTTGCATGGGTTACCCTTTAGAAAGTCGTATGGGTAGATGTTCTCCTCCTTCATCATCTTCTCAAGCACCCCATATAGAGGGGTCTGGCTAGCTCTGTTTCTCACATAGGCATCGTAGGTGACTGCTGTGAGGTTAATCAGGGATCCTTGGACCCCTGGTACACAGTTGTTTATATAGTTTGTTGTGAAGAGGTCTATCATGACGCTAGCCAACGGTATTCTCCCAAGCATGTTGAGGGCCGAGAGATCCCTTATTATTAGGCTGAAATCGCCTGCCCATATTATCCCTAGCACCTCTGGGTTGGAGGCGTTTATCCTTAGCAGGTAGGGCTTAAAGTCTGTCGCTGTTAGGGGTACCCATTCAAGGGCGACAATCCTTGTTCCAGGGTATTTAGAGAGTGCTGCCTGGATCGACTCCATATATGACCAGCCGAACTCGTAATCAGCTGCTAGGAAGGCGAATTTCTTGTACCCTAGATTCTCAACCATGAAATAGGTCATGGCTGCTGCATCCTGGTCGGTGTTCCTTGCAATTCTGAATACGTATTTGTTAAACACAGGATCTTGTGTTATTGATGCAGCGGCTGCTGGGAATACGAAGTATAGCTTTTTATACTGCTTGGCTATTGAGGCTAGGGTTACTGCTAGGCTGCTGAAGGTCTCTCCTGCGAGTATGTCTGCTCCCCACTCCTCTATGGCCTCCCTAGCCTTGGATATGGCTACATCGGGCTTCCCCTGCGTGTCGAATACTTTGACAACGATCCTCCTACCGTCTGGAAGGCTATATGAGGCCTCCTTAAGCCCCATCAAGAGTGCGAGATTCTCGGGTTTTTTATCACCTGTAGCGTATTCTAGGCCTAGGTGGAAGCCCTGTATAGCCCATGTTCCATAGAAGTTCAGGGCAGGAGCTGTTCTAGGTTGGAAGAGTGCTATCTTGATCGTGCTTTTAGGGGCTTGGGCCGTTGCCACATTGGCTAAGGCTACTAGTGTTGCTGCTAGGAGTATGGTTGCTATTACCAGGGATCCTATTTGTTTCAACCTATATCGAGACCTATACCATATACCCACGAGACCTACCATATTCTCACCTCCTTACAAAAGGTAGATCCAGGGTTTCTCCGTTAATCATTAGGGGCTCCTTTACAGGTTCATATTCTCCTCTCTCAACTGCTGCTATGAATCTCCTCACAATGTTATTGAACCCCCTAGCCCTCTCTATGTTAACCACATGCCCGGCTCCCTTGAATATTATTAGTGTTGAGTTCTTGATCTTTGAGTGGAGCTTGAACGCATTAGACAGAGGAACTACTCTATCAGCCTCTCCGTGTATTATTAGCACTGGGCATTCTATCCTTGATACCGAGGCAGAGGCGTCGAAACCCAGTATAGCCATGGTCTGGTTCATGTAGGCATCATAGGGTTGTGGCTCTCTAACCCTAAGATCTATTAGTTTCTCGAAGAGATCCTTGTTACTCTCGATCCATGTTTTTGATAGTGCGTAGCTCATCTTATACCTATATAGATCCTTCTCATCCTTAACATGGGGAGGCGGGGGTCCATACATGGCTTTTAGCGTCTCCTCGGGGGGTCTCTCTATATCCTTACCCCCATGATGTGTGGCTACGAGTATTAGTGATCTAACCCTCTCTGGGTATTTCAGTGCAAACTGCTGTGCTATCATCCCTCCCATCGATACCCCAAGTATGTGTGCCGATGCTACACCTAGGTTGTCGAGCACCGCTTTTAGATCTTCGGCGAAGAGATCCATGGTGTAGGGGTATTGCGGTTTATCAGACTTCCCAACACCTCGGTTGTCAAACGCTATTACCATATGGTCTCTGGATAGATCCTCGATCTGTAGGATCCACATCCACATAGCATATCCAAGCCCTTCAACGAGGGTTAGCGGGGGGCCTGAGCCCCTCACCTCATAGTAGATCTTGGCGTCACGGGATACTACGTATGGCATTCATCCCCACCTCAGTACGGTGGCTCCCCATAAGAAACCGGTACCCCCTGATGCTAGGACTACTACGGAGCCGTCCTTGACGAGGCCTTTTTTGATCCCTATATCAAGTCCTATAATCATATCGCTACTCTGTGTGTGTCCATAGTCCTCGAGATATGGTGCTTTTGCCTCCTCTAGGCCGAGTTCTTTCACAATCTCTCTGTGGAAGCTTCTCTTCATATGGTTGATCACCAAGAGATCTACATCCTTAACCGTATACCCACTCCTATCTAGGGCTTCTCTTATTACTCTAACGAAGTTCTCTTTGCTTGTTTTTGTGAGGTCGCTTCTCACTTGGTCTTTATCGATCAAGCTATCGAAGTAAGGCCTCTCTATGTATTCTGGGTTCTTGTTATCTCTGAATATAATAGCGCCGAGGGACTTTACAACAACCATGTTCCAGAACCTCCCATCACTTATAAAAGAGCTTTCAAGTACTCTGTTCTTCATATATGATCTAGATACTACTACTGCTGAGGCGCCATCAGCAAAGTCGGAGATCCAGGTGGTGTTAGGGTTCTTATAATTAACTAGGTAGGATTCCTTAGATGCTGCTACTAATAATATGTTCTCGGCAAGATCGCTGATCCTCTTGGCTATGGCGAGCCCTACAACATAGCCAACACACATTGCGACTATGTCAAAGGCGAAAGCGTTTTTGGCTCCAAGGGCATCCTGGATTCTTGTTGACATCATCCACACGCCATAGTCTTTAAACTCGCTACCAACATAGAGAATAGCCCTTATATCGTCAGGCCCGATCCCTAGCTTCTTTGACGCCTCTATGGCGTTCGCGACAGCCTTTATAGCCATTTCAGAGGGCATCTCATGATGATCGCTGATCCTCTTGATCCTCCACCCCTGTTTCTCCTCGATAACTTCCTTTGGGATTCCGGATGCTCTTGATATTTCATAACTAGTAATTACACGTTCTGGTAAGTATATTCCATAACTAACTATCCCAACCATGAAAAATAACTCCCTACATAGTGACTCACTAGTAAGAATATAAAGCTTTTTCTCTCTAGATTATACTAATATTTATAAATAGTGGTTCATAGTAAATAGATATTGGTAGGTATGCAACCAAACCTCCTTGGGCAGTATATCCAGGCTAAGGATATACTCGAAGAGGCTGAGAGGATATACTCTTCGAGAACAGCAATTATCGACTACGTGTCAGGCTATAAATATAGCTATAGCGATCTCGGGAGAAGATCTTCAAAAATAGCCAGATTTCTCCAAGACCTTTCGCTAAAACCTGGTGATAGGATCGCTTATATGCTCACTAACAGGATTGAGTGCATAGATCTGTTTAAGGTATCAGGAATGCTAGGACTCATACTTGTACCACTTAACTGGAGGTTATTGGGAGGCGAGCTTAGAAGCATTATCAGGAATACCGCTCCTAAAGTGATATTCTATGAATCAGTATTCAGAGATCTCGCAGCAGAAGCTCTTAAAGGCATCAACGGGATCTTTAGGGTGGTTGTTGATGGCGAACCAAGAGAGGATGAGTATAGCTATGAGGAAGCCCTTAAGGCAGAGGGTATCAAGATCTCGAGAAAGGCCTCTCTTGAGGAGCCGCGGATGATCCTATATACTGGCGGGACTACAGGGATTCCTAAAGGTGCTGTGATATCTAATAGACAGATCCTCTTTAACATATTCTCAGAGATTCTGACGTGGAGGTTAAGAGAGGATCATAGGACGATCACACTGCTACCTTTATTCCACACCGGGGGATGGAACTTATTGATCCTGCCTCTTTTGGCCAGAGGAGGCATGATTTATATGATTAGGAGATTCGATCCAAAGCTATTCCTGGAGATCATAGAGACCGAGAAAGGGCCTTTCACGATATTCGGTGTTCCTACTATGTACTATATGATCTCTAAGCACAGAGACTTTAGAGAAGCTTCTTTCAGGAACGTTGAGTGGATGATGAGCGGGGGTTCCCATATAGACAAGAGGATCTTGGAGGAGTTCTGGGCGAAAAATGTGAAGATGGCTCAGGGTTATGGGAGCACCGAAGCAGGGCCTAATAATCTAACACCTCCTATACAGGATCTATCTCTCGACGATATAAAGAAGAAGTGGAGGAGCGTTGGTAAGCCATTCGCATTTAACGAAGTATTTGTAGTTGATGATAACGGAAACATACTGGGTCCTAATCAGTATGGAGAGCTGGTATTCTGCGGTCCTCTAGTCTTCTCAGGATACTGGGGAATGTCTGAAGAAACAAAGCTTGTGCTCAGGGATGGATGTGTATATACTGGAGATATAGGTTTCTACGATGATGAGGGTTATTTCTATATAGTTGATAGGAAGAAGGATATTATAAAGAGCGGCGGGGAGCAGGTATACCCAAGGGAGATAGAGGAACTCGTGCTCCAACACCCAGCTGTTGAGGATTGTGCAGTTATACCTGTTCCGGATGAGAAGTGGGGAGAGGTTCCCAAGCTGGTTGTTAAATTGAGAAGCGGTTTGGGGATCACCAAACACGAGATCCTGAGCTTCCTCGAAGGGAAGATAGCTAGGTATAAGATGCCTAAATATGTAGCGGTAGTCGATGAGATACCTAGAAACCCTGCGGGGAAGATCCTAAAGAGGGTTCTGATCGAGAAGCACGGGTCCCCGATCGATGAGATCTAGTGATCTGTCAAGATCCCTGTTGCTTTAGAAGCTCTGAGAACTTTTTCTTCAAATATACATAATCCACCTTACCTACTGCGGTTTTTGGGATTTCGTGGACTATCCATACATACTTAGGGATCTTATACCCAGCTATCCTTCCCCTCAGAAAATCCCTTATAGCCTGGGGATCTATTTGATAGCCTGCTTTGGGCTTTATAGCTGCTGCTACAGCTTCTCCCCATTTCTCGTCAGGGACTCCAAAGACAGCTACCTCCTCTACTCCTGGATGCTCCCTAATACGCTCTTCCACCTCGAAGGGGTATATATTCTCCCCACCGCTCTTTATCATGAACTTCTTCCTCTCGACGAAATAGTAGTGTCCATCCTCATCCTTGATGAACAGATCTCCCGTTCTCACCCACCCATCTTCTGTAATCGTTTCTTTTGTTTCCTCTGGTCTCTTCCAATATCCTGAGAAGGTTATAGGGCCTCTCACGAGTAGCTCGCCCACTTCGCCTGGCCTGGCTTCGGTTCCATCATCTTTAACGATCTTTAGCTCGGCGAAGAGGCTCTGCTTTCCAACACTCATTGGCTTCTTCTCCATATCCTCTGGTGGTGTGTAGAGTAGGTTGGGGCCTGCTTCTGTTAGCCCATATCCTTGGAAGTATCTGACCCCTTTATCCCAGTAGATCTTTACAAGGCTATAGGGACTCATGCCCCCACCGCTTTTGAAGAACTTAATATTCTTGAAGCTTGCATCTTTGAACTTGGGGGATTTTGTTAACATGTAGAAGGCTGTTGGTACGGCTATCACTAATGTGCATTTCTCTTTCTCTATAATGTCTAGCGCCTCTTCAGGATCGAATCTCTTTGTAATAATAATCCTCCCCCCGATCATGTAGAGGGGTATTGTTATCACATGCCAGCCTCCTGTATGAAATAGCGGGAAGAAGAGAGGAGCTATATCGTCTCTTGTAAGGCCCCAGCTAATTATTGTGTTTATCGCATTCCATATAACCTGCCTGTAGGGTATCATAGCAGCCTTAAGAGTACCCGTGGTTCCCCCGGTGTATAGAAGCATGCTTATATCGCTACCCCTGACATTCTCCTTTCTATAGTCCCTCTGGATTTGTCTCTTATAGATCCCTCTGAGGGTCTCTATCTTCTCTATCAGCGGTCTGTGGGAGCTGATTTTTAAGGCCTGTTCTAATAGATCCTTGAGCTCTTCTTGATAGAATATTAGCGAGGGCTCCACATCGTCTATCATAAACGCTAGATCCTTAGGCGTGGCTCTCCAGCTCAGTGGAGCCAGTATTGCTCCTTTTTTAATGGTTGCCAGGTAGATGAAAACATACTCAGCGTTGTTATACGATAGAACTGCAACCCTATCTCCCTTCCCAACCCCGATCTCTTCCAGCATGGAGGCAATATTATCAGCAGCCTTAGCAGCGTCACGGTAGCTATACTCTTCCCTAGATCCCCATGAGTAGTCAACAATAGCTATTCTATCAGGATATAGTCTTGCCCCGACTTCGGCTAGGTCGGGGACTGGGTGTTCATAAGCATTATTGTGATTCATTAGTGAATCACCGTTTAATAATACATAAAGAAGAGGGATAAATTTTTACACATACTATCTCTAATATTAGTTAGGAAGCCCGGATATGCCTCGTAGGAGTAGCGCTAATATAGCTAGGCAGAAAATAATAGAGTCTTTCTCGAAATTGGCACTTAAGAAAAGCTATAAAGATATATCGCTTAAAGAGATCTCAGAGCTAGCAGGGATCTCCGTTCCTTCTTTCTATACTTATTTCGATTCAAAGGAGGATATGCTTAGGTACTATATAGACTATTCCCTTGAGCATCTAGAAAAGGCGATAAGCTCGCACCTTAGTCAGGCGGCCAGCGTTAGCATAACGATCAGGTATCTTCTACATATACTCTCTACACTTCTCGAGGACAGGATCCTAACAGCTTTTCACAGAGTCTTTCGGGAATACGAGTTTGTGGAAAAGAGCCTTGCTAAGCTATACTATAGGAGGCTCTTTGACCTGCTTAGGAGCTTTATTGGAGAGAGGCTCTATGAGCTCAGCTACCAGGATCCTAGGATAATATCGCTGGCCATAGTTGGGAGCTCTAGCTTTATATACCTCTTCAGAAAGATCTTCAACCTAGAAGGGAACATATTGATCGATATAGAGGTTTCAGGGGATCTTGTGCTCAAGGGGCTAGGATCTCAGAAGATCCCTAAGATAACCCCAATAAAGGAACCACCAAGCCTCATGGAGCTCATAGAGAAATATAATGTGCTTGAGGCTCCAGGGATTCCTAGGGGTAAGAAGCCCATTCTGATATCAACCCTCGATATACTTAACTCTAAAGGTTTCAAGGATACTAAGATCTATGAGATCATGGATAGAGCTGGCTATTCTGTAGGTTCTTTCTACAAGATCTATAGGAGTAAGGAGGAGCTTTTAGAAGATCTGGTGATCATTATAGGGAGGGTTTTGCGAAGATATCTATCCGAATGCATAGAGGGTATAGAGGATCCTGTTGAGACCGAGGCTAAAGGATCAGCATGCTTCCTTGGCTTTATTAGGAGGAATGAGAATATCTACAGAATAGTTAGAGAGTCAGAATACATAGATCCTAGTATAGCCGCGAAATACTACGTACCATTTCTAAGGAGATATGCAGAAAGACTAAATACAAAGGCAGAAAGGGGGCTTATAAGGACGTTCAACGCAGAATCACTAGCAATAGCTCTCATGGGGATAAATCACATAGCAGGCATAGCGGCTCGAATGTTAGAGGAGATAGATGAAAAAACGGTTCTAGAAGGGCTGACACAGATATATGCTAAAGGTGTTCTCTTTTAATTCTATATATAGTAGATCGACTTTATCACTATTTTTATGCTTATCTAGCTTATAAGCTTTGCCAATCTGATATGGGGAAGATAACCGGGATCGGAGACTGTTTAATGATTCCTAAATAGTCTGTATTATGCTTCTATTCGATCTATTCAGCTTACAATGTTAAGCACTCTTCAGAGATATTCCTGGGATCCATGGGTGTGGGCTTAAATCTACCCCATGATCTATACACGGGATCTTTCCAACTGGCAGGAATAATCCACAACAATTAATATTATAAGGCTCTTTTGTTTATATGCATTTGAGTTTCTCTATATCTTACAGCTCTGCCTCTTAGACATATAAACATAGTGATTGGTTTTGTTGAAAACCAAGCGATTCTAAGAACATTTCTGGAGAAGCAGTCTTAACTATGGCGAAGAAATGATATATTGATGTGAGTTATTGGCAGGAAGTGAGACGTCTTATCTTTTAGTGATTGTTGGTGTTATATTTATTATAGGTTAAAGAAAATGAAACTTCGTTTTTATGTATTAATATATGAGTGCTTGTGGTGACTTCATCAGCGTTTTAGGAAAAATATATAAGCGACTTTATGTAATAAGGTGGTAGTGATTAGATTGAGTAAAGTGAGGATCTATAATGTGGAGCCGGGGCTTTATAGACTGGATCTTAGGGGGTATGTGTGCCCCTATCCACAGATCTTTACGTTGAAGGCGCTCTCGGAGTTAAAGAGGGGTGAGGTTCTTGAGGTGATTATAGATAATCCAGCGTCTTGTGAGAATGTACCTTCGGCTGTTTCTAGTAGGGGTCACAGGGTTCTTAGGGTTGATAAGATAGGTGCTGGTGTGTGGAGGATCTTGATTGAGAGGGGGTGAGGCTGGTGGAGAGGGTTCAGCAGGTTTTCAGGGTTAGGGGTGTCTTCTGGAGTCGGTATGGTCTTTATATCTATGCCTTGATCTTTGGTGCTGCTTCGATAGCCCTTACATACTCTGATCTAGTCTTTTTTGGAAGAGGATCTATATGGGGAATAACCACTGGCGAGTCCAAGCTTGGAGGTATTGTATGGGCATCGATAATAGATCCCGGGATAGCTGCTACCCAGTATTACAGGGAATTCCCCCTTGTCAACCCGCTAAGCGACCCGGCACAGATGATTGTTATAGGGATCCTTCTGGGCGGTGTGATCGCATCGCTAGCCTTGGGGGAGTTCTCTTTAAAGCATGTACCAAATACATGGATGCTGATCCAAGCCCTCTTGGGAGGGTTCCTCCTAGGCTATGGATCTAGACTTGCTCTCGGCTGCAACATAGGTAACTTTCTCAGCGCATGGGCATCAGCCGGGCTGAATGCTGTCTCCTTCACGTTGGGCATGATCCCTGGTGTGTTCATAGGTAGCAAGATCTTTGAGAAGATCTTCCTCTTCAGGGCTGGCCCTATAACAACGAGATCCATAGCCCCTCCCCAAGGTCTAAGAATACCGTTGACAATCCTAGCAGTATTCTTGGCAATATTGCTAGCACTCTACTCACAACCCCGAGCATCCCTATTCCTAGCCTTTGGGATTGTCTTCGGCGCGATAGGGTATCTATCAAAGCTATGCTGGGCCACAGGGCTTAGAGAGATCACATCACCTATATGGGGCTCGGGGAAAATGCTCAAAGCCGTATTGATAACTATAGCTACATATGCAATCGGGGTCTGGATCCTATATATAGGAGGAGCACCACTAAGCCTAGCCCTCGCCAAGGGCACAGGGCAGCTACAGATCTTTATAGGAGGAGTTATATTCGGGATCGGTATGGGGATTGCGGGAACCTGTATATTTAGTAGTGAGTGGAGGGCAGGCTCTGGAAGCATCTACTCCATGGTGGTTCTCACATCAACAATCTTGGTGGGGATGCCGGTGCTAGCCTATCATTATCAATGGTGGAAGTCAATACTACCCCAGCCCCTCTCCAACGTGAGTTTCTACAGCATCATGGGCCCCCTGGGCATACTACCCACACTCACGTTCCTGCTGCTCCTAATCCTCATAGCCCATATAGCTCATAGAACCTATAGCAGGACTGGCTAAAAAGGATCTCTGGACTTCCAAAAACCTGAATATTTTAGTATCATAGGTGAGATGCGATATCACGGTCTCAAGCCTTGAGTATAAGGTTCTGAGATCTTCTTTGGTGAGTGTGGAATTTAAAAAAGATCGGATCTTTATTTGAGTGACGGAGCCCTGATCCCCTTCTCCCTTATTACTCTCTTGGATGTCTCGTAACCCGCGTCTGCGTGTCTCACAACACCTAGCCCTGGATCTACTGTTAAGACTCTCTCAGCCCTCAGATCGCTCTCCCTGCTCCCGTCGAGGACTAAGCCTAGCCCTGCATGGATGCTATAGCCTATACCCACTCCCCCACCGTGGTGTACGCAGACCCATGTTGCTCCTGCTGCTGTGTTTAGGAGTGCGTTGAGGATCGGCCAGTCTGCTATTGCGTCGGAGCCGTCTAGCATTCCCTCTGTTTCTCTGTATGGGGATGCTACTGATCCTGTGTCCAGATGATCCCTCCCAATCCATATGGGGCCTATGACGCCTCTCTTCACAAGCTCGTTTATCCTCAGCCCGAAAAGGGATCTCTCTCCATAGCCTAGCCACACAACCCTTGAGGGAAGGCCTTGGAACTTAACATATCTCCTAGCGTTCTCAACCCATCTAACCAGTCTCCTGTTATGCTTAAACATCTCTATAACCTCGTCGTCGAGGATCTCTATATCCCTGGGATCTCCTGTGAGGGATGCCCATCTAAAGGGCCCTCTACCCTCCTCAAACATTGGTCTTATATATGCTTGCACAAACCCTGGGAATGAGAATGCATCCTTATAGCCCGCCTCATAGGCCATCTTTCTAATATTATTACCATATTCGAAGACAACAGCACCTCTCCTCATGAAACCAACCATAGCCTCTACCTGTCTCTTCATGCTCTCGAGGCTCAGCCTCTTATACCTCTCCGGATCCCTTGATCTGAGCTCCATAGCCTCCTCCAAGCTCATTCCAGCAGGAACATAGCTGAGAGGATCATGGGCTGGTGTCTGGTCAGTAACCACAGATATGTTAACACCTCTTCTAAGCAGCTCCGGGTAAACCTCAGCAGCATTGCCGAGCAAGCCTATAGATATACCCTCGCCCCTCTGGGCATACCTCTCGGCAAGATCTATAGCGCTATCAATACTATCAGTCCACGTGTCGAGGTAGCCGAACCTCATCCTCCTCTCGATCATCCTTTTATCAATCTCAACAACTATAGCAGCTCCCCCGTTCATCTTGATAGCAAGGGGCTGAGCTCCCCCCATCTCTCCAAGCCCTGCCGTGAGGACTATCCTCCCGCCCAGGGATCCCTGGAAATGCTTCTCAGCAACATAGGCGAACGTCTCATAAGTACCCTGGAGAATACCCTGGGTCCCTATATATGCCCAGCACCCCGCTGTCATCTGCCCATACATTGTCAATCCTTTCCTCTCGAGCTCTAGGAAGTAGTCCCAGTCAGCCCATTTGGGGACTAGGAGCGCGTTTGCTATCACAATTCTCGGCGCGAGCCTATGGGTTGTGAACACTGCTACAGGCTTTCCACTCTGGATCACGAGGGTGTCATCGCTCTTCATAGTCATGAGCGTATCGACAATTGTTTCAAAGGCCTCCCAATTCCTACAAGCCTTACCAGTGCCTCCATAGACTATCAGGTTCTTGGGATCCTTAGCAACGTCGGGGTCGAGGACGTGGAAGAGCATTCTCAAAGCACCCTCGATCTGCCAGTCCCCGCTCTCGACGTGGAGCTCCTTACCCCTTATAGCCCTCACACCCCTTGTTGAGGGATCGTAATATCCCTTCTGGATCAGCTTATCGATAGGTCTTCCTGGCATAACTATTCACCATCTAGATCTCTAGGAGAGAGGATATAAGGCGCTACTCAACCCTCCTAACCTCGATAACCTTGGCAAGCCTCATAGAGAGGAGGGCGCTCAGGAACACCATAACACCGCCTATCATGGTATTGAGTGTCAACGCGTATAGCCAGGATATCGAGGGCGATAGTAACGTGGCTATAGGGGCTGCCCAGGCGCCTAGCCATAGCCCTCCATTATACCCCAGCCCTGCTGCTGTTGCCCTAACCCTCAGCGGGATCAGATCATATATATACACCTGGAACATGCCCACGGGACCCACTACTATGAAGTCCCATAGAAGCGTCATCCACGGATTGCCTGAGAGCAGGAAGTAGATCACTGGGTAGGCTGCTACTATTTTCATCAACGACCATAACATGATCGCCTTCTTACTCCCAACAAGATCCACGAGAAGCCCTCCTAGAACAGAGCCTAGGGCATCGACAGCGGCCATCGCTGTCAAAACTATTCCAGTAAGTGCAGGGCTTATCCCCAGGACTGTGTTTAGTATTGTTGAGGCTAGCTGGAGAAGCGTGTAGTAAGCGTAGAACCACCCCATAGTGGCTAGAAGCACTACCATGAAGGGTATCCTGACCTCGCCTGTGAAGAGCTCCTTAACAGGCGCCCTTGCCTTCCGCTCCTCAACCTCCCATTCAGGCGATTCCCTCAGGAGCCTTGTCCTCAGGACAAGCCCTATAATCGTGGTTATAATCCCGCTCCAAAACACGATCCTCCAGCCTATGGAGTAAAGCTGATCGGTTGTTAGAGAAAGGGCAACGAGTGTGTAGACTCCGAAGGCGGCCAGCTCGCCCAGTGAGAAGCCAGCCTGCATTATCCCGCCGGCAAGCCCTCTCCACCTGGTGACGCTCTCGACAGCAAGGATCCCAGACGCAGAGTATTCTCCACCTATGAATAGTCCTAGGACTATTCTTAGGGTTAGGAGGAGTATCGGTCCCCAGATACCGGCCTGATCATATGTCGGTAGGAAGCCCATTAGGAAAGACGCTAGCCCGGCTCCTATCATACATATGTATAGCACGAGCTTTCTACCATACTTATCGCCAAGCCTGCCGAACAGGACTCCCCCGAGGGGTCTTACTACTAGGGATAGGCTGAACACCACTATTGTTGAGAGCAAAGCATAGAGAGGACCCAGTGGTTTGAAGAACACAGCGCTGAGTATGGGTACTAGGGCTGCGTATGAGATCCAGTCATACGCGTCTAAGCCCCATCCGGCGGCTGATGCGACTACGTTGGGCCAGTAACTCTTACCCTGGGTGCTCTTCGTAATATCACCATCGGTATTTATCATAACCAGTATAAATGTCCCATATACACATGGCGGGATGACTGGCTATTACTATTAATATATTCTTGGTATCGCTGGATAGATAGGGCTTCTCATGGGGCCTGTTAATATGGATCTCATAATCCATGGAGCGAGACTCGTACTCTCCCTCCCAGGTGTTGTGAGGAGCCGTGCTGATTGCAGATCTCTCGGCTGTGTTGAGGATGGAGCTATAGCTATTAGGAACGGTAGGATCGTTTCTGTAGGGCTTAGCGATGATATTCTCAGGAGGTATAGGGCTAAGGGGTATATAGATGCCTCTGGATATATAGTTACCCCAGGCCTTGTTGATCCCCATACCCACTTGCTATACCACGGATCCAGGGAGGACGAGAGGGAAGAGATCATTGGGGGAGCGTCTTACGGGGATATACTGGCTAGGGGAGGCGGGATCCTGAGAACCATGAGGGAGACTTCGAAGGCAGACCGAGAGATCCTTTTGGTGTCACTGGCAGCCAGGATAGATGCTTTGTTAGAAAGTGGTGTGACAACCGTTGAGGTGAAGACAGGCTATGGGTTATCGCCTCAGGATGAGGCAAAGCTTCTCGAGATCCTTGGCGAGGCTGTTAAGACAAGCCGTGTTGATATCGTGCAAACACTGCTCGCCCACGTGCCAATGCCTGGTGTGGATTTCAAGACCCTTGTCGAGGCCTATAGGGACAGCTTGGTTCCAAGGGCTCTAGAGCTTGGGGTGAGGTTCATAGATGTTTTCTGTGATAAAGGTGCCTTTAACCCTGAGGAGTCGAGGACCATTCTGAGGCTTGGGAGGAGCCTAGGCCTGGTTCCAAGGATCCATGCTGATGAGTTCAGCTATATAGGCTGCAGCGATGTGGGCCTAGAGATCCAGGCAGCGTCTCTCGATCATCTTAACCAGACCCCCTCAGAGGTCGTTAAAAGAATAGCGGTGAGTGATTCAACAGCCATACTTGCCCCAAGCACCGCTCTGGCTATAGTTGGTAAGAAGCCTCCCTCGAGGGAGCTCCTAGATCTCGGGGCTATAGTGGCGATAGCAACCGATCACTCCCCAGCCCTTATGAACCTCAACATGGTTGAGACAATAAACCTTGCTATCAACTATCTCTCAATACCCCCGGGAAACGCTATAGCCGCTGCTACTGTCAACGCTGCCTATAGCCTTGGGCTGGAGGGTGAGGTTGGATCTATTGTTGAGGGTTCGAAAGCGGATCTTGTTATATGGTCCTTCCCCCACTATAGGTGGTTTGGCTATCTAATGCACAGATCCCCCATAATGTGTGTGATAAAGAACGGCTTGGTTGTTAAGAACCCAGGTGGGTGTGTCGTGAACGAAAGGCTATAGTTTTCTAATAACTGATCCGGATTATTGAGGGGCTTTATGCCTCGAAGAGCCCTCCCACATGTTATTGATAATCCTATAGGCTATCAGGGCTAGGTTTCTCCCACACAGATCCCCTTGGTCTAGTGGTGGTGTGTATTCAACTATATCTCCCCCCACGACCCTGTGTTTCTCCATAATAGTATCAAGGATCTTTATAGCGTCTTTGAGTGTGAGCCCTAGGGGTGATGGTGAGTTTACTCCAGGGCATTGTGAGGGATCCAGGGAGTCAGAGTCAAAGCTAACATAGATCCAGTCAACGTTTGAGAAGATCTCGTCGAGAGTGTTGGCTATGCTTCTAACATCTAGATCTTCTGAGTAGAAGTACTTAACACCAAGCTTCTCGGCTAGGTTGAGCATGTATCTAGGAATACTATGGCTCCTCACACCTATGACCGCGACTCTAAGTCTATCGCCTCTTTCGGAGAGAAGGTCTCTGAGATATGTTCCTGACGAGAGGCCCTCGGATAGCTCTCTCAGGTCTAGATGGGCGTCGAAGACCAGGAGCCCGGCTCTCCCGCCAAGAGTTTCTAGGGCTGAAGCTACCGAGTATCTCGTGATACTATGATCTCCTCCTAGTAGTAGGAAGCCTCTGCAGGTTCTTGATAGGTTCTCGACAGCCTCATAGATCCTCTGCGAGGTTTTTCCAAGATCTCCTGGTGCGACTGCTATGTCTCCCCAATCGCATAGGCATAGATCTTTATGGAGGTTATAGCTATAGAGATACTCCCTCAGCCTGGATGGTGCGAACCTAGCCCCGGGCCTCCCAGCAGTGCTCCAGTCCCAGGGAACCCCGGCTATGCATAAGCACTCTGATGAGCAGTTGGTGCTGCTCCTAACAATATCGCCTAGCCTTAGATCCCTGGGATCCCTGATCATTCTCTCCCCAGGTTTTCTGAAAACGCTCATCATATATCCCTAGATTCTAGCGGAGCCCGCAGATATATTGCCCATAAAGACTGACCCATTTCTAGGCCTTATTGTTCTATATTGATCTTAGCTCTCGTGATCTTTTCTCCTAAGATCCGATCATCTCCAGGATCTTTGATAGTGCTGCCTCGACAGCGCTGCCTAGGGGCTGGGTTTCGACAGGGATCTCCAGGATCTTTTCTACAACGCTTCTAACACGCTTGCTCGAGCCATCTATCCAGCCCCTCATTGATAGGGCTCTCGCCATAACCATGATCTCTATCGCTGCTATCCTCATCCCTAGCTCCACTATCTCTAGAGCCTTAAGCCCTGCGTTGAGGGAGTTGCTCACATGATCCTCATGGTTTGCTGATGTTGGGGTGTTATCAACAGTCGCTGGGTATGCTAGACCTCTAGCCCTGTTTAGGAGGGATGCTGCTAGGTATTGGAGCATCATGAAGCCAGGGCTTTTCCCAGGATCTTTTGAGAGGAATGGTGGGAGACCTCTATTCATGTTTGTATCAAGTATTGCTGCTACTCTTCTCTCGCTCTGTGTGAGGGCTGGTATTAGGGCTATTGAGAGGAGATCCATGGCTATCCCGATCGAGATCCCGTGGAAGTTGCACCCGCTAACACACCTCCCCTTAATGAACAGGGGGTTATCGGTTACAGCGTTTATCTCCCTATCTATTGTTTCCCTCACAAAGCCCATAGCATCGCTCAGGGCCCCGAGGATCTGGGGGACGCATCTATAGCTATATATATCCTGGACAACACCAGATCTACCGAGGTTTCCCGAGCCCTCTAGGATCTCCCTCAACCTCTCACCCTCTCTAGAGACGCCTGGGTGTCTCTTCAACAAGCATAGATCTAGGTCTAGATGCTCTCCAGGCGTCCCCATAGCCTCCATAGCTATAGCGCCTCCGAGCTCGAGCATTTTGAGAAGCCTCTCAGCCCCTACGAGTGCATGGACAGCTATCGATGTCGACATAGCGGTGTTATTGATTATTGAGAGGGCTTCTTTAGGACCTAGGGAGACAGGCTCTAACCCCTCCTCTCTGAGAGCCTCGGCAGCATCTATCCTCCTCCCCTTCTTCTCAACAAGCCCTTCCCCAACGAGGGCTAGGCCTATATAGGCCATTGGTGCTAGATCCCCGCTAGCACCTAGAGAGCCGTATCTAGGGACTATGGGTACTATGTCTCTGTTAAGCATCTCGACCAAAAGCCCTGGGATCTCTGGCGACACGGCTGAGTATTCATTTAATAACTGTTTGGCAAGGATCGCCATGGCTCCCCTCACAATACCCCGATCCAGAGGCTGTCCCGAGCCAGCTGCATGTTCCCTCAAAAAATCCCTAGACCTCTTAGCAGACTCCACAGGATCTACAGAATAGCCCCTCAGACCCCCGACACCTGTTGAAACACCATAACATCTCTCACCCCTCATAATAACATTCTCTAGAAACTCCTCACGCCTCTTCCTAAGGATCTCGACAACATTACCCTCTATTTTAGCCGAAGCAAGACCCATAGAGATCATCCACACATCTCTATAACCAACAAACCCAGAAAGATCTATAACAAGCCCCAATAACCCTCCCACACACTATACAACTGACTACATATAAAAACCACAAAAATACAAGCAAGGCATTACAAACAATTCAACGATCCATGAGTTAGCCGCAGGGTTGGGAGGCTTGAATCCATAGGATTTTTACTCGAACTCATCCTCAAGATCTATATCAGCTAGGTCTCCTAACCTGGCCTCCTTACCACCGATCCTCTCCCTTCTCTCCCTGATCCACTCGATGATCTCCTCTATAGTAGATCGACGGCTCATTTTTCCCTCACTCTATATATCTCCCCCTTTCAATTCTATAATAGATCTCCTTACCTCTATTTTATTCTTATTCTGCTTATGAGTCTTTGACGATCTAGTATAGGGTTGAGCGTTATAAGATTGCTGCATTTATGTTGTTTGGTGTTGCGGGCTGCGTGTTCTTGTTACTGGTGGTGCTGGTTTTATAGGCCATAATATTGCTATCCATCTCTTCTCGAAGGGTTTCGATGTGGTTGTATATGATAGTATGGAGAGAGCTTCTAGGCTTGGTGTTAAGAGGCTTGGGGAGCTCGGGGTTCCTGTTGTGAGGGTCGATATTATGGGAGTGAGGGATCTCAGGGGTTTCGATGTGGTTGTCCACTGTGCTGCTTATGTTGATGTTGCTGAGTCTATGGAGAATCCCGGGATCTATTTTAGCAATAATGTTGTTGGGACTGCTAGTGTTGCTAAGGCTTCTGCTGATTCAGGTTCTCTGATGATCTATATGAGCTCTGCCTCTGTCTATGGGGATCCTGTGGTGATCCCTATACCAGAGGATCATCCTATAAAGCCTATCTCCCCGTATGGTTTGAGCAAGGCTATGGGGGAACAGGTTGTTGAGCTCTTCTCAAGGATCTATGGTTTGAAATATATAATCCTGAGACTCTTCAACGTCTATGGCCCCGGGCAGAGCCAATCATATGCGGGGGTTATAACCAGGTTTATAGAGAGTGTTTTGAGAGGAGAACCCCCAAGGATCTATGGTGATGGAAGCCAGACAAGGGATTTCATCCATGTATCCGATGTGGCCAGGGCTGTAGAGCTCGCTATAGAGAGAAAAGCCTATAACGAGGTATTCAACATAGGATCTGGGAAACAGATCTCGATCCTGGAGCTAGCCAGGCTAATAATGAGGCTAGCAAATCTCGAAGGAGAACCAGTGTTCGACAAACCAAGACCCGGCGATATAAAGCACAGCCTCGCAGACATATCGAAAGCCAGAAAAATCCTTGGCTTCGAACCTTCAATACACCTAGAAAAAGGACTCGAGGATCTAATAAGAACATGGCGCGTTGGTGATGCGAGCTTATAAGCTGGATAAAAACAATAAAGGCAAAGTCGATCTAGCATGGAATTAAAAAGGTATGAGCTATGAATAGCTGAGAGGCAGCTTGATATGGGTTCTGTAATAGTTAGTGCTAAGATCCGTGGTTCTAGAGGCGAAACGGTTCTCAGAGCGCTTGTTGACCCCGGATTCTATGGCGATCTGATCACGTTGCCTAAGGATATTGAGAATCTGGGTATAGAGCTTAAGTATAAAAGGATCCAGAGGCTCTCCAGCGGTGAAGCTATAGAAGTAGATACGGTGGCGGAGAAATAGAGGTTGAGGGTCTAGTTACATATGGAGATATAGAAGTCTAGCCTGATCTGAAACTAGCCCAGGGTGTGGATGCACCACTAGGTGTGACAGTGTTGGAGAAGATGGGGTTTAGGGTGGATCCAAAAGCTGGCAAACTCGAGAAAGTAGAGCTTTATCTCTTAACAATATAATGATCATGTTCACAGCTTTGCTGATGCAAGGTCTTGCAGGCACAGATATATTCTATAAGATGGGGGCTCGGGTTTGTGTGAATAATAAGAGGCGAGGATCAGCTTTTTAGGTTAGAGGCTTGCCTAGTTTTGAGGCGAACATTATTAATTCTAGATCGTGGTATCTTTTCCCAATGATCTGTATTCCTACTGGCATGCCTCCGGATCTTAGGAGGGGTATTGATATTGCCGGGGCTCCTACGAGGGATGGGTAGATCACGTTGCTTGTGAGTATTGTTCTTATCTCTCCATCCTCTTTTCCTAATACCTCCTCGATCTTTGGTGCTGGGATTGGGGTTGTTGGTGTTACTAGGAAGTCGACCTCTCTCATGGCTTTATCGAACTCCCTGGTTATTGCTTCTTTCATGTGGAGAGCCTCTATATAGTCTGTAGCCTTGTACTCAAGCCCCCTCTCTAGTAGTCTTCTCACATCTTGGTAGAGCTCTCCCCACCTATCCCTTATGCCCAGGAATGTTCTTGTAGCCTCGCTATACCTTATCACTGGGAATACTGAGTATAGGTTTCTCACAGCTAGCTCTAGCCTGACCTCCTTGTATTTGAAGCCCGATAGGAATCTATAGAATTCATTCTCAACCTCTTCGGAGGCTTTGAAAAGCTCTGAGGGGATCCCCAGTACAGCTTTATCGGGATCTATCTCCCTCACCTTCTTTCTAAGTATATCGGGTCTGGCTATGATCCTGAACACCCTCTCGATCCACTCAGTGTTAGAGGCAATGATCCCTACGTGGTCTAGGCTTGGGGCTAGGGGGTAAAGTCCTGAAGAGGGGATCGAGCCATAGCTGGGCTTCAAGCCATAGACACCGCAGAGAGACGCAGGGATCCTCACGGAGCCTGCTGTGTCGCTCCCAAGAGCTACTGGGGCAATCCCAGCTGCCACAGCAGCTGCTGAGCCACCGCTGCTCCCTCCAGCTATTCTCGAGAGATCATGGGGGTTTCTCGTGGGGCCGAAGACTGAGGATGTTGTTGTAATGCCTGAGGCTAGCTCGTGCGTGTTGGTCTTTCCAACCACGATCCCGCCTGATCTCTTGATCCTGCGGATAACCTCGGCATCTATGGATGGTACGAAGTTATGGAAAACCTTGGAGCCGAGGGTTGTTCTAATACCTTTCGTCAGGATATTATCCTTAACAGCTATTGGGAAGACCTCTAAACCTGATGATAAAGCCTCCCTAGCCTCTCTCTCAGCATTGGGGTTCCACGTAACTATAGCGTTGATCCTCTTGTTCTCCTCTATAGAATCGAGGGATCTCATAACAAGATCCAGAGTCGTGGAGCGACACCAAGAAGAATCACTATAGAAGCTATATAATAGGTGTTATTAACGCTGCGCATACGCCTTAATCCATTATTTGGAGAGGTAGGGATTTATATAGCCGTCACAAAAAACACTTGGTGCCCGGCTTGGTTGTTAAGATAAACATCTCTCCTAACAAGAGGTGCGCAGACCAGGAGGATGTTTGTCACAATAGATGGCACCCCGATATAAAGCCTGCTGTTGAGATAGGCCCGGGCGACGAGATCGTGATAGAGACGCTCGATGCCCTGGATGGACAGATAAGGGATACTCCCGATACTAGTGATGTTGCCAATATAGATGCAAGCCCTGTCCACCCGCTCACAGGGCCTATCTATGTTAAAGGCGCCGAGCCTGGCGATCTCTTGGTCGTGAGGATCCTTGACGCAGGCCCTCTCGGAAGCTTTGGCTATACCTTTGTAGCAAAGGGCTTCGGCTTTCTGAGAGACGTGTTCGATAAACCCTACAAGGTTAGGTGGGATCTTGGGAGGCATTACGCGTCAAGTCCAGATATACCTGGTGTGAGGATCCCTGCAGCCCCCTTCCCAGGCGTGATCGGTGTTGCACCCTCGAGAGAACAGGTTAGGGAGTGGAGATCTAGGGAGGCTGGGATAGCATCTAAAGGGGGTCTCGTGCTCCTCCCAGACCCGAGGGGTGCTGTGCCATCTAGAGAGCCTATAGCCTCTGAGGGTCTCAGGACACTGCCTCCGAGGGAGAATGGGGGTAATCTTGATGTGAGGAACCTCGCACCAGGATCTGAGATCCTGTTCCCCGTTTTCGTGAGAGGAGCTCTCCTATCTGTTGGTGATATGCACTATGCTCAGGGTGATGGTGAGGTTAGTGTTACTGCTATAGAGATGGGGGGTGTTATAAGGCTCTCTATCTCTCTAATCAAGGATGGTGCTAGGAAGTATGGTTTGAAGAGACCTCTCTATAAACCATCACCCCTCGCGGAAACCTATAAAGACTATATATGTATGGCCGGGCTTAATCTGGACAGTGCTGAGGATGCTTCGAGTGCTGCTAGGGATGGTCTTCTCAACATGATCGAGTTCTTGGAGAAGATGGGTTATGATAGATACCAGGCATATATTCTGTTCAGCGTGGCTGGTTTCCTCAGGCTCAGCCAGGTTGTTGATGTACCCGCTTATACAGTTTCTACCTGCATCCCTAGAGAGGTTTTCATGAGGATTTCTATTTAACATGCTGGTAAGCACAGGCTATATGTGTGGCTAAGCTTTTTAACGTCTCCTCTCTATACTTATTGGTGATGTCTTGCCGGCTCAGCAGAAGCCAGAGAGCCCTATAAAGATTCTGAGGGCTGCTATGTCCAAGACTGTTATGGTTAAGCTGAAAGATGGTTCGGAGTTTGTGGGGAGGCTTGATCTTACAGATGGGACTATGAATGTTGTTCTAAGCGATGCTGTGCAGGTTAGGGAGGGGAGCGATGAGCCTGCGACAAAGTTTGGGAAGATATTGATTAGGGGTAGTCAGATACTCTATATCTCTACAGACTATATCCCTGCTGAGCATGGTGAGAAGAGCCTTACCAGCTAGGAGGTGGGTTTCTGCCCCTCCTGTTAAAGATCTATTCAAACCTATCTAGGGAGGAGATCCTTGTCCTCAGGAGCGTTGCGTCTCTTGTAAAGCTATATGAGCACGTGCCAATAGAGGTTATTAGGAGAAACACGGGTCTTCCAGAGACGCGGGTGCCAAAGATCCTTAGGAGTCTTGTGGATAGCCGTCTAATAGTCCCTCACAAGGTCTATGGGAATATGTATAGACCAACACTCACGGGGCTTAGTATAGCCTCTCTTCACGGTCTCCTCAGGAGGGGTGTTATAGATGCTCTTGGTGATAGGATAGGTGTTGGTAAAGAGAGCCTGGTATACCTAGCATATAGGAATGGAGAGCCCCTGATCGTTAAGTTCCACAGGATAGGTATTAAGAGCTTTAGACACGTGGTTAGGGTTAGGAGCTATGGTGAGGGGTTCGAGAGGCTCTGGTGGGGTGCTAGGAGCATTATCTCTGCTGAGAGGGAGCACAGGGCGCTAGAGATCCTTAGCAGGGTTGGTGCGAGGGTTCCAAGGCCTTTTGGTAGGGAGTATAATGCTGTGGTTATGGAGTATATAGAGGGTATCGATCTATATAGGGCTGGGGATCTTGAGAACCCCTCGGCGGTGTTGGAGGATATCATCGATACTGCTAGGAGAGCCTACATGGATGCTGGGATTGTTCACGGGGATCTAAGCCCCTTCAACGTTATTGTCTCGAGGGGTGGTGCTGAGAATGGCTATGTTATTGACTGGCCCCAGTGGATCAAGGCTGGTGATCGTGTTTCCCACGAGATACTTAGGAGGGATCTTAGGTATATAGCTGAGTTCTTCTCTAAGAAATATGGGTTGAGAATAGATCCTGAGGATCTCTTCGCGAGGGTTGTTGGGAGCGATGGGCAGCGATAGCATAGCCTCCATGGGGATCGATCTCTATAGGGGGAGCCCGGCCTCGAGGCTTAGGGCGACATATGCTGTCTGCATTGTTAGGGGTGGGGAGGTTATATATGAGGCTACAGATCTCCCGCTACCCAAGGTGATCAGGCTTGCCCTTGAGTATAAGCCCAACTACATAGTGATCGATAATCTCTACGAGCTTGCCAGGTCTAAGAGGGAGCTTTTGAAAGTGCTCTCACTATTCCCCTATGGGAGCCAGATACTCCTGGCGACTTTCAGCGATGCTGAGGGTTTCAAGGATCTCAGGGATATTGCGGCTGAGCACGGTCTTCTCGAGGGTAGGAGGAAGCAGGATCCCCAGAGCACTGCTAGGATACTGGCTATGCTTGGTCAGAGGGGTGTGGGGCATCCTATAAGGATTTGGGAGGAGAGGACGAAGGTTATAGTCTCTAAGGGGAGGTCTGGAAGGGCTGGGGGTAGTTCTGAGGATAGGTATCTCAGGGGTTTGAGGGCTGCTGTTCTTAGATATGTGAGGAGGATTAAGGATGCTCTTGATAGTGCTAAGATTCCTTACCAGCTATCCTATAGAAAGGCTGAGGGCGGTCTTGATAGGGCTGTATTCATAATCGATGCTTCCAAGGATAAGCTTGCTGGGATTGTGAGGAGTAAGAGGGGGAGATATGTTACTGTGAGGGTTAAGCCTATCGCTAGGACTAGGATAGTGATTTCCGAGAATATTGAGAGGAGGATGAGGCCCGTAATAGCTGGTGTGGATCCTGGGAGTGAATATGGTGTTGCCGTGATAGATCTCGATGGGAGGGTTATAGCTACAGAGACTATAAAGAGTGGTGATGTGCTGCAAGCAATATCCACTATACTTAGATACGGAACCCCGGTTCTTGTTGCTAGTGATAAGAAACCCGTACCAGAGGCTGTTAGGAGGGTTGCTGCCGCCTTTAATGCTAGGCTTTATGAGCCTGACTATGTTGTTAGTGATCAGGAGAAGAGCTCTCTGGTAGCCTCCTCAGGATACCAGGTTGGGTCTGTGCATGAGAGAGATGCTCTGGCAGCTTGTCTCCTAGCTTATAAGAGCTATGCTAAGAAGTTTGAGCAGGTTGAGAGGATCCTAGAATCCCTCGAGATCAAGATCCCTGCCTCGAGGGTTAAGGCCGAGCTGATCAAGGGTTCGAGCATAGCTTCGGCTATAGAGGCTGCTATCGAGGATGTGATCGGGAGCTTGGAGGAGGATCTGTATAGGGATACGAGTATTATTCAGAAGCTTGTTAGGGAGGCTATTGAGGATGAGGGTAAGATAAGGAATCTTGAGAGAAAGATCTCTGAGCTTCTCTCGGAGAGGCAAGCTCTTCTAGACAGGATCAAGGGGCTTGAGGAGGAGCTTAGAAGGATCTCGAGCGAGTATGAGGCTTTTAGGAGGAGTGTTAGGGTTGAGGTTGAGAGGGAGAGGGCTGTTGCTTCCTTGATAGATAGGCTCAGATCTTGCCAGGATTCCTATAGATCCCTCGAGGAGGCTCTTGGAGAGCTTAGGAAGAATCTCGAGGATCTGAGGAGAATAGTTCTTGAGTATGATGAGAGGGGGTATAGAAAGATCCAGAGGATCTATGCTCCAATAGATGAGGAGGATCTCGAGGATATAGTTAAAAAAGGACCTATAGAGGGGATCTATATCCTCTACACAGAAGACCCCGAATCCCTGAAGAGACAGGATATAGAGTATATAAGGGGTAGGTTAAAGAGAATAGCCCTCATAGCACCGAGATGCCCATTCAAATACACAGGGGATAGGGAGGAGCATGTGGTATGCATAGAAACACCCCCCGAACTGGTTGCCGTCATCTCAAACAAATATGTGCTTATAGACAGACCAGCGTTGGAGAAGATCAAGGGGTATTATAGAGAGCTCTATAGAACAATACCAAAGAAGCCTGGAATGAGTGAGGAGGATCTAGAGAGGCTTATAATGGAGTACAGAGGATCCAAACTCTCTTCTAAAGGATAACCAGTGTTGTTAAGGATCTTCCTGTCTTTCCCATAGCGGTGATCAACGGTCAAGGATCCTGAGGGCTTATTACACAGGGCATAGGGTTATTCGGAACAACCTGTTGCCACAGGATCTTTAGGGCTATATGCCTCTGAAGGGAAATATATTGGTGCTAGCTTGAAGGCTTTTGAGTTCATAAGGATAGATGATCTGCCGCCTAAGCCTAGAGAGAAGGCTATGACAGAGATCAGGGGTAGCTACTACGTTGTTGTGACACCCACATATCTTGAGGAGCTGTTTAGGATTGCTGGCGACTATATTGATATATTCAAATATGCTGGAGGCTCTATGAGGCTCCATCCGAGGGAGATCGTGTTAAGGATAAACAGGCTCTGCCATGACTATGGGATCCTTGTATCGACAGGCGGTTTTACTGAGAAGGTTCTGACCCAGGGTGCTGATGCTTTTGATAAATACTTGGATGAGGCTTTATCGCTTGAGTTCGATGTTGTTGAGATCTCTTCTGGCTATATCGATATAGATGATGAGGATAAGGTTGAGCTTGTGAAGGCTGTGAGGAGGGCTGGGCTTAAGCCCAAGCCTGAGGTCTCTCTTGTTAAGGGTGCTGGGGGCGCTCATGAGGAGTGGGAGACGGAGAGCATGCCATATGATCATATGTTAAGGGATGTGGAGATCTATCTATCGGCTGGTGCGTGGAAGATCATGGTTGAGTCTGAGGGTATAACGGAGAATGTGAGGAAGTGGAGGGTAGATGTTATTGAGGCTCTGGTTAAGAGGTTTGGGATTGAGAAGCTCATGTTCGAGGCTGCTGAGAGGCCTGTGTTTAGGTGGTATGTATATACCTTTGGTAGAGATGTAAACCTGTTTGTGGATCACACGCAGATTATAGAGTTAACAGCGCTTAGGACAGGTTTGTGGGCTCCTAAGGAGCCCTGGGGTAGGGTTAAATATAGGAGGTCTTAGTTTTTATAGTCATGCCGGTCTTTGTTCTATAGCTTTTTCTCCTCTCTCCTGCTGTTTGCTTGATTGTGATTTAGTTTTTATATGTGCTAGTGTTTCTCTTATCCTCTTCTCTGCTGTTTTTACGTATTGCTCGTCTATTTCGAAGCCTATATATTTTATGCCGAGCTTTATTGCTGCTATTGCTGTGTTTCCTATGCCCATGAATGGGTCTAGGACTAGTTTTGTTCTCTCTATTCCGTGGAGTTTTATGCACATTTCGGGTAGTTTTGGTGGGAATGATGATGGGTGGGGTCTCTCTTCTCTAGATCTTATTGTTTCGTATGGTATGAACCACACGTTACCCCTATCCCTGATATCCCTTGTTGCTGATTTCCACCTGCCTATGTTGCTTTTATCCTGGTAGGGGACTCCTATTGCTGTTTTGTCGAGCTCTACGTCGCCTTTCTTTGTGAAGTGGAATATGTATTCGTGGTTTATGGCCAGGTATTTCTTACTATTCACTGGCTTATAATGCCCGACAGCTATGTCGCCCCTTATGTTTGGATAATCCCCCACATCCTTCTTCTCAATAGCTATTGACTTAACCCAGTGGATCACGTTCTGCAGGACAAAATATTTTCTAAAGACGAAAGCAACCTCCCAAGCAACCCAGGGATCCCTATAGCTATACCCCATATTGAGGAAAAGAGACCCCCGATCCGACAGAACCCTTCTAAGCTCCACAGCAACCCTATCCATCCAGGCTAGATACTCATGCCTCGGTATACTATCATTATAAACACCATACCTCACACCAAGATTATAAGGCGGAGATGTAACAATAACATCAACCTCACCATCATCCAAACACCTCCTCATACCAACAAGACTATCCATAACATAGATCCTATTAACCTCACACCTCAAACACCACCACCCCTACACCCAACACAGCCCCCGATCCCACTAGTAATAAGCCCCACCATTCTAATAACATTGAGGAAAACACCTTGACGCACGAGGATCTAGCTATTAGCGACACTGTGCGCAGGGTTGCTAATATTTTATCCTCCCTAGGCTTGAGGATTTTTATCATTGGCGCTAGAGGTATCATGATCCACGGTGTGGATCTTGGTAGAGAGACTAGGGATTGGGATTTAGCGATAGATCGATATCCCACACTTGAGCTTAGAGATAAGATCACCGAGACTCTAAGAAGCTCCAGCTATAAGGTGCAGTGGAGGAAATGGGGTTTTCTTGTCGAGGATGATATACATATAGATATTAATTATGCTCCTCTCACGCTTGATGAGGAATTCATAGCAAGATCTACAGAGCTAGAGCGAGGAATATTATTACCCTCCCTCGAAGATATGGTGGTGATGAAGCTAATGTCAGGGGAGAGAAAGGATCTAGACGATCTTAAAAAGATACTGAGCAGCAAGTGGCAGGAGCTTGACAAGCACTACCTTTATAGGAGAGCAAAACAGGCAGGGTTAGAGAGGGAGCTTGAGAAGCTCGTCAGGAGGCTGAGGCTAACATGAGCGGTACAATACGCCTTGTTCCCGGAATAGCGATCCCGGTTTCCATGTCCTTCCTCCTCGAGCTCTGCAAACCTGTGAGATATACTAAAAAAGCTATTGAGGCAGGACATCTCCTAAAGATCGACTACCACCCTCCATATATCCAGTTCTCGTGTAAAGATATCGATAGAGTCATCGAAGAGGCAAAGAAGAGAGGCTTAAGAATATATAAAGCCAAGAGATGGATCACAATAACAGATCAGATCTACAGAGTCAGAATATACCTATCCTAATTTCCAATTCTATAGGGATCGATGATCCAGTTATAGATCTTTATTAATATTTATAGCTATCTAGGAGGCTTTGCCCTTGAGGCTCCGTCTCTCCAGATGATGTGTTACGGATCAGGCTCTCTTTTACTCTCTTCTATCTCTGTTTTAGGCTAGCTCTGAAGAAGTTTGGCTATGGGTAAGAATAAGGTAGTATTTATATGTTTACTATGGTAGTTGTTACAGAGCAGTATGGGTAGGTATGTGACGGTCTCTATAAAGATCCCTAGGGAGGTTAAGGAGAAGCTTGAGTCACGCGGGATCAGGGTTTCCGATATACTGAGGAGGGCTATTGAGGAGGAGGTTAGAAGGATAGAGCTTGAGGAGGTGGAGGCAAGGCTAGCTGAGCTTAAGGATCTGCTTCAAGGGTTCACTACGGAGTTTGTTGTGAGATCCATTAGAGAGGATAGGGGCGCATTATAAAAATTATGTATCATGTGGGTGTGTGGTTTTATGCTGGTATTATTAGGTCTTCTAGCTCCTCTGGATAGTGTGTTATGAATTCGAAGCCGTCTTTTGTTACTACTATTGTGTCTGAGTGTCTGAATCCTCCTAGGTTTTCGACATAGATTCCTGGCTCTACTGTCATTACCATGCCTTCCTCGAGTGTTCTGTTATCCCCTATGTCGAAGAATGGTGCCTCATGATATTCCAGGCCGATTCCGTGGCCTGTGTGGTGTCTCCAGTATTTCGTTAGGTCTTTTTCTTTGAAGAATCTCCTTACGTTTCTATCAACATCGCTGCATTTTACTCCTGGTTTTATGCTTTCCAGCGCTATTCTTCTGGCTTCGAGCATTAGTTTGAAGAATCTCCTCTGCTCCTCAGATGGTTCTCCAACGATCATTGTTCTCTCGAGCTCTGCTCCGTAGCCGCTTACAAGGGCTGTTGCTCCTGTTACTAGCACGTCTCCTTTCTTTATGATCGCGTGTATTGTGAGAGAGTGTGGGTAGTAGGAGTGCTTCCCAACCTGTCCTCTGAAGCCTGCCCTTGCTCCTGAGTTCCACCCAGCTGGCCTGTAGATCCCTTTGAGAGCTCTAGCCATAGCCATTGTAGCATCCATGCTTGCTTTGAGCGAGACCTCGTCCTCGTATAGCCCTGGTCTTGTATATTCCTGGAGCAGTCTGTGGGCTAGCGAAGCCCACTTAGCACTCTCCCTCAGGAGCCTTAACTCCTCCTCGGATTTTACAAGCCTCATATTTTCGATCAAATCCCTCTCATAGCTATAGCTAGCCTTAAGAACCTCGCTAAGCCTCGGACCTCTATAGCCATATATATGGGCATAGCCATCAACATCAAAACCTATCCTCCTACCCTCAAGCCCGAGCCCCCTCAGATAATCAGCTATAACGAGCATCGGGTGCTTCTCATCAGGATACTCATCATAGCTGAAAACCCTATCCGCGTAAGAATATCTCTCAGCATGCTCCAGCTCTAATCTAGGGACAATAAGGATCTTCTCACCACTCGAGAGAACCACAGCAGCAATAGGCCTCTCAGTAGGTATGTGGAAGAAGTTAGTAACATAAGCTATATTCGCAGCCGAAACCAGGTAGAGGGCATCGAGGTTCCTCCTAGCCATCTCAGAAGTTATATTAAGAATCCTTCTCTCGATCTCTTTCTTAGATATGACGAGCATATAGACACCAATGATAATAATCGCAACGATATATAAACAGCCCTTAACTCTATAGTAAATATCGATCACTGCCCTATTGCGAGCGATATAAAAGCCACTTAACCCAACTACTACACAAAGTAGTGTGAACCGAGATGGGTTACCCTCTAGCTAGAAGCGTAACAAGCATCTTTCTTTTTATAGCAGATCGCCTCAATTCCTAACGCCCTCCCCCTAAACCTCCACCTACTACTCTCAAGAACGACAGGACTTTTATTTCTATGATAGATCATCTAATTCCGGATCTCTTTTGTTAGTTTAAAGAGAGGGCAAAACGAAAATCTCTTAAACAAGAGTTTTGAACAAAAACAGCACGAAAGCTTATAAGCTAGATAAGAATAAATATAGCGGTAAAGTCGATCTACTATAGAACTGGACATCACAAAAGATCCCGTGCGAGTCGATCTACTATAGAGAGGCCCTCCTGGGGGCATAGACCCCCACACAGCCAAGAATATCAAAAAAAGAACCACAACTAGATAGGATGATCTATTATAGAATTGAAATATGACTTCTTCGCCCTAGCGGTATCCCAGGTCGATCTACTATAGAATTGAAAGAGCATATATAACGTGATACTTGTGCTCGCAATAACAGGCTGGCCTGGTGTTGCGAGGATAGTGAGGGCCCACTCACTGCAAATCCTCTCAACAGGCTATGTGGAGGCAGCCAGAGCTCTGGGAGCAAGCTCATGGCATATAGCGTTGAGACACTTAGTCCCAGCATCCATTCCTGTAACCCTGGCCGCTATAGTGACCACAACAAGGGCGGCTGTCTTACTAGAGGCTGGACTAGGCTTTCTAGGGCTTAGCGATCCCTCAACGATAAGCCTTGGAACAATCCTATTCTATGCAAGAAGATCAGCAGCCCTCGCCTCAGGAGCATGGTGGGTTATAGTCCCCGCGGGGCTTCTCATAACAATCATAGTGTTCGCATTAACAATGATTTCGATAGGGATAGAGGGTAGAACTTTAAAGAGAGGGCAGGTTCTCATTTTTATGCGACACGATCATACGTTGTCTAGGTTTTTATCATCATTATTTATCTATTGTTTAATATCATTATTGAATTGTGAGACTGTTGGTGGGAGGTTCCTTATCTATATCCTATAGGAGGGCTGTGATCAGCGCTGCAATAGGTAATGCTGTGGAGTGGTATGATTTCGCGGTGTATGGGTATCTGGCAACCATCATAGCATCACTGTACTTTCCGTCCAAGGATCCTTTAGCCTCACTCGCATTAGCCTTCTTAGCATTTGCTGTAGGATTCGTAGCCCGTCCAATAGGGGCTATTGTGATTGGCCACTACGGGGATAAGTATGGGAGGAGAAATGCGTTAATATTAACAGTATCTCTAATGTCTATAGGGACGATCCTCTTAGGGATGCTGCCCACATATAATGACATTGGCGTTCTAGCCCCTATAGGGGTAGCTATTGCAAGGCTGATCCAGGGTTTCTCGGCTGGAGGCGAGTGGGGAGGATCTACAGCGTTCATGGTAGAGTATGCTCCCCAGGGTCGTAGGGGTTATATTGGTAGTTGGCAGCAGTTCACGGTAGGCTCAGGATTCTTACTAGGATCCCTCGCAGCTACCATAATAACCTATACCTTACCGGGGGAGGCGCTGAGGTCGTGGGGGTGGAGGCTTCCATTCGTGGTTGGTGGAGCTGTAGTCGGGCTGGTAGGACTCTACTTAAGGCTAGGTGTTCCTGAAACGCCTAAGTTTAAAGAGATAGAGGCTAGGGGTGATAAGAGCAGAGCCCCATTAATAGATGCTGTGAGGAACAATTATAGGGAGATCGCTATGGCCCTTGGATTCACTATAATATGGACTGTAGCTTATTACATGTTTCTGACATATATGCCATCATATGCATCTGCAGTGCTTAAGATACCTCCGCAGCTCTCATTTCTCTCCAGCACCATAAGTCTTGCATTATTCCTAGCGATGATCCCTGTATTTGGGCGCCTATCAGACACATATGGTAGAAAGCCTTTCCTCATAGCATCCACTATCGGTCTTCTTATCCTAACATACCCACTGCTCTATGTAAGCGCTTATGGATTTGAATACCTGTTAGTATCACAGATAATAATAGCGTTATTGATCGCCATGTTCTCCGGGCCGGGGCCAGCTGCAATTGCCGAGCTATTCCCTACTAAGGTGAGATACAGCGGATTATCGATAGGCTACAATATAGCCGTAACCGGGTTCGGAGGGACAGCACCATATATAGCAACAATGATCATAGCTGTTACGGGGAATAGGCTTTTACCAAGCCTCTATGTAATGGCAGCGGCTATCGCAACCCTAGTTACACTGCTGAACATGAGGGAGACAGCTAGAGAGGCTCTCAAGTAGGGGGTGTCTATGGTCTCTGTGAAAGAGATAAAGAGTATCGTTGATCGGGATAGGAGCTATTTGCTCGAGCTTCTCGAAAAGATCGTTAATATCGATAGTGGGACGGAAGATAAAGAAGGGGTAGACGCCTTAGGAGATCTTCTGGCCGAGGAGATCAGGGGTCTGGGTTTCCAAGTGAACGTGATAAAGGAAGAGTCGCTGGGAAACCACCTTATAGCCCATAATGTTCCATCAGAGAGACCAAAGGTTCTCTTGGTTGGGCATATGGATACAGTGTATCCCAGAGGTACTGCTAAGAAGAGACCTTTCACGATGAGGAATGGAAAGGCATTCGGTCCTGGTGTGCTTGATATGAAGGGAGGGATCGTGGTGATGATAGCAGCCTTAAGAGCATTGAGAGACGCGGGATCGAGGGTGCTTAAAGATACATCCATAACCATCTTCCTCAATAGCGATGAGGAGATCTTATCTCCCAGCTCGATGCACATGATAGATGCTGAGGCAAGCACCTCGGATCTCGCTGTGGTTTTTGAGCCGGCAAGACCTGGCGGTGGGTATGTTAGGTCTAGGTGGGGTGTTGCTAGGTGTTTGGTGAAGGTGTATGGTAGGGCTGGGCATGCTGGATGGGTTTCTAGTGGTGTTGCTGCGGGCAGTGCTATCCATGAGCTTGTTAGGAGGATCTCTGAAGTGTTGGGCTATGCTGAGAAAAGAGGTGATGTTCTGTTAAACGTAGGCGTGGTGAGGGGTGGTGAGAGGTTCAATGTGGTTGCGCCCTATGCGGAGGCAGAGATAGGGGTTAGGAGTCCTTCCCTAGAGAGTCTTAAGAGAGCTGTGAGCGATATGAATAATATATTCGCTAGGGTGCAAGATATAGAGGGCGTTAGAACTGAGTTCCACGTTATGAGCATGTGGCCACCCCTCATAGAGACGGAGAGAAATAGAGATGCCCTTAAACATTTCGAGAGGGCTGCTAACGAGCTCGGTAGGAGCTTAGGTGTAGAGGATACTAGTGGGGCGTCTGATGCTAACCACATATCCCAATACACAGCAGTTGTTGACGGGGCCGGTGCTGTGGGCGGTAATCCTCACAGTCCTGATGAATATATAGATATCGATCGAACCCTTGAGAGAGCCGTGATAACTGCGAGAGCGCTTGAGATATATTACGAGCATGCTAAGGAAATGGTAAGGGGGTGAGTGGGTTGTATCATGTTTGTCTAACATTTGATTTCGATGCATACTCTCTCTGGATAGCTAGGAGGCTGACCAATTATACGAATCTATCTAGAGGCGAGTTTGCATCAATAGGTGTTAGGAGGGTTCTGAGGTTGCTAAAGGAACGAGGTATTGAGGCTACTTTCTTTATCCCAGGCCATACTGCTGAGCATTTCCCAGAGGATGTGGGTTTGATAAAGGATTATGGACATGAGATTGCCCATCATGGCTATATACATGAGCCTCCGGAGACTTTGGGGAGTCCTGAGGAGGAGAGGAGAGTAATTATAAAGGGGATTGAGGCTCTTAAGAAGACTGCTAATATAGTTCCCAAAGGCTATAGATCGCCTTCATGGGCTTTGACGAAGCATACTCTCTCTATTCTAGAGGAGCATGGGATGATCTATGACTCGAGCCTCATGGGGAATGACTATACACCGTATAGGCCTCCTCTATACCTTGACGTGGATAGCGAGGGGAGGGTTATTAAAGGGCCTCTCTCAAGGCTCGTAGAACTCCCGGTCCACTGGAGCCTTGATGATTACCCGCACTTCGAGTATGTTAGGTTCCAGAACTTTGTGCTTCACGGGCTATACTCTGTGAGTGATGTGCTTGAGAACTGGATCCTTAGTTTCGAATATATGGTTAATAATATGGAGGAGGGTGTTATAGTCTATACCTTCCACCCCGAGGTTGTTGGTAGGGGGCATATAATGATCTTTCTTGAGAGATTGATAAGCCATATCAAATCTCATGCGAAGAAAGATCAGATAAGCTTTTCAAAGATGATCGATGTTGCTAACAAGTATAGAGAGAAGCTGGGGATAGGATAGAGGCCTCCGCACCATGTTCGTGGAAGGTTTTCATTGAGTGTTGAGTTTTTGTTTTTGACCAGGCTCTATACCTTTTATCCAGGCTCGACCCCTTTCAACGATCATCACGGCTTGACTGATAAGCTTCATGCCGATGGAAGCGGCTTCGAAGCCTCTATGGCTTTTATAAATAGCTATTTATATTTCAAGACACTATAGTGTGGTGTAATCCTTTGATTTCAAGGATTCTTGATCTCCCGAGGTTCAGGTTGATTAACACTATATCGCCTCTTGAGAAGGCTGTTAATCTTAGTAGGGAGCTGGGTGTTGATCTCTATGTCAAGAGAGATGATCTTTTGGAGCTGGCTCTCGGAGGCAATAAGATCAGGAAGCTTGAGTTCATCGTGGGGGATGCTCTTAGGAAGGGGTGCGATACATTGATAACAACCGGGGCTGTTCATTCAAACCATGCTAGGCTTACCGCGGCTGCTGCTAGAAAGGCTGGGCTTGATGCCTACCTGGTTCTCACACCCCCTGGTTCGAGGGATCCTAAGGGTAACCTGCTTCTTGATAGGCTTTTTGGTGCGAGGATGATCTATGTTGATTCCCGTGAGGAGGCTGACGAGGCTATGGAGAGGCTTGCAAGGGATCTTGAGGGGAGGGGTAGGAAACCATATATAGTTAGGCGGGGCGGCGCATCCCCCCAGGGGGTTATGGGCTATGCTTTGGCTGCATATGAGATCCTGATGCAGGCTTATGGGCAGGGCTTTAAACCTGGTTATATTGTCCATGCGACAGGGACCGGGGCTACTCAGGCAGGGCTTATCCTTGGATCTAGGTTAGCTGGGCTGGATGCAAAGATCATTGGGATCAGTGTTGGCAGCCCTGCGGATAAGATTAAGAAGGAGATTCAAAACCTAGTCCTTGAGGGCGCTAAATACGCTGGTGTCAAGGGCTTCGATATAGATCCTGAGGATATAGTTGTGATCGATAGATATACATATGGAGGCTACGGATCAATAACAAGAGAAGTGGTTGAAGCAATAACCCATGTTGCTAGAAAAGAAGCACTACTACTAGACCCAGTCTATACGGCTAAAGCCATGCTAGGCCTCATGGATCTCGTTGATAAAGGCTATATAGAGAAAGGCGCTAAAGTAATCTTCATACACACAGGAGGAATACCAATAATATTTCAATACGACAACATACTAGCACAATACACTCCAGAAAGCTAAGGTTAATAATCCATAACACATCAGCCCTACAGCGATCTTCCCGCCCCTCTATACCTATCAGATCGCTCATTCTAACCACACACAACATTGACGTGAATGTTACATGTTTGGCTATAATTATAACTACACGGTTATTGTAGGTTATTTATTTAAGGTAGATAGCATTTCTAGATGGGAATATGCCGGAAGAGATCACAGTAATAATAACCATTCTGGGCACCTTGATACCGATCCTAGCAATGCTTGGAAGCATGACATACTGGCTTTGGAGGAAGTTTGCGTTAATAGAAGCAAGGTTCAGAGAAATAGACAAGAGATTCGAAGCTATAGACAAGAGGTTTGATGAGATTAAGAGCTATATAGATTCGAGGATCGTGAGGATAGCTGAGGCATTCAGATCTTATCAGGAGTTCTTCATAGAATATCTATCTTATCAAGGCATAATCAGGGCTCCTCTTGAGGCTGATATGCTTAAGAGGGAGGCTTCTAGGATGATGAAACTAGCAACCATGAACCCATTGACTAAGGAGGAGTGGGAGAAGATCAAGTATTATTTAGAGAAGGATCAGTTAACACTCGAGGAGGCATTAGAATTCAGAGAGCTTGCTAGAAAGGTTACAGACGAGTATGGCGATAGACCCGAGGCTTGGAAGCTACACATACTAGCATCAATAAGAGTAGGAGAAGCAATGAGGAGAATGAAAGAAGAGATGGAGAAGAAAAAAGAGAAAGAAAAACAGGAGAAAGAAGGATCTGAGCAGGAAGGCTAAGCTTAATATAGCTACCCTACCCTCAACTTTGTTACCCGGATCCCTCTCGCCGGGATCCTCCTAGTGCTGTAGGAGAACTCCTGCATATTGGTATATCCCTGCCTATTCATCAAGGGGCTTTGTTTTACACTATATATGAGATTTGAGTAGATGCTGTGTTTACTACCTCGTTGTGAGGATCTTTTTCATAGCTCTAGCGTTCTCAAGCATCCAGTGGTTGTTGTTGAAGAATACATATACTTTTCTGGGGTTTAGCTTTCTCACCGCCCTTGCTATTTCCTCGAGCTCCTCCTCTGTGTATTCGTATGAATACCATGCTTGTCTACCGTGGAGTCTTAGGTAGAAGGTATTGTTGCTCGAAACTATCCATGTACCTATTGGCGAGTCGATAGATACGAGCGTGATTCCGATCTCTCGGCATATTCTCACCATGTCCTCGTTAAACCAGCTGGGATCTCTGAGCTCTAACGCCATCCTCTCACCCAGCCCTGTTGCCTCTGCAAACCTCCTAAGCCTTGTAAGGGACCTCTCCTTCATTTTAAATGCCGGAGGCATTTGGAATAGGTAGAAGTCGATATAATCCTCAAGCGGTGCAAACAGCCCTCTAAACCTATGCCATATATCCAGGGAACCCTCACCAAGTCTCCTAAGATGCGTTATACTCCTATGAACCTTCACAGCCCAGCGAATCCTAGCAGCCTCTGTCCTCCTCCTCCAACCAGCCACCTGGCTTGGAAACGGAAACCTATAGAAAGAAGCGTTCAGCTCAACCGCATTAAGCCCTGAATACCTCAAATACCAGTCGAAGGATAACCCCTCGTTCCAATCATAAAGCCACCCAGAAGTCCCCACATAGACCTCCACCAACACCACCCACTAACAACTAGACCGTTTGTCCTCAGATGTTCTTTGATTTCTCTGTTTTCCTTTATATCCAGAGACTTCTACTTTGCCCATGAGATCTTTTGATCCCTGTGGGGTCGTGGTTTGCTTTGAGCCTAACGGTATAGGGCTCCCATCTAGGGTAAGTCCTGGATAGTAATGGTAGCAATGATCCCATTACTATCTAGGTCAATATTTTGAGACTAACTCATCATCAAAACCATATCAACAAGATCTTTGTATCTTTCTTTGGGCATTAGTAGGAAATAACTCTTCAGATATCTATAGCTAAAATAAACGCTATAGATAACCAGGTCGGGGCTTTAGTCAAAAACGAGCTTTTTGGTTTCCTTTCAATTCTATAGCAGATCTTCCGATCTATTTGCGGATCTTTTTTTGATATTTATGGCTATGTGGGGGACTAATCGCCCCCGGAGGGCCTGTCTCTATAGCAGATCGACTCACACGGGATCTCTATTTTGGATCACTCAGTTCTATAGTAGATCGACTTTACCATTATTTTATTCTTATCTAGCTTATAAATATAGATTCTCTTTTAGGTGTACTGTGCTTAGGTATATCTTGACTTTGCAGATCCAGCTTATTATCGTGATCTGCTGAACAAGCTATTTCGGCTTTCATGAAGCTTTATTTAGTATCGGCTCTTCTATTAGATCCTCGTTGTTTTACAGATAAACTTATAAGCTATAAAGATCTAAGCGGGCTGGGTAAAAAATCGGGATGCGAGGGTTTCACTATAGCAATAAGTCTGGCGGGAATAATAAAAGAGGAGCTGTGGGTAGGTGTCGCTCTGAACTTGTCGAGGCCAGTGGAACTGATAGTAGAATCGAAAATCTACTGTAGAGTTGAGAGGCAACGATATGCTTTTAAAGAGATATTTGGTGGGTTATAATAGTTGAATTGGGCAGTTTTCATGGAGATTAGGGCTTTAATTGTTGATGCCCTTAACTCTGCGGAGAGGGCTAGAGGTATAAGTCCTCCTAAGAGCGTTATTGAGATATCAGCCCTCAGGTGGGAGCTCTATGCATCGCTTCAAAATCTTTTAGATGCCTTAGCTATGATAGTCTCAGATCTAGGGTTGAGGAGGCCGAGCTCGTATGCTGATCTGGGTATGGTTTTATACGATGCAGGGCTTATAGATGAGGAGGTTCGTGAGAATATAAAGCTAATAGCAATTACTAGGAATGTCCTGGCTCATGCCTATAGAAGGCTGGGTTCCGAGGATCTTGATAGAATAGTTAAGGATATACTGCCTAAAGTCGAAGGTGTTGCTAGAAATGTGGAGAGGATCATGGGCGAGAAAAACATAGATCCCGAACCAATACACCTAACAAACATTAAGAGGATAGCTAAAGTGTTTGAGAAAAACAATGTCATCCTAGCCTACCTCTTCGGCAGCAGGGCTAGGGGTATGGAGAGGGAGGATAGCGATTATGATATAGCGGTACTCTTCGGCAGGACTGATGTTAGCGTGGTTGACGAGATCAGGCTAGCTATAGAGATAGCCAGAGAGCTCGGAGTACCTTCGGACAAAGTTGATATTGTAGCGCTGGACAAGGCGGATCCTTTATTAAAAATGAGGATACTTAAAGAGGGTATAGCAATATATGAGAGATCCAAAGAGATCAGAATAAGATGGGAGAGGGAAGAATATCTAGAGATACTTAGGCAAATGGATCTATATGAAATCTATATAAGTTCAAGGCTACACAGCATTGAGCAACGTAAAGACCGCGAGCTCTAGGATCGTTAGATCAGCTGAAAACAGAATCAATGACTAGCAAGCTATAAGCATCTTTTAGCTCAAATAGATATGCCACTTGGGTCTTTACTACATACCCGCATTGTGGGCTGGATATTCAAATGCAAGAAACGCAGCTTTGAACTAGATAGGCAGAAACTCGTATCAATTATCTAAAATACACTAGGATGTGGGGGTTTCATCATAGCAATTAGTCCGAGGAAATCTATGAAGAGGAGCTGTGGGTTGGGGTCACCTGAATGGGTGGAGGCCGAGGATATGGGCTCCAATGAAAGGAGCCCTGGGGGCTGGGAAGCCGAGGGAAGAGCGGTTGATACCAGAAGTTAACAGTTATGAGGCTCGAGTCCTAGTGTGTTTCTGCGATCTTCTAGGCATGTGTTCTGGGCAGTCTAGGCGGAGTCCTTCTATGCCGAGTTTTAGGTTGAGGAGTTTGCAGTAGTAGTCCCTACCTATACTGCTTCTTTTTACTGATAGGTAGCGGCATGTGAGGCATGTTCTTGTGACCTTTATTGCTCCTCTCTCGTAGAGTGATGCTATGTATTTCAGAAGGATCTCTAGGATCTTTTCCTTCTCCTCCCTGCTTACCACGCTCTCCAAAGCCTCAACGGCTTTCAAATGCCACTGTTTCAGATCTTTAGCAAGCTCCTCCCCTCTCTGTGTGAGGCTCAGCATGCTGGATCTCCTGTCGGTCTCTATAGCTCCCTTAACTACTAAGCCTTTTTTAACCAGTGCGTTGACCGAATCGCTCACAGCTGGTTGGGAGATCCCTAGCTCCTGTGAGAGATCCCTGATCCTTCTCCTCTCGCCAGGGCTATCGCTTAAAAAGATAAGGATCTGTGCCTGGAGGAGCGTGATACCATACCTCTTAGCCCTGCCCATGATCATGAACCTATATGCCCTAGAGATCCTCTCGATCGCGGCTACGATTTTGCTTGCTGCATCGCTCAAAAAGACCCCTAATAGACAGTAGATATGATCAAATATATATAGAAAATATACAGATCTCTGTGGAAGGGTTTGGAACAGATCTTCTGGCAATGCTAGCTATATGGTTTGTTAAAAAAGAGATCCCCTATCACCAGTCCCCCTCTTTAACGTAAGGGTAGCTCCATATAGCTATCTGGAGCACTATTGATTTGAACCACGCGTTATACATCTTCTCAACAACATCGGGAGGATCGCCTTTTCTAGCTAGAAACGGCTTTATGGTTGCCGTTATGGGGTATATGAACGCTACCATATATCTAAACGGTATATGGGGCACTGTGTCCACATTATCCACCCTCCCCTTCTTAGTCCTATGATGCCTCAATCCAATCTCGTATTGATAGTCAAGCCACGCCCTATCATACTCCCTGCACGTTGTATCGAGTATCCATTGCCCAAACCTCTTCCTAACCTGTAGCAAGTACTTCTCTATAGGCTGCCCAGTCTCGCGGTCTGAGAAGTAGTAAACCAGGTGCTCGTTAGAACCAACCCAGCTGTACCAGAGATCCAGTATATCCTCCACCTGATCCTTAAGAACCTCACAGGCTCTCCTTAAGTATCTGGAATCCTCCTCGCCCAGCATCACAGTCTTCTTGAGGAGCTCGAAGTCCTGGTCTGTTATCGGGGATCTAGGGACATTTCCATACGCATAGCCCGGAATCTGCTGCATCAAATCTCCCCAGAGTAATATTAATAGGAGTCCTATATATATTTCGCTATAGTTTTACAGACCGTGGCCCCACACTCTTCATATATCAACAAAATAGTAGATCAATCTCCTGGACGGGGTTCAGGCTTAATCGCGATTATTTTTATACCAACCGCTCTTCCCTCGGCTTCCCAGCCCCCAGGGCTCCTTTCATTGGAGCCCATATCCTCGGCCTCCACCCATTCAGGCGACCCCAACCCACAGCCCTCCTTCATAGCTTTACACTAGTTCATTGCCGTGGAGGAATCCTCACATCCTGGTGTATTTTAGATACATGTTTATTGATACGAGTTTCTACTATCAAGATCGATTTGCATTATCAGAATGAAAGAATAAAAGATAAAGCTTCAGGTGGTTTGGAGTTTGATATGGAGTAGTTATTGAGATCGGTTGGTGCGGCGGCCGGGATTTGAACCCGGGATTTCCGGCGTGGCAGGCCGGCGTCCTAGACCAGGCTAGACGACCGCCGCCTATTATATCTTAGTATGGGTGGGGCTTATATTTATCTCCTAGCTTGCTCTTTTGATTGTTTCTCGGTTTTCACTCGGTTTGGTGTAGGTTAGCTTTCCCGGAGTTGTGTTTAAATATGTTTTCTTGTTATTGTTAGTATTGGTTTCTGCTGTGGGGCGTGGCGCGCTTTTTGGTGGGAAGGGGGCTGTTCTTGTGGTTGTTGTTCTTGGTGTTTTTATGAGTGCTGTCGATATTACAATAGTTGTTCTCGCTCTCCCCAGCATTGCTCAGGATCTAGGCTCTGGTCTTGGTCCTGTGGTCTGGGTTATACTCTCCTACTCCCTCGTGATCTCTTCCCTCACAACCCAGCTGGGGAGGCTTGGTGATGCTTTTGGCAGGGGGTTTATGTATAACCTTGGTCTTATCATATTCTCCCTCGGCTCTCTATTATGTGGTTTATCGACGAGCGGTTCTATGCTCGTAGCCTCTAGGGTTGTTCAGGGTATAGGGGCTTCGATGATCCAGGCTAATAGTGGGGCTGTCATAGCTGATCATTTCGAGGCCTGGGAGAGGGGGAGGGCTTTCGGCTACACAGCCCTCGGATGGAATACGGGGGCTATCGTGGGGATCGTTCTCGGGGGCTTGATCGTAACCTATATTGGGTGGAGATATATATTCCTAATAAACGTCCCCATAGGATTAATACTCTCTGCAATAGGCCTCAAGGCTATAAAGAGTAGGCGGGGAGCCCCAGGGTGCTTCGACATACCCGGTGCTTCGATCCTCTTCCTCCTTCTCCTCCTAGTATCGATAGCGTCTTACAGATCTATATTTGAGGGTCTCTCACAAAGCGTATCTATACTCACAGCTGCGAGCCTCCTGCTCCTCGCACTCTTTATATTGGTTGAGAGAAGATCTTGGAACAACTCTTCACAGAGATCCTCATGCCCAGTAATAGACCTCAGGATCTTTGGTAACAGATACCTATCATACTCACTCCTAGCAGCATTCCTCCAAAGCGTTGGCATGTTTGCATCATCCTTCATACTAACCCTCTACCTCCAGGGCGTGAGAGGCCTAACACCGTTCGAGACATCCCTGCTCCTACTACCAAGCTACCTCATATCCAGCGTGATAGCACCAATAGCCGGAAGACTATCCGATAGATACGGCTCTAGAATCCCTGCAAGCCTCGGGATATCCCTCATGCTCTCCTCCTCAACGATCTATGCATTGACACTAGATCCCAGAATGTCTTTGGAATACATAGTGGTCATATCGATCGTGGGTGGCATAGGATCCTCGATCTTCTTCCCAGCAAACAACAGAGCAGTGATGGTGAGCGCCTCAAGCGACATATACGGGGGAGTCTCAGGACTCCTAAGAACACTTAACAACATAGGCACACTGCTAAGCTACTCAATAGCTATAGCTGTTTCATCAACAACAGTTCCGAGGGATATCGCCCTCACAGCATTCCTAGGCGAAAGGGTTATCGGGGGCGTCGGGGCCGGCTTCGTAGAGGGCCTCAGATCCTCGTTCGCAGTATCAGCAGCAATACTCCTGGTCACACTGATCCTATCGATCCAGAGGGGCGGGGAGGATTTAAAGCATGGGAACACCACTAGATAGGGGATAGCCCATACCCTACTGCGTGTTCTGCGAAATAGTGCGTGGGAGAGAAGCATCGTGGAGGATCTATGAGGACAACGAGATCATAGCATTCCTAGACAAATACCCAATAAGCTACGGCCACGCTCTAATAGCACCAAAAGAGCATTACGAAAACGTTATAGAGACACCCCCAAACCTAGTCTCAAGAGCATTCATAGTAGCAAGAGCCCTTGGAAAAGCAGCTATAAAAGAACTCGGTGCTAGTGGCTTCAGAATAGTCGCTAACACAGGATCCTCAGCAGGACAGATCATATTCCACTTCCACGTCCACGTAATCCCAAGATACTCCTACGGAGACCCAGGACCCATAGAACCAAGATCAGAGATCACAGAAGAAACAGCAAGAGAAATCGTTAAGAGCTATAGAAAAGCCCTAGAGGATAGAGAGATAAAACACATGATAACAGGTGAAGCATGAGCCGTCATCTATATTAAATCGAATCCCCTTACATCCAGAGAGACCAACAAGTCCACAGAGATCTCTGCCCCTATAAGTTGCTCGCCGCTAAGCCCAACAGCATAGAGCTCCCATCTACTGAGGGATCATTCCCCGGATGGTTTGGGGCTATGCTCCCACCGCCATCCAGAGACGATATAGAGATCAAATCATAGCTAAAACAAAACCTATCAAAGTTTATAAACGTTCCAAGTGGAAATCAAAAAGAAAACAGCTAGCTTTCATAGGCCTCGACCTCTTCAGAAAGATCCTTACCCATAGCTCCTCTTCGTTGCATCGCTCTGGCTGAATTCTGTGGAGAGGGAGATCTCTTCATCCTAGCTCTCTACTCAGCCAGCTTGGATCTTTATGGATGCTTGTGGAACAATATATATTATTCCTAGCCGGTTTGTATGGATTGTAGCTAGAGTAGCTAGATATGCTTCTGGATTGCTGCAGCGAGTATGGGGTCTGGTACTGTGTAGTGTTCGTCTCGCTTCTCTATCAAGCCTGCCTTGATGAGTCTCTGGAGAAGTGTGTTGAAGTTATGATCATCTATCTCCACACCTTCGCTGAACTCTAGCGCTCTTTTCAGCTCGCTCCACCTCATAGGCTTCTGTGAGGCTAGCTTGAGTATCGTTCTGAACCTCTTCTCAGACCTTGTCCTTGCTAGGAATCTCCTCACCTCCTCAGCCTCTTGCCTAGAGGCTGTGTCCACTATATTCTCAAGATCCCTTACACCATTCACATAGCTCCACCCGAAAAAGGTTAGCCAGCCTATGAGGCCGTCGAGCCTCTCAACAGCCTCCTCAACCACATGCCTGTTAACCGCAACACCAGCCTCGCTAAAACCCCTCTCAAGAAAATCTATAGACTCACTCTTAGAAAGCCTCCTAACCCTCACCTCAGACACAAGCCTCCCATAGAGAGGGCTCTCGGGATCCTCAACACCCAGCATGTCATAGAGTAGCCCGACCTGAGAACCAGATAGGATCACAACAAGGTTTCTCAGATGATCATATGTATAGGCAAGCAGCTTTGAGAAATCCAGGTTAAGAGGTGACAGTTCCTGGAGCTCATCGAAAACCAGGGCAAGCCTTACACCCTCGTTTTCTGCAAACATGTTTAAGGCCTCTAGGAGGGCGGCTATATTGAATCTCTCCCTTCTCTTCCACCTCAAAGCGATCCTGGCGATGGAGAAATCGACCTCAACACCTCTAACACCTCTCAGAAGGCTTAGCAACCTATCAGCGAAACCTCTATGCATGTTTAGGAAAGCGTTAAAGGCGTTTGAGAGGCTCTCCGCAAAGCTTCTAAACGAAACACCGTATTCCGAGAGCGAGACCACTCTGCAATCAACAAATATGTGGGGGACGCTATACTCATTCAGGAAGGTAAGGATCAGGCTAGTCTTACCAGCCCTTCGAGGCCCTACAACAGCCACAAGCCTAGCACTCCTATAACTCCTATAGAGGTTCTCAAGCTCCTCGCTAAAATCATACAGATCCTTCCTAGAGGTCTTAGGAGCTAAATCGAAGAGCAGAACCACCACCAGTAACTGGTGCTTATACCAGTTAATAAACAGCGAAACACACATCCATAAATAGCATAAGATACACAAGCGCGGAGCAAGACTAAAGCAGGGATAAAGAGGTATAGTTAATGGAATCCTTAAGAGTGTTGACAAAGATCCCATACGATCTAGTGCGAGCATCCTACTATGAGAAAGCCTTCTGCATCGGAATCAAGGCTGCTTGTATTTAGTAGCAATGCTGTTTTAGATAGAAAGCCTTTATTTCATTAAAAGTCTCGAAGGCCTTATCTCCCTCTTCAGAGGGTCGAGGGTTAGGCCGAAGATCTCGAGGATAACCGTTCCGAGGAGGTTCTCATCGTCACCCTCTCCAAGGATCACTGGTGTGTGTCTCTCGCCATATCCTTTCAGCTCTATCATGCTTTGGAGACTTTTCTCTTGATCATGCTTCCATCTGTTAGCACTAGCTCTACTTCTCCAAGAGGATCTAAATGCTCTTATCCGTGTGCTTCACTACAGTGTCAATATATACTAAACCTATTCAGAACCAATGATGTGGGGTTGATTTATAAGATCGTTCTCTGGTTATCGATCCTGTTATTTTTCGATTTGTGGGGCTGTTTTCTTAATCCTTGTTGAGGCTATTATGCTTCCAAGCCCTATTGGTAATGCTGCTATGTTTAGGATCTCGCTCGGTATGATCATCATGATCCCGGCTATTGCTAGCACTATTCTTAAGGGCTTGACAATCTCCCCTCTATGGTAGCCCACGTTTGCGAGGGTTAGGAACCATATCCCCGCAAGGATTGCTGCGACCCTGGTTATGGTTAGGATTGCCGCTTCCTGTGGTGGTGAGTGTAGGAGCACTGGTAATATTAGGATCGATGCTCCCCAGTATGAGTATACGAAGGATATGGAGTATATGTATTTAGGTATTGCTACTAGGGCTGCTTTAACCCCTGTCTTTATAGGATCGAGTCTAAATACAGCGGCAGCTGCGAAGGCTGAGAGGGCTACCGGGGGTGTTATGTCGGCTAGCATTGCCATGTAGAATAGGAACATATGGGTTGAGAGTGTAGCGGTATCCTGCGGTATTCCTAGAGATGTTGCAAGCCCTATTATTGCTGGGGCTGTTAGTAGTGATGAGAGCACATAGGTTGCTGTTGGAGGAACCCCCATGCCCAGGAGTAGTGAGAAGCCCCATGCGAAGAGTATCGCGAGCACGAGGCTGTTCTGTATTACTGCTAGCAGGGCTAGCGTGAATTTCTGGGATAGTCCTGAGATCACTACCATGCTCATGATCACGTTGGCCATGGCTATCGAGGCACCTATAGATGCCATAGGTATAAAGCCCTCCTGGAGCCCTACCCATATGTTCCTGATCCTCGGCCTGAGATCCTTGTCAAGGGCTGCGAGGATTATTGAGAAGACAATAGCTATTGTTACTGCGAGGGGTATACTGTATCCAAGGAAGATCAGGGCTAGTATTAAGAAGGCAGGGGCGAACACATGGATCTTGAAAGAACCCTTCTCAGAGACCACGACAGGTTTTAACCCAGCCTTCCTCGAATAGTACTCATTATAGAGATATATGGATGATATATATAGAAGGGCTGGGATGATAGCCATGATCACAACACTACTATAAGGTATAGCAAGGATCTCAGCCATTATAAAGGCAACAGACCCAAGAATAGGCGGGGTTATTATAGCCAGGGTGCCAGCGTTAGCAGCAAGCCCAGCAGCCGAGAGATCATCATAACCAGCAGCCTTGAAAATAGGCTTCATAGTAGAGGATATAAAGGTGGTGTCAGCAGCACCCGACCCAGAGATCATCCCCATCCCAGCCCCCATGAGGGTTGCAACCCTACCCACGCTAGCAGGGCTCCTACCCATCCTTGAGAGGAATGTCCTAGCCATAGCCTCTCCATAGCCCAGGGCCCCCAGGATCCCGGCTAGTATTGTGAAATACACCACATATTTTAGAGAAACCCCTGTTACGAGTCCGAAGAGCGCTGCCTCACTCTCAATATAGATCTTCCCAACAAGATAGTCTATTGAGAAACCCGGGTGTGACCACGGAGGTGGGAGGCCTGGTGCGTAGATATTATAGAGTATGAAGATCGTTACGAGGAGAGGCATCTCAGGCCCCACAAGCCTGAGGACAAGCCCCATTAGGAGGAGAACCTCTGACCAGCCCATATAGAGGTCGGCTGGGAGGGGCGATATAGCCCTATAGATCAGGTTCTCATAATCATACACCATATATAGATACGGAGGTACCGCTGCTACGAGGCATACTAGGTCTAGATACCTAGCCTTCTCACTGCTCCTCAGAACCAGGGGTGAGAGGATAGATACAAACCATATTAAGAGGATTAGAGTGCTGTAGAGGGGGCTTTTGAGATAAAGGGCCAGCTGGATCGTTGGTATTAGCGTTAGTATAGAAGCTATATAGGCGATCGCAAGCCTAACCCTACCCATCCTCGGTCTAGTTATGAAAGAGAGTAGAAACCCCACCAGCAGTATGAAGAACACGTGTGTTGCCCTCTGCAACTGCGTTAGATCCAGAATACCTATTCTATATAGATATGATAGCGGCGTGTAGGGGTGGAAGACAAGGTATAGATGGTATAGAGAGGCTATTATAGCTATAACACCTAGGGCTTTCTTAGCAAGACCCCCTGTATAGCTCTCTCCCAAATCATCTCTCAAAGCAAACACCTGGGTAGTAAAACTGTGGAAAGAATATAAATAGCTGGATACTACGCATATTGCTGTAAAACGGGCGTTTCTATATTACTCCTAAAGAGGTCTTGATCTCTAATAGTTAAATAATATGTTGCATCATAGCAAGTGATATATATTAGCTATCAGCATAGATATATTAAAGATGACAAGCCTAGGGGCTCTAGCGATATCTATCGCCCTACCAATCATATTGGTATCGGTCGCACTATTCACAACAGCTATTTATCTCGATAAAGAGATCTTGATCATTGTTGAAAACAGCACGATCACAGTGATCCCAGCAGTATGCGGATCGAATATACATATGAGGTTCAACAACTCGGTAACGGGCTCGCGGGTTGAGATTATATATAGATACTGTGGATCTTTCGAGGGGAGATATATGGTTACAGATAGTGCTGCTTATGAATACTACTCGATGGGGTTTGTTGATGTTAACAAGTCTATCTCCAACTATAGAGGGGAATATATAGCCTTCTGCAGTGAGAGTAGTATTTATATAAGGATAGATGGTTTAGAGAGGCTTGTTCCACCAGGGTCTTGTATAGTGGTTACAAGCCTAGGTGTGGTTTTAAAAAACATGTTGAGAGAGATCCCGGGCTTCCCGTGGATCTCTATCCCTACTTAATCACACCTATCTCTTTATAGTATTTCAAAGCACCCTCGTTATACGGTATAGTTCCCCCCATGTATTTCACAGCATTCTGGGGTGTCGTGTCCCTCGCCGGGGCTACTGCTCTCTGGAGAAGATCTAGGTGCTCGAACACTGCTTTAGTTATCTTGTAGGCAACATCGGGTGGTGTATCTTTATGGCAGACGAACATGTTCCAGAAGCTGAGGGTCTGGGTATCGCTATCAGTGCCGTAAACACTCTTTGGTATAGTGCCTGGTGCAGCGATGCCTGGGTATCTCTTTGAGAACTCGTTGATCACGTCGTCTGTTACTGGTACCAAATAGATCTTAAGACCCCTCTGGGCAAGTGTTTTCGAGAGCTCCACTATAGAGCCTGTAGGCACTCCCCCGCTCCAGAAATAGGCATCTATAGTCCCGTCCCTCAACGCGTTAGCGCTCTCCTCAGCCCCCAGCCTCTCCCACTTCGAGAAATCCTTAGAAGGATCTATTCCTATTATTCGGAGGAGTAGGAGGGCTTCAACCTCTGTACCGCTGCTGGGGGCTCCTGTGGATACCCTCTTACCCTTGAGATCCTGGAGTGTCTTGATACCCTTGTCAGCTGTTGTTACTATGTGGAGGTAGTTTGGATACATAGCCCAGAGGATAGAGATAGGTGCTGTAGCGTTCCTAAACCTATCGTGCTGCCCGGTATAGGCTAGATAGGCCGAGTCTGGGAGGACGGTCGCACAATATATAATGCCGTTGGCAAGGTCTGTCTTATCCCTTATGAGGAGCAGGTTATCTATAGACGCTGCTGTCTGGATGCTTGTAGCACTGATATCGGTATAGTTGGATATAATGCCAGCCACGGTTGCTCCGTAGTAGTAGTAAACACCACCCACACCTCCTGTAGCGATCACTACTCTATATTTAACCGCCTGCCCAGCCTGCCCTGCTAGCTGGTTATAGGCTATGAAGCCCGCGATTATAGCTATAACTATCACGGCTATTACTACATATAGAGCTGTTTTTGACAGGCCCTTCAACATAGAAATCCCATGCAGGGTTACCTCTGAGGAATATAAATATTGAATTAAAAATATTATACTGATCACTTTATAGTGTGTATAGTCCATATAGCCGTCCTAGCAAGCGATCCTTAACAACCTAGGGAGCGCTTAGATGAGGCTGACACACCGGCCTGATGCTTTTAATATGCTTGTGGTTATAGATTATCTGTGGGCCGTGAGTATGGAGGATAGGGATGACTATGACGATGTAAGCATGGATAGAGATCTTGAGAGGTATTTGAGATATCTAGAAAGATCTGTTAGAGAGCTCCAGGTTGAGAAGAAAAGCCTTATGGACGAGCTTGGCCAGTGCAGAATAGAGCTTGAGAAGATGCTCCAACCACCCCTCATAGAGGCTGTCGTGATAGATGTGCTGCCAGACGGTAGGGTTATTGTTAAGAGCTCCACAGGCCCCAACCTTATAGTTAGTGTGAGCAGCAGGGTCGACCCCTCAGGCTTGAGACCAGGTGTTTCTGTCGCCCTCAATAACAGGGGGTCGGAGATCGTTGAGATCCTCGGGACTAGAGAGGATCCTTTGGTAACTGCTATGAAGCTCGTTGAGAAGCCCAAGACGAGGTACTCCGATATAGGGGGGTTGGAGGAGCAGATCAGAGAGATAAGGGAGGTCGTCGAGCTACCCCTAAAGAACCCGGAGCTCTTCAGAAAACTCGGGATCGAGCCCCCCAAGGGTGTTCTCCTCCACGGACCCCCAGGGGTTGGTAAAACCCTCCTAGCGAGAGCTGTTGCTGGGGAGACGAACGCTACGTTTATAAGGCTTGTAGCCTCAGAGCTTGCCCAGAAATTCATAGGGGAGGGGGCTAGGATTGTTAGGGAGGTTTTCGCCCTCGCTAGGAAGAATGCTCCATCTATAGTGCTTATAGATGAGATAGACGCTATAGCTGCTAAGAGGATAGATATTGGGACGAGCGGTGAGAGAGAGATCCACAGGACGCTCACCCAGCTCTTAGCAGAGCTCGACGGCTTCGACCCGCTCGATAATGTTAAGATCATAGCTACAACAAACAGGATAGATATCCTAGACCCAGCTATTCTAAGACCGGGGAGGTTTGACAGGATCATATATATACCCCTACCGGATAAGAGGGCTAGGAAGGAGATCTTCAGGGTCCATACGAGGAGGCTGAACATAAAGGGAGATATAGATCTCGATATGCTTGCCTCAATAACGGAGGGAGCCTCTGGAGCTGATATAAAGGCTATATGCACAGAGGCGGGCTATATAGCTATAAGGGCTGGGAGGGACTACATAACCCTCGAAGATCTTGTTGAAGCCGCCAAGAAGATCATGGGTAAGAAGGGATCAGGAGTATCAGGAGTAGTGGATGTTGAAACACCACCCACAGCACAGAATAGACAGGCTGCTTACCAGCACATCTAGCCGGGGTTTGTTTTTGCAATATAGAGAGCACTTCATGATTCAAAGACCATCTCCAAAAACCCTCGCAAGGCTTAGAGCTATAGCTGATTACCAGTTCTTCCCAGGAGCTGGTGAGGCATTGATACCAGATAATGCTAGGATCATGGTCTCGAGAAATACTGGGAGGGTTAGGGCTGTGGTTGGGGATATGGGGATTCTTGCTAGTATCAGGGCTTCTGATTATAGATATATCCTCAGATACCCGGGTGCAAGGCTTCTCCACGCCTCAACGGAGCCTCCGCTCCTAAGGGTTTTTGTCGCGAACGAGGTTGCTGACGAGATAAGGAGGGGTGGGAATCTCTTTGCGAGGCATGTTCTATATATGGATGAGGATCTCAGGCCATGGGATGAGGTCCTAATAGTTGATGAGGATGACAGGCTATGCGGTGTTGGGAGGCTCATTCTATCACCGAGCGAGATTCTATATTTTACCAGGGGAGTTGCAGTAATAACTAGGGATAGTGAGTGGAGCGGTGGAAGGGTAGAAGGATAAGGATTATTGTTACAGAGCCTCTGGAAGCTATGAGGAGGAATGGAGAGCTAGTCCTGATCACTGGCTTCCCGGGATTCGGTGCTGTTGGGTATATAACGACGAGATATATTGTTGAGGCTATGAAGCTCAAGAGGATAGGCTATGTGATCACAAAATACATGCCCGACGTTGTCTCGATAGAGGGTGATAGGAGATTCAGCTTCCCCCACGAGATCTACTCGAAGGAGGGGAGCGGCTTAATAGTGCTTGTCAACAGTATTGTGCCAAACATACATGAGAGGGTCGAGTTCGCCGAGTCTATTGTTAGATGGAGTATTGAGAACAAGATCAACGAGATCATATTAATAGGAGGCCTAGACCCTAGTGTTAGGAGATCCCAGGATGATATCCTCAGATGGACTGGGAATAGCTGGGGTAAGAGGGTTCTGAAGGAACCAACAATGGATAGGGGTCTCATAATAGTGGGGCCTCTAGCAATAATACTGATGTTCACAGAGATCCTTGGACAGCCAGCAACAGTTATACTACCCTATGCCGAGAGGGAGAGACCAGATCCCAGGGCGGCTTCGGTTGCTGTTAAGAAGATCTCAGAGATCTTTGGCGTAGAGATAGATATCCAGGATCTCATAAAACATGCAGAGACAATGGAGGAGATAGAGAGGAAGATAAGGGAGCACATGGAGATCCCTGAGAAGAGGGTCACAGGCTATCACATGTAGCTAGAAACACCGAACAATTTGAAGAATATCCATGAAGACGGGATTTGGCTTATATCTAAAACAAGCCCTAGACAGGATTATACGTTGATCATGACCTGCATAAACATGCCGTGGATCTGTGGAAGATCTATGGTTGCTGTAGATCCAGAATCGTTTGTAGGCTCCTTCCTAACATAGAGAATAGATCCCGCTTCTCTATTGCTTGACAGCTTCTCGGATCTTGTTGCTTTGAGCACGAGATCAACTATAGCCTCGCAGGTAGCATTACCATCAACCCTAGCCATAAAGTCCCCAATCCTTATAGCCTTCTCACCACCCAGGAGATCTATTGAGGGCTTCACATAGGCCTCTATACCATGCACAGACCTAAGGATCCTCGCAGCCTGGAGCGCGAGCCTTAGGAGCTTAAAGCTATCCTCATCAGACCCTCCTAGAACCTCTATATCCAAGGATAAGCCCCGGGAATCCAGCTTATCAGCCCCCCAGCCTTATAAGCACGGGGAGCCATGGCCGTCTGGTTTGCTCACATGAGATCCCCTCTAGGGACTAGTGTGAGGATAGGCTATGTAGCGATAATAGATGTGGGGGATAAGAAAGAACTCGAGGATCTTGCTAGAAAGCTTGGATCCTATAGACTCGAAATCCTATGCCCAGAAAACCTTGATGACCTTTATAAAGCATCAACACTAGATCCAGACGCGGTTGATACTATGAAGAGTTGCGGAGATAGATGCTGCGTTTTAGTAGCATATGCCCAGTAGATCTGTGTTCCGAGACAGCTAGACAGTCTTAGAACCATATATAGCATAGACTGTTTATTTAGGCTTAGGAACAACATCTAGGGAACAGGCTTGAGCAGTAATAGCACTATGAGTGGTGCGAGAGCCCTCCTAGAGATGCTTAGAGGCTATGAGGTTAGACATGTATTCGGATTACCTGGAGAGACCACGCTAGAACTATATATGGAGTGGCATAACTACCCAGAGATCAAGCATATAATGGCTAGGGATGAGAGGAACGCCTGCTACATGGCAGACGCCTATGCCAGGGCTTCTTATAAGCCTGGTATCTGTGAATCTCCAAGCCCTGGTGCGGCTCACATAGTCCCTGCTGTTGTTGAGGCCTATAGATCCTCTGTCCCAATGATAGCTATCACGACAGATGTCCCCCTCCATCTTGAGAGGAGGAACATGCTCACATCATATGATCAGTCATCGATCTTCAGAGCGATTACCAAGGAGACTATAACGATCACAAGGGCGAGCGAGATACCCCATATAGTGAGGAGGGCTTTTAGAATAGCAACAACGGGAAAGCCTGGACCTGTTCATCTAAGAATACCCATGGATGTTTTGGAAGAAGAGACCGTGTTCAGCGATATCTATGCTCAGAAGGAGTTCTCGAGATACCCTGGGCATAGGTTTGCCGCTAGCACCGATTCGATCAAGAAAGCCCTAGATCTCATCTTAAGCAGTGAGAACCCCCTCATAGTGTGTGGGCAGGGAGCGCTATACTCACAAGCATGGGATGAGGTTAGGGAGCTTGCAGAACTCCTCGGAATACCTGTTGCAACCACAACGATGGGTAAGGGGTGCTTCCCAGAGGATCACCCACTATCGATCGGTGTTATAGGTGCTAGGGGTGGGACGAGCTTTTCCAACAAGATCCTTAGTGAATCTGATCTCGTATTCTATATAGGAGCAGATCTCGACTCCATAGCAACCAACACATGGAGCCTCCCAAAACCTCTAGAGGGTAGAAAGATAATCCATCTAGATATAAGCGAGGCTAATGTTTCGAATAACTATCCAGAAGCCCTGAGCCTCATAGGGGATGCAAAGGCTACGTTGAGGGTTATGATAGATATGCTGGGTAGGAGGATTGTGAGAGATTATGAAGAGAGCCCTAGGATTAGGGATCTTATTGCTAGGAGGAGGAAGTACGAGGAATCTCTGAAGAAATATATGGATTACGGGGAGCTTGTAAACCCTCTAAGGCTTGTGAAGGAGCTTGAGAGAAAAATCCCAGGAGATCACTTGATAGTAGCAGACCCAGGTGTGGGAGCGATCTACATGCTAGCCTTCTACAAAGTCAAAAAAGCTGGGAGAAGTATTATAACCAACTACTCTATAGGATCTCTCGGATACGCTATACCAGCCTCCGTGGGGGCTTATTTCGCAAGGCCTGATAGCTATATTGTGGTTCTAACGGGCGATGGAAGCTTTGGACTCAACACTGGGGAGCTTGAGACGATAGCCAGGGTTAGGGGTAATATAAAGATCTTCCTGTTCAATAACAATAGCTATGGCTGGATAAGGGCTGAGATATTCTATAAACACGGAGCAGGGTTCTTTGCAACGGATTTCAAGCCTGTGGATTACGTTAAAATAGCTGAGGGCTTTGGGATAGAGGCTATGAGGGTAGAGAGTAACAACGAGATCGAGAGAACACTGGATAGAGTATTTAGGAACAGAGATCCGGTCTTAGTCGAGGTCTTGGTAGAGCCTCAGGATAAGCTATGCCCACCAGTCCCAGCATGGGTTAGAAGAGCCGAGGAGCTTGGTGTGAAGTATATCTATTAGAACACAGGATCTATAGGGATCGGGGATTGGAGACGGAGCAGAGGGTTAAGGAAGCTATATATAGGTATCTAGCAGGTGATAAGAGCTATGAGGATCTGTTAAAGACGTTGCCAGAGATCCAAGGGGATCTATCTAGAGTAAGGCTAGCTATGGAATATATATCAAGAGGAGGGGATCCAGAGAGGATCTCAGATCTCTTGAGCTGGAGGGATTTCGAGGAGTTCGTCTCAAAAGCCATGGAGCTAAACGGCATGGATGTTGCTAGAGGGATAAGAGCCCCACCACCAAGAGGCTTCGAAATAGATGTCCTCGGAGTAGACACAATATCCAGGATAGCCCTCATGGTTGACTGCAAGCATTGGGGCAGGGTTAGGGGGATTTCGAGCGTCTCAGTCTCAATGATAGAGAGGGCTAAGAGAGCTCTCTCAAGATGCGACCTAATAGCCAGGATCCTTGAGAGCTTTAGAGAGGCTAGAGAACTCTACCTAGCTATAGTTACACTTAGAGAGACTAGCATTAGGAGCTATGGTAACGTATTCATAGTCCCTATATATAGGTTTAGGGATTTCCTGCAAAACATAAAGCTATACTCAGAAGAGCTGGGCATAGAACCCCTACCCAACCCATGCTTTCTCAGATATTCTCTAGATAGTTATCTATCAAAGTGAGTTCCAAGGTTTCTAGTATGTGGAGCTAACTATTGCTGTAGGGCTGCGTTTCTAAGATCTCGTAAAATATTACGAGATATTTAATGTATACTGGCAACTCCCGACCCTCACGGCATATTAGCAAGGACTTTAGGGACGAGCGCCCAGTAGTTGAAGGTTCCTTAAGAAGGATCCTATTTTGAGCTTCAGAGTAGTTTTTCCACATAGTTAGCAAATATTTTTGAGAGTTCTTTTTTGTCGAACTTACGTGCTACGGATCTTATCTTCTCTCTATCAAACATGCCCAGGTTTTGAGCCATGCTTGCTATCCCTTCTCCTATTTCTTTTGGGTCGTTGGTGTCGAGATACACTCCCAGATTATTGCTTTTTATGAAGTACTCTATATGTGAGGGGCTTGGTCCGAAGGCTAGTATTGGTAGCCCTGCAGCTGCATACTCATATATAACTGTTCTTGTGCTGGTTATGTTCCATGGATCCTTCTGTCTAGGTCTGCCTAGCAGGGCTAAGTCGGATAGTATTAGTTCTTTCACCATCGATTCCCTCTCCAAGTATCCTGTGAATATAACATCATTCCCGAACCCTTTGCTCTTTGCAAGCTTCATGAGGCTTTCTTTTAGGGGTCCTTCCCCTATGATTTTCAATCTTATCCTCCCGCTACCAAGTATTTTTCTCGCCTCGCCAAAGCCCATGATGATCTTATCTACCATATGGTATCTCCAGCTCAGATCGCCTAGAAACACTGCCTCGACATAGCTCTTATCCTTTCTATGTGTGATTGCTCCATATATTTTATCATAGAGCTCTACATCAACACCGTTGTGGATAACCTCGATATTCTTAGCACCAGCTATCTTCTCGAGAGCTATTTTCTGAGCCTCTGTGACAGCGATCAAGAGATCTGCTTCAGCATAGATATCGCCTAACCCCCTATAATAGATAGACCTGGAGAATCTCCTAAACAACCCACCAGAAACATGGAGCTCTATAAGGTCGTGAACATCTATAACAAACGGGACGCCAAGAGATCTTGAGAGCCAGTGACCGAGATAAACAGCATCAACCGGGGGGTGGGCGGAGATAACCAGAGAGGGTTTAACCTTCTCAGCATAGCTGGAGACAGCGGGCCTAAGCATATAGATATTCCTGAGGAAAGTAAGGATCCTGCCAAGAGATCCGGATCCTATGGTTGGGTAGTTTATAACAAGCTCCCCATGATCACCAATCCTGATACCACCACCAACCCTCGGAGTAACCTGGATCACGGTAACATTATGACCCCTCCTCCTAAGCTCTCCCACGAAATAATAGTTCCTAATACCATTAGCAGTCTCAGGCGGAGGATAGAAACCAACTATATAGATTATATTCAACACAAACACCCAGCATACTATGACTTATTCTCACACCATCTATACTTGCCGCTCTCCCAATACCTCTTTACAAGGCTTGGTAGCTCTCCATATTTTGACTCGTCATACCTTGGCAGCTTCTCGATCATATCCCTAATGATCCTGCATCCAATCTCCTCAAGATCCCCTGTCCCATAGATCTCCTTAGCCTTCATAGAAGCGTATTCCTCATAGGAGATCCCCTTCTTAGCCGCTTCATAGAATCCAGATTTATCACGCCACCAGAGATCTCTGATGGCGAGCCTCACAGGTTTTTTAACAAGGGCTAGATGTACCCCTAGGATCTTGTCTATATAGACTACCTTATATAGCCATAATGGGGCGATAAGGAGTTCAAATTGAAGTCCACTGACATATACTTCCTTGTATTTCAGTCTCTTGGAATATGTATAGAGCCAGTGCTCTACTTGATAAGGTTTATCGCTGCATACGTGGTAAATATCGCCACAGAGAGCTAGCCATGGCCAGTAAATAAGGTAATGTCTCCTAGGATCCAGGCTCTCTATGAGAGCCCTAATAAAACTGACCGAATCCTCCTTCAAGACATAATCTCCATCCCAGAAAAGGATCCATCTATAGCTAGTCTCAGCCAGAATCATATTCCTCTTGTCTGCAAGACTGCCTGGAGGGATCCAGCGGTACTTTATATTTAACCCAGCCTCGTCTCTGAGTCTCATGACAATGTTAGGGGTATTATCGCTAGACGAGTCAAAAACTACATATTCATCAACCAGATCCTTTATAGATAACAAAGCAGGCTCAATCCATTCCTCTTCATTATATACAGCAACCATAGCCGAGATCCCCTGAGGCCTCTTCCTAGGATCTTCCCTTAATCCCGCATAGAATGCTATCGATGAGACTATATTTCTTAGAGCAAAAGTACCTCTTCTACCCAGTATTCTTCGAATAATAACTCTATAATCACTTCTCCTCATTCTCCCCTAATAAGCAGTATAGTTCATGGCTTATAATCGTTAGGAGGACTGGGTTCTCCAACACTACTCACGGATTTGGCGCCGGTTATATTAATAATCATAGTGATAAGCCGCTCTAAGCCGGATAGCATGTCTCCAATATATTTCTTCTACCTCTCTAAGCTGTTGATACGTTATAGGCCTAGATAGAATATTGCTGCATATGCTCCTAGGAATATTGGTACGCCTATTGGGAGTGCTTTTCTAGCCCATTCTCTGAAGCTTATGTTGTTTGTATATGCTATTACTATGTTTGGGACGTTGCCGGGGATTAGGAAGCCTCCTGATATTATGAGGGATACTAGGAATGATTTTATCTGCATGATCTCCATCTCTGGTGTTACTATCGCTGCTACCAATGTAGCATTGTCAAGAGCTGCTGAGGTGCTTCCGAATAGATAGAGTGCCTGGGGGTTTAGATGGGCTATGTATCTCTCCACCACTGGATCGAATGAGTGGCCCAGGAGGACTAGTGCGAATACGAAGATATATACCTTCACAGCCCTTATGATCGCTTCTCTATACCCGCTGCCCCCATGCCCATGGGATCTTGTTTCTATAACCTCAACCTCTCTTGCGATTGTCTCTATTGATGTGAGAGCCCTCTTATAGATGATCCAGCTGGCTATCGAGCATATAACAACTATGGCTAAGACATAGTCCCATAGTAATCTCATGAGGAAGAAGAAATCAGCATGGTAAGGCTCGCCCGAGAGCTTAGCAACAGCTATGGTTGATAGAGGCTCACCAACAGGTGTTAGAGCAGCCCCAGCACCTATAGCATATGCAGGCAATACTAGGAGAGAGACCCTAGCCCTCGGGGGAAGACCTATTGTCTTGGCTATCTCAGCTATTATAACAGAAGCCACTATCGCGGAGATAAAGCTACTCCCAAGCCCTAGGAGGAAAACCAGGATCGCGTAGAGAGCTGGCAGAGAGATCCCCCGAGACCTCTTGAGAAAACCGCCTAGAGAAGCCCTGTATTTTTCAAACAAAAGCCCAGCGATCAAAACAGCCTGAAAGATCCCGAAGGGTATCTCACGAACAGTAACAGGGGTAATGAAAGCCTCTAGCAGTAGCTTAAAACCAAGAGTCCCAGCAATAGCCGAAGCAGTAAAACCCATTACTAGGAAATAGATCTCGAGGTTCTCCTCAACCCTCCTAGATACAAGAGGCCCAATAAGCACAGCAACCAGAACAGCTATCAAAGCATAGAGAACCAGATCCTCGGACAATCCAGGCCATCCGCTAGAGAGTATTGGTTGGGGCTAATAAGGCGATGAATATAGGCGAACTATACTTGCATTGCTAAACACTTTAACCAGGGTTCAACTGCTTAATAATACGCAGTATTATGGAGAATCACGTGGGGTGTATAGGTCTCGACACACTATGGGGGTTCCCTGAAGCATTTGGGCCTAGCCCTTGCATCTCTATCCTTCTTCTCAACACTCCTTCTAAGGATATATTGGGGCTCTCTGGCTCCTTATCTAATTTCTCGAGGAGTTAGTGAGGAGCTGATCGGTCTTGTGGGGAGCGCTTTCTTCGCCGGATACGTGGTCTCCCAAATTCCCGGAGGTATTCTGGGTGATAGGAAGGGTCCCGGGTTTGCTATGGGTCTTGGTCTTATATTTTCAGGTTTTTTCAACACCCTCTTCTATCTAGTGGATAGCGAGTCATGGGTGTGGGTCTCTTTAGCGGTAGGTCTTCTCTCCGGTACTGTTTATGGGCCCTCTGTAAAGCTTGTCAAGATCCTCTTTCCCCAAAATACTGAGAGAGCTATGGGGGTCTACAGTGTTGCGTGGTCCCTCCCCTTTCTCACCGCTCCATGGCTTATCTCTGGTGTTGTGGAGAGTGGTGATCCTGGCTATGTCCATATGGTCGTTGGGATTCTATGCATCTCTGTGGGGGCGGCTGATCTTGTTCTCTTAAGGAGGGTTGGTGCGAGGGATCCTGGTCAGGTTCTAGGCGATCTTATACCGACACTATGGCGTTATAGAGGGTCTCTCGTTCTTGTAAGCCTTGGCGGTTTCCTAACCCTATATTACAACTGGGTTATAGCCTATTGGACGCCCTACTATATTGTTCTCTCAGGTTTTAGCACTGTAGAGGCATCCCTAGCTATGAGTGTCTTCTCCATAGCAGGTTTGGTCTCAATGCCCCTGGCAGGGATCCTTGCATCGAGGCTGGGTGTTATGAGGCTCATGATCGTGGATCTAATTCTATACTCAGCATCAGGGATCCTTTTATCCCAATACCCCTCAGGATCGCTGCTCCTCCCCTTAATGACTATTCTGGGTTTTACCAGGTTTGTCACAACGCCCCTCAACTCAACAATACTCTCGATGATCTTCCCGCGATCCGTGCTCTCAACAGCATCCTCTATAGTAAATACCTTCTGGCAGCTGAGCGGTGCAGCAGCACCGATCATAACAGCGATATTGTTAAAAGCAACGAGCCCCGGAAATGCTATGTTAGTCTCATCCCTAGCACCCCTCTTAGCAGCGATCCCATACTCACTCTTAGCTAGAACATTACGCCCAAGATCCTAGCCCCGCCTCCCAAAGACTCTTCACACCGCCCATGGTTGGTTTGGAGAGCCTCTTATGAGGCTTTACCCAGCCTTAAGCAATCCTGCGTCTACGGCTTCTCACAAGGAGCACAGCACCTATAGCTGTTAGGATAAGCCCGAGCACTACGGCTAGCCATGATAGACGGTGCACGCTATCAGCCGCCACGTAGAACACTAGGTCGAACGCTGACATGGCTAGAAAAGCAGTCTCGCTCAAGCTATAGATGTTCTCCATATAATGAGAAGCGTTTGGGATCAGCTTAACATGCTCCCCGAGATGCTGGATGCCGAGAGACTCGCCGTGCTCCCCTATAAGTTCTACAAGCCTATCGGTGTAGAGTGACAGGGTCTTTAGAGCCCTCATGATCTTCTCATACTCCTGTGAGTGTATAACGTCATAGAGCTTGACAACGTAGTGTTCCAGTTCCTCCTCAGGCTCCGCGACATATCTCCACGCAATCCCTAAGATCGCGATGACTCCAAGCCCTATTAGGAGTAGGCAGAGCCCGAATCCTAAGAGAAAGCCTCCAAAGGTTGAGGCCATAGAGGCCCCCTATAGGGTGTTTTTCAAAAAAAAAACTAAAGGGCTGATTGGAGGGCTTGGAGCAAGGGTTTAGCCAGCATGGTTGCTGGATAGCATGCTGATCAGTCCTATAGGCTTGACAGGAGCCATGAACCCATAGGGGTAGAGATATATGTGATGTGAGAGTCTTAGGTATTTTCGCTGGATCGGGGTGATGGTTTCACCCAGATCCTAGTGCTGCTTATGCTTGCCTTGATTCTGCGTTTTTAAATTAGAATTATCAAAGATCCTGGGGATCCTCGGCTATTGATTTATAAGCTTTTACCTAGATTTATCAGTGGTGATCATGGGTGGTTTATGATATCGTTTTAACAGCAATCGGTGTTATCGTTCTCCTCGCTGGGCTGGCTATGTTTGCTATGAAGAAGAGCGGGTGGATGCTAGCCGTAGCTGTAGGTGCTCTGTGGCTCCTCGCCATGGGGATCTATGCTGCTTACAGAGCCAGCGGTTTCTATGGTCCCGTGGGTCTTGCTGCTGGGAGTGCTGGTCCTCTTGTGACAACGATTATCGGCTTCCTGATCTTCTTTCTCGGTGTTGGGGCGTTTCTATATATTATGAGAAAACGTAGGGGGTGATCATGGTGGCAGGCGTTGCTAAGGGTATCTGGGGGGTTAGTATAGTAATAGCGATCCTGTTTGTAGCCCTCTTCATATATATAGCATATGATATTGTTAGCAAGGGTATAGGGCCTGATAAGGCTTCGACATGGCTTGTGACACAGCCCTTCGTGGTGCTTGGGAGGGATTTCTGGTTCGCTGTTGCAGGGATTCTATGGATCGTGGGGACTGTGATCTTCGCTCTAGAGATTAGTGGTAGGACTATAACTAGGAGGGGTATTGTTAAGGTTGATCTCAGGTGGGATGCTGTAGACGTATCGGTAACGGCTTTAACAGCAGCACTATATGGGGGAGCATTAGCAGCCACTGGAGGGATCCCGATAATCCCTGGCTTTACGTGGGTGAGGCCTGGTAACGCACTGGCACCTCTCTTTGGCATGCTCTTCGGAGTCCCAGGAGCCCTTGGAGTTGCTATAGGCAACTTTATAGCAGATGCCCTGACGGGGTATCTAAGCATTGGGAGTATTGGGGGCTTTATAGGTAACTTCATAATAGCGTGGGTTCCGTATAAGTTTATGAGGGATCATAGCCTTAGGAGTCCGAGAAGCCTTATAGAGTACTACATATGGGGAGGCGTTATAAGTTCTATCTGGTGCTCACTCTACATCTCATGGTGGCTAGATCTATTGGAGCCGGTGATAGGGCTTCCAAGAGCCCTTGTATGGGGCTGGTTCGCGCCATGGGTTATATTTAACAACGCTGTGGTTACAACGACACTCACACCGATACTTGGATACCTTCTATACCAGCCGATAAAGATGAGGGGGCTCTACTGGAAGGATAGGATCAGATTCGCATCCTAGCCAGGAGCGTGTAGAGGCCCAATGGGGCTTATAGGGGTTAGAGGGCGTATACTAACACTGGATCCCGAGAAACCTTTTTTCAAGGACGGGCTTGTGATTTTTGATCAGGATGGCTATATATTGGATGTAACGGATCTCGAGAGTGGTAAGAAGTACTCGCCAGAGATCATTGTTGGTAGTGAGAAGAGCATAGTGATCCCAGGGCTTGTTAACACACATAACCATATCCCAATGTATCTATTCAGAGGGATCGGGCTTAATCTCACAGGCCTAGAATGGCTCAAAAAGATCTGGTCCATGGAGGCATGCCTAAAACCATGGCATATATACTGGGGAGCACTTGCAGGGATAGCAGAGCTCCTAATGACAGGCACAACACTCTTCGGAGATATGTATTTCTACGAAGAGGAGGTGGCTAGAGCAAGCAGGGATGCTGGTATAAGGGCATCCCTCTCCCTAGGGGTTATAGAGCTGTTCGAAGGGCCTCCGAAACACACTATAGAGGAGTCGATATCCTTCGCAGAGAATATGAGTAGAGGAGAGCTTGTAAGAGGCATGATCGGGGTCCATGCACTCTACTCCGTTACAGGCGATTCTGTTAGAAAGGCTGCCGAGGCCTCTGTAGAGAAGAGCCTGAGGATCCATATGCATTTCGCAGAATCCATGGACGAGGTTAGGAGGGTTAGGGATATGTATGGATCAACACCGACAGAAGCCGCTGAAAGCCTGGGGCTCTTGAGAGCATCACCCCTCCTAGCCCATGCTGTCTATATTGGTGACAACGATCTCGAGCTGCTTGCTAAGAGAAAGCCCTATATCTCCTACTGCCCCTCATCAATCATGGCCTGGGGCTCCGGGGTTGCGAGGGTTCTCGAGATGGTTGAGAGAGGCATAGAGGTTACTATGGGGACTGATGGGCCCTTAACCTCGGGATGGATGGATATCTTGCTCGAGATGAGGATAGCTATTGCTGTCCAGAGCTCTAAATATTCTAGACCATATGCTCTAGATCCCCTGGATCTCCTGAGATCCTCGATATTAGGTGGGGCGAAAGCCCTGGGTTGGAGTGATGTTGGGATGCTTAGGAAGGGGTATAGAGCGGATCTAGTTGTGCTCGAGCCCACAATACCCACGGATCTCGATGATCCATCCTCAGTAGCTAGGGCTATTGTCTGGCTGGGAGGCTTTTCCGTGAGGGAGGTTTTTGTTAATGGGAGGCACGTGGTTTCCGGAGGCATGGTTAGGAGCATAGATCTTGGTAGGGTTTATAACGAGCTTTTGAGGGCTAGGAGTGATATTCTCTCAAGGTGTGGCTAGTTGGGCGAGGTAGGGCTCTATGTAGAGGGTAGGAGTGTTATCCATAACCTCGACCCTAGGGTTAAGCTGCTCTGGTTCGTCTTTGTCTTGGCAGCGTCTATTGTGTGTCAGTTCGATGGATCTGTTGCTGTCTTTATTTTCCTATCCCTGGTAGTTGGTATGGCTCTAGCTGGTCTTCCTCTTAAGAGGCTCTTGCTCATAGTAGGCTATAGCATTGTGTTCTTCATAGTAACGATCCTTGTGTGGGCTAGCTATTACCAGGATGTTGGGAGATATCTATTCACATTCGCTGGTGTTAGGGTTACGGATGTGGGCCTGCTTGTGGGGACTGGGAAGTTCTTCCTAATAATAAACCCGATAGTATCGATGCTTATATTCTTCTCCACAGTAAAGCCATACGATCTAGTCCAGGTTTTCTCAAGGATAGGACTGCCCTATAAGGCTGGCTTCATGCTCCTACTCTCGCTAAGAATGCTCTCCCTAGCTGTGTCTGAGCTTAGGAATATAATGGATGTTCAGAAGGCTAGGGGTATAGAGGTTGATTCGAGGAATCCCTTCAAGAGGGTTGCTAACCTCATTCCGGTTTTTGTACCGCTTGTTATAAGGATCATGGGGCTTGCGTGGGAGTTGAGCATAACCCTCATGGTGAGGGGTTTCGGTTATTCTAGGGAGAGGAGCTATGCATTTCCACTAAGGTGGGGCTCTAGGGATACGATCGCCATTATATTGATAGCCATATTCTATACAGGAATAATAGCTGTGAAGCTGGCGGGCTTCTCAACATACTATATGATCGCTGGGGTGTGAGGCTTGGGATACGCTGTCGAGGTTAGGAACCTCTGGTTTAGATACATGCTCTCTGAGGAATGGGTTCTGAGGGATCTAAGCCTAGCTGTTGAGGAGGGGGAGTTTATAGTTATAATGGGGCCCTCTGGGTGTGGGAAATCAACACTCCTCTACATACTCTCGGGAATAATACCCAACATGATCAGGGGCGAGGTTAAAGGCGAGATCAAGATCCTTGGGAGGGATATTAGGGGGCTAAAGCCCGAGGAGATCACGAGGAGCGTGGGCTTTGTATTCCAGAACCCCGATTCCCAGCTAATAATGCCCACGGTTCTCGAGGAGGTTGTTATGGGTCTTGAGAACCTGGGGCTAGATAGGGGTGAGATCCTTGGCAGGGCTAGGGAGATCCTAAGCTATGTGGGACTTGATAAGAAGAGCAACATGCCACCAAGATCCCTCTCAGCTGGTGAGAAGCAACTCTTAGCAATAGCGTCTGTGCTTGCAATGAGACCGAGGATCTTGATCCTTGACGAGCCAACCTCAATGCTAGATCATGTTGGCACTATGAAGGTTCTAAGCCTGATAGAGAGTCTCAAGAAAAACCTAGGGATCACTGTAATCGTTGTTGAGCACAGGATCGAGTGGGCTGTTGAGATAGCTGATAAAATCGCTATAATGGATCGAGGAACCGTGGTTGCTTACGGAGAACCGTCAAAGATCTTCAGCAATCCAGAGCTTATTAAGAAGACCGGTGTGAGACCACCGATGATCAGTGAGGTTTTCTATGAATTAATAGATAGGGGAGTAAAGGTTAACAGGATCCCTATAACCACCAAAGAGGGGATAGAGGAGCTTAGGAGGCTTCTAGGGAGATCCGCTAAACCCGGTACTCTGACCTAGCTTTTGGTGTAATAGATACTTGAATCTCTTAGCGTCATCCCACATATAGATATTATTAAATAGGGCTAGGGCTTCTCTACGATTGCTCGAAACAAGCCTGTTATATAGTTCCTCGAGATCCTTGTCGGTATATTTATATCTATAGTTCACCTCACCGCCTCCTAGTCCGTGTAGTCTTGTGTATAGGGGGATCTCGCTATCCTGTGTGCATGGATCTCTCCTAAGGATATCGACTATATGTATGATTCTGTGTTTGTTTAGGAGGCTGCAGAGCTTCTCTCTATTCTCCTCATCGTTCCAAGAACCTCTCGGCTCCCATCCGAGCTCGAAGCCCTTCTTTGTGATTGTTGAGAAGAAATCATCGATCCATCTCAATGCCTGATCACTATATCCCAGCGATGGTGGTGTTTGGAATACAATGAACCTAGCCCTCAGTTCTCTGGCGTATTCTTCAACAATCTCCCAGGCCTTTAAATTCCTCTCCGTCGGTCTTAGAAGCCCGTATTCTGAGGGGTCTCCCTCAAGCTTCCTCTTCATCCTCTTCATTGTAGGGCTCTTACTACTATGAGTTACAACCTGCCAGGCTTTAACACTGAATATAAAGCCCTCCGGGGCTTCCCTCCTAAGGATCCTTGCCTTCTCAACGGGTGGGGGATCATAGAATGTCTCCTGGATCTCAACTATATCGAGGGTTCTGAAAACCTCTCTCCTCGATCTGGGGAAGCCGCAGGTACCCACGAGAATCATAAACTCCCCCAAGGATTCCTCTATGCTGACAAGCTCAGGATCTCTACTCCTCCGGCGGGTAGTATGGTGAGTCGTAGAAGCAGTAGAGCTTTTTCTTCCTATAGCTATCCTTGGGCTTTACAAGATGCTTTCTAACAAGCCCTGCTTTTGAAAGCTTGTTAAGCATGTAATAAACAGCATCTCTTGAGACCCCAAGTGCTTTGATTATCTCATCAGCAAAAGCACAGCCATTAGGCGTTGATCTTAGGAATCTCAGAATATCGCCCCCAATAAGGTCTAGCCTAGGCCCCTCAGAAGATCTCATCCTCTCCAGATTATTCCTAATAACTATTAACGGAGAGTCATCCACAACAATCACCAAACAATCATCACCATAGAGATTTATAAAAGACCAACAAAACCTTTAAGAACATACACACTAGAATCGGAACCGCAACCCAACCCCTATGCTAAGTTCACTTATTATTTTTAATAAAACCATGTACCTGGTAAGAAGCTTGAGCGTTACGATCTGCTTTAGGATTAGTAAGGAGCTTAAAGAGAAAATAGATAGAATGAGACATATCAACTGGAACGAGGTTGTCGAGAAAGCCATAATGGAAGAGATCAGGGGACAGGAGATACTCTTATCAAGAGACAATGAGAGAGCCTTAAGAGCGCCTATGCTCATAGACTTGCTAAGGAGAAAGACGCCCAGCTGGAATAGTGCTGAGGAAATTAGGAGATGGAGAGAGGGGAGATAGTTATAGATGCATCAGTAGCTGTTAAATAGTTTGCTGAGGAGGAGTATAGCGATCTAGCTATAAAGTTAAAGGATCTACGTGTAAAAGGAGAAATAGATCTCGCAGCCCTTCCATGATCTACTATGAAGTGCTTAACGCACTAAGATACTCGGGATCATTCAAACCAGAGGAGCCGGGATTAATAGCACGATTGCTGGAAGATCTTCAGATCCGACTTTACCCCTAAATTCCGCTGTAATGGCTGGAGCTGTCAAGCTCTCGCCGAGATACGGCATCACAGTATACGATGCATCATATCTCTCCCTAGCCAAGCACCTTAACATCGTAGTATATACTACTGATGATTATATTACTGATAAGGAATTACTAAGAAAGGCTTCAGGGTTTAAAAGAGCGATCCACATAAGGATCTCGTTTGATCAGCAAGGAGTTTCATCAAAAAAGGCGGCTTTATGTGGTACTCAACATATCTAAAGTAGCTGTTAAGGGGATCTATAATCGGTATGATACGTAGAACGATAAATAGCCCCACAACCCTAATGATCATTTTAACCTAAATCATTGAGGCAAGATCTATCTTCTATAGATAGTCAACGACACCAACGGGTATGGGGATATATAGTAAGTAAAATAAATAATAAATAATGAATATTGTAAAGAGGATCAAGACCACATGGAGACATGTATGAACCTACCTCATGATACTACCTCACATAGTAGTTGCAGAGATAAAGTTCAACAGATATGCAGCAATACCATATAGATAGCATCAGATATAGATAAAGTTCGGGTTTCATAGCAGTTTGTATTTTTTGATACCAGCAGCTCAACTCCTGGCCTTATTAGCCCCCACACTTTGGGAGTATCTTCTATCCATAACTCTTCATCGCTTAGGATAATACAATGTCCTGGCTTTCTTTACCCTGCTTGCTTAGGTCTTTATAATATACCGCATTATAGATGTGTTTAATATTGGTGTTTTTATGGATGTGACTGATAAGTAATAGATATTAGATATTAATAGAAGAAGTATTAAGGGTTCACCTTAATGGATCATGTATCGTTTTTGCAGACTAACTATCTTTCCCTTGAGAGTTATTTCACCTGGGGTTCATATGACTGGAAGGGTAACTATAAGAGTTTTACTAAATCCTCTTATTTCTAAGGCTGGCGATTTCATATTGGTTTCATATGTATCTAGGTATGTATAGTATGTATAACAGGCCCTCCAGCAAGGCTTTTTTCAAGGATGCGTATTAATGCTGTCGGTATTAACCAACGTACTTTTTTGGAGTTTAGGAGCTTAAATGCGATTCTCCTGGTGAGCGGGGCCTCTTCGATGCTGATTATCTCTCTGGTTCTTTTACCTAGTAGTATTGAGTAGAGAGCTATGTTGTCTAGGTTTGCTGGTTGCCAGTTATTTGGTTTCACTGCTTTGAGGAATACGCCTGGGGCTTCGTGGTCTCTTTTTAGGCATTTTATCTCGAAGTCTGAGAATATGGCTTTCATATCATTTGGTTCGTAGCGCCAGTAGTCGTGTGGGTATGCGTGGTAGTGGAAGCCTCTGGAACGTGTTGTGATATATATGTGCCCGCCTGGTTTTAGAACGCCCTTCATGTTGTTGATCACGAGTCTCCAGTTTTTCACATGTTCGAGAACCTCTGTTGATATGACCACGTCGAATGAGTTTGGGCCGAAGTGGTCTAGCAGTTTCTCTGCTGGTAGGACTATATCGACAAACTTCCCAGGCTCTATATCCACACCTATATATTCTCTGGGTTTGAGGAATCTTTCTATGAATGGTCTAACACTACCATTAACGTACTTACTACCTACTTCTAATACCCTCTTACCAGCAAACTCTTCTGCCTCAGCATGCTCAATAAAGAACTCTATCACAGATACATGGCACATGAGGAGACACCCATTTAGCCCAACCTTGATTTCACAAGCTAGTATTTATAACTTTGTTTATATTCCAGTTGCAACACGAAGCGCTATTAATAATATAATATAATTATTAAATTATTATATTCTTTCCAACGATGGGGTTTGTCTCGAAATCCTTCTCGGTATCTTCATAAAGTTCGAGAAAGGGTTTTAAGATCTTTTTAGCCCTCCCCATGTTCCTCAAGGTAGTCAGATTATAGAGATCAGCTCTCAATAATTCAATTCCTCCTCCACTTTTAGCGAGATCTTTAAGGGGTTCTTTTAATTCAGAGCGCCTTTCGGAAGGTCTATATATAGAATGATAGCCTCGGGATCAGCTGTATGGGAGAAGAGAAGCAATGTTCCCCCTTTGCTGTCCCGATTTCAAGGAGCAGTCTGGGTTTTTACTCCTTAACAATTTCCAATAATCTGGTGATCTCGTATTTAATCTGAATCGGCCTGATAGAAAGAGCAAGGTATTCAAAGGAGAAAGCGAATTCAACAGCATCATAGATGTTATTAAGCTTCTCAATTTCTCTTCTTATCTTTCGAAGAATTATTGGGTTCCATAGTTTCATCATATTGGAGTAGTATATAGAGCGTAAAGGCTCTTTTAGAAACGAAGGCATTGTTCTATATAGGTGTAGAAGACCGGTTGGTTTCAAGATCACGTCCTCCTCCACTTAGAGAACCTTGCCAGATCTGCAAGCTTGACGTCTGATAAGGAGATCTTCTTAGCACCACCTAGTGAGGACATAATAACCCATCGCAAGTTATTAATTATAGAGGTTCTGGGTAATAAATCTTCATGTTACACAGTTTCGGGCTATATCTCGGTGTCTAACTGCTCTCTCGCGTTGAGCCTCACAACCTTTTTGTTTTCTTTATGCTTTATAGTTATGGTATCAAAGTCTATTGATATGATTTCATATGCATATATATTGCAAGCACTCTCTGGGGTGGGCTGGTTTTCGTTTACAGTTTCTTAGCGATGCTTAAGCGATTAAAGGTATCAGCAAGGAACAATCTTTGATCCGTAAAAATCAACGAAGACGGGCTGCGATGTTCGGTTAATATTCCTTAACACTAAGTCGCTGTCCTTTTCTGTAATATGCTCAAGCATGTCTATTAGCAGGTATTATTCATTTTTTCTTGTTAAGTGGGAGATTCTTGCGTTTTTATCTTAAGATCCAAATATAAAGTAATATATTTTTCAGCATCTATTTATGAAATTTAAAACCTAAAGGCTCTGGACTCACGCTAAATTACCGTAACAGAACTAGCTACCCTTCATCTTATTTTATTAATGATTCTCGTATATGTTCCAGAGCGTCTGACGAGGCAGTAATAGTTAAATGCTTTATCCTTAAAAGTAGCATTGTCTCATCCTCTGCTACCCTTTTCCTTGTACTTCCTAAGAGATCCTTAATATCGGAGCTTGAAAACTACCTTACTACCTTTTCCTTCTAAAATATCACTACAACACTACATCTGCTTCTTTCGATTAAGTTCTTTAAGACGAGCTAGGATAATATTAAATCTTAATTCCTTGATCAAAACCTTCTTAAGGCTTAGATGTCTGTTCAAAAGCTCATTCAAGAGTTTCGCGTTTTTCATACTTTGTGTCAGGTTCAACATATAGACCCCTAACCTATAAAGAAAGCTCATCCCATGACCCCTCTTGGCCAGTCTGATCGTCATCTTGGATAGAATCCGGGCGTTTCTAGTTTTGCCTGTATTCCCCCCACAGCGGAAGTCAGCTTCTGATCTCTATTCTGTGTAATTTTACAACTGGTTTATGTACATTAGAATTAGAAGGTGTAGTAACGAAGATATCAGGAAAAGGCCTATTACTGCAAACTATTGTCTTGATCCAAGGGTGATTGCTGCTGAGAGGATCATTGAAGTTGGTTTCCTGTAAAGGCGGTATTAAGCCAGCGGAGCTATTGCTGGCAGCATAGACTCCTTGAGAAGCCTTGCTGAGAGGATTGGGAGATACTTGGTAAGGGAGAAGTAGATCGAGAACGATAGGAGGGATGAAAAGACAAAGAGATCATCTATAAAAATGGAGGCTATAGAGAATAGTAAGGATAATGCGAGGAATGCGAAGTCTAAGAGTAGCAATAGATCTATTGTCAAAAACATATCTAGAAACCCTATAGGAGCGCCCATAGATCCTTAGAATCAGTGCTAGAGAGAAAATCTCCAAGATTAATGATGGAAGATCTAGGAGCTTTGGGAACATGGGAAGCAAGCAGTGCCAAAATATTTATCAATGTGGAGTTAATCTGCCTAGATACTGTTAAGATCTCCTAGAGATCTAAATGCTTATGCCAAACAGCTGAGACTCTGCAAATATATAGCGGTATAGAGATGCTTTTAGAAATCCGCTTAATTGGGGGCTCTAGTGTAACGAATTATAGCAATGGCATCCTCCATACTCTCTGCTAAAGGCTAATGGTTGAAAGCGAATAAAGCGGGGCATCGATGATGCGAACCGCCTATACGTTTCCTCACGTATGGATGAGCAGTATATCGTGGGGAAAAACAGAAGCATAAGAGATCTCTTTCAAGGATATAGCTAAGCGAGGTCTTATAGGGGAAACCAGGTTTCTTTCAAGTCACATAACACTGGTTTAAAGGACTCTCTAAGAGAGGGATGATGTAAAGGGCTAGTGAATTCTAATGGCAACTATAGCTTAGACTTTGTGAAAGGATAAGGTATAAATATCTGTGATTATTAATCCCTATGGTGTGTTTGTCTGCTTGCAGGATTAAAATCTGTCCTAAAGTCTAGGGAGATCTTCAGTAATTGGGTCACGCTGGGGTTAAAGTATGCTTTATATAAAGGGGGCGTGCGGCATGTAGATAAGCTCACAGCCAGGTGCAGGGATGGGAGTTCCATGGAGCTGAACCCTGAGATATATGCATCTGTGATCTATCTCTATGCCGTAGGTTTCTCGATAAACTCGACTGTAGATCAGGAGCTATATCTATATGCCGGCTCGATCTAACTATAGACCAGCTGGTTGAAGAGTTCTCCTGGTTATCTGATCGTAAACTCTGCCAAGTCCTAAAGAATAGCATTGCTAGCGGCAGGATCAGGAGAGAAGGTGATACGTGGATTGTAGATGGCATTAAATTTAAGGAGTTGAGATTCACCGTAGTGGAGGTCTTTCTAACAGATCACTGGCCATTGAAAGGATTAGATCTTAGGGGTAGGGAGGTCTTGGATATAGGAGCTTATATAGGAGACACAGCATTATACTTCCTAGCCCATGGAGCTAAGAGAGTTGTGGCTGTCGAGCCCCACCCAGCAGCATATAAAGAGATGATGAAGAACCTTGAGCTGAACAACGTTAAAGACAGAGTGGTGCCTATAAACGCTGCTGTAGGCGGCTCCAAAGGCTATACAAAGATCCCAATAGATATCTCGGTCTCGGATGCTGGTGGAATGAATGCGCTTAGGTATAGGGATGAAACGACTTCTGGTAGTTATGTTGAGGTTCCTATAGTGGTATTAGAAGATCTCATGGGATACTTGGAAGAACCATATATGATTAAACTAGATTGTAAGGGCTGTGAGGCAGAGATCCTGCATAAAAGCTCTGATCGTCTAAGAATGTTCCAGGCGATCTTAATGGAATATACAGATATGCTGAGGCTCCCGTAGTTACTTGAGAGATCTTATGGATTATCTTGAGGATCTCTATATGATCAAGTTGGATTGCGAGGGTTGTGAGTGGGAGATTCTGAGGAGAGATGCTGATCTTTTAAGGAAGTTTCAGGTGATCTTAGTGGAGTATCATAGAGGAAACTATAAAGATATAATCGGTAAGCTCAAGGAAACCCATAAGTGCAGAGATCATTATTATGAACCGCTCTCGAAACAGTCAGGATACGGTGTGCTAGTATGTATGAAGGATCCGTGATTATATGCCAGCAATATCAAGGGCTTCCATTATATCTACCTGTAATATAGAGAAAGCCCATGTCAATATTTGCCGACATTCCAGTTTATGGAAAAGCTAAATACGCTAAGCACCTGGTAAGACTATGAAAGAATATGGGATCTGTTATAGAGAAGCAATAGGTCTGCTGAGATCATATGTAAATCCCGGTTAAACAGAACCTTGAGATCTTAACGAGCTTGTGTGGCTTGTGCTCTAAGTTTTATTGGCTAGACATCTAGATACGAAAGTGATAAGATCCTCTCCTCTTTCTCTGGACTCAATTAGATCGATAAAGCCGCATCTCTGCACTATCGCAGCAAATAGTTTTCTCCTCCTACCTCTAAGTTTTTTGAGCGTGTGAACCAGCGTCTCGTAGAGAGCTAAATGAAGAGTTTCGTATAATGCTGGATAATTTATTGGGCTCTTCTTGATAGAGGCTCTTACAATGTTATAAAGGTATATTAAGGGCATTGAGAAGGGTGCAAGTGTCCATAGGGGTTTTCTCACGAAAAAACCTTCATGCCTATAATATTGTAGAGCCTCGATCCGAGCGTATTTGGCCCATTTTCTCCATCTTTCTTTAGCGTTTTGTTGCCGGAGATAGAAGTGGAGGATATAATAATTCTCAGGCAGCTCAAGCACTCTGCCTTTAACTTCGGGGAGCTCGTGGATGAGTCCTCTAAACACTGTCTTTGTTTTTCTAAATATTCTAATATGTCTGTTTGGGTATAATGGTCCTAGAACCGGCTTTCCGTTCTTAATATTCACGAAAGTTACTGAGAAGCCATCATAAACATCTCCATATTTGTTTATAAGCTTCCTAAGCTCGTTCTTTAAATTACTTCCAAGCCTCTCATCCGTATCAAGGTAAAGGATCCACTCATGTGAAGCTTTACTCAATGCATACATCCTATTAGGTTCGACATACTCCCACGACTTTCTCTGGTAAACCTTAGCACCATATCTTTTAGCTACTTCTAGCGTGTCATCAGTGCTATAGTTGTCTACAATTATTATTTCATCAACCACATCGCTAACATTATCTAGCAGATATACAAGATCTCTCGCGGAATTCCTTGTGAAAGTAATGAAGGAGATCGTTGTTTTCCCCGCTACTTTATTATTAATTGGCCAGTAATAAAAATTAACCTTAAGATTACTTCTATACCCTGGAAGTTTCTCGATCTTGATTGTGTCTAGCATGGGCACTTCGAATGAGACTTATAAGAGTGACTATATATGGTGCATTTTCTCTATTATGAGGTTTTCGAGTATTGATGCTAGCTCGCGCGCTGCTTTTTCAGCTTCTCCCTCTCTATTATAAACTATGTTTACGGTTGCTCCTGTGAATGATGCTACTACTAGTGCTTCTATTCTGTTCATTCTCATCATCTCCTCTATGATTGCCGGGTCTGCGTAGTCTTTTCTAACTCTCGTCTTATCCCTGGCTTGTCTTGATAGGATCTCTTCTGGCGATGCCTCTATAAGGATAATGGCGTCTGGCTTTAGCTCCTGCGCAACGTGTAAAGGCAATCCTGGCCAGTAGCCTGAGGGTGTTCTTATCAAGAGGTGTGTATCTACTATCAGCAATCCTTTCGAGCCTTGGAGTTCTTCTGAGGCGTTTTTAATCATCATTCTAGCCGCTTCGGCTTGGTTTTCGACCTGGATTCTTATTGGGAGGCTTCTAATCTCATCTCTATTCTTGACAGCACCTATTAGGGAGAGTCTTTTGAACATATAATCGCCATAGTTAAGTACGATAGTCTTCAAACCCCTACTCGAGAGGATCTTTACTGATAGGTCAACTACCGTTGATTTACCAACGCCTGGGACGCCAACGATTATGGCGACAGGGAATGGGTGTCTAAGCAAAGAACCCCCAGAGCATCACCACTATAAAGAATATAAATATAGACCGAAGGATCAGGACTACTAACAGCTATACTGTATTACAAAACCTTGTAGGATCCCCTCTGCAGAGAATATAGGTAGTTGATCGAAGAGATCTCTATAAAGATGCTCCAATGCATCTCATAATCAGTTATTTGATAACTAGTAAGCAGTATATCAGTAAATCAACACTCCGCTGAGGCGTAGTTTATCGCTATGTATTCAAACCTATCTGTGGTTTTTATTAACCCCACATGTTAAACACCATCGGGGTATCTATAGCTTATCCAATGGTTTCGATTATCTGGCTTAACTATAATAGTAAGGGTATAGTGGATCGTGTTTTGAAATCCCTCGATGCCGTTTTTGACCTTGACTATCCTGAGGATCGCTATGAACTCATAGTAGTTGATAATGGCTCTAGCGATGGTAGCTTTGAGACTATAAGGGGTTTTGTTGAGAGGAGATCTAATATTAAGAAGAAGATCTTGGGTCTCGATCGCAACCTAGGCTTTGCTGGAGGCTGCAATGCTGGTTTCAGGGCTAGGGATAGGGGTGCGAAATATATTGTCCTTCTAAACAACGATGCCATCCCCCGCAAAGATAGCCTGAGGATCTTTGTTGAGGAGATGGAGAAACGCCCCTACCTAGGAGGTGCTCAGGGGGTGATCGTGGATCCTAGGACGGGTTTTGTTGATACTGCTGGTAACTATGTCAGCGAATACCTATTCCCACTAGCATATCTAAGGGGAAACCCTCCCAACGATATGAAGAGGCCTCTCTATATATCATACCCAGACGGTGCTTACTCGATCTGGAGGGTTGATGCCGTGCTTAAAGCCAACAAGGCTGAGAGGCTGTTCTACGACGAGCTCTTCGCATACTGCGACGATATAGTCCTTGGACTCAAGATCTGGGATTCGGACTATAAAGCCGCATCTTTCCCCCACGTGGTTGCTGAGCATAGCAGGGGCTCAACGCTTGGCAAGGATCGATCGGCGCAGATTCTACATACTATTAAATGTATATCGTTTCTCTACCACATATCACGCCTCAGCCTGGTTAGAAGGCTCATGGCGAGAAGCCTGCCTATCAAGAAAGGCATACCATTGCTGGTGAGACCCCCGTTCACGCTCACCCCTGGGAAGATATGGAGAGCCTGGAATGAGGGGAAGGAGCTGGGGCTAAGGATCCGGGGTAGCGAGGGTTATATCGATATAGATAAAGCCCCTTTAGTAAGGCATAGAAATATTATAGATAAAGTCCTATTCTTAGCCCCTGCTAGATATATAGCTAGGTATAAAACGAAAGAGCTGGAGGAGATCTACAGACTCGATGATCGATAAACAAATATTTCGATCTAGAGGCGTTGGTTATTTATTAATTTTTCCTATGTATAGTTGGATGGCTATGTGGTGCTTAGTATGGATGGTGTTGTGCTTGTAGCCGGCGAGGGTACAAGGCTCAGACCCTTGACCTTCACAGTCCCCAAACCACTGATCCCTATTATGGGGAGGCCCCTCATATCCTACGGCCTTAGGGGTCTCGTATCAGGGGGTGTTGATAACATCGTCTTTGTTATAGGACATCTTGGGGGCTATTTTATCGATTATTTTGGCGATGGTTCCAGCATTGGTGTTAGGGTCTCGTATGTTACTCAAGAAAGGAGGCTTGGGATAGCCCACGCTATATATAGGGCTATCGAGTCAGGGGCCGTGAAGGAGAGCTTTGTTGTATATCTTGGCGATAATTATTTTGGCAACGATATAGGGTTTATAATAAGATCCTTTGCTGGGAGTGATCACGATGTCTATATAGTGCTTACAAAGACAAAGGATCCCTCTAAATTTGGCTACGTACTCCTAAGGGATGGGAAGGTTTATAAGCTGATCGAGAAGCCCAGAGATCCCCCGCCAGGCGGCTATACACTCTCCGGGCTATATATGTTCAGAGACCCGGATCTTGTTGCAAGAGCCTTCAAAGATCTTAAGCCTAGCTGGAGAGGTGAGTACGAGATCACAGACCTGATCCAGTGGTTCATAGATAGAGACTATAGCGTGGGCTATAGCATTGTGACAGGCTGGTGGAAAGATGCTGGGAGCCCCAGCGATCTCCTAGAACTCCTCTACCTAATGCTAGATAAGGTTGATGAGAGAATCGAGGGGGAGGTTAGGGGTGAAGTGATTGGAAGGGCCGTCATTGAGAAGGGAGCCGTTATCGAGGGGAGGATTGTGGGGCCTGCATATATAGGTAGAGGGGCATATATCTCGAGGGATGCGATCATAGAGCACTATGTTGATGTGGAGAGTGGAAGCAGGATCCTTGGTGGAAGCCTTACTAGATCCCTAGTACTCGAGGAGGTTGAGATAAATGCCAGCAGAGCTAGGATCGTTGACTCGATAATCGGTAGAAGCTCGAAGGTTGTGCTGGGAAACGGCTCATACTCTATTATTACTGGTGATTATAGTAGGATAGTCCAGGGTGCATAGGTTGCGTATCTTCATAACAGGAGGAGCGGGATATATAGGATCAGTGCTCACCAGGCTTCTCCTCAGTAAGGGTTATAGAGTGACGGTAGCGGATCTCCTTCTCTTCGGGGATATGGGGATCAAGGAACTTGTAGGTGAGAAGGGTTTCAAACTGCTTAAGATCGATGTTAGGAGTATAGATATGGATGCTATTAGGGGGCATGATGTTGTTATAGATCTAGCCGCTATATCGCAGCCAGACCCTTCTGGAAAAATAGATCAGGGTCTATTCTACGAGATGAACGCAGTATCTCCCGTAAGGGTTGCTAGTCTATCCATGAAGGGCTGTGTAGAGAGATATGTATTCGCCTCAACATGCAGTGTCTACGGATTCCAGGATAGGGTTGTTAATGAGGATTCGGAGCCAAACCCCATAGAGAGCTATGCTAAGATGAAATACGCTGCTGAGAAGAGGATCAGGGAGATAGCTGGAAAGAGATCCGTGATCCTCAGGATAGCCACTGTATATGGCTATTCACCTAAGATGAGATTCGATCTAGTTGTAAACGCAATGACATTATCGCTGTATAAGCATAAGAAGATAATGGTTGGGAGACCAGGAACCCAGATGAGGCCAGTGGTTCACGTAGGCGATGTGGCTGAGGCTATGCATCGGGTTATTGAGGCTCCGGGCGATATTGTGGGCGGTGAGATCCTTAATGTAGGCTCTAATGATCAGAACTACAGGATAGCAGATCTAGCTGGGGAAGTGTGCAAAGCTGTTACGAGCGAATGCAGGATCGAGTATTATGGTGATCCAGATACTAGATCCTATGTTGTTGATTTTACAAAGATCTCGAGGCTTGTGGGATTCAGAGCTAGATATAGTGTTGCCGATGGTACTAGAGAGGTTTATAGAGCTCTTAAGAACGGTCTCATCTCGGACGAGCCTTGGACGAGGGTTATAGATTGGTGGAGCTATCTCCACTCCCAAGGTGTTGTTAAAGTCACGGGGGTTAGTGATCTTTGAGGATCCTGGTGACAGGCGGTTCAAGCACTCCTGGCTATAAGCTTGTTCTAAAGCTTGCTGAGAGGGGTTATGATGTCTATGCCCAATACTACTCCCACGAGATCCCCGAGATCCCTGGTGTTAGGAGGGTGAGGCTTGACCTCAGGGATAGCGATAAAATCATCGATGTTCTCGGGGATATCAAACCCAGCATTATTATACATACAGCAGCTGTTGGGGATGTGGATCTCTGCGAAACTAATAGGGATTTTGCTTGGAGGGTTAATGTTGAGGCTACTAAAGCTATCTCTAGGTTTGCGTCTAGAAATAGATCTTTCTTGGTTTACCTATCAACAGACTATGTTTTTGACGGTGAGAGGGGTATGTATAGAGAGGAAGATACCCCCAACCCGGTGAATTACTATGGGTTGACAAAGCTTGTTGCCGAGGGTATTGTTGCCTCCTCAACTGAGGATCATGTTATTGTTAGGGCTAGCCATATATATGGTTTTGGCATGGGTAGGGTTAATTTTGCGAGACACGTGGTAGAATCGCTGAGCAAGGGTCAGCCTGTAAGGGCTCTTGTGGATCAGTGGCTTTCACCAACCCTAAACACGCTTCTAGCCGAGGCGATAGTGGAGATTGTTGAGAAGGGTTTGAGAGGACTCTTCCATATTGCTGGTGAGAGAGTGAGTAGATATGATTTTGCCAGAGCTATTGCTAGGAGGTTTGGTTTTAAAGAAGATCTTATCGAGCCAATAACATCGAGGGATATTGTCTTTAAGGCTAGAAGGCCTAGGGACTCGAGCCTTAATACAGAGAAGGCTAAGCAGCTGCTCAAAACACCTTTCCATAGTCTCGATCACTCGCTAGAGATCCTCTATAGAGAGTGGCTCTCAGCGAGGGGTGTTTAGATGCCGTTCAAGAGCTTTAGAAGGCTTAAGATCCCCGATGTAATATTGATCGAAGCTGAGAGGTTCAACGACGCTAGAGGCTTCTTCTCAGAGCTCTATAAGAGGACAGACTACCAAGCCCACGGGGTTTTCCACGACTTCGTCCAGGCTAACCTCAGCTATTCAAGGAGAGGCGTTGTGAGAGGACTTCACTACCAATTAAAACCAATGGAACAGGGTAAGCTGGTCACAGTAGTCTCGGGAAAGGTGCTTGACGTAGCCTTAGATGTTAGGAGAGGCTCCCCATGGTACGGCTCACACGTGGCTGTAGAACTATCACCAGGACTCCTCCTATGGATCCCCCCAGGATTCGCACACGGCTTCCAAGCCCTCGAAGATACCTACTTCTTATATTTGGTAACCAAGGAGTATAGCCAGCAGCATGAGAGATGCGTTAGGTGGGATGACGAGGAGCTTGGGATAGAATGGCCTATTAAGGAGAACGTTATAGTGAGTGATAAGGATAAGAAATGCCCACCATTAAGAGAAGCTGAAACAAACTTCGAATACCCCATATAGAACATCCAGTAACCAAAATATTTAGGAGAGAGTAAGGGTTTAGGTTTCATAGCGGTTGTTTTTATATCAACCGCTCTTCCCTTAGTTTCACTGGCCTCCACCCGTTTGGGATGACCCCAACCCGCAGCTCCCCCTCATAGCTTTGCCCTGGTTCACTGCTGTGGGAACTTCTACATCCTGGATCTACCGTAAAAATAATAGAGCTTACACTGTGTTCTCATAGAACTATGAGTTTAATATCATTTTTATAAACCCTCATGAAATCCGGAACAGTTGGTTACGGCTAACATAGACGGCTAATCTGTTGATGGGATGTTCTATATGATAGCATTCCAGCCTCGTCAGGCGCCTAAGAGCCTGTAAGGAAAACAGTATGATATGTATTATGTGCTAGGCTAAGGCTTTAAGGGTTTTATTAATCTCTTTAAGAGATCAATTTATAAGAACGCGTGTATATTGTGATATATTGTCATCACGGTTCTCAAGATCCTCTGTATCTATTGAGGTTTTGCACAGGCTAGCAGTGTTCACGATGCTCAAAGATTTGCTCCTGCGTGTCCAGACGATCTTAAGGCAGATCCCTAGGTTGTCTTGGCTCTCGGACAGTCTTAGAATAATCTCTTAAAACACGACTATGCCTTTGAGACTCAATCTCCAAGCTTCCAAGATGCCTTAGATTAAAGATTAATTTATTGTTCACCTTCAGTGCGAGGTATTTCGAGTCACGAAAGTAAACGGCTTGAGTCTAGCAGCGGTATCGGTGTGAAGGATTTTTTATCATTCCGCTGGCCTAACGTGAACTTTCACCATGCTAGGTTTCTCTCCCTTGCTATGGGAGGATTTTTGTGATTAATTGACAAAGGCTCCTTATATCTATCAGGGATACTTATATTTGGCTTAGCCTAGTTCCACGTATTATGTGTGGAGAAAATATCTTCTTTTATTAAATAGCACGCCTTTGGGTTAATGAATCATACTTTGGAGAGTAGATAAGGTAAAGTTATGGAAAATACATAGGCTTAATTAATAGCTTTAAACTCTAATAGATTCTAATAAAGGCTTTTCTTAGGCAGATAGTTCTTATATGTTGATATCCCAATATGGATAGGCTTTTCTCGATTTGAGCAAATCGATCCGATGTTTTTATGTGTAAAGATCTTCACCACATATTAGATATATTCTGACTACTGAGGATCTTCATTTAATCCCTGTCTGAATATTTTCTCTACATTTTCTGCCGTTTTATCCCATGTCAACTCTTTTGCTGTTCTTAGACCGTTTTTCCTCAGCTCTTCTGCTAAGTTCTCATCAGTTAATATTCTGAAAATAGCCTTAGCCATACTCTCAGGATCCTCTGGTGGGACTACAAGGGAGTTTACCTCGTGGAAACAGTAATCCTCTGTTCCATATCTGGTAGTGACTACAGGGGTTCCACAGGCCATGGCTTCAAGGGGCGGTAGTGGAGAGCTCTCATAAGGCGATGGGTTTACCGCAACGTCGGCCATGGAGTAAAGCTCTGCCAGCTTTTCGTCTGACGGATTCACGAAGTATTCTGTTGGAACTGGAGATAGCTTAGCTAGCCTAGGATCATCGCCATAGAGAATCAACTTCAATTTAAGGTTAGAACTCTTACGGATAATGTTTAAGGCTTTATATATATAATTCAAATTACCTGCTTTACCCCTCTTACCGAGCGCGATGATAGCTTTAACATCCCTCCTCTTTTCCACATTCCTTGGAAAGAAGACGCTTGTATCAACACCTGGGAGAACCACCGGCCCTTCACGACCTATTTCTTTTCTTAGCATCCCATTAACCCAAGAGGAATTAACAATCCACTTCATTGGAAGATAGTAGGTCTCTTTAGCTATATGATAGAGATAAGGATCTGAGGCGAAGAAGAGGGGCTCATAATGTTGTATATAGTAGAAAGGGCGTCCTTTACCACTCCCATATACAGCATGGGCTGAGAGGCAGTATGTAGCTACATTTATATCCACATCATCTGGGATTGCGAGGGCTAGGATTTTATTACGATCTATGTAATATGGGATCTTGATTTTCCCTAGAAGCCAGTTACTTAGCAAACTGATCGAGAATCTTCCCTTAAAGGGAATATAGATCGAATACTTTGACTCAGGATATATTATTCTCACCTTATCACTAAATCGAAACCATTGATGTCTTGGAGTGCCAAGACTAGTTATAGTTACTTCATGGCCTCTCTTGGCCAGCCTATTTGCCACCTCAAATATAACCCTTGTGCCCCCAGTCCTACGGGTGCTCCACAATGCAAAGTTAATCTTCATCCTTCTGCCCCGATACAAAAGTTAATCGCAAGATATTTATAAAAACATCAAGCTGTTCTACTACTGTTTCGGATTTCATGAAGACTTGTATGGGTTGATATCAATATTGATTATAGGGAGGGCTTAAGGAGGTCTATAATGCTAGGGTAGTGGGGAAAGTTTGGAAGAACATGTTAAGGAGCCATATAGATATTGCTAAATCAAGAGCAGACAGTGTTTCGAATTTAATAGGAATTATGATAGTTGATCTAGCTATCGCCTAGACCTATGGAAATGCAGGAAACGGTTTAAACCTTCACTAAAACAGGTTTTAAGAGTAATTAGAAGATCCTAGCATGTATATGCAATGAAAGGATCTTCGCATTAACCATATACCCATAGCATTACTACGCTCATCACTTACACACAAGCTCCTTCCCAAAATCCATTTGTAGTTTGCGGGTTTGTAGAGTTTTATTGAACACCGCCGGGTAGTCTTAAAGATTAAAGATATTGCAGTAAAATAGCATAGATAGTAGTTATCAGATAATATATAGCACTACTACCACCCCTCGACGCCTATATAGCTATTAAGGTAGGTTTTGCTGCTATTGAAACGATCCTGCATTTGTAATAGCTTAAAGTTATTGAGTACTCCGGCTCAACAAACAGTCCAGAAGCTCTGTTGCAGAGCTAAGGAATGTCCTATAGAACCTTGTATTGGCAGAATTGTTTTTGGTTTAGTTTGCTGTGTGTTTAACTTTCTTATTGTTAAACTTATTAGTTGTTTAGCTCGATACTATGTGGTGTGTTCTATGAAGGGTGTTTCTTTTGAGGCTAAGGTTAGTAGGAAGAGGTTGATCTCGATTCCTAAGGCTGCTGCTGAGGCTGTTGGTATTAGTGAGGGTATGAGGGTTAGGATAACTGTTGATGATGGTAGGCTGATCATAGAGCCTGTGAGGGATGCTATATGGTATGCTCTCCATGGTCCTAAGATAGGCTATATAGGCTTTGAGGAGCTTGAGGGGGAGAGTATGCGTGAGCAGGAGAGGATTAAGAATTCTGGTTGATACATTCTTTATATTGCCGGTGCTTGGTTTTAAAACTGATAATGCTATACTAAACTCATTACCCTTGCTAAGGTTGTGTGATGTCTATTACAGTGATGTGAGCATCCTTGAAGCCCTATGGAAGATAGTAAGGGTTATCAAGGATAGGGAGCAGGCTAGAATAGTTCTGGAGGGCGCCGGGCTATTGGGATCATCGTTCAAACGCGTGGAGATCGATGGGAAAGCTCTCGGGATAGCTATAGAGCTGTATTTGAGGGGGCATAAGGATCTTATAGACAATATCCTCTACGGAGTCTCGATCTCCAAGAACCTCAAGCTCTTAACGATAGATAAAGAGCTGAGGATCTTCATTAAAAACCAAGGATTAGAAGACACATTACTATACCCCGAAGAGCTCGCTAGAGCCTTAGGCATTTAGCTGCGGCAGAATCTTAATATAATAGCTAGAGGATCGACCTATATCTCCTGCCATTTGTTTACGCTGTGACGAATGTTTTGAGGGCTTTCTAGAACAGATCTATTTAATAATGTTATAAAGGGATCGATGATCCTGCGAAGAAAGCTGAAGAGAGTAAACGCGATTTCCAAGCTAGCAAGCTCTTTGCCTTCGAAAAGCCTATAAAGGGAGTTTGCTTCAATGTGGCCATAAGTTTAACTGTTATATTATTGATCTTGATATGGTGGGTATTATTGAGTCGGTATTCTGGTTGTTCTTCGCAGCGTGGGGTTTTCACAGTGTTCTCTTAGTCTTATCTATGCTTATCACTTCCACGTATGGGCGATATTATGGATGTTATGGAGGTTTTCTGGATCTTGTTACCAGCTTGGGGGCCTTGTTCTTGCTATATTTAAGTCCAGGATTTTTCTGACTAACCTCTATTTGGTGTGTCTCTCTAGTGTTATGAAAAGTTGATTGTGGGTGACGTTATGTTTATAGGTCTTGATGGGGGATTTATCATAGAGCTGTAGAGATTTGCCTGCTGTAGAGCTTGTTAGTGTTACTAAGAGGTTTGGTAGGACTGTCGCTGTTGATAGTGTTAGTTTTAGTGTTGAGAAGGGAGAGCTCTTCACGATTCTTGGTCCTTCTGGGTGTGGTAAGACTACTACTCTTAGGCTTATTGCTGGGCTTGAGATCCCTGATGGTGGTAGGATCTATATTGGTGGTAGGGATGTTACTTGGAGTAAGCCTTATGAGAGGAACACTGCTATGGTTTTTCAGAACTGGGCTTTATGGCCCCATATGAGTGTTTTTGATAATATAGCCTATGGATTGAGGGTTAGGAAGGTCCCTGGGGATGAGGTTAGGAGGAGGGTTAAACGGATCCTCGAGATCGTTGGTCTTGAGGGGCTTGAGAACCGCTATCCCCACCAGCTCTCGGGGGGTCAGCAGCAGAGGGTTGCTTTGGCTAGGGCTCTTGTGGTTGAGCCGGAGGTCCTCTTGCTAGACGAGCCTCTGAGCAATCTAGATGCGAGGCTCAGGATCTCGATGAGGAGCGAGATCAGGTCTATGCAGAAGAAGCTAGGGATCACAGCTATATATGTTACACACGACCAGGAGGAGGCCATGTCGATCTCGGATAGAATAGGTATCATGGATAAGGGGAGGATGATCCAGATAGGAAGCCCAGAAGAGATCTATAAAAACCCGAGAAACCTCTTCGTAGCAACATTCATAGGAAAAAGCGCCACAATAGAGGGGAAGATCATAGAGATAAACAGCGACATAGTCGAGATAGAAACACCAGGAGGCAGAATAAAAGCCCGCTGGATGGACAGAGAAAAACCAACAACAGGCGGTAGAGCAGTAATAGTGATAAGACCAGAAGAGACAAGCATATCAAGACAACCAAAAGGATCATGCATAGAAGGCATATTGAAAAACACATCATTCCTAGGAGACAGAACCCAAGTAACAATCGAAATAGGAGGCAGAGACATAATCACATACACAGACCCACGAGAAACAGAAACACTAAGATCAAGAGAAACAATAAAAATATACCTATGCCTAGAAGAACCACCAAAAGCATTCCAAACATAAAAACACCCAAACACAGATCATAACGAGCATAATGAGCAGTCAAAACATCACCATACCCGAGAGGATCGTTAAAAAAGCCAAAGAGCTAGGAATAGATATAACAGACATAGTGATCGAAACACTAGCAGAGAAGCTAGGAATAGATCCCGTAGAAGAGCTAGAAGCACGCACAGAGCTAGCGAAAAAATACCTAGAAGAAGGAATAAGACTCACAGACAGCAACCCCGTACAAGCATCAGAAAAACTCTACAAAGCCGCGGAAGAAGCTGTAAAAGCAGCAGCAAAGATCCTCAACCTACCAGTAATATCAAACGTTAAAGAGAGAGGCAGATGGACAGCAAC